>CAYLLT010000081.1:0-28499 GCA_964384465.1 uncultured Planctomycetales bacterium | reverse complement strand
TGAAGTTCACCGTGACGGGCGTGTCGTCGCTGAAGTTGATTCCCCAGATCATCATCGTCGAATCGTCGCCCTGGTTTTTGGTCACGTAGAAGCGGAAGGCGCAGTTACTCGGCGGAAGGCCCAGGGCGGTGCTGGAGGCGATCAACGAATCGCCCATGTCGCTGACCATTCCGGCGAACGCACCGGACACCGCGAGCTTGGACTGGGGCTGCTCCCAGAAGTTGCCGCCCAGGACGCCGTCCTCGGCGAAGCAGAAGCACGTCTCGACCACGCCCAGGGCGTTGGCCATCGATGACTGCATGTACCCCGGCGCGTCCCAGTTCACCGGGTTCCATTCAGAGGCAATCAGGTCGACGTTCGACCGGCCCGCCGATGCCAGCAGCGAGCGGATGCCCGCCGTCCTGGCCAGCAGGAAGGCGCGGTAATCGCACAGCGTGCCGGTCATCCCCTCGGGGCTGCCCCAGTACGACTTGATCGCGCCGTAATAGGGGTGATAGCCGACGAAGTCGATCGGCGCCGCCGGGTCGGTGGCCAGCGCGGTGAGCCACTGTCCGCTGCCGGCCGGGTCCGACGGCGTGATCAGACACGGCCCGACTTTGAGCGTCGGGTCCACGGCCAGCATGGCCTGCGAAATCGACTTGTAGTAGTCCCGGTAATTCGTCGGACTCAGGTAATGATTGGTCAGGAAAGCACTGATGGTGCCCACCTCGGGCTCGTTTCCGATCTCCCAGTATTGAACGCGCGGGACCTGCTCTTCACCGGGCGTGAGCAGGAACGCCCGCCCGCCCCAGTTGGCGATCGAGTTGTACACCCTCAGGTCCTCGCCGGTGAGCTGGCTCTCCTGACCCTGCCGGTAATTCTGCGCGATGAAGTTGGTGTAACGGACCCAGTCGGCGGCCAACCCCTCGGGATTCACCGTCTGGCAGACGAACGTGTTGCCGTTGTTCGGGTCTTGATATCCGCCGCCGAAGACATTGGCGGTGATCATCGGGCCGGCGTTGTGGTCGCGCGCCTGCTGAAGGAACTCCAGGGTGGTAAAGTGCCCGCCGGACAGGCCCCAGTTCGCCCCGCTGTTGATGTTCCGCCAGTCGTAGGTGTCGGCGTCCAGCCCGCCGGCCACGCCTCGGCCCAGCGAGCCGATGGTCAGGTCCCACAGCGGTGCCCAGCCGGAAGTCGTAATCGAGCGGTAGGGGCTTTGCCCGCGCACCCACGTACTGAATGGCGTGCCCAGGCGGAAGTCCAAAGCCGGTACCACGTCGAGCGTGGTGACCTGCGCGGCCGGTCCCCACGGCGACGGGCAGTATCCGCTCACGCTCCGCGATGCCCGCACCGAGAACGAATAGGGGGTATTCCACGTCAATCCCTGGACCGTCCTGGTGCCCCAGGTCGCGCCGCTGTACCACTGGGGCCGCGTGCCCAGCGTCCCGTCGGATTGCAGAAACGCCTTGCCGCTTACACTCGGCGAGACCGTGACGCAGAACAGATTCACCGATGAATCGGCCGGATTGATCGCCAGATTGACCGTCGTGGCCGTCACGTTCGAGAGGACGGGCGCGCGGGGCGTGACGCACAGCGTCGAGCAGGGCGCCGCCACCACGTCGAACCAGGCGCCGCCGTGCGACCAACCGATGGTATATGTCGAATCGGACGTCCACACGTCGGCGTCGTTCATCACCGGGTTGAACGCCCAGGCCGGCTTGACCGTGAAGGTGAAGCTGACCGTGCGCGTGCCGCTCCCTTCGCCGGCCTGGCCCCCGGGAGTCATTTGACAGGAAATAGGGGTGAGGTAGGTCGTCCCCCCCCACGCGTCGCTGCGATAGCCCCAGCGCCCGCCGCCGGTCGCATCGGCCAGCACCCAGGTCCCGCCGTACTGCGTGATGTCGGCGTCGGTCTTGCCCCAGTTAAAATACCCGCGGCCGAGCGCGCTGTCCCCGCCGGACTCGGTATAGCCGAACAGGTTGCGCACATTGCGGATGCCGTTGTAGCCGTCCACGTCGGTGACGACGGTCGTGATCGTGTACGGGGTCGTATCATCCGCGATGAGGGTGGCGGCGCTCGCCTGCGGCGGGAGGTTAACCACCGGCGGCGTGGCCGCCCAGTTCGGGGCCGTCGCCAACAGAGATGCGCAATACGCCAGTGCCGTCGACGGCACCGCCAGGCACCTGACGCTGATTTCCCGCTCGACCGATTTGCGCATGCCACAAGGGTCGTCGACGACCCAACCTCGTTGATGCGATAGCTACGTATTCAAGATTATAGCAATTCCTTTTCAGTCGATAAAGATTTCGGGGCTTACCCTGAATCGCGCTGATAGTTTTTTCAGGTGGTCGATGGTGAGCGCGCGTTCGCCGGTCAGGATCTTTGATCCCATGCTGGGGTGGACGCTCAGCAGGCGGGCAAGATCGGACGCATTCATCCCGTTCTGATCCAGCAGATGCTTCAACGAGGCCAGGCCGCTGATGTCCGATGTGTCGATGGCATGATGCGCCGCCTCGTAGGCTTGGACGAGTTGCACGAGCGTTTCCATATAAAGCGACTGCCCGGCGGTCAAGTTGCCGCCGGCCATCAGGCGGTCGATCATCTCCACGGTGTTTTCATAGTGAACGTCGTCCATGATGGCCCGCGGAGGCATTCTCCGAACCAGGTCCACGAACCGGCCGGGCAGCTTTGTCTTATTGTCCGCATGCTTGGTGGCTGGCATGGTTCTATTCCTTCCAGTTGCCTTCGTCGTACTCGCGATGCGTCAGAACACACCGGACGTTCACGAGCTGGTAGTCGTACCGAACACGAGCGATCAGGCGGTACTTGTTCCCGCCGATGTTAATCACGGTCAGCGTTTCACCGCCCTTGATTCCCACGCCGTCCGCGTGCGGATAGGTGTCTCTGACCTCCTTCAAGCTGCTCCATTCGGCTTTCGTCGCCGCTTTGTACCACTGTCGCAGAGGGTCCTCCGCATCAGGGTGTTGGTCCCAAAACTCCCGCAGCGGCTTAAGGCTGATGACCCGCACTTAGACATTTTGTCTAATCGTTGGGGTGATGTCAAGTCTGGTTTGAGCACTCCGGTCCGCGCCGGGCAGGGCGAAAAGATTAGCTTACCTGGAAGAATTGTCACACGGTCAGCAGCCAGGGGTGTGGTCGGGGCCGGCCATGCAGGGGAGGAACACGTTGAAATCCCCGGCATCGATCGAGCTGTCCGGGTTCAGGTCGGCATTCGTACAGGCCGGAGGCACCTGGCCGGGCAGGCCGAAGCAGAGCTGCAAATGGGCAAAGTCGCCCAGGTCCACGTCGCCGTCCAGATCGAAATCGGAGTGCGACCGAACGTGGACCGTGACGTTGACCGTTTGAGGGGTATTCGAGGCATTCGGGTCGGCCACGCTCAGGCCCGCCGCATAAGTGCCGATCGCCAGCCCCGTCGTGCTGTACAGAATGCTGATCGGATCCGCCTCCCCGCTGCTGCTCCCGCTGGTCGGTGATGGATTCATCCAGGCCGCGCCGCCGGTAATCGTGTAGTTGAGCGGAAGGTCGCCCAGATTGGTCACGTTGAAGCTGTCGTTCGGCAGGTTCTGCCCTTGTACCACCGATCGATCGATCGAGAGCGGACTCAGGCCGATCTTCGGCGCGAGCGGCGCCGCGTCAATCTGCACCACATCCACGTAATACGTCATCCCGACGCCGCCGGCGATGCGGAAGTCCGCGCCGCCGTTCTGACGGTTGCCGAAATAAGCGTCGTTGAGCTGAAAGGTATATTGCTTCCACGTGTTCACGCCCGCCAGCGCGACGCTGCTGCTGTTTTTGTAGATGCCGCCCTGAGTCGAATCGTATTGCAGCGTGAGCGAACCCGTACCGCCGTCATAATAATCGACGTTGACCGCGACCGCCGGCCGACTGCCCTGAAATGCGAAACTGTCCGCGACGTTGTAATAGATGTAGAAATCCTGTGCCGGGTCGAGGTTCCGGCGGGCACTATGGCCAAGTTGCGTGACGGAGGTCGTATCGCCGTCGCCGACCACGACGCGGGAGATGCCGTTCTCCGTGTCCGTCGGGTTGCTGTTGACCCACACCATCACCGGCGGCGGATGGGCGATGGCATAATCGCGATGGGCGTACCAGGCCAGCTTGGGGGTTTCGTCCTGATGGAGCAGGCCGGCGAGGCCGGTGGGGCCTTCCCATATCTGATACCAGAAGAACTTTTTCCACCATGGACGCGAGGGCATGCCGGCGAGCATGGCGACAAGATCGTTCGCCTGGACCTGTTCGCCGATGGTGTCCGATTCCCAGCCGCATTCGGTGACCCAGATCGGCTTGTTGTTGTAACCGGCGCTGACGATGAGGTTGTGCATCTGGTCGATGGACAACGTCGGCGCGGAAAGGCGGCTCTGTGGACTGTCGTAGTCATATTGGTGAAAAGCGATGATGTCGATCTTGTCGCCGGCCTGGGCCAACACGGTCGTCATCCAGGTGTTACCCGAACAGCAGCGGGAGATTTCCGGGGCCAGCACCAGCCCGTCCGGGTCGGCGGCGTGGATGGCGTCGGAGCCGATTTTGACGATGTTGTTGATGTAATGGGTCATGGTGTCGTTCCAGAAGCCGGAGATGTTAGGCTCGTTCCACAATTCCCAGTGCTTGATGGAGCCCTTGTATCTGGTGACGCAGGCGAAGACGAAATCGTACCAGTCCTGCGGATTGGAGGGCGGGTCTTGCGATCGATGTTGTGGATAACTGATGCTGGATGCCCAGACGGGCGTGTAACCAAGCCCCGCGTAGATCTTCAGGCCACGGGCGTTGGCGGCCGCGACCGCTTCGTCGGTGACGGCCCAGTTGAAAGTGCCCTTGGTAGGCGTCTCGATGTCCCGCCAGGAAAAGCCGCACCGCCCCCACGTGATGGTCGCGTCGCGCATCGCATCCCACCGCGTCGGCGAAGGAATAAACGCGACCACACCATACGGCGAATCGATCTCGTACGCCCGGACTGGCGCTCCGGCCGTCGTCACCACCAGCATCGCCATCAGGAAGTCGAATCCGAACCCCTCACGCCAGTGAGGGGCCCCGCACTTGCGTGCGGGGTTCGGATCGCCCATTCGCAATCCGCAATCCATTGAACACCTCGGCGTCAGTTCGCGCAGTTCGGATCGGGGGCGATGTTGGCCCCCTTCATACAGGGTAGAAACCGATTGAAATCAATCGAGCCTACCGCAATGTCGGCGTTGAAATCCGCGTCTGCGCAGCCGGGCAGGATGCCCACCTGCGTATAGCAGGCCTGCAAATGCGCGAAGTCCGTCTGGTCCACATCGCAGTCACCGTCGAAATCCATCTTGAACGTGGGCAACGCATCGATCAGGGTGTCGATCGTTTGCGAGGAGATGGCACTGCTGTAGATGCGCACCTCGTCGAGAAGGCCGGCAAAATATTCCGTGGAGCCTCCAACCGGTCTGGCGCCGATGGTGACTATTCGCCCGTTGCTGACGGTGTTGACGGCTTGGGATTGACTGCCGCTGACTCCATCAGGCTGCCCGTCTATGTAGTAGACCATATCGGCTACATCCGGACCGGTGAAAACGACGGCCACGTGATGCAGATGGTCGTCGGCGATATTCATCGTTCCGACAGAATAACCTCCGCCGACTTCCGTCCCCACCGCCCCCACCACGCCCCGCGCTGGGTCCGCATTGATGATGATGTGCCACTTGCCGCCCGCGACCTGATCGTCGCCCCAGGCCACCATGGCATGACCGTTGAGATCGCTCGTCTTGACCCAGAAGCACACCGACCGGGCCTGCGCGGCGGTGATGCCCTCCCAGTCCACGAGCACCTGGTCGTTGATACCGTCGAAGTTGAGCGCGCTGCCCAGGATGCAAGTGGAAGTTCGGGTCGGGCCATTCAGGGTCCCATCCCGGCCGTTCCCGGACGAATCAATCGCGATATTGCCGCCGCTCTCATCGAACGCCCAGTGTCCCGCTGATGCGGACAGCGGCGTCAATTGCGGCACCACCGTCAGGACCGCGCTATTGCTAGTCACGCTGCCAAAGGCGTTGCTGACCACGCACCGATACGTCCCGGCATCCGGCGAGCCGACGGATGGGATGACGTATGATAATGCGGTCGCGCCGGAGATGGGGTTCCAAACACCGGTCGCGTTCATCTTGTCCCAGCGATAAGTGAGCGGCGCGGTCCCGCAGCCCACCAGGCTGAATGTACCCGACGACGCTATCTTGATGGTCTGCGACTGCGGCTGCATCGCGATGGTGGGCGGTGTCGTGGTGGTGGTCTTTTTCTGGACAATCACGATGTATTCGGCATCACCATTGCCCCCGCCGTTACGATTACCCGGAATCGAGAGGACGCCGGCGGCCGGCATGTCGCGCGTCCGCACGTCGAAGGTGCGATTGCTCCCGAATAAATTGATCGTGATGGTATTGCCGGTGGCCGCATAATTGCTCGTCCACCAACTGGGCTTTACCGCGTTCGTTCGGTAACCCACCGCGACGGTCGCGTCATGAGCCATGAACAGCTTGATGAATTCGCTGCTGGTGTCGGTGGTGTCGTTGTACGCCGTCTGGACGAGTACGCCGCCCTGATAGGCCGCCGGTAACCCTCCTGCGATGATCGGAGACGAAGTGTCGGTATAAACGCTCGCCTGTTGCTGGGCGGCCGTCATCGCGCCGCATATCGGCGCGCTGTTCCAGCCGGTGTAGGTCACCAGCGTCACGCCGTCCAGGCTGGGCCCGCCGCCGCAAAAGGGGCCGATGTACCAGTCGTCCGATTCCGTGCGGTCGGCGACCATGACTTGTTCCATGTGCGCCTGCACCAGCGGATACTGATTGATGATATTGGTGGTCTCGCCGATGTCACTCGCGAGGTTATACAGCTCGAAGTACTGAGTCAGCTTGCGAACCGCCTTGAAGTCGCCCAGACGCACCGCCTGCTCGATGTCGCCAAATGGGTCTTCCCAATAGAGGTGATCGCGGCTCTGCTGGGGCTGACCCACCAGGGCGGCCACGGCGGAGATGCCGTCGATGCCCGCCGGTGCGCTCACGCCGGCGAGTTCCGCGAGCGTGGGCATGACATCCCAGAAGGCCCAGGATTCCGTACTAACCGCGCCGGCGGGAATAATGTTCGGCCAGCGGGCGATCATCGGAACGCGGATACCGCCGTCGTAGTATTCCGTCTTATAGCCGCGCAGCGGCCCATTGCTGTCAAACAGTGTAATGTTGGCCGTGGGTCCGTTGTCGCTGGCGAAAAAAACAATGGTGTTATCGTCGACGCCGAGATCGTTCAGCCGCGTCAGGATCTGGCCGATGCCCCCATCCATCCGGTTGACCATGGCCGCGTAGGCCTTCTCGTCCGCTGTCCAGGGCTTGTTCGCATAGGGACCGTAATCGGGGACTTCCAGCGGTCCGTGAGGCAGCGTGTAGGCCATGTACAGGAAGAACGGCCCGCCGGCATGTTGATCGAGAAAGGTCAGCGCTTTGGCCGTGAACAGATCGTTGGCGTATTGCCCGCCGACATAGACCTGATTCCGGTTCTCCCAGAGATAGTCCGGAGTATGGTCATGGGCATCGGCCTGATCCAGAAAACCGTAGAAGTAATCGAAGCCCTGTAGGTTGGGCACCCCGCTCACCAGCTCAGGCGTTTCATCGCCCAGCCCCCACTTGCCGATGATGCCGTTGTAATAACCCGCCGGCTTGAGCAGTTCCGCGACGGTGACGTCTGAGGCTTGGAGCGGTATGCGAACCGATCCGGGTGCGAAGTTGCCACGTACCCGCGTATGGCCGGTGTGGTATCCGGTCATGAGGCTACAGCGAGCGGGAGCGCAGACCGTGTGGCCGGAATAACACTGCGTGAACCGGATCCCCTGCTGAGCCAGCAGGTCGATCTGCGGCGTATCGATGGCCGGGAGACCTTGCGACTGACGCTGGAGTTGCCCGTAGCAGCCCACGTCGGCATAGCCCAGATCATCCGCCAGGATGAAAACGATGTTCGGCTTCTGCGCGCTCCGCGCCGGGTCCGCACCCACAAGCAGGCCCACCACCCCCACGAACAGGGGCATGTTGCTTCGCATCCGGCGAATGACGTCCTGACGAATACTTCTCATCCCGTTCCTCTCTGCCGAATCTATTATCATACCTGTTCAGCCGCCTCAATTCTTCATCAGCACCCCGGCGGAAGATTCGCTCCGGCCATACAGGGCAGGAACAGGCTAAAATCGGCGTTATCGACGGCGTTATCGTTATTCAGATCAGCGTCCTCACAGGGTCCGGCAGGAAACTGGCCGGTCATCGTGCGGCAGACCTGTAGGTGCGCGAAGTCGCTCAGATCCACATCGTTATCATAGTCAAAATCCGCTATCGAAAAAACGCCGGTGGTGAAACTCCAGACGGGGCCGATGGCGGTGCCGGAATCATTCACCTCGTTAATCCGCCAGTAATAGGTGGTACCGCTGGTGAGGAAGCCGGGGGCGAACGGCGGAGCGGACTGATTAACCACAAACGGCGGCGGGTTGACCGTCCCGAAAAACACGTTGTGCGACGTGGTCCCGGCGCCCGGCGTCCAGTTGAACTGCGGGTTCAGACCGATGCCGGTGGCCTGCTGCGCGGGGCTGGGGTCGCTCGCCACGTCCGGGAGGCTGCTGGTCGTAACCAGACTGAGCTTGCCCCAGCGGTCGGGAATCCTGCTCGGAAAGCCGGCGGACAGCTCGGGATCGTGCCAACCCTCATTCGTGCTTTGAGCGGTGCTGTTGGCGTCGTTGTCGTAGAACGAAAAATCCACGCCGATCGTACCGGTTGATGCCGGGAGCGCCGGGCTCAAGGCCGTCTTGGAAATCCGCACCTCCAGCCACCAACCGGCCGCATCGGTCGCCACCGCCGACGTGACGCCGTTCAAGACTTGCGTGGCGTAACCACTGGTACAGCCGTAAACGTTCTTCTGATTGGCGGCGTCGATGACCAACTGTACCGCGGAAGTCGAATTGGCCAGCGGGCTGATGCCGCCGGCATTGCCCGGATCGATATAGATGGCGACGCTGTCGTTGGTGGCATTGCCGCTCACCGGGTTGGGCGTCCGGCGATCGGAATCATTCGTGCGAAACAGAAAATAGACATAGTTGGCGTCGTGCAGGGAGTAGAACTGGACCGCATGGTCGGCGGGGTCGCCCGGCGGGAACTGCCTGCCCGTCAAATGCCCGCCGGCATAACAGGTCCAGTTTTCGTATCCGTTGAAGCCGACGATGCCGACGTTCCCCGTGCCCGCGTTGCCGCCCACGATCTGCGTGCCGAACTGCGGAAGATTCCAATCGCTGGTATTCCCGTTGATGGTCATCGTTCCCGCCGGCCCGGATTCCAGCACCGTCATGAATGCCGGCCGCGTGGTCACGTGCAGTACCCAGTCGTTCGTGTCCGGCGTGCTGAATGATCTGTTGCCGCCCGCGTGTGCGAAGCTGCTCACGCCGTAAAAGGCCCCCGTCCGCGGGTTCCACCATTCGCCGCGGTAGGTGGCCGCGGCCAGGTTCACTGTCTTGCTGCCTCCCGACGGGAAGTAGCAGACGTACTCTTCGCCCACCTTGGCCAGGCAATATCCTCCCCCCGCAGTGATCAAATTCTTGTTCGGCGCTGCACCGACGAAATTCCAGTTCGCCAGCGCTTTGAACGAGCGGATGTTCTCCAGCACTTCCCAGGTCTGCTCGCCCGTGGCGGCGTCCTCGATATGAAAGTGCCCGCCACTGATGATGATCGTCCAGCACATGCGCCGCAGGATGTTGGCATCAGTCAGGCCATTGGCGAATTCGTCGATGTTGATCGGCTTGTTGTATACCCAGCGGGGCTCGATGTACGTGTTGAGAACGTTCGGATCGTCCTCCGCCGAATTGCCGAAATGTGCGTTCACGATGTCCACGGAAGAGAGTGTGTAAGTCGACTCCAGGTCGGAATCGAGACTGCTGTAAGACGTCAGCCGCGGCGAACTCGGATAATTCGCGGCGATGTGGCTCTTGACGAATGAGCCGACGTAGTCCGCCCACGCCGTCGTGGGGTCCTGCCAGTGCTCGTTCTCGATCTCGTAGAGCATGTTGTCATAGATGATGGTCTCGTCGATCATCTTGCGAAGATACTTTTCCTGGTAGAATCGCAGGTTCGGCTTGGTCGAAAAGCGATAAAAATCCGGCGTGCCGTCGTTCGGCGGCTGGGCGTTGGGAACTTCCAGATTGTTGATATTGTTGTTGGCCGCCCACGGATTGTTGCCCCACCGCGTATCGCTCGCCGGTGACATGCTGACGCGATCGAACAGCATCAGCTCGGCATAGACGCCCACCCCCTGGGCCTGCACAAACGCTTCGTGCATGCGCGTCCAGTAGAGCGGGTTCCACGTGTTCCAGTCGTACTTGTTGCCGCCCAGGCCGCCGTTGTAAGCGCCCGGGACATTGCTTTGCCCGCACGGGAAAATGGCTTCGTCCAATGCTCCCGCCAGAAAATGCCACACCCTCGCGTACATCATGCGACGAGCCTGGGTGGTCTCCCGGAAACCACTGGTATTATCGTAGGCGGTGGATGTCGGAACGAGCGCCGTGCAACTGGTGATCATCACCGCTTCCCCGGTGCTGGTCTCCTGGAGGTAATGGGGGTTGGAGGAATGGACGCGGAGATATCCCCGTGCGGGTGCAGTAACTCCCAAGGCGACAAGAATAATTGTGATTGCGAATTGCGGATTGCGAATTGCGGATTGAAGAACCGGCGAGTCGGGGCTCGCATTCAATTCGCAATCCGCAATTCGCAATCCGCAATTCATTCTAACACCCGGGCGGCCGATTCGGCCCCGCCATGCACGGCAGGAACAGGTTGAAGTCAGCACCATCCACGGCGTTGTCCTGGTTCATGTCGGCGTCCGCGCAACTGCCGGGGATCGGGCCGAATGGGATAAAACACCCCTGAAGGTGCCCGAAATCCGCCTGATCCGAGTCCCCGTCGTTATCGAAATCCCCCGGCTGGAGCACATGCAGCGTCACAGTAACGTTCTGCGGGGAATTGGAGGCTTCGGGATCCGTGACCGTGATCGTCGCCGAATAGTTTCCGACCGCCAGTGCATCCACATCGTAAACGATGCTGATCGGGTCCGCCTCGCCGATGCTCGTACCGCCGGTCGGCGAGACACTGAGCCATGCGGTCGCTTCCGCGATCGTGTAATTCAACTGGGCCTGACCGACGTTGGTCACAGTGAACGTGTCATCGGGCAAGTGTCCGCCGCGCACCACCGACCGCTCCAGAGCGCTCGGATTCAACCCGATGGTCGCCATGGCCTGCGTCGCCACCGATAGCGAAAACTCCGATTGATACCACTTGCCCGACAGCAGGGTGATGTAATCGGCCGGGTCGGAATAGACGCCGCGCAGTGCGCCGAAGCCGAGCGTCCCGTCATGCGTTTCGTTCCATGACTCCAGCTTGTCCCAGGCGAAGCGGGTGGGATCGGCCTGCGTGCCGGCGCCGGTGTTGGGCACGCCGCGGTTCGTATACTGCCATCGCGGCGAGTTGATCGAAATCGTCGGCGACTCGCCCAGCCGCAGCCACGAGCCGTCGCCCACCGCGAACGGCGGATCGGTGTGGATGTCCTGGTTCTTGTAGGGATCCGAGCAGGTCGGGCCAAACACCATCTGGACGATCGACCCCGGCGCGAAGGGGCCGGCCGGCGAGAAGTTGGTCGTGAGCGTATGCGAACTCTGGTTATAGAGCGGTTGCCCATAGACCGTCCCCGGCCACTGCGAGCCGGTGGCGCTGGTGTCGCAACTCGTGCCGTCCTCGTCCTGGGCGTATGCGGTCCACAGAAAAACGAACATGTTGTACGCGACGATGTCGGCGCTGTTGGGCTTGAACTTCCAGGTGACGATCAGGTCCGTCGATCGACAGGTGTATTCGAGTTCGGACTGGATGTAGTTGGCAATGCCGTTGGCGTCGTTATCGTCGGTCACGTCGATGTTGCCGTGCCAACTGGAGATCCGGCAACTGGTTTTGTAATGCACGCCGGCCGCGTCTTCGGTGCCGTCGAGAACGGTTGTGAACTGGCTGTTGCTCGTCCGCCAGGCGTCCGTGTAGGGGAAAAAGTATTTGTTCGCGCCGACGATCGGGCAGATGACGTGCTCGTTGGGCGTGTAGTACTTGTCCCACCAGTGCTGCTCGCGATTGGGTGACGCCGAGCCGGGGATCAACTGGTTGTGCGCCCAGTTCGAGCATCCGTTCGGGCCGGTCTTGAAGTAGCGAAAATTCGGCGACGCGGGGTCGAGGCTCCACCATCCGGCCAGATTACCCGAGCGCCCCGCCGAACCTCCATACGGCGGATTGGTGAACGTGATGCCGTCGCTCTGCGTGTAGTCGAACCACGCGAGATAATAATTTGAGGCAAAGATACGGTCGCCGTTCCGAAAGAGGCCCTTGAAGTTCGGTGCCGTGTACGGGCAATCCTCCTGCGTGGACCGATCCGCCGCGAGCACGAGACTGCCGATCGCGGTATTCGACCACGACGAAGCATTGTCCACTGTCACAGTGGTGCCATTATCCATCGTCGCGCTGAACCGCGATTTGGCGTGAACCTCAGGACCGCGGCAATTTATTGCCGCAATAAATACGATGAGCGTATTGCGGCAACAAGTTGCCGTGGTCCTCCCAGGTGATGTCCGCACGCGCACAACCATCAAGCCGCCCCGTCAGTACCCGTCCGCAAACCAAACCCCCGCGACACCCTCATTATAACCTTGCCGCCATCGCCCACACGGCTTATAAACGGATATTCAGCCGGGGAGCACAACGGAGCGAGGGTCGGTCATGGCCAAAGTGGCGGTGATTATCGTGGCGGCGGGCAAGGGCGAGCGGTTCGGCGGGACCGAGAAGAAAACGTTCGCCAAGATCGACGGCCAGCCCATGTTCCTCCGCAGCATCGGGCACTTCATCAACCGCGACGACGTGTGCCAGACCATCCTGGTCGTCGGCCCCGAAGACGAAGACGAGCTCAAGCAGAAGTACGGCGCGAACCTGGGGTTCATGGGTGTCCAGTTAGTCATCGGCGGCAAGCAGCGGCCGGATTCCGTCGAGAACGGCATCGCCAAGGTGCGCGACGAAGCCGAGCTGGTCGCCATTCACGACGCCGCCCGGCCGTGCGTCTCCGAAGCCATGATCGACGCCGTGTTCGCCGAAGCCGGCAAATCCGGCGCCGCCATCCTCGCCGCTCCGCTCCGCGGCACCATCAAGCGGGTCAGCGATGCCGGCTTCATCGAGGAGACCGTCTCGCGATCGGGCCTGTGGGAGGCCCAGACGCCGCAGGTCTTCAAACGCGAGCTGATCCTGGACGCCTACAACCGCCGGGCCGAGTTCCCCGACGAGCTGACCGACGACGCCCAACTCGTCGAGCTGATCGGCCACCCCGTCGCCATCGTCGAATCCGACTTCACCAACCTCAAGATCACCACCCGCCCCGACCTGAACCTGGCCGGCGCCATCCTCAAGTTCCGCCCCAAGCCCAAGCCGAAGGGCCCGCTTACCCCGTTTGAAGAAGCGCAGTGGTAAAAAAATAGGCATGGTGTCCCGCGATTTTCCCGATTTTCCGTTTCCGTGCTGCAACCAAAGCAAGCGTGAGAGCGGAAGGGAGAAGGAGTGTGACAAACATGCCGTGAGATCCTTTTCGTTAGAGTACGGGACACATCCGCGAGTGCGCGCCGGCGCCGTCCGCCCCGGTGGGCAAGTGCGACAATAGTACCGAAAACGCCGCCCCAATGTCCGTGTCGTCCGGCACAGGATAACGATACCCCCCATCCTTGATCGCAGTTATCATGCCAACGACATCGACAAGCATTGAACCGGCGGGCTGGTCCCTCGGAGACAAGTATGACTGCGTCACGATTGAACGGGAGGGCTGATGACGGCTTTACGTGCCGCCGCCGCGCGTGTCCGTAAGATCTGGGGCGCTTCGGGTCTGCTTTGGACAGCGACGCTGGTGCTGGACCGGGCGGGTCTGCCCGCATTCCGCTTCTGGCCGGACAAAACAATCCCACCGGAGGCGCTCGCTGCGCAGGTGGCTGCGATCCTGCGCGCGTGGGGCATGTCCCAGGAGCACATCTCGATTACCGTCGAACACCTGCTCTACTCGGATTTGCATGGGATCGATTCCCATGGCTGCGCGATGCTGTCGGATTATCATCGCGGCTTGGTTGCGGGCCGGCTGACCATGACGCCCAATATCGAGGTGCTTCGCGAAACAGCGACTACGGCGCTGATCGACGGTGGAGGCGGTTTGGGCCATGTCCCGGCGGATACGGCGATGAAGCTCGCGATCACGAAGTGCCGCGTGGTCGGCATCGCCGCAGTCGCGGTACGAAACTCCGGTCATTACGGCGCAGCGGGTGCGTATGCGGCAATGGCCGCGCGGGAGGGATTCATCGGGATTGCGACGACGAACACACGAAAACCAGCGGTCGTGCCGACGTTCGGTGCCGAGGCCATGTTGGGGACCAACCCGATTGCCTTCGCTGCACCCGCGGCACGGAATCGCCCCTTTCTTCTCGACATGGCAACGAGCACGGTTGCCATCGGCAAACTTTATACCGCCTGGCGCCACGGTCGATCCATACCTATCGGCTGGGCGCTCGATCCGCACGGGAAGCCGCTGAGCAACGCACGTTCGGCAGCACAATATCGCCGACTCACGCCTCTGGGCGGCAGCAGCCGGATGAGCAGTCATAAGGGTTATGGTCTGGCCGCGGCGGTCGAGATTCTCTCGTCCGTGCTACCGGGGCTGTCTTCCGCGCGAGACACGGAGGTGGGTGCGCGCGTGGGACATTTTTTTCTCGCACTGGATCCTCAGCAATTTTGTGACAAGAGAGCGTTCGAAGCCGATCTGGATTCAATGATGGATGCACTCCGGGCTTCAAGACCAATTGACAGCAAGCGGCCGGTGCTCGTCGCCGGGGATCCGGAATATGCCGCCCGCGAAGAAAACGCGCGCCGCGGCATCATGCTCTCGCGCGGCATCATTGAAGACATGCGTATGATCTGCCGGACCTCTGGCACGGCGTTCATGCTAGACACATGAACATACGAACCTTGAAGAAACTGTACGGCAGCGCCGTTATCGCCGCGAACCTTCCCGGCCAGGGGCGCATCCCGTTTCTGCCGCGGGAGCAACTGGAGGCACTGCGCGACCGGCGGATCCGCCGCATGGTCGCTTATGCAGCACGATCCGTCCCTTACTATCGGGAGATGTTTGCCCGCGAAGGGATCGATCCGCGGCAGATCCGAGGAGCCGCCGACCTGGACCGCCTGCCCATACTCGATAGGGAGCTGGTCCGCACACAGCCGCGCCTCTTCATCGCCCAGACCCCAGCAACACGGAACGCGCTTTCCTTCCTGACCAGCGGTTCTACCGGCGCGCCGATCGAGGTTCATCACGATCAGCGCTCGCTGCTGGCCAACATAGCCTTCGGAGAGCGCGAGCGGGGACCGGTGAACCGCGCCTGCGGCTTGTTCCGGCCCAAGGAGCTTTACGTCGGCTACGAGACCTCTACGTTCAAGAAAGTGATCGCGTTTTACGAGCAGAGCGTGCTGTTTCCCGTCCGTCCGCAACGGCGATTCGTGTCGCTGCTGGAGCCGATCGACAAGATCGCCGCCATCGCCGACGCCGAGCGCCCCGATGTTCTGGTGGGATATGGAGGTTGGATCGACCTGTTCTTCAAGACCATCGCCGCCCGCGGGATTAAAGTGCGCCTTCCGAAGATGGTCATGTACATGGGTGAAGCCCTGCCTCATGGCGGGCGTGCGTTCATCGAAGAAAATTTCGGCATTCCGGTGATGTCCCGGTATAACGCCGTCGAATCGTTCAAAATCGGGTTTTTCTGCGAAGAGCGCAGTGGCTTCCACGTGCATGAGGATCTGTGCCATGTCCGCATCGTGGAACCGGATGGCCGAACGGCGCAGCTGGGTGAACAGGGACAGGTCGTGATCAGCAATCTCATCAACCGTGCTTCGGTGCTTCTGAACTATCCCATCGGCGATGTGGGATCGATTTCCGATGCGACCTGCCCCTGCGGACGCACGTTTAAACTGCTCTCGGAACTGGAAGGACGCGTCGAGGATATCCTCCCGCTCGCCGACGGCAGGTTCGTCCATCCGCGGTCGCTGTGGGAGGTCTTCAAGCACGACAGCCGCGTGCTGCAATACCAGCTCACTCAACACGAGTTGCAGCGTTTCGAGCTGAAGCTGGTCACGGAGGACGAGCCCGCGTTCCAGCAGGCATTTGAGCTGGCGCTGCCCAAGCTCAAACGTGTTCTCGGGCAAGATGCAATCATCGAAGCGAGCCGGCGAAGCGAGTTCGACCGCGGCACGGGCCGCAAGTTCCGGGCCGTTACGTCGTTGTGCGGACGATGCGCTCCATGACGCTATTCACATGGTCTGCCGCGGAATGTCAAACCCCCCGGCGTTGAGGGGCGATGACCCCATTGTCTTCGATCAAACCCCCGCATTCAGCGGGTTTCGTCCGATCAGCCAATAGACGGTGATACCGGCGGCGCCATAAAGCCGATGTACCATCCCGAATAGTCCGAGCCCATTGCATCAAGAACGGAGCAGGATCGCGCGCCGACCAAAGGGCCTCCACGATTGGCCGACGGTACGGGGATAAAAATTCTGTGAAACCGATGCGCTGATGGTGGTAGAGGATCGAGTAGAGGATGTCCGCGTGCAGGTTGATCCACACGCCGGGCCAGCCGTTCGGGCAGGCTGGTTCCGATTGACCGGATACGTAATCGGACCAGGCGATCCCCGCCAGGTCGAGGCCGGCGCGTCGCAACAGGCCGTTGTAGATCACCGAGCGGCCGTTGACCTCAATGAATCGGAAGGTGCCATCACGCGCGTCGTGCTTGAACTCCGCCGCCGCCATTCCGCGAAAGCCGATTCGTCGCAGCAACTCGATCGTCGCTTCGCGCAGGACGGGTTGATCCGCCACCACTTCGGCGACGCGGGCGACACCGAAAAAAGGTGGACTCTGGCGGAGTTTTCGCACGGTCAGCCCCCGACTGGGCTCGCCGCGCTGATCGATATAAAGACAGTGGCAGTAGATTTGGTCGTCGCTGCCCGGAATGAGATCGAAGATTCGGCAGGCGATATTCGCTTCCTCCACCCGCGCGATGCAGCGACCGAGTTCCTCTCGGTTTCGCGCGACGAAGAGCTTGCATCCGAACTGCGCAGTGAATTGATGACTGATGACCGGCTTGACCAGGAGTGGGAAACGCAGCTCTTCCACTGCTGCGTTGGATGTTACAGCATCGCCATAGCAATGTGGCAGATCCATGCCGACGGCCTGGGCCGCTTCACGCATCCGCTCTTTGTTCAGGAGACAGTTCGCCGATTCCCATGAAGGCGCTATGACCCGGTACTTCGATGAAAGCCTGTCGTGATGCCGCGCCAGTGCGGTTAGTGCTCCGTCTGTGGTCGGAAACAAGGCCCAGTTGGGCCATTCGCGAGCGCGCTGCTCAAGCAAATCCACGAGCAATTCGGGCTGCTGCTCGGCTTCCAGCGCTGATGCGCGAGCACGGACGTGCCGCGAGCAGTGTGCGATGTCGTAAGGTTGGGTGTTGATTATGGCGACAGGAATATGGCGTGCCGATAGCGATCGGATAAGCCCAAGTCCGTTGATGTAGCCGCCAATGACGACCGCGCCGGAAGATCGCACCGTGGCCTTATCGTAATCGATTCTGAACAGGGCTGTCCACAGGGTATCTCACCGCTGCGTAAGGGCGAATAACTCGTCGAGCTGATCGGCCACCCCGTCGCCATCGTCGAGTCCGATTTCACCAACCTCAAGATCACCACCCGCCCCGACCTGAGCCTGGCCGGCGCCATCCTCAAGTTCCGCCCCAAGCCCAAACCCAAGGGCCCGCTCACGCCGTTCGAAGAAGCCCAATGGTAAAGTGAGCGCTCGACTGATCCAAGTCAGGCGGTGCGGCGGCGCGATTGTCCGCAGAAGCTTCGCCGGGGGCACCCCAGTGTTCGCTCCCCCAAAAAAGTTGAAACCACCATTGACACAAACAGGTTTGTGATGTAAACTAGATTGCATGAGAAACGAACTTCAAGATTACATGGGCCGGCCCAAGCGATACGACAATATCGACGGGACCGGCGAGATGGCCTTCGGCCTGATGATGCTGGGCTTTACCCTGTTGGGCTATCTGCCGACCGTCCTGCCAAAAGATTCCAGGTTGAGCAACGGGTTCACCAGCTTGCTGTTCATGAACGCGGTCCTCCTGCTGATGGTTAGTCTCATGCTCTGGGGCTCCAGAGCAATCAAGACGCACATCACTTGGCCGCGCACCGGCTATGTCAGATACGGCGTTGCCGAAAAACCTCGGCGGACTTGGCGGACCGTGTGGACTAGGATGGCCGGAATCGTAGCTGTTTCGGTCGTTATCGCGGCCGCCGTTATCGGCGCAGGTGTTGCCTGCCTGATGCGGTTCGACAGTCGGCACGATTGGATGAGCCTTATTTGGACCGGCTACGCGGCCTTCTTTGTGACGTTGTATGCGTTCTGGATCTACCGCATGGAGAGGGACCACCCGTGGAAATGGCTGATATTGCTCTTCATGGCGCTGGGGCTTCTCGCGATTGCTCTCATCGCCCGCGGGGATATTGTGGGGTCGCGGTGGCTTATGCTTTTGTTCGTCAGTCTGACATGGCTCGCATCCGGAGGGGTCACTCTGTATTTGTACATTCGGCACACACAACCACCCACCCCGGACGCGGAATGAACGAGCAACTTCGAGCTATTTCCGAACTGGACCGGGTCATTCATGAGCCCGGGCGGCTGATGATCGTTGCCCTGCTCGCGGGGGTGAAGGAATGCGACTTCCTTTACCTGCTGCACGAAACCGAGATGAACAAGGGTAACCTGTCCAGCCATCTCACCCGATTGGAGGAGGCTGGCTACGTCGAGATTGAGAAGACGTATCGCGGCAAAGTGCCTCAGACACTGTTGCGGCTGACGCGCGCAGGCCGCAGAGCGTTTAACCAGTATCTAGAGGGGCTGAAGGCCGCGTTTTAGCCGCGCGTTCTGGGGGAGAAAAGGGGATGACTCATCCCCTTTTGACCTCCCGGCGTAGACGTCTTCACCGCGAACGCGGCCTCGGCTCTGACGGACGCTGACGGATACGGAACGGTGAACCCGCTCAGCGCGCTCGGGTCTGCGGCTGCAACTCAAAGTCGGCTGGCTTAAGACCCTTCTTGTGCGCACCAAAGCCGAAGGGCGTGGGCTTGTACTCACCGACGATGTCCACGTCGGCGTGGCGGCTGATCTTGTCCTCCAATCCGAGACACCAGTAAGCGGCGTTGACCAGCAAGCGTCGCAACCCGGCGCTGTTCAAGTCCACCGAGGATCCCATGGTCGTCGTAAACACGCGTCCGCTCTGTCCCTTCGCGCCCTTGTACGTCTTGATCCAGGCGATGGGCATCATCGGGTCGTTCTGCTCGCCGGCGGCGGGTTTTTTAGAGTCCGGCCGCATTCCATCGAGCACCTGGCCCAGGACCAGGGGCTTGCTGTCGCCGGGCAGCGGAAGATGGACTGCGTAGACGTCGGTTGGCCCCCAGACGTCCTCGCACCCCCTGACAATGGGGTGGTCCGTCATGTTCGATACCACCACCCCCCGCGTGCTCTGCTTGCCGTGATGGCCGTGATGGTTGATCCAGGTTTCTCCGAGGATCCGGCGGCCGAATCCGCCCTCCCAGTCTTTCTGATCCGAATCGAAGCTGTACCTGGCGTAGGTCCCCTCCTTGGGGATTTTGAATGCGTGCGTAGCGGTTCTCATCCCGATGATCGGCTTTCCCGACTCGACGTAGTCGACGATGTGTCTCATCTGCTCGTCCGGCAGGTTACGGAAGCGCGTGGCGATGATGATCAGATCCGCCGTCTTCAGCGCCTCTGTGCCTGGGATATTGCCGGCGACCACGGGATTGATGGTGCCGTCTGCGGGATCGATCGCGAACAGCACCGTGCACATGAACCCGTGCCGAATGGAGAGAATCCGCCCGAGTTGCGGCAAGGCCTCTTCGGAGCGGTATTCCTCGTCGCCGGAGATCAGGACGATGTGCTTGCCCTTGCCGGGCCCGTCGTGGCCGGCATAGGTAACCCAGGAGTCTTCTGCCACTGTCAGATTGCTGAGAAGAAGCACAAGAACCAATGATCTCATTGCCCGTCTCTCTTTCTTCATGAATTCCGTCGCCTCGGGTGATCAGTTTATCCTTGCCTTCTCAAGAAGAGAACGAACGTCGGAAGGTCTTGCTCGGCTCAGGTGGATCGTCGATGATTTCTATTCGGTGTTCCAGAGCCGCTCCGAAGCGGAACGGAAAACCCGGCGCACCGATCCGTGATCTTTATCGGAGACAAGCACTATGAGCCAAGACCACTCGAACCGTTCGTCGCGTCGCGCATTCCTTAAAAACACCACCGGCCGGATCGCCGCCGCATCGGCGCTTGCGTACGGGGCCGTTCCTTCCGTCCATGCGGCGGAGAACAACACCATCAAGGTCGCCCTGGTCGGCTGCGGCGGGCGTGGCACGGGCGCGGCGGCCAATGCGCTCTCCACGAAAAGCGGCCCGACGGAGCTGGTGGCCATGGCCGATGTGTTCGATCCTCGGCTGGAGTCCAGTCTCCAAAAACTCTCCCCGCAGTTCGGCAAGCAGATCAACGTTCCCAAAGACCGCCAGTTCATCGGCTTTGACGCGTACCAGAAGGCCATCGATTCGCTGAACGGATCGGGCGTGGTGATTCTGGCGACACCTCCCGGCTTCAGGCCGCTCCACCTTGAGTACGCCGTCGACAAGGGCTGTCATGTGTTCATGGAGAAGGCGTTCGCCGTCGACGGCCCGGGCATTCGTCGTGTGCTCAAGGCCGGGCAGGAGGCGGACAAAAAGAACCTGAAGATCGCCGGCGGCCTGATGAGCCGCCATTCCGCGCCGCTGGCGGAGGCCGTGCGTCGAATCCACGACGGCATCATCGGCGACGTCATTACCTGTTGGGCCTATCGCGAGCATGGCCCCGTGGGCCTCGCGCCGAAGCAGCCGGGCGTGAGCGAGATGGCACACCAGGTCCGCAATTTCCACAACTTCACTTGGCTGGGCGGCAGTTTCATTCTGGATTGGCTGATTCACAACATCGACATCTGCTGCTGGGTCAAGGATGCCTGGCCGGTGTCTGCCCAGGGGCAGGGGGGACGCCAAGCGCGTATGGAGCCGGACCAGATGTTCGACCACTATGCCGTCGAATATTCGTTCGCTGACGGAACACGAATGTTCGCCCAGGCCCGGCACATGGCCGACTGCTGGGGCTTCTGGGGCGACGTGATTCACGGGACGAAGGGAGCCGCGGTATTGGGCGAGGGGATACCCGACCCGCGCATCTACAAAGGCCACCAGAGAGCGGAGGAAAACATCGTCTGGCGGTACAAGGGTGAGAAGGTGGATCCATATCAGGTCGAGCACGATCGCCTGTTCGATGCCATCCGGCAAAACAAGCCCTACAACGAGACGAAGCGCTGCGCCTATGCCGCATTGGCCGGCATTCTCGGCCGCATGGCCGCCGAATCGGGCCAGGAGATCACCTGGGAACAGGCGCTCGCGTCGGATCTCGTGCTCGCGCCCGGATTGGAGAGTTTCACCATGGATGCCGCCCCGCCGGTCGTGCCCGATGCGCAGGGCCGCTATCCGGTTGCTGTACCAGGGCGTTCCAAAGCGCTCTGAGTTTTGTAGGGTCCGCTGTGTGGACCAAATTGGAATGAATGACTACCCCGGGAAAAAACCGGCGGAATGAACTCATTCTCCTGGGTTCCGTTCGGCTGAACTCACGGCCGAAGCCTGCTTTCCTTTATCTTAATCTTTATCTGCGTTCATCGGCGTGTACTCGCCACGGCGAAGCCCTTGGCGTAGCCGGGTCTGCGGTTCACAACGGAACGCCCACCGTGTTCTCCCCGGAATGGAGTGCCCAATGAAAGGCGGAGCCGGGTCCGTGGTAAATCAGAATCCAAACGAAGCCGTGCCCAATACGCCAAAATCCGCATTCCCACGCCAAAAATGCGGTTTCACGCCGCTTCCGCGAATCGTTTTTTACAAATCAAACCCATTCACGCTGGCCCGCCAACCAGGGTGCCTGTCCGTACCTGCACGGCCTGCCTTTTGGGGGAGTGCGGCGGCCGCGACGCCGCTTTGGCTTCGCACAGAGCGCTTTGCAGCTCAGGACGCCGGAAAGTCTCTCTTCGCCCGACGCGGCTTCGCCGCATGCCAAAGCGTCGCCGCTGGCGACGCACTGCATATCCACCCCGCCAGCCACCGCACCGCAGCCGAGCGGGCTTGCCGAACCCCTCACGCCGGTGGGGGACCGAACATGTGCGGCGTTCTGGATTGCGGTGTTCAATCCGCAATCCGCAATTCTTATCGGGTGCAGGCGCGGCAACACGGATGCCGATATTTTCACAGGGCGCTTTGCGCCCACCGGATGCCCATCTTGACGGTCTCCGGTTGCATCGCTACCTTTGGGACGATCTTGGAATCGGTGGTTCTATGGAAACGGAGTAACGCAGGAGGCGTGCACATGTTTCAGGCAAAACGGATGTTGATGACGGCGGCCGTGGTGGGCGTGGCGGGGTTCCTCTGGGGCGGCAGCGCGGGGTGCAAGACGGACAGCATCGCCGGTCCGAGCCGCACGGAACCTACCGGCCCGGTTACTTCTCTTGAGAACCCATCGGGCGTCGATCTGCCGAACATCTCTGTCTCCGACCGAACCGAGGTCGATCTGGTCGAGGAGATGCTGCTGCACCGCGCCATGTATGCCCGTTACCTCCGTGTGCTGGCAACGTATTACAGCGAGCACGGCTACGAGAACAAAGCCAACTGGGCGCGGACCGAGCTGAACGACCTGCGGCACGTCAAGCCGTACATCTACATCAGCGACGCGCAGGCGCCGGTCGCCACGCTCAGGCCGACGGAATCGATCGCCGAAGCCGACAAGCTGTTCGACGAAGGTGTCGCCCTGATGAAGAAGGGCGGACACGGCGTGCCCATCTTCTACAATCAGGACACGATGAAGCTGGCCCTCGCCAAGTTCAATGAGCTTCTGGAAAAATACCCCAAGAGCGACAAGATCGACGACGCGGCGTTCATGATCGCCGAGCTACACAAGGAATACTTCGAGGAGAAGGACAACACCATCGCGCTGGAATGGTACCAGCGGGCGATCGACTGGAACCCGAGCCTGCCGTACCCGGCCCGTTTCCAAATGGCGGTGGTGTACGACTATCGCATGCACGAGCGCGAGAAAGCCCTGGCCCTCTATCAGGAGGTGCTCCAGAAGGAGCGGTTCAACAAGTCCAACCTGGAGTGGTCCAACGCGCGCATCAAGCAGTTGACCAAGGAAACCACCCGTCACTCGCCCGCCGAGCCGCTGGAAGCCCGGCCGACAGTGAGCGGTTCGCCGGAGCCGGCCCCCGCCATCAAGCCCGCGGGCGGCGCCGCCGAAGGCAGCCCCCCGCCGCGCAAAGCACCCAAATAGACCGCGAGTCAGATGTGAGAGCCGCATTTCTTGCCTTTGCCGTTACCAACTCAATACTGATGGTGGTGACGGCGATCGTCGGCTCTTTCGTGGATGGCGAGCGATATTTCGTCCAGCACTTCGCGCTGGGTCTGTCTGCCACCTTCTTCATCTGTCTGTGCCACTGCGTCGTGCTCACCTACTTCATGGCCACCGGCAAGATGATGCGGCTGGCCGTGCAGGAAGCATCGCTGGACGTGAAGCTGGCGGCGGAGACGCAGCGGCTGAAAGTGCGGGCCTACGGCGTGCTGATGCCCGGCATCCTGATGGCGCTTCTGGCGGCGTTCTCCGGCGGATGGGCCACCAACCAGCCCGAACACGCGACCGTTCACTTGACGATGGCGCTGCTTTCGACCGCTTTCCAGTTGCTGGCGTTCTACGTCGAATACACGATGATCGTCGCGAACGGCAAACTGATGGACGCGATCTTCGTGCAACATGAAGCGGCGAAGCGTGGGCTGGCGTGAGAGACATTCAGAGTGCATCCTGATCCGTGTGGCACCGGCGTCTCGCCGGTGGGTGTGGCACGGGCGTCTCGCCCGTGCAGATGATGATTGAGAGCAACGAACAATGAAACTCGCAACCTGCAACGAACCGTGGAAGGACGTCCCGATCGAGGACGTGTTTCGCCGCGCCGCCCGCATCGGCTTTACCGGCGTGGAGATCGCCCCGTTCACGCTGGCCGACGACGTGCGTCACATTCCGCCGCAGCGCCGCCGCGAGATCGTCCGCGCCGCCGCCGATGCGAGGGTGGAGATCGTCGGCCTGCACTGGCTGTTCGTCGCACCAAAGGGGTTGCATCTCACCGCCCCCGATGCCGGCATCCGGCAGGCGTCAGCAGACTACCTGAAAGCGCTCGTCGATTGCTGCGGCGACCTCGGCGGAAAGGTCGTGATCTTCGGCTCGCCGAAACAACGGAGCCTTGAACCGCTGACATCGTTTGAAGAAGGTTGGAAGAGAGCGAAAGAGGTATTTGCCGCTTCCGGCCCGTCGTGCGCCGCCCGCGGCGTCATGCTCTGCATCGAAGCGCTCGGCCCGAAGGAAACCAACTTCATCAACACCATCGACGAAGCCGCCCGCATGGCCGACGAGATCGGTCACCCCAACATCGACATCATGCTGGACATGAAGGCGATGTCCACCATGCCCGGCGGGATCGTGGAGACCGTCCGCCGCTTCGGACGCCGGGCCAGACATTTCCACGCCAACCTGCCGTCCGGCAAGGGGGTGGGTATGTCATCTTCGCCCGAAGACGCGGCCGTGGATTTGAAGGCAACCCTGACGACCCTGCAACAATCCGGCTTTGACGGCTGGGTCTCCTGCGAGCCATTCGACTACAGCCCTGACGCCGATACGGTCGCCCAGGTGGCCATCAAAATGCTCAAAGCGGCCCTGCCGGGACATCCCCATTGAGTCATCGCGATCGAAATTCATGTTTTTGTATGACCCTCCCGCCAATTCCGCGGTTTCTCCGGTGCTCATTTCAGGATAGAATAATCTAAATGAGAGGAAGATCGATGAATGCCATAACTAAAACAACCAAGGTCGAGCCAGATGGCTGGCTGAGAATCCAAGCGCCTCAGGATTGGGAAAACCAGGAGGTGGATGTGATCATTGTGCCGCGGCGTCCACCTGCCGCAGAGCGCGTGGCCGCATGGCGACGGCTGTGCCAGAAGATACAAAGTCTGCCCGGCTCGAATGAAATCACCGACGAGGACATTCAGAAGGAAATTGACGATTATCGGGCGGGCCGATGACGCTCGTGGTAGATACCAACGTCCTTCTGTCGGCCGTCATTCGTGATCGGTTACCACAACGCGTGATCGAGGCGGTTGCGGCGCACGATGACTGGTTTTGGATCGTGACACCCGAGATCGAAGGCGAATATCATGAGGTGTTGAGCCGACCCAAATTCAGAATTGCGGATTCGGATCGGCGATACTGGATCGGATTCCTTGATTCGACCATTCTCCGCTTCGAGCCTTCCTCGCCACCTCCTGATTTTCCGCGTGATCCCAAAGACGTGCCGTTTCTCGTCGCCGCGCTGGCCAGCGACGCCGACTACCTGATTACGGGCGACAAGGATTTGCGGGAGGCGCAAGCGCTCGTTCCGACCCGGATCGTGACCGTCGCCGAGTTTGCCCGCCTCTTCGGAATCACCTGAAACTTGCCAGACGTTCCCCCCGCGGTCACAATTCTCCTAAGAGTAGACTCAATCATCCCAACAGTGCGGAGGTCTGATGAGCAACTTGATGAGAACAGTATCGGCGGCAATCATGGTCGCCACCGTTGCCAACCTGGCATGTGCCACGGAAATCACCATCCATGCCGGCGACCAGGGCCGACCGGCCGGCCCCGTCTGCTTCAAACCAAACGACTTGATCGGGCGTAAGGACGTGTACCCGCTGAGCGGACCCGATGGGAAAGACCTCGTTCTCGCTCAGATCGATGAACAAGGTCGTGTGTGGTGGTTCATCGGGGCCATGAAACCGGGTGAGACCAGAACCTATCGCCCGCACGGGGGAATTCTCACAATCTCGACGAACGTCGTCGTCGCTGTCAAGCAGGTGAATGACGGCTTGATCGAAGTCACCATCGCCGGCAAACCCTTCACCGCCTTCAACTTCAAGAAGGAAGAGCCGAGACCGTATCTCTACCCGGTGATCGGCCCCACCGGCGAGCCGGTCACCCGCGACTACCCGATGAAAGACAATCCCGTCGAGTCCAAGAACAAACGCCAGGACCATCCGCATCATCGCTCCATCTGGACCGCTCACGGCGACATTCGAACCAGGGATTTCGAGCACGAAGGCAGCAACTACTGGGTCGAACATCAGGACATGAAGTTCAACGACGTGCAGCGCGTCACACGCATCGTGCATGCGGTGAGCGGCCCGGTGTTCGGACAGATTGAGGCCGAGGTCGAGTGGATCAGGCACGACGGCCGCCGCGAACTTACCGACACGCGCACGTACACCTTCTTCCGCGGCGACGATGACTCACGCATCATCGATGTACAGGTCATGTTCCATTTTCCAGACGAAGATGTCATGTTCGCCGATACCAAGGAAGGCGGCGTGGTCGCGATGCGTATAGCCACTTCAATGGATGAAACCGCCGGCGGGCACATGGTCAACTCGAAGGGCCAGAAGGGCGAGAAGGAGTGCTGGGGCAAACCCGCGGAATGGTGCGATTACGTCGGCAAGGTCAAGGACGAGACGGTCGGCATCGCCGTGTTCGATGCGAAGGACAACTTCCGCCACCCCACCTGCTGGCACATCCGCGGCTACGGCCTCTACACCGCCAACCCGTTCGGCCTCGGTGCATTCACCGGCGACAAAACGACAAACGGCTCAAAGAGGTTCAAAAAAGGCGAGAGTGCGAAGTTCAACTATCGCATCGTGATCCACAAGGGCGATACGCAGTCGGCCCACATCGCGGAGCAATACCAACTGTACGCCGACGCGCCGAAGATTACGTTGAAGTAGCTGTAGGTTACGAATGATTGATGTCAGGACCGGGGCAACTTGTTGCCGCACGGCGTGAATGGCGGCAACAAGCACTACAGCGCAAAGTTGTCCGCGCTAGTGTAGTTAGATCCAGACAGTGAACGCCCTCTCGCCTTCGGATGGCTTGCAGCCCGCTTCCTTCAGGCATCCGCACAGATCGATTACGGTTTTGGTGAGCGTGCGACAAAGTAGTCCTTCGCGGTCGATCACGCGCTATCATGTCGCTGATGAACCTTGCCGAAGTTACTGATCTCATCCGCCGTCTGGAGTGCCGGCTCGGCCCGGAATCATTGTATGCGCTGTGATCGGATTATGGGCACAGCGCTCTTCTCGCTGGCGAGGTGACCAGCGGTTTGACGGCCAGCATGTCGGCGGCGTCGATGGTGTCGCCGGTCAGGTTGTAATCGAGATGGGGGAACGTGGCCGCGGTTTGGCCGATGTGCTTTTTCGTGTACAGCACGTCGCCGAGATTGACGATGCCGTTGCCGGTGGCGTCGCCCTGGAGCGAGCGGATGCGGCAGATGTTGTTGCCGGTCAGAGTTTGCGAAAGCGCGGCGGGGCCGATGGTGAGGGTGTAGCACTTCTGATCGGGGAGGAGCGCGGGCGCGAAGTTCAGCGTGAGCGTGCTGCCGGAGGCGCTGACCGCCGGCGTGTAGCCGATCACGCCGTCGCTGACCGTGATGTTCGTTGCGTTATTGACGGCCACGAAACTGTTGAAATCGACCTCAATCTTCTGAATGCCTCCGGACCGCGTCTCCACGGTGGGGCCGGTGACGCCGTTGCCGGTGGCGAGCGGGTTCAGCTCGATGGAGAGATCGGCACCGCCGTGCGTGCGCACGCTCCGCCAGCGGGAGATGGATATGGGCGTATGGATCGCCGAGACCGGCAGGCCGAGATTGTTGCAGTTGATGGGGGTTCCCGACACGGCCTGCGGATTGGCATTGATGTCGATGACCGCCAGCGCCGGCGCAGCGTTGATCGTGCCGGTCGCTCCGTTGAACACGCTGTTGTTCGGGCTGATGTTGGGATCGAAGCGGGGCATGGTGAAGCCGAGGGCGTACAAGTTGCCGGCGATCTCGACGAAGGAAGTAATCGTTGAGACATATCCATAACCGAGGTCGCCGCTGACCGGATACGTGACGGTCACCGTGCCGCCGGGGGCCAGCGGTGGATTGGGCGGCGTGTAAGCGAGGACATCCTGCACCCCGTAACCAAACACGTTGCAGCAGCCGTCGATCGGATTGTTCTGACAGAGGTGCCTCGTCGTGTCGCAGGTGTCTGATGTGCACACATTGCTGTCATCGCAGTCGCCATTGCTCGTGCATTCGTGCGGCGTGCCGTTCGCTGAACTGGTCAGGTACAGCTTGTTGTCCGTCGCGGACCACAGCAGGGCGGCCG
>CAYLLT010000080.1:2095-29173 GCA_964384465.1 uncultured Planctomycetales bacterium | reverse complement strand
CCACGCGCAACCACCGGGTGTTTGGAATGGCGTTGTCCGACCAGATGATCTTGATGCGGTCGGAGCCGCCGGTGCCGCCGCCGGGAATGACCTCGATACTGAGCGGGGCGGCCGCCGGCACGTACGAGCCCAGGTTGGCGCTGTTGCCCACTTTGAAATCGAAGTTCGACGCCGCCAGCGACCCGGCCGGCAGAGGGTTACAGGTCGTGTTCGCCGCCACGTCGATCATCAGGCCGTTGATGCCCCTGCTGTAGCTGATGTAATGGGCCGAGTCCGCCGACTCGCCGGGGTTGAGCGCGATCCTATCCGTCGCGATGGCGGTGTCGTCGCTACAGATTTGGCCCACGAGAGCGTTGCAGGTGGATGAAGCCGAGTCGTAGAACGAATTATTGTAGAAGAGATTGCGGTCGACGACCGTTCGGCTGACAGCGAGGACCGGATCGTGGACGCAGCCGGTCTGCGGATCGCAGCTATCTGTGGTGCACAGGTCTTCGTCATCGCAATTGACCGGCGAAATCGTACAGGCAGCGGTCTGCGGATCGCATGAATCAATCGTACAGGCATCGCCATCGTTGCAGACTTTCTGGCTGCACGAGCAGCCGCTGGCATCGACGTGTTCACCATTGGGCGTGTTGGGGCAACTATCCGCACCATCGTCCACGCCATCGCCATCGGTATCGGTAATGGTGATTAAGACATTGCGGCTGCACGTGTTGACCTCACCCGTGTTCTGCGTGACGCGGAGGACGACCGTGCGGGAGCCGAGTTCGGTGCAGTCGAAGCTGACGGTTGATGCATAAGTGGCATCAGAGGCGGTGGACTTCTTGACTTGCTCGGAACCGATGGTCGAGCAGGTGCTGCCCGCGCTGCTGCTGGCCTTAATGTCCGCCACGGAGAAGACGGCGCCTCCGCCGGAGCACGCTCGGGAGAGCGTCCCGGCCTGGCAGGAGACGTTCGGCGAGGGCCGACGGACCGTTACCGTGGTGGTGAGCATGGAGCCCAGGCCGAGTTGGTTAAGTTGCCTTTGCGAGTCGGCCTGGCCGTCGGTCTGCGTGATCCAGAGCTGCACGGTGTTGACGCCGCTGCCGGCGGCACTCGTGCAATTGAACGTATTCGGAGTGGCGTTGCGGCTGGTAATTGTTTGTGTCTGATCGCCGGCCACGCTCCCAGTGGTTAAATTCTGGAGGTCGGCCGCGCTGAGCGTGTATGTCCCCGCCGCACTGAGCATCACGATGATCGGCTGGCTCCTGAGGGTCGGCCGGGGGTGGGTCCAGACCTCCCAGTTGTCGAAATAGGCTGACGCATTGGTGCCATTGCTTCCCACCTCGCGCCGGAACGTAAACCGGCCAACCTTGCCCGAAGTGTTGGTGCCGCCGTAGTAAGCCATCGGGTTTTGCGGACCGGTTCCGTCCGTGCAGGGGGGCGAGGTCTGGGCACATCCGGCACAAGTTTGCGGGTTGCACGTCGTGCCGCCTGTCGCTGTGACCTTGTTGCCGTTGACGATGAACTCCAAGAATCCAAAGGGGATCTGCGTATTCGTGGCGGGGTCGGTCACACAGTCGCAGGCCTGTGACGTGTGGTTCGGATTGAGACGCATTTCCAGCTCATACCAGCCGTTGACCGGATAGCCGTTGCCGGGATAGATGGCCGGATCAAAGTTATCCGTAACCGTTTGCGTGTTCGTGCCCCCCCGACCCTTCATCGTCCCATCGCCGTTGATGTGGTAGAAGCCGAACGTCGCCCCTGTCGCACTGTCATCATTACTCTGAGGTTTGATGATGACGCCCGCGCCTTCGACGACGGTCCCTTTCTTGTATTTCAGCCGTACGGAGATCAGGCCGGCATTACTGTCGGGCGGCGGATTTGTCGTTCCGCATCCGTTTCCCACAGCGCCGCCGAACAAGTAGATGGCATCTCGTAGATCGTTGCCGTTGCCGGTGACCAGAATCGCATGGTTGCCGGTGAACCCCCCGTTGGCCACGCCGATCTGGGCACTGCTGGGGATGGTCGTGGAGCTGCCCGCCACCCACCCGTTCTGCCCCGACGATACGCCTGTAGCCAGTGCTCCGGTGTTATACGAGTTTGAAGGGACGCCACTCGCGGGGGAGTCGTACAAGATTTGCTTGCACTGTGCCGCCGCGCTCCCGGCAACGGCCAATACCCCAACGACGGCCCCGCATAACGGCAGCGCTCCGCGCAAACGGCCTAACTGCATACACGATCTCCCCGCGTGAAAGGAATCGGATCGACACATCATGAGATTCTTCGATGGGCCCGGCTTGGGGCGCTGATATCCCCACTCGCCCGCAGGCCTGGCCCCATACAGGATTTCAACTGCTTTTTTGCTCCGCCGACAATACCAAATGTTAAGCGGAAACCCCTCCCATGTCAACAGTTTAACACAAAGTATCAAACAGCGCTATGGATTGCGGAAGGATGGTGAATCGGGACGGTTGGCGGCTCTGCCGGTCGTGAAATCACCGGCTCGTCCCCCGGGGAATATGTCCAAGCGTCGATAGGCTGCGGTCGTGATGGCGCGCGGGCATGATGCGTCGCGCACGTTGGAACATGTTTCGTCTGCGACTGTTGTGAACGAGTTTGGTGCTCTGTTATCACCGGCGGTTAAGGCGCCGGGTTCAACAGCAGAAGCCCGGTCGCGGTGTTTGTTGGATTATGCCGGGCGATAATTTCGTCTGCTGAAGTGACCTGGCTGCTCTTGTCGTAGTCGTACCTGGCGTCCGGCGCGTTGGCCACCGCGTACGTGGAATTCGCGGCCACGGGCACGCGCGAGAGACTGTTGTGCGGGTGGTTGCGGGCGTCGATCTCGTCAGTGGAACTCACCACCACACGCGTGCTGCCCGGCGTCAGACTGTCGCCGATGGCCAGGCCGTAATAGAAGATGCTGTCGGCCGCCAGGTCGAGCTGCCCACCGTTGGCATTTGACTTGACTACCACGCGCAGCCATCGGATGTTGGGAATGGCATTGTCCGCCCAGATGATCTTGATGCGGTCCGAACCGCCGGCGCCACCGCTGGGAATGACCTCTATGCTCAGTGGGGCGGCCGCCGCCACGTACGAGCCCAGGTTGGCGCTGTTGGCGACTTTGAAATCGAAGCTGGATGCCGCCAGTGGCCCGGCCGGCAGCGGGTTGCAACCCGCGTCCGGCGCAACATCGATCATCAAACCGTTGATGCCGCGGCTGTAGCTGATGTAGTTACTGGTGCCTGCGGTGCCGCCGGGATTCAATGCTACCTTGTCCGTCGCGACCGCGGTGTCGTCGTTGCAGGTCTGACCCACGAGCGTGTTGCAGGCGGATGCGGCCGAGTCGTAGAACGAATTGTTGTAGAAGAGGCTGCGGCCGGCGATTGTCCGCAGGCCGAGGTGGATGCAGCCGAGCTGCGGATCGCAGGTGTCGGTGGTGCACGAGTCGGAGTCGTCGCAATCAACGGCCACATGCGTGCAGCCGGTCTGCGGGTCGCAACCATCCGTGGTGCAGGCGTTGCCGTCGTCGCAGTTCAGCGGCGTGCCGGGTACGCAGCCGGTCTGCGAGTCGCACGTCTCAGTCCCGTTGCACACGTTCTGATCGTCGCAGTTGAGCGGGGCGTGCGCGCACTGGCCGGTCTGGCTGTCGCACGAGTCAACCGTGCAGGCATCGCCGTCGTCGCACGAGATCGGCACGTGCGTCGTCTGACCGGTCTGGGGGTCGCAACTGTCCACCGTGCAGGGGTTGCCGTCATCCACGCTGACGGGCGTGAACACGCACTGGAGGGTCTGGCTGTCGCATGTGTCGATCGTGCAGGCGTCGTTGTCATTGCAAGGGCCGACCACGGTGAGCGTCGAACCGGAGGAGGTGACCGCACATCCGGGGCCGGTCACAACACAGGTGTACGTGCCGGCATCGTTCTGACTGACGGAGACCAGCGCCAGCGTGTCGCTGTTCGTGCCCACGTTGACGGCGCCGCGCTTCCACTGGTAGCTGAACGGACCGGTGCCGCTGGCATTTACGCTGAAGTTGACGTTGTCACCCGCGCAGACGGTGGGATCGGCGGGGGTCGGGGCGCTGACGCCGGGCGGGCTGACGATGCTGACCGTCACCGTCGAGCAGGTACTGCTGACGACGCCGTTCGAGACGACCCGGCCGCGCGCGTAATAGGTCGTGTTGGAGGCGGGGCTCACGTTGACCGAAGGCGAGCCGCTCGCGATCAGCGTTCCGCCGCAGCTTCCGGTGTACCAGTCGACGGTCTGGCCGGTGCCGACGGAGGCGGAGATGGCGGTGGTGCCGCCGGGGCAGATCGTCCGGTTGGGGCCGGGAGACGGAGCCGGCGGCACGAACGACCATTTGGCCGAATCGACGTTGACGTTGGAGCCGGCGGCGTTGCCGTTGTTGTTGTTGAGTTCGACAACGCCGGTGTTGGCGCCGGCATTGAAGTTAAACTTGCCCATTGAGGTCCAGAGGTTGGTGCTGGCGGGCTCGTTGAAGCTGGTGGTGGTGTTTCCTCCCGCGTGTGAGATGATGGTCTGGACGTTGCTGTTGCGGAGGCTCTGGTTGCCGCTGGTGACGAAGACTTCGTACTCGCCGGTCACCGGCACGTCGTACTTGAAGAGGGCTCGTTTGACACCGACCACCGGCTGGTTGGCGCTGCCATACCGCCCGCCGATGCCTCCGGTGCAACCCGGCGCCGAACTCTTGGCCGTGGTGTCGGCGAGTGCGCCGGCGGGCTCGGAATACTTGGCGGGGTTGTTCTGGCCGCCGGTTCGGCTCTCGACGATAAAATCGGGCGGCGTCGGCGCGGGCGTGGTTACGGAAGCGGAATTGCTCCAGCCGGAATAATTCGGAACGGCGTCCCTGGCCCGCACTTCATACGTGTAGGCCGTGTTCGCCGCGGCGGTGTTGTCGGTGTAGGCGTTGGTCAAGCTCGAGCCGATGATCGAGTTGTTGCGGCGGATGTCGTATCCGACCACCGCCACGTCGTCGGTCGATGCCGTCCAGTTGAGTTGGACGCTGGTCGAGCTGGTGGCGAACGCGATCAGGTTGGTGGGCTGGCTGGGGACGCCTTGATCGCCGCCGCTGGAGATCACCGTGACGGTCTTGGAGATGACGGCGCCGAACCAGGCAACGCCGTCGCGGACCATCTGCCAGTCGGTGGTGTACACGCCGGCCGGCGGCGCGGTCATGATGAAGTTGAACGTGTAGGTCTGGCCCGCGCGGGTCTCGCCGGTCAGGTTGACCCGGTTGAAGCCGGTGAACGGGTCGCTGTCGCCGACCGCGCCGAGCCGGAAGTTGTAGGGGTTGCTCCAGAGCACGCCGCGGTTGCGGTAGGTGATGCCGATGTTGTAACTCTGCCCGGCGTTCATCGACGCGGGGATGTTCTCGCTGACCAGCTCGTCGGAGTAGCGGTCCCAGCCGGGGGTGACGCCGAAATACTGGCAGATGCCGCGGTAAACGCCCCATTCGGCGACGGATTTGAAGTAATTGTTGGTCAGGGCGATGGTATCGGCCGCGATCGGATTGCCTCCGCAGGTCGGACCGGACGGGTTGCAGCCATCATGGAAGCCCAGCTCGATCAGGATGGCCGGCTGGTTGGGGATGCGGATTTCGCCGAACGCACCGGCCGAGTCCTTGACCCCGCGGTCGTTCCAGCACGGGTCCCACAGCTCGCGGTTCGCATTGATGATGCTGCCGTGGACGTTGTTGGCCAGTGTGAGGCTGTTGGCCACTTGCGCCGGGTGCTCCATCGCGGTGTCACGGTAAGTTTCCGTCCCGCGGGCCGTGCCGCCGCCGCCGGCGTTGGTGTGATGCGCGATGTAAATGTGCGAACCGTAATAGTCGGCGAAGAGCGGGCGGGCGCGGATGTCGTCGCTGAGATCGTCGGTGGAGCTGTCCCACACGGAGGCCGGCGTGCAGCAGTCGGCCTCCAGCCAGTACCGCGCGGCCATCTTCCACCAGTTTAACCCCTCGGCGGAATGGCAGCAGTCGGTCTCGGTCAGGTCGCGCGGCACGAGAACCTGAGCGCCGTCCTGAATGAGATACTGATAGAGAAACTGCATGAGGCGGATGCTGTTGGTGTCTTCGAGGACCGCTTCACCGAGATTGCAGGGGTCGGACCGCTGCCAGAACCATCCTGAGCCATTCCAGAACCGTCCGTGTGAGGGCCCGATGGTGATAATTCGGCCCGCGAGCGCGTTCAACGTGAGCGGTGAAGGCGTCGCATCCTGCGGGGCGGCGGATGGGGAGGGGGTGGTGCCCGCGGGAGCCGGCGTGATCCGCGGCGCCGGCGGCAGGTAGCTCGAAAGCGGTTGGCCCTGGCAGGTCAGACGGATCGTTCGAATGTCTGGAAAATCCCCGATCGTCGCCTTGAATTGATCGAAGACGCTTTCCAATGTGTGGTCGGTGATGCCGAACAGAGCTTCCCTGGAGAAGTCAATGCTGACCGTGTCCGGGGTGATCTCCAGTGTGACGATCTGGGAGTCGGGAGGAAGATGAGAGAACAAACCCATCGCCGCCTCGTCCGCGGTTGGACCGGCGACCGAGGCGCGGATCGCCGCCTCCAGCGGGGACATCCCCGGCGGCACCTCGCGATGAACGATCCTGAGTCCGCGGCCGACTTCCATCCTTCGGCCTAGGAATGCCGCCTGTAAAGGCGTGACGCCCGGCGGTGCGTCTTGCGGAGCCGACACCATCACAGCGCCGACCTCGAACCGGACATCCACCGTCCCGGCTCGGCTCGCGGCGGTCAGACTGAACGTTACACCCAGGACGGTCCACAGCAGGGCGTTTCTGCGCATTGATTGTCCCCGAAATTTCGCCCGTATCTTTCGTTGCACCGCTACCGACAGGAGAGGCAGGGAGGGAATCTCCGCAACTCCATCCGCCTCCGCCAGATGAGGACCGGCTTAATCGTCATTGTAAACGGTTTTCATAATTATACAACCATTTTCCGGGCGGTTTTTGACCTCCGGCCCGCCATTCAACCTTATGCGTCCACCGCGGACCTTTGGTTTGATGTGCCGGTCCACACGGCGGACGCTGCGCGCATGGAAATGGATACCGACCACGCGGATGAGAATCTGGTGACAATCCGACAGGGCCAGCGCGGCTGGCGAAACTCATGCAGGTACGCCGGACGAAAATTCAGCTGTGAGGCGAGAACGTCATCGCGCGCCGGCGCACGAGCAGGAGGCCGCCCACAAGCAGGATGAGGCTGCCCGGTTCGGGGATCGTGCTGAACGACGCATCGTCGAAGTATCCCGTCTGGCTGCCGAACTTGGTGTTGAACTCCAGCACGTTGTAGCCGTAGCTGGTCTTGGAATTGCGGCCGAGTGCGAAGATGTCGTCGACGTAGAAATCGACCTGGTTGGTGTTGTCGCCCAGGGCCGGACCGATCTTGACCGTTCCTTTGTGCCAGCCGACCGAACGTGCCACGCCGGTGAGGAACCAAGCCGCATTGCCGGCGTCGCCCGCAGTCTCGCCGACGATGCGGGCATTATAGACCGTTTGGGAGGCGGCGTTGCCGTTGAAAGCGCCCAGCCCAAGCCTCTGGATCTGCGTTGCGCTGTTGAGGCTTCCCGTGCCCGGGTAGTCCGTTCCGCTCGGAGCGGTGTTGTAAAAGCCAAGCGCTGCGTAATCCCTGAAGTTGGTGCTGCCCGCGTTCTGCCCCGTGGGATCATAGAAATACCACTCAAATTGGATGTTCCCGGTGTACGCACTCCCGCCGTTGAGACGGTAGGCGAGGTTGTACCAGTTCTGGTCAAGATCTGAGCCGGTGACGAACGCGCCGCGGATCATGTTGTTTCCGCTGTGGGGCGAGACGCCGCTGTCGACTCCAACCACGCGTGCATTCGGCGGCGCGGGTCCAAACCACGGATTCCCTGAGCCATTCGGGGCCGCATTGGGACCCGCGGTGTTCTTGTCCAGGGGATTGCCCGCGGCGGTGTAGCTCTCAAATCCATCGGAAAACAGGACGGTTGCTGAAGCGCCGCCGGCACAGGTGAGTAAAACGAACGCGGACAAGGTCCAAGTATGGGTGCGCATTGCTTTTCCGCTCCTTTGATATGACAAGTCCTAACGCGTTGGACCGATAGCATAACCGCGGTTTTAGGCCGAGTCAAGAAGAATCGACTCTTGGGATCCATATTTTCGCCCGGTCCGCTGGGCGGCGCCGAAGTCATTGCCTGTAGGCATCCCCCCGGTTGTGGGCTGAATGACTCAATTTATTCCATTCTCAAGCATTTTCAATGAATGCCGGCTTGAGTATAGTGGCGGACTCGTTCCGCCGGCTCGATCCATTCAGGAGACGCATCGATGTCCGTTCTGGTTGGCGTGATCATGGGTTCAAAGTCCGACTGGGAGGCGATGCAGCACGCCGCTGCGACGCTCGACCAGTTGAACGTCGCCTACGAGGTTCGCGTGGTTTCCGCCCACCGCACACCGGACCAGGCGACCGAGTATTGCACGACCGCAGAGAGCCGCGGGCTGGAAGTGATTATCGCCGCGGCGGGCATGGCCGCTCATCTGGCCGGTGTGGCCGCTTCGCGGACGCTGCTGCCGGTTCTTGGTGTGCCGATGGCCGGCGGGTCGCTTAACGGATTGGACGCGCTGCTCTCGACCGTGCAGATGCCGGCGGGGACCCCCGTGGGCACGCTCGCCATCGGCAAGGCCGGCGCGATTAACGCCGCACTGCTCGCTGCCGCTATCCTGGGTAACAAATACCCGCAGATCCGTGAGGCGTTGCGCCGGTACCGCCAGGCCCAGACGCAGGCCATTCTGGAGCAGCCGGACCCGCGAATGAACGCATAGGGAAGTGGATGATCGGCTTTGGATTAGAATGAGCTACAACTGATATAATGAAGGCAGTCGAGGACTTGATGAAAAGACGTACCCGCAAGAAACTCAGAATCCCGGTGGGGCAGTACACCGTTGTCCTTACGCCCGAACCGGAGGGAGGATTCACTGTGACGGTGCCCGCCCTGCCGGGGTGCGTGTCACACGGTGACGACCTCGACTCAGCTAAGGCCAACGCACGAGAGGCCATCGAGTGTCATCTCGCCAGCATGATTAAGCATAAAGAACCGGTCCCCGTTGACGAGACCATTTCGACCACTGTTCTGGTGGGCCGTTCGTGAGCAAACTGCGGCCGATGAAGGCCCGTGAGGTGATCGCGTTGCTTCGTCGGCACGGCTTCGTTGAGGACCATCAGGTTGGCAGCCATAAGACGTTCCTGCACCCTGATGGTCGCAGAGTAACCGTACCGGTGCATCCGGGCGATATCCGCCTCGGTACGCTCCGAACCATCTATCGTCAGGCGGAGATCGATCCACACTAAGCGAACGATTATCCATTGATGGCGGCTGCATCGGATGCACTTACATTTCATTGACTGGATCATCGTTCTCGCGACACTTCTGATCTGCTTCGTCCCCGCGCTCTTTTTTGGCAAGCGGGCCGGCAAAAACACATCTGAATTCTTCGCTTCCGGGCGATCCGTGCCGTGGTGGCTGGGCGGGCTGTCCATGGTTGCGACCACGTTCAGCAGCGATACGCCGAATCTCGTCACCGACATCGTGCGGCGGCAGGGCGTGGCCGGCAACTGGTGCTGGTGGGCGTTCGTTCTGACCGGCGTATCGACTGTGTTCTTCTACGCGCGACTGTGGCGGCGGTCGGGCGTGATGACCGACCTGGAGTTCTACGAACTGCGCTACTCCGGCGCCGCGGCAAGCTTCGTTCGCGGATTTCGCGCCGTTTACCTCGGGCTGTTCTTTAATTGCGTGATCATCGCGTCAGTGAACCTCGCGGCCTGCAAGATCGCCGCCGTCCTGTTCGGGCTGGAGCGCTGGCAGACGCTGCTGCTCGTCGGATTGCTGAATGTCGTGTTCGCCGCCCATTCCGGCCTGTGGGGCGTGCTGGTCATCGACATGTTCCAGTTCTTCATCAAGATGACGGCGGTGATCGCCGCCGCGTATTTCGCGGTGAAACACGTCGGTGGTTTGCACGTGCTCGTGGATGAGCTGTCCAGGCCGCGTGCCACGCCCGACGGCAAGACGATGATCCACTACCTCAACTTCCTGCCGGACTTCACCAGCAACTGGGACCTGGCCGTCGCCGTCTTCATCATGCCGATCGCCGTGCAGTGGTGGGCGGTCTGGTACCCCGGCGCCGAGCCCGGCGGCGGCAGCTTCATCGCCCAGCGCATGCTCGCCTCGAAGTCGGAGAAGGATTCGCTTGGCGCCGTGCTGTTCTTCAACGTCGCGCATTACGTCCTGCGGCCGTGGCCGTGGATCCTGGTCGGCTTGTGCTCGCTGCTGGTCTATCCGGAGTTGTCCGATATTCGGCAGGCATTTCCGAACCTCGATGAAAAACTGCTGGGGCATGACATAGCCTACCCGGCCATGCTGAAATTTCTGCCCGTTGGTTTTGTGGGTCTCATGGTCGGCGGGCTCATCGCAGCCAACTCCTCGACCGTCCTGTCGCTGCTGAACTGGGGCGCTTCCTATCTGGTGCACGACTTGTATCAGCGGTTCGTGCGGCCGGGAGAGAGCGAAAAGCATTACGTTTTCGCGGGCCGCTTGGCCACCGTCGGGCTGTTCATCTGTTCATCCGGCACCGTCTACCTGCTGGCCACCGCCAAGGACAGCTTCGATATCATGCTCCAGGTCGGTGCGGGCACCGGGTTGCTGTATCTGCTACGCTGGTTCTGGTGGCGGATCAACGCATGGTGCGAAGTGGCCGCGATGGTCAGTTCCTTCGCGACTTCGATTGTTCTGTTGATCCTCAACAGAAACGGCATGGGGTTGGAGACTCATCGGGCACTGATGGTCACCATTGCCGTTACGACGTTCTGCTGGCTGCTGACGGCGTATCTCGGTCCGCAGACGGATCGCGAGACGCTGATCGCTTTTTACCGGTTGGTGCGCCCGTTCGGGCCCGGGTGGGACCGCATCCGTCGGCAGGCGGGATTGGCCGACGAGAGCGAACTGCGAACGCACGAGAACATCCCGCTGGCGTTGCTCGGCTGGTTCGCGGGCAGCGTCGTCATCTGGTCGTCGCTCTTTACGGTCGGCAGTTTTCTTTACGGCCGACTCACCGCGGGGGTTCTGCTGCTGTCGGTGTTTCTCATGAGCGGTGTACTGCTTCTCTACGTCATGACAAAACTATGGGGCAGCGGGAGCGTCCCTCGTCCTGAGGTGCGGGAGATGGCTGAAGAGGCGGCGCGATAACGGTTCACGGAACAACCGCCTATGCCCGGCAGGCTCATCATTCTACATCAGGGTGCGATTGGCGATTTTGTGCTGACGCTGTCAGTGGTGCAGTCGGTGCGCGCGTATCTGCGTGCGGATCACGTGACCGCCATCGCGTCGGCCCCATCGGCCCGCCTGGCGGCCGGTCGCAGCGCGGTCGACGAATGGCGATCGCCCGATAGCATGGGTTTGCACAGTCTGTTTCGCGACGATGGCGTACTCGATGATCGATTGCTCGCCGTTTTGCGAAGCGCGGACGCGATCATCAACTTTCTCAGCGATTCGGCGAGTCCAATCCACCGACGGCTCGTGGAGCGGTCACATAAACGTGTGATTTCAGTCGATCCGCGCCCCTCGTCCGAAACGCTCGCCGCCCGGCATCACATCACCGACCAATGGGCGGCCGCGATCCGCAGCGCCGGCTTGCCGATCGGTGACCCCACGCCGCCGGTGATCCGAATCGAGAGCGACCGTTCTGCCGATTCTCCCGGACGACCTCGCCGCGCGATCATCCACCCCGGCAGCGGCAGTCGCGGAAAATGCTGGCCGATGGAACGTTTTCTGCAACTGGCCGATACGCTTGGAAACCTTCACATCAGTTGGCTACTCGGCCCCGCCGAAACCGAATCGAATGAACTTGTGAGAACCCTTGCTCAGCGCACTGCAACCGAGAGCGAATCGTTGATCATCAGTGATGATCTCGTGCAAGCTGCGAACCTTATCGCGGGCGCTGATCGCTACATCGGCAACGACGCCGGCATGACGCACGTAGCAGCAGCGCTCGGAGTCCCGACCGTCGCCATCTTCTGCCCGACGGATCCCCATGTCTGGCTACCACTTGGCAAACACGTGAAAGTCGTGGCGACGGATCATCCCGATGAATCGATGATAACTATCACAGTCGATCGGGTTATCAAAGCGCTGGCCGATCGATCGAGTTAAGAGATGCTGGTTCATTCTTTTGGGCGAGAGCGCATTTTTCGGATTCTTTCTTTCAGAGCGGGATCCATTTGATCATCCCGATCCCACTCGGCAATCTGCGCATCGGAGTACATTTCGATCTCAATCTCAGTTACAAGCATGCGACTATCCTGTAACAGCGATTCGCAACGTTCCTGGGTGGGCGCTTCGGCGATGATGCGGATGATCGGCTCGGTGTTGGAGCCGCGGACGTGAACCCAGCCGTCGGGGAAGTCGATGCGCACGCCGTCGCTGTCGTTGATCTTCTCAGCCGCATATCGCCGGCGGACCGCATCGAGTACCGCCGCGATGCGTTCCTTCGAGCATTCGAATTTCTGCTTGACCATCGTGTAGCGTGGAATGGTGGCCACGAGTTCGCCGATCGAGCGGCCGGTGTCGGTCATGAGCTGTAACGTGAGAGCCATCGCCACCAGACTATCGCGGACGGGCACCACGCGCGGATCGATCACGCCGCCGTTGCCTTCGCCGCCGATCGTGCATTTATTGATACGCATGGTTTCGACGACGTTGGCTTCACCGACCGCGGAGCGGTACACGCAACAGGGCGGTCCGGCCTCCGCGGCCAGATCGTCGATCATCCGCGATGTCGAAAGGTTTGCTGCCGCCGGGCCGGGATGGGCGCGGAACATGTACTTGGCGGCCAGGGCCAGCGTGTATTCCTCGCCGATGTAGCGCCCGGCCTCATCCACGATGGCCAGTCGATCTGCGTCGGGATCCTGGGCGAAACCGGCCGCGGCGTTCTGCTCGCGAACGACCGTACACAACTGCGTCAGATTCTCCGCCAGCGGCTCGGGCGTGTGGGCGAACTGACCGGTCGGCTCGGCGTTGATGTGCGCGACGTCGCAGCCGAGTTTCTCCAGCAGCATCCGCCCCTCGCCGCCGCCGGCGCCATTCACACTGTCGAGCACGACGCGGAAGCGCTTGGACGCGATCGTCTTTTGATCGACGATCCGGAGCACCGCATCGACGTGTGCGGCCGCCGCGAGCAGATCCTGCACCGGCTCGTGCAGGCGGTTCACATCAGCCAACTCGAACGCTTTGCGATGGTAAATGTCGAAGATTCGTTCGGCCTGCTGCGGCGGCGGGGCGACGCCATTGCCGTCGACGGCATCGCTGGTGAGGAACTTGATGCCGTTCCAGATGACCGGATTATGACTGGCGGTGATGACCATTCCGCCGGCGGCACGATGTTGGCGGACAAGAAGAGCGATGGCCGGTGTCGATGCGATCTCCAGAAGAATCACCCGGCAGCCCGTCGCCAGCAAGCCGGACACCACCGCCTGCTGGACCATCGGACCGCTGGGGCGGCTGTCCCGCCCGACTACGACGATCCCGCCGCGAAGATGCGTCCCGAACGCGCAGCCCAGTTCCGCAGCCAGAGTCGGCGTCAGGCTCTCGCCGATGACGCCACGTACGCCGGACACACTCATCATGAGGGGCATCAGCGGAAGTTTCCCAGATCGCGCCGCACGAGCACCTTGCGGAGCAGCAGATAATTTGTGCCTTTGTAGGCGGTGATCTCGCCGCTGATGATGAGCACCACGCCGCGGGCCCCGCCGCCGGTCAGGGCGATGGCCGTCTCGAGTAGTTGGTTCGGCAGGAGCGCGATGGGTTTGTCCTTCGGGGCCGAGCCGGCGTCATCAAATGCGAGCATCCACCACCGTTGGCCCGGAACGATTCGCGCCGGCCGGTCGACGATCACGCTGTCTTCCGCCCATTTGACGGCGTCGTTTTCCGGCGAGGGTTTCGCATTCGCCTCGTTCGTCGGAGCGGGCGGCGAATCCTTTTCGGCCGCTCGTTGCGGCAGCACCAGCGCCCGCCGCGGTTTGTTCTCCATCAATTTCTTAACCACTTCCTCGGCCGTCGGCTCGTGGGCCGGGAGTGTGGAAGATGAGGTCTCGTCCTTCGTTTCATTCGGCAGAGCGGGTGATGGCTGCGGCACCTTTTTCTCAGGTTCGAGACGGGGGGCGGGCGCCCGCTGCCCGGACGAACCTTCCATCAGAGACTCTATAAGCAGGTAATTGTTACCCTGGAAATCGGTCACGCGGCCGGTGACCAGGAAGGAGCGTCCCTCGCTGCCGGTCATCATCGCGTCCAGCACCGCGTGCTGACTGTTCGGCAGGACCCGCAGCGGCGGAGCGTTGGGCAGCCCCTCCGACTGCTCCAGGCGAAACACGTACCACTCGCCGTCCCGCTCCACGCGGGCACCCCGTCCGGCGACGATGTAGCCCTCCGGCAGACGCCGCACATCCGGGGCGATCCGGCCGATCGCTCCGCCGGACCGCTGCATGCCCTCCTCGCCCGCCTCCATCGGCTCGGACGGCAGGACGATGACCTGCCGCACGCCGCGATCGAGCAGGCGGTCGGGGATGAGGCTGGTGCTGACGTACTGCGGCGATCGCGGCACCGGCGGCCGGCCGCGAGCGGGCCGCGTGCTTGGCGCTTGAGCCAGGCCTGAGCGCGCGTCTAACGCAGCCAGGAGAATTGCTATGAGGATGACCGCTGTGCGGTTGGGGTTTGCGGGTTTCACATTCTGCTCCATCATCGTGTGATCGGCAAAAGCCCTATACGAAGATCAATTCGCCTGCAACTCGCGCCGCAGCTCTTCGGCCGTGGTGACCGGTCGCCGGCAGACGTGGTTCCGGCAAACGTAAACCGCCGGCTTGCCGTCCACCAGCAACTTGCCCGCCAGCAGTGGCATCTTCTCCTGCAACGCAGCGGCGTTCTCGGACGCCGGGTCGAACAGCATCACCACTTTGTTGGCATCATAAACCTCATCGACCGCGCGGATCAATGCCTGCGTCGCCGGATTTGTCCGCGGTCCCACCACGACGATCTCCTTTCGTGGCGAATGGTAAAAATCCACGCCCGCCAGAAACCGGTCGAACCCGAACGCCGACCGCTCGACACTGCCGGCGAACGCCTTCATCGTCTTTTCCGCGCGGGACAGCAGGTCTTTGCGGTCGAGCAGCGTGCCCAGCCGCAGCAGATTCATCAATGCCACCGAATTCCCCGAAGGGATCGCGCTGTCCCGCGAGTCCTTTGTCCGCACGATGAGTTGCTCGGCATCGTTCGCCGTAAAGAAGAACGCCCCTTGCGCGTCATCCCAGAAGTGCTCGACCATGTCGTCCGTCAGACGGATAGCTTCGTCCAGCCATCGCTGTTCGAAAGTCGATTCATACAAATCAATCAGCGCCTCGACGAAAAACGCGTAATCGTCGAGATACCCTCCGGTGTGCGCTTTGCCCTGCCTGTACGTGCGAAGCAGTCGCCCCTTCTCCGTCATCCGCGTCAGAATGAAATCCGCCGCCCTGGCCGCAGCTTTTACGTATTGCGGTTCGGCCGTAATGTGCCCGCCGCGAGCCAGCGACGAGATCATCAGGCCGTTCCAGCTCGCCAGGATCTTGTCATCGCGCAGCGGCGGCACTCGCTTCTCGCGCACGTCGAACAGTTTCTTGCGGCCAGCTTTGAGGATCTGCTCCAGTTCCTCCAGCTCAACCTGGTTCAACTTGGACACCACTGACACCTCGCGCTGGATACTGAGGATGTTGTGCCCTTCCCAGTTGCCGGCGTCGCTCACGTCGTAGTAGCTGCAAAAGAGCTTGCCCTCGCGCTCGCCGAGCACCGACATCACCTCCGCCTTCTCCCAGACATAGAACTTGCCCTCTACGCCTTCGCTGTCGGCGTCGCGGGCGGAATAGAACCCGCCCTCCGGCGACTGCAAATCGCGGATCACATAGTTGAAGATGTCTTCCGCCACCTCCCTGTACCCTGACTTCCGCGTCAGTTGAAACGCATCGATATACGCCCCGCTGACCAGCGCCTGGTCGTACAGCATCTTTTCGAAATGCGGGACCAGCCACTGCGGATCGGTGCTGTAACGGGCAATACCGCCGCCGAGATGATCGTAAATGCCGCCCCGCGATATGTGGTCCAGCGTCAGCTCGACCATCTCAAGCAAATGCTTCTTCGGCTGCTTCTGTTTTACGCTGCGATCGTACTCCCGCAGCATCAGGCTCATGGCCATCGACGGCGGAAACTTGTTGGTCGAGCCGCTGAGCAGGCCGCCGGTGTTGCGATCGAACGCGCCGGCCAGACCCTCCGCCACTTTGGTGACCGTTGCCTGCGGGATGATATCGTCCGAAGTCTCCAGCCCGCCGAACTGCTGGACCGCGCCGGCCAGATTCTTGGCATACTCATCGACCTTGGGCCGCTCCTTCTCCCACAGCTCCGCGAGCCGCAATAGCAGATCCTTGAACCCCGGCCGGCCGAATTGCGATTGCGGCGGGAAGTATGTCCCGGCAAAGAAAGGCTTCTGATCCGGTGTGAGAAAAACGCTCATCGGCCAGCCGCCCTGACCCTGGTTGGCGATCATCGTCGCATTCATGTAGATCTCGTCGAGATCGGGCCGCTCCTCGCGGTCCACCTTGATGGGGACGAAGTGCTTGTTGAGCACCTCGGCCGTTTCCGGCGACTCGAAGCTCTCCCGCTCCATGACGTGGCACCAATGGCAGGCGGAGTAACCGATGCTCAGGAAAATCGGCTTGCTCTCCTTTTTGGCTTTCTCAAGGGCTTCCGGTCCCCACGGGTACCAGTCTACCGGGTTGTGTGCATGCTGGAGCAGATACGGGCTGGTGGAATGAATCAGACGGTTGGTGTGGGCCGGTTTCGATGCGGGCTGTGTCGTGGTCATGTGTGTCTTTTCCGAACCCACCACGCGAGTGGTGGGCCTGTCCCCGCACTTGCGTGCGGGGTTCTGACTCGCGGGTTCAGCGGCGTAGAGACTACCGGGACCGCGGCAATTCATTGCCGCAATGCACGCGAGCACCGTGTTGCGGCAATGAATTGCCGCGGTCCTGCGACACCAGTTGCTCATTCAACGTCCTATCAGAAGCCTGTTTGCGACCGCACGCCCATTATAAACCGCCTGGAGCTGACCGGCGACCATCCTCTCGCGCGTGAAACCCGCCTGGCGGGGCTTTAAACGAGGTTGCACGGCTTCGTTTGGTTGTGGCATCCTCTGCGGTATGTCTACGACCCTCCGTGCGGCGGAGTCCACTCCGCGCCATCGGTCTATATCACGTGGAGCGTTCCGCTCGGATTGCAGGATTAGGAACAGGCGAGGTTGACCCGGACGGCACATGTGTCGAGCTGAACGGGAGAGGCGGCTTTTGAGGACTCGATGGTTGACCTGACTGGCGTATTTGACAACATCTGTGGTCTGTGAGTCAATGGCCGAGCGGGATGCGTTTTCGGAATAAAGAACTTCAAGGCGAAAAGCTCTATGCTCACCGGGATGGAATCGCTCTGCAATCAGAGCCCGAGGCGCCAATCGGCCAGCCAATGGATCATGGCCCTGAACGCGGTCCTGTTCCTCAACGTCGTGGCTCTGGCCGTGGCTTGGGGTTTGGACTTTGGCGCCGTGGACGACAGCCTCATCAGCTTCCGCTACGCGCAGAACCTGGCGGCCGGACACGGACTGGTATTCAACCCCGGCACCCGCGTCGAGGGCTACAGCAACCTGCTCTGGACGCTGCAGTTGGCGGCCATCGCCCGCCTGGGAGGCGATCTCGAACGCTGGGCCACGTTGTTGGCGGTAATCTCCACGCTGGCCACGACGGTGCTGCTAACGCTCGCTGTCGGCCGCCTGAGTCCATCACCGCGCGCTATTCCCCTCTTGCTGGCCGGCGGGATTTTCGCTTCACTCAGCCCGCCGCTTCTGTTTTATGGTCTCTGCGGCTTGGAGACTGCGCAGCACACTGCGCTGGTCACCGCCGCGGTCAGCGCCGCGGCCCTGGCACGGCGAACGTGGAGCCTCGCTGCCGGCGTCATCTGCGCCGCTTTGGTCAGCATCTCCCGGCCAGAAGGTATCGCCATCACGGCGGTCGTATTAGTCGCCTTGGCCCTACGGCGCGACCTGCCTCGCGGTAGACGTGCCGCCGTTATCGTCGCCACTCTGCTCACCTCGACTGTCGTATTCGGCGGCCATCTCCTCTGGCGACGGGCTTACTACGGACAATGGCTGCCCAATGTGTTCTATGCCAAGGTGGATGTCTCGAGGCCTAGCGTGCTCGTGACGGGGGCCGCTTATTGCCTCGAGTTCATGATCGGTACCCTGTTGCTCGTTTGGATCTTACCCTGGTGGCGGCAACGGCGCGAGCAGCCCGTGGCCTGGACTGCTGCCGTCCTTCTGCTCCTGTGCGTCCAGGCTGGTCTTGCTCTGTTGGCCGGTGGCGATTGGATGCCCCTCTCCCGCTTCCTGGTGCCTGCCTGGCCGGTCCTGATCGCCGCCATGGTGCCCGCCTGGGCGGCGATCGCCGAGAATGTTCGCTTTTCCGGAGGGGTTGAGGCCGGTACGCGACTTATCGCCGTTGCCGTCTGCGCCGCCCTGGCCTCAGCCGGCTTCTTCTACCGAATGGAGTTCAAGAGCCTCAAGACCAACAATTCGGCGAACCGGGAATTCAAGCTGATCGGCCGGTGGCTGGCTCGCCAGGCAGACCGAGGCCAATCGCTGGCCGCCACGACGATGGGCGCAATCCCGTACTATAGCGACCTGATTTCCTATGATTTTTTAGGCCTGACAGAACCGGATGTCGCCCAGGGCGCAACCCGCTCCGAAAACCTCCCGCCCGGACACCGTAAGATCAGCGGGACACCTATCCTCACGAAGGAACCGACGTACATCGTCGCATGGTCCAAAACCTGGGCGGTGCCGCCGACGGAGGCGCACTTCGCAGTCGAGCGGGTGGGCTTCCCGGGGCTCTGGGATCTTTACCGCCAGCGCGAATTCAATCAGAATTACCGCTATGCGGTCGTGTGCCTGACCCAGCCCCCTGAGCCGGCTATCTTCCTGGCTCTGTACGTTCGCCGCGGAGTTCCTCTGCGCGATGAGGTCCAACCGTGGGATATGGATCGGCTACGTCGCGAGATGGCCCGCGCTGGCCTCGGCCAAGACTGAAATCCCCAATGGAAACTTCCCGATCGGAAACGACTTGTAGAGTCCCTGGTACAAGTGCCCGTGGCCCACGGTATGTCGATGCAGATGTCACTGCCGCACATGCGTTGTGGTCAGCCGCTGCATGAATCGACCTAGATCACCGTTCTCCCGCGGCCACAGCACCAGATGCCAGTGACGCGCCGGTTGATCATTCAACGTCCTGCATCAGAGAAGCCGCTTGCGACCGCGCGCATTCATAGAGCACATGGAGCGTACCGGCGACTTTGACCCGCGCTAGTGTGAGTGATATGCTGATAAGCGGCATTGAGACCATCATTTCAGGGGACATACCCATGTCCACGCGTGTGAACGCCGCTGCGGATTCGTTCGAGTCGTTGACCCGCCAGCTCGATGATTTCATGAGCGATCTGACGCGACGGACGTTCTACCGCTTCTCGCGGTCCGTCGGGTGGCAGCCGGCGATCAACCTCTACGAGGATGAGGACCACTACTATCTCTGCGCGGAACTGGCCGGCCTGGCCAAGGATCAGATCGGCGTGGACGTTCTCGGCAATAAGATCACCGTTCGGGGCGAGCGCGCGGCGCCGCCGCCCCCGGAAAGGCGTTTGGGTGGAAGCTGCATCCTCAGAATGGAGATTAACTCCGGCCCTTTCGAGCGATGCATCGAGCTGCCGTCCACCGCGGATATGTCCAGCGTTGCCGCGAAGCTCACCGACGGCTTCCTCTGGATCACCGTCGCCAAACGAATGCCGTAGCGGGGCGAGAAAGGCCGCTACTGTCGTAAGGAAACGGGCCGCAGAGGACCGCTTCCTCACGGTCGCGGCTCGGATAGTTCGACCGCTTCCCACACACCCGCTTATGATTGAACAACAGCGGCATGGACGACGAGAAAACAATACCTTTCGCGCCCGGTTCCGCGGACACTCCTGCCGGAATAACTGAGCTTCCGGCCATGGAGTTTGCCTCCGCTGTCATCACGCCGGAATTGCCTGAGCAGGCCGCCCCGCCACAACAGGAAGGCAAAGGGAAGACATACCCGAGCGAGCTGCCCATCCTGCCCATCCGCGATTCGGTCGCCTTCCCCGGCACCATCATGCCGCTCAGCCTCGGCCGCGAGCGATCCAAACGACTGGTCGAGCAGGCGGTCCGCGGCAACAAGCTCATCGGCGTGATCGCCCAGCGCGACCGCGAAGCGGACGACCCCAAGCCCGATCAGCTCTATCAGGTCGGCACGATCGCCATGGTCCTGAAGCTGCTGACGCTGCCCGAGGGCGGGATGAACATCATCATTCACGGCCTGGCGCGGTTCCGCATCACTTCCATAGTGACCGAGGAACCGTTCGTCACCGCCCGCGTGGAGGCACACGAGGATCCCACCTCGACGAACCCGCAGATCGACGCGCTGCTGCTCATCGCCAAGCAGGCCGCCTACCGTGTCTTCGAGCTTTCGCCCAACATCCCCGAAGAGGCGCGGATCGTGCTCGACAATATCGACACGCCCGGCGCGGCCGCCGATTTCCTGGCCGCCAATCTGTCCATCAACACCGCCGAGAAGCAGGAACTGCTCGAAACCTTCGATGTCGCCGAGCGGCTACAGAAAGTGAATACGCTTCTCGCCCAGCAGCTCGAAACGCTTGAGCTCTCCAAAAAGATCCAGACGCAGGTCCGCGACCGCATCGACAAGACGCAGCGGGAGTTTTATCTCCAGGAGCAGATGAAGGCGATCCAGCAGGAACTGGGTCAGACAGACGGGCGGACGGCGGAGATCGAGCGGCTTCGCGAGCGCATCGCCGAGGCGAAGATGCCCGAGCCGGCGCAGAAGGAGGCCGAGCGCGAGCTGGAACGGCTGATGCGCATCCCGCAGGCGTCGCCGGAGTACTCGGTCGCGCTGGATTACATCACCTGGCTGTGCGATCTGCCGTGGTCGTCGAGCACGTCCGACCAGCTCAGCCTCAACCGCGCCCGGCAGATTCTCGATGAAGACCACTACGATCTCGAAGAGGTCAAGAAGCGGATACTCGAATACCTGGCGGTGCTAAAACTAAAGAAGGACGGCCGCGGGCCGATCCTGTGCTTCCTCGGGCCGCCTGGGGTGGGAAAAACCTCCCTTGGCCAATCCATCGCTCGCGCCCTGGGGCGGAAGTTCGTGCGGCTTTCGCTCGGCGGCATTCACGACGAGGCCCAGCTCCGCGGCCACCGGCGTACGTACATCGGAGCCATGCCCGGCCGGATCATTCAGGAGATCCGGCGGGCCGGAGCCAATAACCCCGTCTTCATGCTCGACGAGGTGGACAAGATCGGGCACGATTTCCGCGGCGACCCGTCCAGCGCGCTGCTCGAAGTTCTCGACCCGCAGCAGAATCACACCTTCATCGACAATTACATCGACTTGCCCTTCGATCTGTCGCACGTGATGTTCATCTGCACCGGGAACTACATGGAGGGGATTCCCGAGCCGCTGCGCGACCGGATGGAGATGATCCGCCTGCCCGGCTACACCACGCAGGAGAAGGTGCACATTGCCAGAAAGTACCTCGTGCCTCGCCAGCTCGATGAAAACGGGCTCGATCCGAGCAGCGCCGGCCCCCCGAGGCCGGCGTCGGCGGCCACAGGGGGCCGCCGCTACCTCACCATCAAGGACGACGCACTGGAGAAGATCGCGACCGCCTACACGCGCGAAGCCGGCGTGCGCGATCTCGAACGCCAGATCGGCAAGATCTGCCGGGCGGTGGCGGCCCGTGTCGCCCGTGGCCGAACCAAGCCGGTCACCCTGTCCGCCCGCCAGTTGAAGGCATATCTCGGACCGGAGCGGTTCGGTTCGGAGGTCGCTCAGCGGACCAGCGTCCCCGGCGTGGCGACCGGACTGGCGTTTACGCCGGCTGGCGGCGAAATACTCTTTATAGAAGCCACGCAGATGCCGGGCACCGGCCAGCTCACGCTCACCGGCCAGATCGGCGATGTCATGAAGGAATCCGCTCAGGCCGCCTTCAGCATTGTCCGCAGCAAGGCGAAGGATTTGAAGATCGACGGCGATCGGCTGCGGAAGACGGACGTCCACGTGCACGTTCCGGCCGGCGCGGTGCCGAAGGATGGACCGTCGGCGGGGGTGGCCATGCTGACGGCGCTGGTGTCGCTCTTTACCGGCCGGCCGTGCCGGCACGATGTGGCCATGACCGGCGAGATCACGCTGAGCGGGCGCGTGCTGCCGATCGGCGGCATCAAGGAGAAAGTGCTGGCCGCTCACCGGGCCGGCATTGCCCACGTCATCATGCCCGCGGAGAACCGCAAGGATTTTCAGGAAATCCCCGCCGAAGTCCGCAAGAAGTTGAAGTTCACGTTCGCCGACCGGATCGGCAAGGTGCTGGAGACCGCACTCGAACGGGAAGCCTCGCGTTCGAGGACGGCGGCGCGGCGGCGGGTCCGGGCCGCCGGCGCTGCCAAATAGTTCAGCCCACCACACCCACTCAATCTTTGAATCCGCAGATGACGGTGCCGTCGACGGCACAGATGGACGCAGATGGGGACCGAGATTATCCTGCTCACCGCAGCGGCGTGGATCATTAGACAGATGCGATTGGAGGTAACATGAACTACTGGAAATGCACCATCAGATTCGGGTCGGTGGTGGGGTTGTTGTGCCTGGGGGCGTGTGCTCCGGCGGGCACGCCGACGGCGGTCGTACGCGACGCGCCGCGCTACACGCTGCCGGGAGTCTATCACCCGGATAAGAAGGAGGGCGGAGGGATCGACTGCAACAACCCCGCGCATTGGGACGGCAGCACGATGTACGTGTTCTCGTCGCAAGGGGCACCATGGCGTACGTCGGGCCCGGACCTGATGAACCTGGAACGACAATCCAAAGCCTGCGCCTACGACAACAAGGTGAACGGCGGCCGGTGGATCGAGGCGACGCACAAGGCCGACGACGGCAAGCTGTACGGCTGGTACCACCGCGAGCCGGGCGGGCTGTGCCCAGACACGCATCTGACGGCGCCGCTCATCGGTGCGGTGGTGTCCACCGACAACGGCCTGCACTGGCACGACCTGGACATCGTGTCCGAAGCCCCGGCGGATTCGCGTAACTGCGGGACGCCGAACAAGTACTTCGCCGGCGGGAACGGCGACTTCTGCGTCAACGTCGATCGCCAGAAGCAGTACGTCTACTTCTTCATCAGCACGTACAACAAGAACGTGGCCGAGCAGGGCGTGTCGGTGGCCCGCATGCGCTACGCCGATCGCGACAATCCGGTCGGCAAAGTGTGGAAGTGGTGCAATGGCGAGTGGAAGGAGCCGGCGCTCGGCGGGCACGTGACGCCGATCTTCCCGGCCCAGATCGACTGGCACCGGGAGGACGCCCGCGTCTTCTGGGGGGCGTCGGTGCACTGGAACACGCACGTCAAGCAGTGGGTCATGCTGCTGAACCTGTCCAAGGACAAGGACTGGACGCAGGAAGGCGTTTACGTCACGTTTAACACGGACATGAGCAACCCGCGCGGGTGGAGCGTGCCGGTCAAGATCCTGGAACCCGCCGTTCTGGGAGGTTCAAAATGGTATCCGCAAGTAATCGGCACCGACGTAAAGAACCGCGAGACGGACAAGCTGGCGAGCCGGACCGCGCGGCTGTTCGTGGCGGGCATCTCGAAGTGGGAAATCGTGCTCCAGCGGCCGGGCGAGGCGGGCACGACGACGCCGACCCAGTAGCGCCGGCCCCCCGTGGCCGGCGAAGCGAGAGAACGGGCAGGAGAGGTGACTGGCGACTGGTAACTTTCGGCCGGTCTACAGGGTCTTGGCGGCCCTGCGACCTGGGCGAGCCGGTTGTTTGCGGCGCCGAGGTGTGGGACGCGTGGTCGATGCGCGTTCCTGGGCCTGGCAGTGCTTAAAGTAGCCATCAATTCCACCGTAGCGGTCGATCAACTCGTCACGGACACGTCTGACCTGTTCCACGATAATATCGCTCATTGTCAGCTTCTCCTGCGGATGGTCTGCCCGAACCGAACCTGGGGGATTGTTTCGGGCGAGACCAGGAGCGGAGCACGCAAATGAAGGCTCCGACAAACGTCTTCAAGCCGCTTCTGGGCGACTGGATTAGCCAAATGAGCATAGTTCCAGGTCAGCAGATAGTCCACTTCGTGGGCCGCTGACACGGCCATCTGAAGCGCATCGCCGGGTTTGGTATCGGGTATCAATCGCGTTTTGAGCAACTCATCGAGGACACGCCTGGCGTTTCGGGTCATGGCCAGACGGGGCAGAGCGCGGGCCATCTTCAGGCAGTCTGATTGCCGCGGAAATGGTCCGGCACGCAGCTCGTTGAGGGTGGTGACGGAGACGTACAGTGAGAAGTGCCGTCGTTCGAGGCTCCACCACTGCCTCGTGTGCAAGCGCCGAGCCGCCGCGGCCACGTCGTTGCCTTCGAACCAGTAGGCGGAAATGATGTTCGTATCGAGATATACCGTTGGCTTGTCCACTCATTTACGCCTTGCCCTGACTGCGTCGATCAACTGCATAAGAAGATATCACTCGCGGACCCGGCTGGAAAGGCGTTGGGGGTGCGGCTTCGCCCGTTAGCCGTGGATAATTCCGGCTGCTTCAAAACGAGCTCGGCGGCGGGCGTTGTCACTGAAACTGGTTACTGGTAGAAGACCTGCATGAACGATGGAGAAAGGAAAACTGGGGGCCTGATCTCATGGCCCCTTCTGATCGCCACCAGCAGCACACGTGATGAGTTCATTGCATTCTGGGATCGGCATTACTCCGGCTACGATGAGGATGTTTACCAGCGTAATATCGGTCAGCCTCTCACGGACAAGCGGATTGCCGAATTGTTTGTTTGGAAGAACAGCATGCGTTTGGCTGGGGGCAAGGCAAAGTCTGTCGCTCGATACTCCTCTCCCCAAGAGCGAATCCCCGCTAATGCAGACAACGCAACCGCTCAGGCATTTCTGTCCAGGCCGGGGGGAGCGATCTGGCGAATCTTCTGGGCTCACCTTCAGCACCCGAATGAGTACCCGATCTATGATCAACACGCCCACCGTGCGATGGCGTTTTTGCGAGGATGGCCTAACATTGAGATACCAGACGGTCCTTCCGCCCAAGTCCGTATGTATCTCGACGAGTACCGGCTTTTCTTCCAACAGTTCAAAGGCCTGCCACATCGAAGTGTTGATCGGGCACTTTGGTCCTTCGGGAAGTTCATCTCACTGGGTTATGGGTGTATGCTCCGCTAGAAGCAAATTGATGGCAGCCATACGGCGACCAAGCCAGCACGGCACGTCGAGGTCTTGCTGAGCCCGTTCGGTGAGGCGAAAGTGCCCGTTCATGGCTGGTTGGGTTTTGCCGCAAGTCTTTCTCGGCCGCGGGCCTTTACATCATCGCACAGTGCCCGCAGACCCTGCTCGTCAACGCTGGTGACGCGGCCGTTTCTGATGTCGTCCTCGGCTTCCGCGAGACGCTGGCGAATGTAGGCGTCGTGTTCGGGAGTGAACTCAGCAATGTCCTCGCTCTGGAGCCGGTCGAGAGCGTCTTCCACCACCGCATCCGGTGTGGGGTAGTGGCCGGTTTTTACCTGCTCTTCCACGTAGTATTCCAGGTCGGGCCGGCTGATCGAAACTTTCATCGGTTGCCCCTTGTGCGTGCTGTTGTTCATCAACCCCAGTTTAGCACAGCATTCCTCGATCCTCAATTCCCCGATGTGCAGCGCGGTGTCGCGAAGGTTAACATGCGGCGGGTGTGCGGAAAAAGGGGGAGATTGAGAGATTGAGAGATGGTGAGACGGAGAGATGGATAGAGGCGAGGTCGTTATGGGCAGAGGGTTGATTGGCGCGTTGTTGCTGCTGATCGTGACCAGCGGTTGCCGGTCGGCGGGGGTGCCGAGCGTTGTGCTGCGCGACGCTCCGCCGCTCGATTTGCCAGGCGTCACCGTGCCCGAGGTGAAGCAGGTGGCGGGGATCGACTGCAATAATCCGGCGCACTGGGATGGGGATACGCTCTACGTTTTCTCGTCTACGGCGCAGCCTTATCGGTGTTGCGGGGCGGACCTGTTTCATTTGAGCAATCCATCGGTCGAGACTACGTTCGACAATGACGCGACGTGGAAGGGCGGGCGGTGGATGGAGGCGACGTTTAAGGACGACGGGGGTTTGCTGTACGGCTGGTACCATCACGAGCAGGTGGGGATTTGTCCGCCGAAGAAGACAACGGCGCCGCAGATCGGGGCGGCGGTGTCGAGCGACAACGGGCTGCACTGGCGCGACCTGGGGATCGTGATCACCATGCCGGACGGGTCGCTCAATTGCGAGACGGCCAACGACGCGTTCTCCGGCGGGAACGGGGACTTCTGCGTGCTGCTCGATCGCAGGAAACGGTACTTCTACTTCTATTTCGACAATTACGAGCGAGACGTGACGCGGCAGGGGGTTTGTGCGGCGCGCATGCGTTATACGGATCGTGACGGGCCGGTGGGCAAAGTGTCGAAATGGTGCGGCGGGCGGTGGAGTGAGCCGGGATTGCGAGGGCAGGTGACGCCGTTCATTCGGACCGAGATCGACTGGCACCGGCCCGACGCGCGCTCGTTCTGGGGGCCGTCGATTCACTGGAATACGCACCTGCGGCAGTACGTGTGTCTGCTCAATCACGCGAAGGACTGCAAGTGGACGCAGGAGGGGGCGTACGTCAGCTTCAACCCGCGGCTGGATGATCCGTCGGGGTGGACGCCGCCGAAGAAGATTCTGGAGGGGGTGCACTACTACCCGCAGGTGATCGGCATTGACACGCAAGGCCGTGAAACCGATAAGCTCGCCGGCCGGGTCGCCCGCCTGTTCGTCACCGGCAAGTCGCGGTGGGAGATCGTGTTCCAGCGACCCGGCCAACGGATACAAGATGGAACCGCCGATGCACGCCGATGAACG
>CAYLLT010000080.1:0-2085 GCA_964384465.1 uncultured Planctomycetales bacterium | reverse complement strand
ACGGCGCTACTGGCTGCGCGAGCAGCAGATACGGCCAAACTGACAAACGCCGCATGAATAATCTTCGCAGGTTGCGAAACAGTTGAGCGTTTGTAGTACGGAGATCACGAAGCAGAACTATAAGAAACCCAGGAAACCAGGAGTAGGAAGAGACGAAATACTTGTCTCTGATGCGACGCTGAGGGATTGAGCCATGCCCGACGACTATCCGTTTCGCCAGATTCTCATCATCGGCTGCGTGATGGTGATCCCGATCGCCCTCTCCTACCGCATTCGCTCGCAGGCCACCGGGGAGAAACTGGATCGCAGGCAGGAGGGGCTGTTCCTGCTCATCGCGATTCGGCTCAATGGTCTCATCGCGGGAGGGGGTTTGATCACCTACATGATTAACCCGAAGTGGATGGCGTGGTCTTCGGTCGCGCTGCCGGCCTGGATGCGCTGGATCGGCGTGGGCCTGGGCGCTGCGGCCGGTGTTCTTCTCATCTATACATTTCACACGCTCGGCAAAAACCTGACCGATACGGTGGTGACTCGCAAAGTTCATACGCTGGTGACGCATGGCCCGTATCGCTGGGTTCGACATCCGTTCTATGTTTCCGGTGCGCTGGCGGTCCTTGCGAATGCATTAGCCGCCGCGAACTGGTTTCTGTTTCTGACCGGCGCACCGGTGTTGACGCTTCTCGCCATTCGGACACGGATTGAAGAAGCGAAGTTGATCGAGCGGTTCGGCGATGCGTACCGGTCGTACATGGAGAGGACCGGCAGGTTTTTTCCCCGGATAACTCGAGGCAGCCGGACCGTGGTGAACAGATGAACGTGCGGATCTGCGGTATATCGAGACTTCAGGGGCTGGTGAAAGGCGCGCTGCTGGCCGGCGGGGGGGTGATGCTGTTCATCCCGGCGTTCTATGTCTGGCCGACGCTGCGATTTGTTCCATCTCCGACTTCCAATCGCATCACTGATTACGCGATGGCGATCACCGTCGGTGTGATGGCGCTGGTGGGGGTTATGTTGGCCGGTGCGGGGCTGCGATGGGCGTTGTTTGTCGTCTGGCCGGCGCGGATGGGGATCGAGGCGGATGATCAGGCGCTCTATCTGCGGCTCGGGCCGTTCGGAAATCAGCGACTGGAATGGGCACGTCTTGAGACGATCTATGCGTTCGACCTGGACGATCCCTCGGAGGCCGATCCGGACCGGCTGGTGCTGGAGCCGGAAGCGGAGATGGAAAAGTTCCTGCCGCGTATGCGGCATCCCGCCGTCGAGGGGGATGTGAACCGGATGTTGGAACGGTTCGCGGCGGTTGATGAACCAACACTGGCGGCGAAACTACGGCGGTACATCGAGAAGGTCCGCGGAGATTGATCCGCAGATGACGCAGATTAACACGGAGGTAATGAGGTATTGATAGTTATTAGAGTTATATTCTCTCTGTGTACTCTGTGACCTCCGTGGCTGAACGCTTACGGACGCTGGCTCACACCAGCGGCCGGCCGCGCATGTCCGGCGGTATCGCGTGTCCGAGCAGCTTCAGGCAGGTGGGAGCTACGTCGTAGAGCGTGGCGTCGTTCTGTCGACCGCGGGCGGGCAGCGAAGGGTGCGTGAGAATGTACATGCCCTGCTGGGCGTGATTGGCGTCGTCCGGGCCGGTGTCGTTCTCGAATACATAAAGCGAGCCGTTGCCGATGGTGCCGACGCTTCGCCAGCTCAGATCGCCTAAGATGACCACCAGGTCGGGCGGCACGCCGTTGACCTTGCGGTAGATGTCCTGCGGTTTGTATGCCCGCGTGCGCATGGGCATGCCTTTGTCGTCGGGTAGCGATTCGAGCTTGGCGACAAGTTCGTTTCGGAGCGGCTCGACTTCATCGGGCGGGACGATGCCGTGCGGCTCGCGGCCCTGGACGTTGAGAAAGCATCGGCCGTAATAGCCGCCTTCGCCCCACACGCGGGTCCTGGTCCAATCGACGTCGCTGAACTGGAACTTGCGGAGTGAATCTGCCGACTCTTTCATCACGAGATAGCCTTCGCGGATGAGCCAGTCGTTGAAGCAGAAGCCGCCGAGCATGCACTTGGCGCCGTGATCGCTGA
>CAYLLT010000079.1:0-29327 GCA_964384465.1 uncultured Planctomycetales bacterium | reverse complement strand
CATGCTGACCGCGGCATAAGGGTCGCGAAATTGCGCCTTCTACCACGGGCTGCTAAACTTCTTAGCCGGTTCTCTGGCTGGCGCATTGTTATTTCGATTTTGGCAACTGGGCCCACAGCCTGCTTGGTACCGAATGTTGAGTTTGGCGTATTGGACGGGAGCTCTTCCACTCATCGTTCTATGTTGTGAGCAGGTTGTGTTCCGGCTCGGGCGAAGTGTTTTGATCGGACTATCGATGAGTATCCCATTGTACGGCAGCTTTCAGCTACTTTGGGTTCTTGATAGAGGGTCATACCTATACCACTTCGGCATCATGCTGCTTTCTGGTCTGCTCCTGGGGCCGATTGCAAATGCGATTTCGCTATTGGTCAGAGCCAGGGAGAATTCTTATCCACCCCTGTGCAGTCATTGTGGCTATTCCTTACGTGGTTTACAGAGCGCAATTTGCCCAGAGTGCGGAGCGACTATTGACCAAGTTTCGTAGGGTCCGCCCACTGGTACTACTCGTTCCGCTGATGGCCGGCTGCCGGCAGGTGGTGGTCTCCTACGGCACCGGTATGCCGAACGCGCGCATCAATGCTTTTTCGATCTCCTGGATGAGGGCCGGACTGATCTTACCCGCGAATGCGCCCCGACCCAGCCGTGAACGGAGGACGTAGCTGACGTTCTCACATCGGGCCATAGAGGGTGCATGAATCCCGCCCTGACCCTGTGGCAAAAGGACATGCGTTGGAGCGAGGCGAGGATTCGTCGTCAAGGGGACGGCCAGCACGCTATTGCTGAATCGATTCCGCGCGTTGAGGGAGACGATCACGGCCGGGCGAGCTTTGGGGTCGTCGGGAAAGTTGACCAGCCAGACTTCGCCGCGCTGCGGGAATACCTCGTCCGGCACAACGGCTACTCCTCATCCCAAGCCTTCTGGCTGTCGCGAGCCACGCCGACACCCCAGCCCTCGTCCTCCGGGTCCACTTCGAGCGATTCGTAATACTGGCGGGTTTCACTTTCCAGCCGCGCTACTGCGCTGCCAGCGGCCGAATCGATCAACACCACCACCTGAGACTGAGGGGGGACCGTGATCGGTTCGTCGGGAACAATGACCGACCCATCGAAATGAGCGCGGATGGCGTCCATGCATCAATGGTATTCTTCCATGCGGCTACAAGCAAGAGGCTTTCCGTTGGTTCCGCCTGGGAGCATTCTCGGGTATACCTCAACGCATGGTCGGCAGCGTTCTGGAATGCGCGGGGATCAATAAGAGTTTCTTCGGCGTGCCGGTGCTGCGCGAGGTGAGCCTGAGCGTTGGGCGGGGCGAGGTTTGCGGGCTGGTCGGCGAGAACGGGGCGGGCAAGTCCACGCTGATGAACATTCTGGGCGGCGTCCTTCCCGCCGATTCAGGGAGCCTCCAATTAGAAGGCAAGCCCTACGCACCGAAAGATCCGGCGGAAGCGGCCGCCCGCGGGATCGCGTTCATTCATCAGGAACTCAGCCTGTTTCCCAATCTGAGCGTCGCCGAGAATTTGTGTCTGTCGGACATGCCGCGCCGGCGGCTGCTCGGTGTGCCGTTCATCGACCGGCGGGCGGTGCGGGCCCGGGCCGGCGCGCTGCTCGCCGCGGTGAGGTTGGATGTCAGTCCCGATCTGCTCGTCGAGGATCTCTCGCCCGGCGAGCGGCAGTTGATCGAGATCGCCAAGGCGCTCGGTGCCGATGCCCGGCTGATCATCTTTGACGAACCCACCACTTCGCTCACGGCCCACGAAGCGGAGCGGCTCTTCGCGATCATCGAGCGTCTGCGCGGCCAGGGCATCTCGATCATCTACATCTCGCATATATTGGAGCACGTGCTGCGGCTGTGCGACCGCATCGTCGTGCTGCGCGACGGCGAGGTGGTCGGCGCGGGCCCGCGTGCGGAGTTCACGCTACCGCGGATGATCCTTCTGATGGTGGGGCGGACGATCGAACAATTGTATCCGCAGCGCATCCTCTCCCCCTCTCCCCCTCGCCCCCTCTCCCACTCTGCACATCCGTTACCCTTGCTCGATGTCCGCGAGCTATCGCAGCCGGGCATTGTCGCCGACATCAGTTTTTCGCTGCAACGCGGGGAGATTCTCGGCATAGCGGGGCTGATGGGCTCCGGTCGATCGGAGCTGGCCCGCATCCTGTTCGGGCTGGACCCGTACGAACGAGGCGAGATTGTCTTCAATGAGGTTCGTTTCGAAAAACCGCACCCGCGCGAGCGCATCCGGCGGGGCATGGCCTTTCTGACCGAGAACCGCCGCGAAGAGGGGCTGATGATGGAGGCGAGCATCGCCGAGAACATCACACTGGTCTCGTTGCCTTCGTTCGCCCGCCCGCACCGGCTCCTCGATCGAAAACGAATGAGGCGGGCGGTGGCGGACGCGGCGGGGGGAGTTCGATTGAGCTGCCGCTCCGCCGAGCGCCAGCCGGTCAAGACGCTCAGTGGCGGAAACCAGCAAAAAGCGGTAATGGCTAAATGGCTGCTGGCGCGCCCGGAACTGCTCATCCTCGATGAACCGACGCGCGGCATCGACATCGGCGCCCGGCAGGAAATCTACACTCTCATCAACGATCTCGCATCGCAGGGCACGGGCATCCTGCTCATCTCGTCCGAGATCGAGGAGCTGATCGGCCTGTGCGACCGCATCCTGGTCATGGGCCGCGGCGAGATCCGCGGCTGTGTGCAGCGCGAGCAGTTCGATCGGGAGAAGATACTGGCGATGGCCCTGGCCGGAGACAACAGGTGACCACCGGGCTCCGCAATGTTTGGCTGATTGCACTACGCAACGCCCCGTTCATTCTTCTAGCGGCGATGCTGGTGGTCTTCGCCTGCCTTTCGCCGCACTTCCTTACGCTGCGGAACCTGCTGAACGTGCTGGTCCAGTCGTCGTCGCTGGCGGTTGTCGCCATCGGGATGACGTTCGTCCTGCTCGCGGCGGGGATCGATCTATCCGTCGGGTCGATCATGTTCGTAGCGGCGGCGGTCGCGGGGAAGATCATGCTGGCGGGCTACGGTCTGCCGCTGGCGATCGCGGCGATCCTGCTGATCGGCCTGGCGTGCGGCGCGGCGAACGCGCTGTTCATCGTACGACTCAACATGCTGGCGTTCATCGTGACGCTGGCCATGCAGTACGTCGAACGCGGCCTCGCGCTCAAAATCACGCAGACGCGGGCGATGAACCTGCCGGAGAGCCTGCTGCGGCTCGGCTCGGCCAGCGTCGCGGGCATACCCTTTCCGGTGTTGATCTTCGCTGCTGTGCTGGTGGTCGCGCACGTGATCCTCACCCGCACCGCGTTAGGCCGGCACATCTACGCGGTCGGCCACGATCCGCAGGCCGCCCAAAAAGCGGGCATTCACGTCGGCCGCATCCTCGCCGGCGTTTACATTATCAGCGGGCTGTGCGCCGGCATCGGCGGTATCATATCGCTCGCACAGTTGGGCGCGGTCTCGCCGACATTCGGCTTCCAGCGGGAATTCAGTGCGATCGCGATGGCCGTCATCGGCGGCACGAGTCTGTTCGGCGGGCGCGGAAACATCTTTCCCGGAACGCTCATCGGCGCCATCCTCGTGCAGGTCGTGCAGAACGGGCTGGTGATCGTGAACGCGGATCCATACATTTACCCGCTCATCACCAGCGGGATCATCTTTGTCGCCGTGCTGCTGGATAGCGCCCGGCACGCGCAGCTCACCCGGCTGAAACGCCGCCGGATTCGCGTGGAGGCGCCTGCATAGGCGGATACTCATGATTCCTGTGAACGTGCTCTATCACGGGATTGATGTTCCACCGGCGAGCCCGCTGGAGTTGCGGGCTGGGCCGCTGACAATGCGCTTCATGCGCGAGTCCGGCGGGCTGCGCGACATTCGGATCGGCAATTCGGAGGTTCTCAACTCGATCTATGTCGCGGTGCGCGACCGCAACTGGGGCACGGTGCCGACGACCTTGCACGATCTCAGCGTCGAGACCGGCGATGAAGGATTTCGTGTTACGTTCCAGGCCGAGTGCCGCCGGCGAGAGATCGATTTTCTCTGGACGGGCATCATTGAAGCATCCGGCGGTCGTGATGGAGGGACCGTATCCGAAGTGCGTTTCAGCATGGACGGCCGTGCGCGATCCACATTTCTGCGCAGTCGGATCGGGATATGCGTGCTGCACGGCAGCGGGTCCTGCGCCGGCAGGCCCTGCACGGTGGAAAGGACCGACGGCAGCATCCAGCGCGGACGCTTCCCGGAACTGGTCTCGCCGCATCAACCGTTCAAAAACATTCAAGCGGTTAAGCATGAGGTTGCGCCCGGCGTGGAGGCCGAGGTGCGCTTTGAAGGTGATGTATTCGAGATGGAGGACCAGCGCAACTGGACGGACGCGTCGTTCAAAACTTACTGCACGCCGCTGGAGCTGCCATTCCCCGTTGAGATTCGGGCGGGGACGGTTGTGAAGCAGGCCGTGACGCTCCGGGTCAAACAAACGCAGAACGCGGAAAGCGGAACGCGGGACAGAGAATTGCGGAATTCAGGACCGGTGTCGATCTCGGTGAATTGGTCGGCGCCGGCCAAGCCGCTGCCGCGGATCGGATTTGGTGCGTCCGCGCACGGCAAAGGTTTGACCGAACAGGAGATTTCCCGGTTGCGGGCACTGCGGCCCGCACACCTGCGCGTCGATCTGGGTCTCAGCGACCCGAATTGGGAGACGACGCTACGAGAAGCAGCCGCTCAGGCCGGAGCTTTGGGAACGTTGATCGAAGCCGCTATCCTGGTGAGCGACCGGGCTGAAGAAGAGCTTCGCGGCCTTGCGAGCGTGGTGGAAAAGCTCCGGCCGCCGGTCTCTGCGTGGCTGATCCTCCATCAGAAACTGCCGGCCGTGCCGGAGGGCGTCATCGAAGTTGCGCGAGAGCATCTGGCGACACATACACCCGGAGCGAAGTTCGGCTCAGGCTCGAACGCCAACTTCGCCGAATTGAATCGCAACACGCCGCCGCTCAAGATGCTGGATATTGTCTGCTATCCCATGAACCCACAGGTCCACACCTTCGACGACGAGTCGATGATGGAGACGCTCGCGGGGCAGGCCGACACGGTGCTCAGTGCCCGCAAGCTGGCCGGCAACGTGCCGGTGGCCGTCACGCCGGTGACGCTCAAACCGCGATTCAATGCGGCCGCCACAGGAAATGCATCAAAACCGGCGGGTGATGAACTTCCGCCGCAGGTGGATGTGCGGCAGATGTCGCTCCTCGGTGCGGCCTGGACGCTGGGGAGCATGAAGCGGTTGTTCGAGAGCGGCGCCGACAGCGTCACATACTACGAGACGACGGGTTGGCGCGGCGTGATGGAGACAGAGCGCGGCTCGCCGCTGCCGGAGCTGTTCCGCTCGCTGCCGGGATCGGTGTTCCCGATGTACCATGTCTTTGCCGACGTGGCGGAGTTTGCAGGCGGCGATCTGGTGCCGCTGGTTTCGAGTGATGCCGGGCGGGTGGAGGGACTGGCGCTGCGCAAAGGAGATCGGAGAATCGTGCTGCTGACGAACCTGACGGCTAGGCCACAAGCGGCCAGCGTTGCGATCGATCGCTCGCGATGCCGCGCGCGCGCGCTCGACGAGACGAACGCGGTTGCGGCCATGCAGTCACCGGAGACCTATCGAGGCACGGGAGAATCGGTGCCTGCGCTGAACGGGGGGGTGAAGCTGGAACTGCGGCCATATGCCGTTATATACATTCATTTAGAAGAGTGAAAGCCGGCGATGAAAGAGCTGCGGTTTGCCATGTTTGGAACGGGTTTCTGGTCGCGCTACCAGTTGGCGGGGTGGCGTGAATTGCCCGGCGTGCGATGCGTCGCGCTGTTTAACCGCACCCGCGCCAAGGCCGAGGCGCTGGCTAAGGCATTTCAAGTCCCGGCGGTTTACGACGACCCCGGCGAGCTTCTCCGCAATGAGCGGCTCGACTTCATGGATGTTGTCACCGACGTGGATACACACAGCCGGTTCGTGCACCTGGCGGCCGAGCACCAACTGCCGGTGATCTGCCAGAAGCCGATGGCCCCGACGCTCGCCGAGGCGGAACGAATGGTCGCGACGTGCCGCGATGCGGGCGTGCCGTTCCTTATTCACGAGAACTGGCGGTTCCAGGAGCCGATCCGGCAGTTGAAACGTGTGCTTGCCGAGGACGCGATCGGCCGGCCGTTCCGTGCCCGCATCCACTACTGCAACAGCTTTCCGGTGTTCGACAACCAGCCGTTCCTGAAAGAGCTTGAACAATTCATCCTCACCGACATGGGCAGCCACATCCTCGACGTGGCCCGCTTTCTCTTCGGCGAGGCGGAGAATCTCTACTGCCAGATCGACCGCGTTCACGCCGACATCCGCGGCGAAGACGTGGCGACCGTGATGATGCGCATGGGCGGCCGGACGACCGTGACGTGCGAACTGAGTTACGCGAGCCGCACGGAGCACGAACGTTTCCCGCAGACGTACTTTTTCATTGAAGGCGAGCGGGGTTCGATCGAACTCGGCCCGGACTATTGGATTCACGTGACAACGACTGCGGGAACGCAGGCTCACCGCTATCCGCCGCCGTTTTATCCGTGGGCCGAGCCGACGCACGCGGTGGTTCACGCCAGCATCGTCGCCTGCAACGCCGACTTGCTGAAAGCATTGCAGGGCGGCGCGCCGGCCGAAACGACCGGTGAAGACAATCTGCAAACCATCCGTCTCATCTTCGCCGCGTACGAGTCGGCCAAGACGGGAGCAACGATCAAATCAGGCTGTTTGTAAACACACTGCGGTCGAGATTCACGCTATAGTGGAGTAGCGTTCGGAGACCTCATGCAGATCGACCCATGTAAGATCGAGGTTCTTGACGACGAGATGGCGGAGGTCTTGCGCCGTAAAACAGGCGCTGAGCGGTTGCAAATTGCGGACGGAATGTATTCGGATGCAAGGAGGATGTTGATCCACACGTTACGACAAGAGCATCCAGACTGGGAGGAGCAGGCGATCGTTCGTGAAGCCGCCAGGAGGCTCTCACATGGAGCGATCTGAGCTGCTCCGGTATGTGGTCGCCGCTCTCGAGAAATTGGAAATTCCATACATCGTTACCGGATCTGTAGCGACGATTTTTTTCGGGGAACCTCGCTTTACCAACGACATCGACGTTGTCGTGAAACTCCGGCGGGAGCAGATTCCCGCGTTTCGGCGGGAGTTCCCGATGCCGGATTTCTACGTCAGCGAGGAAGCGGCCCGTCAGGCGGTCGAAGGCTGCGGACAGTTCAACATTATTCACCCCGCATCCGGCCTCAAAGTGGACGTGATTGTCCCGCCAGACACGCTTTTCAATCAGACCCGATTCTCGCGGGCGATCAGGTTGAGCCCCACTCCGGATTACACTGCAACCTTCGCATCCATTGAGGACGTGATACTCAAGAAGATGGAGTATTATCGCGAGGGAGGCTCGGAGAAACATTTGCGCGATATTACCGGAGTGATGAAGATCAGCGGCGATCGAATTGATCGCACCTACATCACGGAATGGGCAGCGCGCCTCGGATTAGAATCGATCTGGCAAGCTGTGCAGGAGAGAATCCGTTGACCCAAACAGAAATGGCTCGCGTGTGATATTCGTGTCATGACTTCTGACCGCATCATCGCCACGTACTGGATCGAGACGCCGCTGCCGCCCGAGCGGGCGGCCGAAGCGCTGGCGGGCGAGCAGTCCACCGGCACGTTCGTCCGCGTGCCCGGCGAGACCGACGAGCTGCGCGAGCGGTTCCGCGCCCGCGTCGAACGCATCACGCCGTTGGGCAAGGTGGATTCACCCAGCCTGCCCGGCTCGCGAACACCGAAATCGGCGCGCACCGTCTATCATCAGGCGGAGGTGGTCATTTCGTTTCCTCTGGAGAGCGTCGGCGCGAGCCTGACGACGCTGGTGGCCACGGTCGCCGGAAATCTGTTCGAGTTGAGCGAATTCTCCGGTTTGAAGCTGCTGGACCTGGAACTCCCGCCCGCATTCGCGAAAGCGTACGTCGGCCCGCAGTTCGGGATCGACGGCACGCGGCGGCTGGCCGGCGTGCATGGCCGGCCGATCATCGGAACCATCATCAAGCCGAGCGTGGGTCTTTCGCCCGAGGGGACGGCCGAACTGGTCCGCTCCCTCGCCGACGCCGGCATCGACTTTGTCAAAGACGATGAGCTGATGGCCAACCCGCCGCATTCGCCGCTCGAACGGCGGGTGGCGGCGGTCATGCGGGTGATTAACGAGAATGCTGACCGCACCGGCAAGAAAGTGATGTATGCCTTCAACGTCAGCGACGATCTGGAAACGATGCTGCGGCATCACGATACCGTGCTCGACGCAGGCGGAACGTGCGTGATGGTCAGCATCAACAGTGTCGGCCTCGTCGGCGTCGAGCACCTGCGGCGGCGCTGCGCACTACCCATCCACGCGCATCGCAACGGCTGGGGCATGTATACGCGCTGTCCGGCGCTGGGCATCGCGTTCACCGCGTATCAAAAACTATGGCGTCTGGCGGGCGTCGATCACCTGCACGTCAACGGCCTGCAAAACAAATTCTGGGAACCGGACGATTCGGTGGTACAGTCGGCCCGCGCGTGCCTCGCGCCCCTGCTCGGCGGGTTCCACATCATGCCCGTCCTCTCCTCGGGCCAATGGGGCGGCCAGGCGCCGGAGAGCTATCGCCGCATCGGCAGCGTGGACGTCATGTACCTGGCCGGCGGCGGAATCATGGCTCACCCTGGCGGTCCGCCCGCGGGATTGCGCGCCATCCGGCAGGCGTGGGAAGCCGCCGTCGCCGGTATCCCGCTCGAACAGTACGCGCAGGATCACGTCGAGCTGCGACAGACGCTCGAAAAATTCGGGAAAGCACGCTGACCATTATGCCCGCCGGCAATCTTCTACTCAGCTACTACGGCGACGACTTCACCGGCTCGACCGATGTGATGGAAGCTTTATCACGCGCGGGTCTGCGCACCGTGCTCTTCCTGGAACCTCCGGGAAGCGATCAGCTCGCAAGATTTCCGGGCGTTAGAGCCGCAGGCGTCGCCGGTCTGGCCCGATCCCTGTCGCCACGGCAGATGGACGAGCAGCTTCCGCCGATCTTCGAGCGACTCAAAGCGCTCGGCGCACCGATCTTTCATTACAAAACGTGCTCGACGTTCGATTCATCGCCGCAGATCGGCAGCATCGGGCGGGCGATCAACATCGGGCAGAACATTTTCCGCTCGCCATTTGTGCCGCTGGTCGTCGGCGCGCCGGTGCTGGGGCGGCACTGCGTGTTCGGCAATCTCTTCGCCCGTTCCGGCCCGGACACCGAGCCGTATCGCCTCGACCGGCATCCAACAATGTCGCGGCATCCGATCACGCCGATGAACGAAGCGGATCTCTGCATGCACCTGAGCCGGCAAACCGTCCGTAAGATCGGGCTGCTGGACATTCTCAAGCTGACGAACGAGCCCGATCGAGTCTCCGAGTATCTGGACAACTTATTAGCGTCGGGCAAGGAGATCGTTCTGTTCGACGTGCTCGATGACCGTCAACTGCCGATCATCGGACGGCTGATCTGGCAACGCGCGACGACCCGCGGGCCGCTCCTCGTCGCCGGCTCATCCGGCGTCGAATATGCGCTCACCGCCCATTGGCGGGAGGCCGGGCAACTGCCCGCTCCGCCGATCTGGACGGGCGCCGGGCCGGTGGTGAGGATTGTCGTGGTTTCCGGCAGTTGCTCGCCGGTCACCGACCGGCAGATTCAGGCGGCGCTGGAAGGCGGGTTCGCCGATGTCGCACTGGACACGCCGAGCCTGCTGGGGGGCGATGCTGTCGCGGAGATCGAACGCGGGGTACGGCTGGCGTCGGATGCGCTGACCAATGGCGCGAGCCCGATCGTACATACCAGCCGGGGGCCGGACGATCCGCGCATCGCCTGCACCGTTCAACGGCTCAAGGAGCCGCGGGCCTCATCTCGCGCGGCAGCTACCGCGGAAATTCTCGGAGACTCGCTGGGCCGCATCCTGCAAGGGATCCTGGAGCGCGCGCCGGTGCCCCGCATCGCCGTGGCCGGCGGCGACACCTCCAGCTACGTCGCGCGCCACCTCGGCATCGAGGCCCTCGAAATGATCGCTCCCATGGCCCCCGGCTCGCCGCTTTGCCGCGTGCATGCGCCGGGGAAGCGGGTGGACGGCTCGGAGATCGTCTTCAAAGGCGGCCAGATCGGCCGGCCCGAATTCTTCGGCAGTGTCGCACGAGGAGCACCTTGAGTCTGTCGCACATTCCGCGTAGAATCATCCAAATGGTCGCAATCAAGGCACATTTCGACGGCGAAAAGGTCGTACTCCCTGATGACATTCCCACGGTTGCGCCCGGAGAGGTTATCCTGATTTTTCCGGATTTGGCTGACCACACGTCCGAAAGTGATAGCTGGATGAAGGCTCAGGAACCGGCTTTTACAAAAGTATGGGAAAACGACGAAGACGCCATTTATGACTCGATGTAAGCCGGGCGATGTTGTGCTCGTTCATTTCCCGTTCACCGACCTGACTTCCAACAAGAAACGTCCCGCACTCATATTGAGCCCCCTTGAATACGTCCGTCGATACGGTGACGTGGTCGTTCTCGCGATGACCGGCCAACCGCAACCGGAACCAGACCTGCAACTCAAAAAATGGCAGGAAGCGGGTCTGCTGAAACCCACGTGGCTGAAACCGGTCATCGCCACACTCAAGAACCAGATGATAGAAAGGCGGCTCGGCGCGCTGGATCAAGCTGATTTCGCCATTGCCGCCAGAGCGATCAAGCTCGCGATCTCATCTCAATTCACCGCCTGACTGGAGGATGTGCCGATGCTCACCGTCGCTCTCTTCGGCGCCGCCGGCAATATGGGGACCCGCATCACGGACAAGCTGTGCGACGATCCCGCCTATCGGATGCTGTACGTCGAGCCTGGTGAGGCCGGGCAGGCGAAGCTGAAAACTAAGGGACTATCGACAACGCCTGCGGAGCAGGCAGGCGGCGAGGCGGAAGTCGCCATTCTCGCCGTGCCCGATGCGCTCATCGGCCGCGTCGCGTCGCAAGTCGTGCCGACGCTCAAGTCCGGCGCCCTGCTGATCTGTCTCGATCCCGCCGCTCCGTATGGCGGTAAGCTGCCCCCGCGGGCGGACATTTCCTATTTCGTCACGCACCCCGCCCACCCGCCGATCTTCAACGACGAAACCGATCCCGAATGCCGGCGAGATTTCTTCGGCAGCGGAAAAGCCCGGCAGGCGATCGTCAGCGCGCTCATGCAGGGGCCGGACGCAGACTATGCCAAGGGTGAGGCCATCGCCCGCCGCATCTTCGGCCCCGTGCTGCGCTCGCATCGCGTGACCGTCGAGCAGATGGCGATCCTGGAGCCCGTGCTCTCCGAGACTGTGGCGGCCACGTGCATTACGGTCGTGCGCGAAGCGATGGACGAAGCCATCCGTCGCGGCGTCCCTCCGCAGGCCGCACGCGATTTTCTCCTCGGCCACCTCAACATCGAGCTGGCCATCCTGTTCAACGAGACGAACTGGGAATTCTCCGCGGGATGCAAGAAGGCCATCGCCGACGCCAAGCAGCAACTCTTCCAACCCGATTGGAAAAAAGTCTTCGAGCCCGCCCAGATGCGCGCGAGCGTCGCCAAGATCACCGGCGATTCTGCGTAAGGTCTTCTTCGTGATTTTATCAGGCGATCTCGAATTGTAATTGTGTCACCGAAGCGGGTGGAAGTGTCACCACGCTATCGCTGCGGTATTTGACGGATGGAGCTTCCTTTTTTCGCGGTTGTACCTGCCGCGGGTCTTCAAATGTGTTCGCCGCGTTCAGGCGCTCATGAACGAGGACGGTCATGGCGGCGGCTTTGATCCTTGGCCCTTCGCGACCGAACTTGACGGCAATTTCGAGTGGCTCGCTGACATGCGTGTGCACCAGCGTGAGCGTGAGGCGCTTATCGCGCAGCGAAGCGGAACTCGCGAGTCGGAAGATTTCCGCGGGTTTACCGTCCCGCGTGTAACGGACATTCGGGGCATCAACGCGCAGCGGGATCGCCGTGCCGCGCTGATGCGGCTGATACATGGCAAAAACGTGATAGTTTGTGGTCTCGACGAGCTTGTCGCCGTCGGTCATGTAGAGCGATTGTAGACAGTTGACGAGCTGCGCCACGTTGGCCATCGTCACCTTCTCGGCATGCCGCTGAAACGTGTCCAGCGTCAGAGCCGCGACGAGTGCATCACGCATTGTGCTGATCTGGCCGAACGTATGCGACTCCTTGACCTGCGGATCGCGCGGATGCCAGCAGCCCCATTCATCAATGACCAGCCGGATATGATGCTGCGGATCGAACTCGCCCAGCGCCGCCCACTGATCGACGATCAGCGGCTGCATCTGGTTCGCCTTGTCCAGCAGTTCGTACCATTGATCGTGCGAGAATTGCGTCGCCGTCCCCGCCGCGCCGCAGTAATAGTGCGGCGCCCAGCCGTTCATCGGCGCCCGCTGCGCGTCGACCCACCGCTTGAAAAACCGCCGCGTCCAGTCGAGATCGTTGCCGCTCGGCCCGCACGCAATCAGATACAGCGGCACGCCATAAATCGGCAGTGACGTGGCGAACCGCCGGTACTCCGCGCAGTAATCCTCAGGCCGCATCGTGCCGCCGCAGCCCCAATTCTCGTTGCCCACCGCCCAGTAGCGCACGCCGAACCCGTCGCGATCGCTGTTGGCGGCGCGTTCATCGGCGAGCGTCGTCCGGCCGGCCGGCGCGTTGCAATACTCGATCCACTCCTGAAACTCGCGCGGGTGGCCGGTGCCCACGTTCCCGGTGAAATACGGCTGCGCGCCGATGAGCCGGCAGAAGTGCAGAAATTCGTGCGTGCCAAACAGATTCGGCTCCGTCGCGTCGTTCCAACGCGCGAACCGCCGGGGGCGTGACTCGCGCGGGCCGATGCCGTCGCGCCAGTGATATCCGTCGGCAAAGCATCCGCCCGGCCAGCGCACCACGGGCGGGTTGATTTTCTTCAAACTCTCGACCAGCGATTTGCGAATCCCGTCGATGTTGGGGATAGACGATTCTGGACCGACCCAGATGCCGTCGTACACCACGCCACCCAGATGCTCGACAAAATGCCCGTGCAGCTCGGGCTGGATGATCGCCGGTTTGCCTGACGCATCCTGAATAGGTTCGTTCAGCAGCACATCGACAGAAGCTCGATCACCCCGGCCCGCGATTGCCGCAGGTTGCGCGCGAAGCGGCTTGCCTCTTCGCCCGGACAAACTCCCCGCGACCGCAGCGACTCCCCACCCCAGTCGCCGCAGACACGTTCGCCGATCGATATTCGTCGCCATACATCAACCTCTGAATCGCATCGCTCACTTCCCCGCGGCCCCGGGCAGCAATTCCAACAGCGTCACCGAATTCGCCATCAACGCGCGGTCGAGCTCGAAACGATCCTTGACGACCGCACCCGAATCGCACGAAGTCAGCTCCGCTTTCTGCGGGTCGTGCCAGACGTTGCAGTGCGTCGCATCAACCGTCCACTGCCGCCAGCGCCCGTCGTGCAGTTGCGCCGGCAGCGTGTCAATGTGCAAATGTACTTTTCGCTGCAAACCATAACGATCCCTGAAGTTTACGAGGACGACCGCCAGCCGCCCGCGCTGCGCGTCCCACGCCGCGACGGCGGACACATCGTCGTCGCCGCCTTCAACCTCCAGCCATCGCCCGCGCAAGTGATTGAAAATCTTGGCGACGTTGAACTGCGCCTTGGGCACGTTGTCCTTCATCAGCAGGCTGTAGTCGCCGCGAAAATTCATATCGTTCTGCTTGACGTAGAAAAAGCACGGCCGGTCGATCTTCTTCGGGATGAACGCGCGGGTGATCGTATTGGCACACCACGCCGCACCGAGTTCGTGATCCTGCGGGCGGTCGGCCCACCACGCCTGGTTCCATTCGGTGACCATGAACGATGTCGCGCTCTTCTCCAGATCCGGGAATTCCTTCAGATACTGCCGAAAAACATCCGCTTCTTTCGCGAACACGTCCGCCCCCTGAAAATATTCATGCCAACTCACGAAATCGAGCGGCAGTTTTTCCTGCCGGCACCACAGCATCAGCCCGCGGGCAAAGCCCTTGCCGTGGAAGCAGTGACCGCAATCGTCGTGTTCCATCGGCCCGCTGGCCAGCGCCGGCCCGCCGACTTTCGCCTTGGCATCGGCACGCAACACGCCGCGCGCCGTCGCACGATACAGCTTGCAATACGCTTCAAAACGCCGGTTGACGTCGTGCTCGGTCTGCTCGCGGCCGAGCGCCTGCGTGTACAGTTTCTTGTACGGTTCCGCGCCCGTATCTTCCGGCCCCGGCTTGAGCCAACCGGTGTTCACCTCGTTCCACACTTCCCAGAACGCCACCCGCCGCCCGCGGTCCACGCAGCGTTTGGCCGCTTGATAGCAAAGTTCCTCCCACACGCCAAAATCCTTCGGCGCACTCTGCCGCTCGCCGTTCGGCACCGCGTCCAGCACCTGCGGCATATACGAGACGGCCAGAATCGCGTCGGCCCCACACTTGGCGACGATGAAATCGACGCGCCGATCGAAGTCGGTCCAGTCGTACGCATATCCGCCGTCGTCGCCCTTCTTGAGTGCGTTCGTGAATACATTATCCATGCGGAACCACTTGAACCCGCCCTCCTTCAATTTCGCCGCCGTCGCATCTTCGTAATCCGCCAGCCCGCCGCCCTGACTGAGACCGATGATGCCGTCCGGCACATCGCCAATCATCTTCCGCGGATTCACGCTCAAATCGAGCGCGGCCACCGCGCGCTTCGCTTCGATCAGCACCCAGTTGGCTTCCGAAAACGTGTCGCCGCCCTGCACTTTGCCGTACATCTGGATGGTGATGCGAACGGCCTGCCCGGGCTTGGCCTTCTCAGCGACGAGAACCATCGCGGGATGATCGTTGTCGAACCGCGCCTGAAGGCGGCCATCGACGTAGATCTCCCCGCCGTCGCCGCCGCTGATCCGCATGCCGACCGTTTCCCCGGCGACCGGTTTATTCTCGATCGTATCGGGAATGACCAGCTCGCCGATGACCCAGCGGAACTTGTTCTCCTCCGTCCACTTGTCACCGACTTTGATGGTTTTCGCTTCCGGCGGGATCTCCTTTGGTAACGGCCTCCGCTCATCGTGTGGAGGTAAAACCTTCCATTCCCCGAAGGCAGGCATTGCCAGCGCTGCCAGCATGACGACCATCACCAGCCGCATCCGTGGTCCCATCTTTCACCTCTTGTCCGCGTCATCTGTGCCCAAGAAACCAATCCCCACCCGCCGCGACGCCATCAATACGAGATGCCGGCGAACCCTGCAACCCGCCGTTCCGAATCTTGCACCTCGTGTGCATGCTCGCCACACGCCGGCTGCATACCTGATCGCCGCGAAGTCCCAGTCTGCGTGATATCCCCCACTTTCTCGCGCAACCGATTAAACCGCTTGCAGATATGAACAGAACTCCGATCCCGCCCTTTGGCTCGGCGCGTGAAACCCAACCCCCGAATCGGGTTGGAGCGATCTAACCATCGATTTGGAGAAGATTTATCTTGACGGGCGGATTCGTATCAGTATTATAGTATCGGACACCGGTTCGGCCTTCCGCACAGCACATCGTTGGCGGAGGTGGAAAAGCGAATCGGTTGCATATCCGTATGCGGAGGAGAAAAGCATGTCACGTTTCCATTACGTTATGTGGGGTCTGAGTCTAGTCTTGCTGATCGCTGCGCCGGCGCGGGCGTCCATCTTCTCGGACGACTTTGAATCGGGTGTGAATGGGGGTGTTTGGGCGCTGGTAAATGCGGGCCAAAGCCTCCTCGACGGGGATACTGGTGGCCATCATCTCGGCACTCAGTCAGCCAAACAGGTGAACGCCTTTACCAATGGGGTATCCGACGTCTACTACATGAAAACCCAGTCCACCGCATTCACCAACCCAGGACCGATTACAGCCGGCAATAAGGAAGTCGCCACGGTCCAGTTCTGGGACGACAACATCCAGAACGACGCCAGCGGGGACGGTGCTATAAATATCAGCGGTGCCCTCATGCTGGCCGGCAGTTATAGCTCCACGGATTTCTATCAGCTCGGGGTGAACAGTGGTGCTGTCGCCGGCAATACCGATATAACCAACTACTACGTCCGTACCGCCGCCGAGGGCAGCGTCGTCACCAGCATGGCCCGTTCCCAAGGTTGGCATGAATTGCGAATCGAGGTCTTTCCGTACACCGGACTTGCCGGCGACGTCCAGTTCTATATCGACGGCACGAACGTCAACCCCGCCGGCTTCGGCAAACGCAGAGCCGCCGGCCCCGTCGATATGAATGAGATCCGTCTGGGAATCAGTGTCCGGACGCCCGACTCGCCCTTCTGGTTTGACAACGTGGACTTGAGCATGGTCCCCGAGCCGGCCAGCCTGTTGCTGCTCGCCCTGGGCGGACTGGCTTTGCGCCGCCGCCGTTGATCTGCAGGTCACACCATGAACCGGTATGATGGCATCGATCGCCTCGCCCGCGAGCTGGGCAGATAAAGCTTTTAGAGTATTTTAGAACCATAAACATCTTTCAGGGGTGAGTCAAATCACCCTCTATGAAATATGGCGTTAACTGTGCCCTTCCCTATTCAATCAAGGCCGGGAAACCTGATAATTTTCGTAGTTTTTTACTTGCGGCGGTCTGCCGGCGGCGTTAGGATGCGGTTGCACGGGGATGAGAGAGGATTCGGAGGACCGGGAAAAGCAGTCTTCGCGGCTTACCCCCGCACAATTCCATTAAAAAACTGTCTAACAGCGCACGTTCTCCCCCGACCCGTTCGTACGGGCCGCACGTGAAAGCCTGTTGGCGCGGCTTCTATTTCGGAGGTGAAAAATGAGAAACATGTTGATTGCCTGTGGGCTGGCACTGTGCCTGGCGTCGCCGGTGCTGGCGTTGTCCCCCTATTCTGAGGACTTCGAGACCGGGAGCGACGGGTGGAACACCTGGCCCGGCGCACTCGATCACCTGAACCTCGATGACTCGCACAACCATACGCCGGCCGGGCAGACCGCCTACCGTGCGTCGGAGGGCGAACCCGATGGATTTGCCTCATACCACCAGGTCGCCGACGGAACCGGCAACGTCCGGCTGGACGTCTATCTCTACACGGACAATGCCAGCCCGGACGTGGACGATTCCCGCGCCATGATTCAGCTCACCAGCGGCGTCGGTTTCGGTACCGACTACATGCAACTGGGCTACCTTCAGGACTATGCCGGCGGTTCGGAGAACTACTCGGTCCGCACCCGGCACCGAGACGGGCTTGGACAGGGTACCTTTAATACCGGCGTCAGCCGCCCCGCGATCGACGGCTGGGTCAAGCTGAGCATCGCAGCGGACGCCGGCGTGGGCGGCGACCTTCGCTTCTATGTGAACGACGGCCTGGTCTACACCGGTGTCGGCCAGCGGGACGGCGCCAACCTGGACACGATTCGCCTGGGCGTGAACTTCGGCAACAACCATGATACGGTCTGGTATGACGACGTGAACCTGACCCCCGAGCCGGCGAGCTTGCTGATGCTTGGCCTGGGCGGGCTGTTCATGCTCCGCCGCCGCAAACCCGCATAAAGGGGTCCGATGTCGCTGGCCTGGAATCACCTCCGGGCCACTGGAATCCGAACGGCAGCACGTTCCACCCGTGTGATGAGGACGTGCTGCCGTTTGGCATTATCGGCTTTGATTTCGATGGGCAGGGCCGATACTATATAAGAGTCGCGGAGAATGGGGCCATCTGAGCGGATGCCACTTTGCCTCCCGGCCCATGTCGCGGGGGTCGAGGCCACGCGGTACTCGCAGGAGGTTCAATTAACATGCGCCGAGCCATTGTGTGGAGCGCCGGGTGTCTTTGCTTGTGGAACAGCTCAGCGTGGGCCGCCGGACGAGTCTGGATCCTTCCGGTCAAGGAGCTTCGCGGCTCCCTCTGGACCCAGGAGACCTCAGGTGGGTATTCGACCGCCGTGCCACCCTGCGACCCGCCCCCGGTTTCCAATCTGGGTCCTTACTCGTGGGGGCAGACGCAGAGCCTCGGTATTTGTGGCGTGGGCGGTGCTCGGTCGGCCTATTGGCAATTTGACGACGGCGGGTTCGCCCCCGTCGATCCCTGCATCGGCAACACGACAGAGCTCCCGGCGGGTGAGGCGCGCCTCTACAAGATTGAGTCCTGGCGACCGCCCGCTCACAACACCGCTTACAATGTGGTCGAAGTCGATCCCAACGGGAGGAATAACGCCCAGGACGGCAACAACTACTACCGGTGGCCCTACATCCCCTGGAACGGCGCCTTCGGACAGAACCATCAGTGGCTTAAACGCAACACCGAGACCGGCTCCGGGGATTGGGTTGCGGCGGGTCCCGGCCCGCAGGATCCGGTCGAGGTGCCCGACCTGAACCCGCAAAGTCCCACGTTCGGCCTGAGTCTGGCGGGATGTGTGGGTAATACGGGCAATGTCATGTGGCTCAGGAAAGGCTCCGACCTTTACGTCAACCTCAACCAGGGCTTTTACACCTGCACCACGGACATCGCCGTTTCAGCCCTCCGCGTGACTGAGTTGAACGCTCTGCCGCCCAACACCTGCGGTCCGGCAACCTATGGCGGCCCGGTCGATCTCCGCTGCATCGGCAACACCGATCCGTTCTACGCCAACGGCCCGTCCCCCTGGTGGGATTCGACCAGCGGTGAACCTTTCGTAGCCAACTCGCCCGCCAAAACGCTCGCTTCCGGCGATCACACGCTGGCTGCCGAAGGCTATGTGATGCCTTGCGCCACCACGTTGCGGCAGGCTAATGACCCCTGGCCGGTGCCGGTCCCGCTGAGTCCCGGCCTGCCCGCCAACGGGGCCTACACTGCCCACCTCACTACCGGCGACGTCGCCTTCAAGCTGCGCTTCGCCGGCCTGCACTCCATCCAGTGGGACACCGGCGAAAACAATCCGCTCAGCCCGTTCCTCAATAACCGCGTATTTACGCTGAATAACACGCCAGACCAGGAATTCCTGGCCGGCGCCTATAGCAAGCTCTACCTGCTTTCCACCAAGAACGGCGGGGACAACAGCCAGCTCAATGTCGAGCTGGTCTACTCCGACAGCTCAACCGAGACCGTCAGTGTCGGCCTCTACGAATGGTTCAATACCGACGGGGATGCCACCGCCATCGCGGTCGGGGTGAACGGCAACCGCCGTAATAATGGCGCCAATGGATTCAAACGCCTCCGCTGCAACGGCACCGAAAACGGTGCGAACATCAACGACAACTGGAACGGCTTCCCCGACAACGGCGACAACAGCGGCACGACGAGCGGCGCGTTCTTCTTCGTCCACCCGATCGACGTGAATGTCAGCAAGAATCTGAGCCGGGTAAACCTGAGCGTCGCTCCCGACGGGCGCGGTTTCGGCGGCCGCATCAACATCGTCGCGGCCTCCCTGGTGGGCAAGCCCTGCGAGACGCCCGTTTTTGACGTCGCCGGAGGCGGCCCCAACGGTGACCAGCCCGACGCGGCCGTGGATATGCGCGACTTCGCAGCCTTCCAGCTCTGCTACACCGGATCGCACACCAACGATTTCGATGGCGCGAACTGCGCTTGCTTCGATATCACCCCCAAGGATCAGTTGATCGACGAGTACGATTTCGGTTTCTTTGTGGCTTGCCGCACCGGTCCGGTTCCCGGCAATCCGCCGGAGCCCGGTTGCGATCAGCCTTGATCTTGCTGAACGCCCATGAGACAACGCTGCCATGCCATCAATCCCATGCCTGGCTCGATCACGTTGCGTCCGGCAGCGGCGGAATCAGGGTTCACGTTGATCGAAGTGCTCGTCGTGACCGCGGTGCTGGCGCTGCTCATTGCCATCCTGCTGCCCAGCCTTCAGCAGGCCCGCGACCAGGCGCGAGCCGCTGTCTGCGGCGCGAACATGAAACAGGCCGTCGGCGGAACGGCCATGACCCTTCTTGAAACCGGCATGCGCAAGGAGCGCTGGAGCACGAATTTCGGCTGGGCCACGCGTTCGCTGAAAGTCAATGCCCAGCAGGCCGGCATCTTTGCGTGCCCTTCAGACCCGGACCCCAAGCCGATTCCGGCCGTGCTGGCCAAGCTGTATGGCGGCGACAGTTACCGCGGAACGACCTCCTCCGATGCGATCTTCAATCATGTCTTCCGGCTCGATGGCGGGCTCTGGCAGACGGACATCCAGGACAGCGTGGACGGCGACATGTTCGGCGGCGATGCATTCGACGACATCGACCTCTTATTGGAGTACAACGCCCCGGTTCGCATGCAAACCTCGGCGGACGTCAGGATTCAGGAAAAAGAAGCCGCGTGGCGTTTCGACGTCCTGACCTATAAAGAGCGCACGCTGTGGCCCGATGCCCAGCCCGGCAATGGTCCAGTCTCGCTTCCACTGTTGTGGATGAGCTACGGGGTCAACGCCAGCGCCGGGATGAAGAACGTTTCAGGCTACCCGGCGCTGATTGTCGAAAGCGGCAAGCTCGGCGTGTTCCCGGAGAACCTGACCAAGCGCGGATACTCCACGCCCACCTATCCGGCCGATCATCTGGGCAGGGTGTTGCGGTTCCGGCACGGTCCGCGCTCCGGCGTCAAGGTGCTGACCGGTTATGATTACAATCGCAAGGGGCTGGTCGGCTTCGGGCCGGATAAGCGTTACGAGCCGCGGCAGAAGATGAACGCGGGGTATCTGGATGGACACGTCGAGCGGCTGGATTACCGCCAGATGCTCGACCCGCAGACCGTGCCGATGCCCGCGCCCAATCACCGGGTGTGGTATGGCACGCGCCGGGGCGGTGCGGCGGAGTTTTGAGTGCACCGCGGAGGACAGGCAGGCATAATGAAGTCTCGCCGTTTGATCCTGGTCTCGCTACTCCTCACCGCCGCGGCAGCCGACCGGGCGGCTGCCGTCTGCAATCCTTCGGTCGAGATCGCACCCGGTGTGACGTACAGCGAATACTGCTTGTCAGGCCCCAACAAGGTCTACGTCGTCGCCGTCGATCTGCTTCATTCCGAGTACAAGCTTAAGGTGGGTTGGGCGCAGAAGAAGCGCAATTTCACCACCAAACAGGCCACCAGTACCATCGCCGGCCTGTACGACAATCCGGCCGGCAACTTCGACGTGCTTGCCGCCACCAACGGCTCCTATTTCGGCACGGTGCCCGACGTGGTCGGCTGGCCCATCGCCAGTGATGAGATCGTCCAGCGACCCTACGCCGCAGCGGATCCGACGCTGGCGCAGGTCGAGACCCTCGAGTTCGGCCCCGCTCGGATCCCGCTGATCGAGACCAACATCACCGACGTAACCGGGACGCTGACCTTCGCCAACGGCGTGGCCACCACTATAAACCAGTACAACACACCTTTTGCTATCCACAAGATCACCGTCTTCACCCCCCAGTGGGATGCCACCACCGGCTCGAACGCCTCGGGCGTCGAGGTCATCGTCAACAACGTCACCTACCCCATGCGCAGCGATAAGGAAATCTCCGGGACGGTAACTGCCATCCGGACGGGTGGCTTCTCGATCAATAACCCCATCCCGGCCGGCGGCCTGGTCATCAACGCCAACGGGATCCCCGAAAACATCGTGCTGAGCAACACTCAGGTCGGCGATCGGCTGCGGCTTCTCTTTCGGACCTCCTCGCAGGACATGAACAACGCCGACATGGCCATCACCGGCACCGGCTGGATCATTCACAACGGCGTCGCCAACCCCAACGGAAACTGGTCCAACACGCTCTCCGGCACCAGCCCGTTCAGCCTCAACCCGCGAACCGTCCTCGCCTGGAGCAGCACCAAGATGTTCATGCTCGTCTGCGACGGTCGCAACTGCGGCGGCACCATCGGCATGAGCCTTCAGGACATGGCCAACTTCCTGACCGGCACGCCGGAGATCGCCGCACTCGACGCCCTCAACTTCGACGGCGGCGGCTCCTCAACGATGGTGGTCAACGGCGTGCTCAAGAACCTCACGTCGGATAATTGCGGGCCGCCCGAACGTCCGGTCGCCGACGCCATCATGCTGGTCAAACAGACGCCGCCGGCCAGCTTCCCGTTCTCCGACGTTTTCGCCAGCGGCGGACGCCTGACCGGCTGGGACGACAAGTTCAGCTACGCGGGGGTCTCCGCGTTCTCGCCCACCTCGCCCGGCGGCGACGGATACGCCGTCAAGCTCACCGGCGCGTCGAACGGCGTCGAGACCATGCGCCGCGGCGACTACGCCGATACCGATTATTCCGTGCAAGCCCATGTTTATTGCGAATATCGCCCCAGCGACGCCGCCGACGGCTTCGAGCGATACGCCCTGTTCTCCCGCGACAGCGGAACCGGCGCACTCGGCCTGAGCACCTACGGGGGCGGAAACGCCTACGCGATCGTCTACGATTCGGACACCGGCCAATTGCGGGCCGGTAAATACGTGAACGGCACGCTGACCGATCTCCTCCCTTCGCCGCTCTACGGCCGAAGTTCCGCCTGGCATCGCCTGCGAATCGACGCCTACGGCACGACCATCCGCTACTGGGCCGACAGCCTGCCCATCCTCACCGTCACCGACAGCACGCGGCCCCGCGGCTATTTCGGCCTCGGCTACCACGAGTTTTTCACCACCAACAGCAACATTCACGGCACGCGGGCCGACAACCTGTCCGCCTTCGTCAACAGCACCGCCACATGGATCCGCGGCGACCTCGATGCCGACGGCGACACCGACATCAGCGATTTCGGCCGCTTTCAACTCTGCCTCACCGGCGACAACGTCCCGCAGGACGAGCTGGGCTGCTTTGGCGCCCGTCTTGATGCCGGCACCGACGTGGATGACGCCGATTTCGACCTGTTTGTGGAGTGCCTGAGCGGTGCGAACATGCCCGTCCCGCCGGTCTGCGTGAACAGTATCTGAATTGGATGTGTGCCACTGCTCTGTGAGCAGTGAGTACCGCCCGCGAGCAACGGGTTCGCCACAGCGATTCTCGCCCGCGACTGACTTCATGCCGGCATTCAAGTGGCATGGCCCCGGCAGCTTCCTATGATATGATAGAGCAGCCCGGTTATGAAAATAAACCGAACAACCCTGTCCAACCGCGGCTTCACGCTCATTGAAGTGCTGGTCGTGGTCGCCATCATCGCGCTGCTCATTGCCGTGCTGCTCCCTTCGCTCCAGCGCGCCCGCGAGCAGGCCAAGATCACCGCCTGCAAAGCCAACGCCAGGCAGCTCGCCAACATGATGGCGATGTACCAGGCCAGCGAAAAGGGAGCGGTCCCTGTTCTGCTGAACTACTTTGCCAATTATGCGCAGCCTCCCTTATCCGGGCCTCCCGCTCGTGTCCTGTACCTGTCGGTTGCACTGCGCGGGTATGACAAGGGCATGAAGCTGACGTCGGCATTTAATCCGGAAGAGGATTGGGGTCCCTGGGACGGACCCAAGCACACCCAATACGAGAACACCATCCTGCCCGCCCATTACATCTGCCCCTTCGTGCGTGAAAAGGGCGAGGGCCACACAACGGTGGAAACCAGGTTGATCAACGGCAGCACGCCGAGCTACTACACCGTGCGGGAATGGTACGGCAAACACGAGAGCTATCACTCATGGCTCTGGGAAGCACTGGTACGCCACCACCCCGTCCGCGGCATGACCGAGGTCTATCCCACCGACCCCAATCCCGGCGCAACCGTGGGCCAGGATATTGATGGGCGTCCCAAATATTCCGTGCTCACCTGGAATCGCGTGGGACTGCCGCCGGAAGACACCGAGCCTCAAATCCCAGGTGCTGTTGTTGTCAGTGACCCGGCCATCAACAACCTGCATCGCAAGTGGTCGTCCGGCGACGCCCGCCGGCGCAACGCCCCCAGCCTCTCCGACGTTACCGTCCTTTTCTGCGGCATGGGCAATCACATGGCGTTCCAGCATGCCATTGAAAATCCCAACAGCCACCGCACCACGCAAGGCCCCGGCACGAACACCGTCTTCGCCGACACGCACGTCGAATGGGTAAAGGGAACCCAGATCGGCTGGCCGTGATCGACGCCGCCCCTGTAGGTCCCGCCTGCCGGGCGGGACCCAGCGCTCGCCGCAACAATCCCAGGGACTTCAGTGCCTGGAAGCCGAATCTCACAACTCGCCAGTTCCAATCCTGACCCAGCGGCTTGCCCCTCAAGGCCGCCGCGATCTATCATTCAAGCAAAGGATGTCCCGTATCCGAAGGAGCGGAACCCCCATGCCCAGCCCCACGTTCACCCACCTGCACGTCCACACGCATTACAGCCTCCTCGACGGCGCGACGCGCATCGAGTCGCTCGTCGAGCGCTGCAAAGAACACGGCTCCAGCGCCGTCGCCATCACCGACCACGGCAACATGTTCGGCGCGATCCCGTTTTACCAGGCGGCAGTCAAGGCCGGCATCAAGCCCATCATCGGCTGCGAAGCCTACATGGCCCCCGGCGATCGCCGCGAGAAAAACGCCCACGGCATGAAGGAAGCCAGTTACCACCTGCTGCTGCTGGCTCGCAACCGCGCGGGCTACCAGAACCTGCTCAAGCTCGCCTCGCTCGCCTATCGCGAAGGCTTCTATTACCGCCCGCGCATCGACAAGGAAGTCCTGCGGCAATATGCCGACGGTCTCATCTGCACCAGCACCTGCCTCGGCGGCGAGATCCCCCAGGCCATCATGCACGAAGACCGCCGCGCCGCCGAAGAAATCGCGAAAATCTACCTCGACATCTTCGGCGAGGAAAACTTCTTTATCGAGCTTCAGGACCACGGCCTCCGCGAGCAGAAGCTCACCAACCCCGAGCTCGCCGACGTCGCCAAACGCCTCGGCATCGGCTGCATCGTCTCCAACGACGTCCACTACCTTGAGCACGCCGACGTTGAGGCCCACGACGTCCTCTGCTGCATCAGCACCGGCAAAAAACTCACCGATGAGGACCGTCTCAAGTTCCAGGCCGACCAGTTCTTCTTCAAATCGCCCGCCGAGATGCACGAGCTGTTCAAAGGCTATCCCGACGCTTTGGCCAATACGCAGCGCGTCGCCGACGCCTGCAACGTCGAACTCGAATTCGGCAAGGTCCACGCCCCCGTCTATCGCGTCCCCGAAGGCAAGACCGCCGATACGTACCTGCGCGAGCTGGTCTACGAACACGCTGCCCGCAAGTACCCTGACCTCACGCCTGAGATTCGCGAGCGCATCGATTACGAGTTGGAGGTCATCGCCTCCAAAGGCTTCTCCAGTTACTTCCTCATCGTCTGGGACTTCGTCAACTACGCCCGCTCGCGCGGCATCCCCTGCGGCGGACGCGGCAGCGCCTGCTCCACCGTCGTCGGCTACTGCCTCAACCTTTCCGCACCCGACCCGCTCCGCTACGGACTCTACTTCGAACGCTTCATGGACCCCGACCGCGACGAAATGCCCGACATCGACATGGACATCTGCCAGAAGGGCCGCGATGAAGTCATCGATTACGTCCGAAACAAATACGTGCACGTCGCTCAGATCATCAGCTTCGGCACGCTCAAGGCCCGCGCCGCCGTCAAGGACGTCAGCCGCGTCCTCGGCCTCGGCTTCGACGACGCCAACGCCATCACCAAGCTCATTCCCGAAGAGCTGCACATGACCATCGACAAGGCCATCGCCCAGCAGCCCGACCTCAAGCGCATGTACGACGGCAACGAGCAGGTTCGCCGCGTCATCGACATCAGCCGCCGGTTGGAAGGCCTTTCCCGGCATGCCACCGTTCACGCGGCGGGAGTGGTGATCTGCGACAAGCCGATCGAAAACTACGTCCCTCTCTACCAGCCGCCAGGCAAGGATCAGATCGTCACACAATATGACGGCCCAACTGTCGAACTCTGCGGCCTGCTGAAGATGGATTTCCTGGGTTTGGCCACCCTGTCAGTTATGGAACGGGCCCGCCAGCTCGCCGAAAAGGGCCACAATGTCACCATCGATCTTGACAAGATCGATCTGGATGATCCGCGGGTCTTTGAGGTCTTCGCCCGCGGCGAGACCAAGGGCATGTTCCAGTTCGAGTCCGGCGGCATGCGCGACGTGCTCATGAAGATGCGCCCCAACCGCATCGAAGATCTCATCGCCGCCAACGCCCTCTACCGCCCCGGCCCCATGGTCAACATCGACGCCTACGTCGCCCGCAAGCACGGCGAGCGCTGGACCACGCCGCACCCGATCATGACCGAAGTGCTCAGCGAAACCTACGGCATCATGGTCTACCAGGAGCAGGTCTCGCGCCTGGTGAATCGCCTCGGCGGCATCGAACTCAAGCGCGCCTTCCGCCTGGCCAAGGCGATCAGCAAAAAGAAAACGTCGATGATCGAAGCCGAGCGCGAGCCGTTCCTGAGCGGCTCCGAGAAGAACGGCGTCAAGCGCGACGTCGCCCGGCAGATCTTCGAGGACATCCTGCGTTTCGGCGGCTACGCCTTCAACAAGGCCCACTCGACGGGCTACGCGTTAGTCGCCTACAAGACCGCGTACCTCAAAACGTATTACCCCACAGAGTACATGGCCGCGCTGCTGACCTTCGAAATGGGCACCACCGCCAAAGTCGTCGAGTACATCGAAGAATGCAAACGCATGGGCATCAGCGTCTCACCCCCCGACATCAACATCTCCGAAAACGACTTCACCGTCGGGCAGGTAGTGAGTAGCGAGTTGCGAGTGGCGAGTGAACAACACAAGGCTGCGTCGGCAGAACTCGTTACTCGCAACTCGCAACTCGCAACTCCCGCGAAGATCCTCTTCGGTCTCTGCGCCATCAAAGGCGTCGGCGAAAAGGCCGTCGCCGCCATCCTCGGCGCCCGCACCGCCGCCGGCCCCTTCCGTTCCATCTTCGATTTCTGCGAGCGCGTCGATGCCGGTTCGGTCAACCGGGCCACGCTTGAGGCCCTCATCAAGTGCGGCGCCTTCGACTCCACCGGCGCGATGCGAAAGGCCCTCATGGTCGTCCTCGACGACGCCATCGCCTTTGGCTCCCAGGCCTCCGCCGACCGCCGCGCCGGCCAGATGTCCCTCTTCGGCGGTCCGGCGCCTGACACGCGTGATCCGAGCCGCGAGCGCGAGCGAGCGGTCAATTCCACTTCGTCCGAACCGCGCATCCCCGCGCTCGAATGGTCCGAGGCCGAGATGCTCGCCCATGAAAAAGCCACCTTAGGCTTCTACGTCACCCGTCACCCGCTCTCCGCCCACGAAGCCACGCTTCAAAAGTACGCCACCGCCGGCACCACCGACCTCAAGCGTTACGACGACGGCGCCGAAGTCACGCTCGGCGGAATGGTCAGCAAGATCCGCACCGTCATCACCAAGAACGGCAAGAACGCCGGCGCCAAAATGGGCATCGTCACCTGCGAAGACCTCCGCGGCCAGGTCGAAGTCGTCCTCTTCCCCAAGACGCTGGACCGCTACCAGGCCGAGCTCTCGCTCGAATCTCTGGTCTTCTTCAAAGGCCAGGTAGACCGCCGCCGTGAAGAGCCCAGCCTCAGAGTCAACGAAGTGATCCCCCTGGAACGCGCCGACGAGATGCTCAGCAGCATGGTCCTCATCCGCATCCAAGCCGGCGCCAACGCCGAATCCACACTGAAAGAGATCCGCGAAACCATAGCCAAACACCCCGGCGACCGCCCGGTCTACCTCGAACTCTGGACCAGCCGCCAGTTGAAGGTGACGATCCGCACCAACAACCGCTCCAGCGTAAAGCCCACCCCGGAGTTCCTCGCCGCGATCGAGTCCATCGTCGGCCCCAACAACATCACCACGCTCGGCCCCCTCCGCCGCCCGGCACCGACGCAGCAGCGGTCAGTAGTCCCGCCAGGGCAAAGCCCTTGGGCGGAGCACGGCAGCGATCAGCAGTCAGCACTGTACCCGGAGGAATCTGACGAAGATCTCCGCGCACCTGACGTAGAAGCGGTTGTCGCAGGATAGGACCGCGGCGCCGGTGACCGACTCGCCGTGTCAGGAACATGAGTTGCGGTGAGGGGTTCCTCAGCTTAATCTTAAGTTGAAGCTGCGGATGAGTTTGAATGCCTCTCTGCGGCCTCCCAACGTTTTAATGAGGGTTGCACTCCGTTCCGGTTCAAGCGGGCGCAGCCGGGTTTTTTACACCAGCGGGCCAGAAAAAAACATGGAGCGCCGTGGGATTGCCATCCGCGGGACCGTGCAGGGCGTGGGGTTTCGGCCTTTCGTCCACGGCCTGGCGTCCCGGCTGAAGCTCAACGGCTTCGTGAGGAACCGGGCCGGCGGCGTCGAGATCGAGGTCGAGGGCGAGCCCGAGTCGCTCGATCATTTCATCACGCTGCTCAGGACCAACCCGCCTCCGCTGGCAAAAATCGACGACATCCTGCTCCAACGGCGACGGCCGCTGGGCGACCGGCAATTCCGCATCGAGCACAGCGAGCGCGATACGGGCGGAGCGGTGGTCGTCTGCCCGGATGTCGCCACCTGCGGAGAGTGCCTCGCCGAGCTGTTCGATCCCGCCGACCGCCGCTATCGCTATCCGTTCCTGAACTGCACGAACTGCGGGCCGCGGCTCACCATCGTCACCGGTGCGCCCTACGACCGACCGCGCACGACGATGGCCGCGTTCGCGATGTGCGCTGCGTGCCGGGCGGAATACGAAGATCCGCACGACCGCCGGTTCCACGCCCAGCCGATCGCCTGTCCGCGGTGCGGCCCGACGCTGCAACTCGTGGATCAGGACGGAAGCGTCGTAACCGCCGACGATCCGCTGATGCGTTTCGCCGACGCGATCCGCGCCGGCGGGATCGGCGCGCTCAAGGGCCTGGGCGGATATCACCTGGTTTGCGACGCACGCAACGGTGCGATCGTGGCCGAGCTCCGCCGCCGCAAGCACCGTGATGAAAAGCCGTTTGCGGTCATGGTGAATGACGTGCAGGCCGCCGAGGCCCTGTGCGTGATCGACACGGCCGAGCGCGAGCTACTGCTCGGCCCTCAACGACCCATCGTGTTGCTGCGTAAGCGCTGCCCATGCGGCGTCGCGGAGGAGGTCGCTCCGCGCAATCCGCTGCTCGGCGTGATGTTGCCCTATGCGCCGCTGCATCATCTTCTGCTCCGCGCGATGAACGGTATCCCGCTGGTGATGACCAGCGGTAACCGCTCCGACGAGCCGATCGCGCATCGCGAAGACGACGCGCTGGAAAAGCTCGCCGGCATCGCCGACCTGTTTCTCACGCACAACCGGCCGATTCACGTCCGCTGCGACGACTCGGTGAC
>CAYLLT010000078.1:18707-29371 GCA_964384465.1 uncultured Planctomycetales bacterium | reverse complement strand
CGGCCAGGATGAACAGGTTGCCGGATGCGTCGATCTCCACTTCGCGCAGGTGCTGCACGTCGGTCTCCAGGCCGACATTACAACTGGCGAAACAGCGCGGATCATTCGGCTCATCGAGATCGCAATTGACGCACACCGTCCGGCAGCCGTTGGCGGTATTGCACGAGAGCGGCGGGCTGCCATATACCTCGGCGAGGGTATAGTTGCCGTTGAAGACGCCGTTCGCATCGCGCTCGAGCTGAAGCTTGGCGGCCACGCGGTACGGGCACTCGATCGCCAGATTACTGCCCAGATCGGGGCAATTCGCATTCTGCGGAACCACCACGACCGGCAGCACGTAGGCGAAATTCTTCGTGCTCTCCGTGCGTCCGAACGCGACGTCCGCCAGCGGGGGCGTGGCGCCGCTCTCTTCGTTGACCGTCACGCTGTGGATGCCCACGTAAACGGTGTCGCCGGCTACGGTGAACGATCGCGGCGGGATCACCTGCCGCTGGGCCACGAGTTCGGTGCCGGTCCGCAGCAGGCCGAGTGCGCCGTGGAGTTGATAGATGTTGCCGTCCTGGTCCTGGATCAACCGGCCGTTGGAACGGCTGGTGGGATCGGCACTGTCCGCGCCGGCCGGCGCCTGGACCCCGGCGCAGGCGGCATTGCTGTCGATAGAATATACGTAGTCATTTTGCTGGCCGGGCTGGTTCGGCTTGCCGGCGATCAGCAGCCGGTCGGCCGTTGCGGTCAGCGGGTGCGGCGGGGGTAAATCCTTATCGCCGGCGCTGCCGTCGGCGCGGGCAATGCCGATGTTGCACGCGTTGGGCGGCGGATGGTCGGAATCCATCACGCTGTCCCAGCCCAGCAGGTCCATCAGGTCGACATAGTGATCGCCGCCGTAGACCTGGTCGAGGCAGGCCTTCTTGGCCACACTGGCCTGCCCCAGCGACTGCCCATATTCGGCCAATAGCACCAGGTAGTCCTGGCTGTCGGCCGTACATCCGTTAAAGTTCAGGTCGCCGCAAGAACAGCACGCGGTGATGTTGGGGTCGAAGTTATCGATCCACACGCGCGAGGCGACGGGCGGGTTGGTGGTGCCCTGGGCATTGAGGCCGCGCAGTTCGATTTCGACGTACGTGCCGCGTTTGAACACCAGCGAGCCGCGGGGGAACTTGCCGAAGAACGTGGCGAACTGTCCGCTGCCGATCGACCCCGGCCGGCCGGACGGCGGCATGCGCACGCGGGCGACCTCGCAGCGATGCGGACGGTCATCGCCAGGTTCGATATTGCAGCAGGTGCTCGCTCCGCAGGGCGTCGCGCTCACATCAGGCGTGTCGGCGAGCGAGACCACCAGCTCGGCATTCGAGTTGGCCACGAACAGGTATTGGAAGACGACGTTGATGTCTTCATCGCCCGCGCGGGCGAACGACCCTCGGGCGGCCACGGAACCGGCCGTCTGCTTGCCCAGGGCCTGCGTCCGCATGTCCATCACGCCGACCGCGCCGGCCGGAATCGGCAGGTTCGTGCCCGTGTCCGGGTCGGACGTGATCCGCGCGATCGAGCCGATGTAAACCGGCGGCAGCGTCGGCGGGTCCTGCGGGTCGGTCAAGCGTTTATCCACGCGGATGTCGAACTCGGTGTCGTCGTCCATGTCGATGCTGACCAGCGAGAAGCCCAGCAGCGGGACATCGAAGACCCGGCTGCCGTTGAGCAGCGTGTCGGGATACACGGGGATGGGGTCGGTCCACTCCGTCCAGTTCTGTTCGTTGTCGGTGCCGTCACCGAGCAGCAGATGTTTGTAGTAGAGCGTGTGGAGGGCGGTGTTGAGCGTGGCGTTGGGATGCAGCACCAGCTTGTTGACGTAAACCGTCTCGCGCACGCCGAGGCCGTGGAACTCGAAGCCCTTGCGGTCGGTGAGATTGAGCTTGGCCGCGTGCTCGGGGTCCGGCCCGCCCTCGATCTCCAGCATGTCCAGCACCCAGTTGGCCGAGGGGTCGGCGGTAAAGCCGGGGCTGTCGGCGGCCGCGAACGCGCCGGAGTTTCCGTTGGGATTGCTATTGCGGAGGCCGGTGTCGAAGTCCTGGGCCCGCAGCTCCAGCAGCGCCCCCTGGCTGCCCGCTTTGCCCTCCTTGATGACCACGTGGATCAGGTTGTTGATGAGTTCGGGGTGGGTTGGCGCGGATGGATCGGGGTCCAGGTCCAGATAGCGGTCGCCTTCGGAATAAAGGGTATTGCAACTGATCTTGGCGCTGCCGGCGGCCAGGAACTCGCCGCCGAAGCCGGTGCTGGCCTGGAGCAGCCGGATGTCGTTGTGCCGGATCTGGTTGTTGCTCCCGAAGTCCGCCGCCAGCTTGACCTCGATGTGGGTGTTGTGGATGGTGGCCGTGTCCTGTACGACCAGGCTGCCATTGACCGTGACCAGGCCGTGCTCGACGCTGACGCCGGGATCGTTGCTGCACACCGCATCCGGCGCATCGCTCAGGTTCAGCACGCCGCTGGAGGCGATGACCAGCTTCGCGCCGGGGTCGATCTCGATCCGGCCGGTGCCGGTGATCCGGCTGCGGACGATGGTGGTGCCCTGCGGCGGCGTGACCGGTTCGAGCATCAATGTGGACGGGCCGTTCAGGACGATGCTCGAAGCATTTGTGAAATCACTCAGGTCCGGCGGGGCCGCGGCGGACATGACCATCGAGAGGCGCTGCTTGCCGCCGAGTTTGAAGCCGAGATTGTTGGAGACCAGGAAGCCGCCGGTGGGCGTGATCTCGGGCTTTTCGCCGTCAACGAACGCCAGCACGTTCGAGCCGGCCGACGACTCTTTGACGTGGAAGCTGCCGACAGTGCCGGTCAGCACGGGGCCGGGGCCGGTGAACAGCGCCGGGCCCTGCGGATCGGCGGCGTCGTACACCTCGCCGGTGATCGTAATCGTCCCGCCGGCTGCGAACGTCGCTTCGGCCGTGGTCGGCGAGCTGAGGTCCTGATCGAGTACGCTGCTCGACCAGTTGAGTGTGGCCGGCGCGATCAGCCAGCTTTTCGTACTGCCGGACACCACCACCTGCGTGAGAGCAACGCTGGTGATCTGCCACTGCGGCGGCGACGGACCGGTGAAGACGGTCACAGACGGCACATTCCCCGAAATGAGGGTAATCACTTCTGCCGTGCAGGCGGCGACGTTCCGGACGTGCAGCACCGCGTCTTCTTCCAGATGGACCGCGCCCGCCCCGGTGAACAGCCCGCCGAACACATCCACCGGACCGGTCAGCGTCAGGCAGTTGCCCAGCGGACAACTCGCCGGCAGTTCGATCTGACTGCCGGTGATGCCGGCATCCGTATCCGTACAGACGGGGTTCGTGCCGGTGCACTGATTTGCCGAGAGCGTCAGCCCTTCGGCGGTGACTGATCCGCCGCTGGCGTGCAGGCCGGTCGCGCACTGGCCGGTGTTGCCGATGAGGGTGCAGTTGCGCAGCGTCGGCCCGCCGCCTAGTGTAACGAACCCACCGCCCGATCCGCCGCCCGATGGATCGGCGTTGCCGCCGGTGATGGTGAAGCCGTCGAGCACGGCCGTGACGTCGTTGCCGGTGCCGGTCACGACGTGAAAGCTGTTCTCACTGCGCGAGGGATCGGTGGGCGCGCCGGTGTCATTCCCGTCCAGATCGCCGGACAGAATCGAGTCCGTGACCGGATTGGGCGTCAGCGGATCGGGGTCGGACGGCCGCTGCGCGAGCTGCGTTTCGGTGCCCGTGAATCCACCGTAAATCTGAACGTGATCGAGCAGTTGGAAGGTAGCGCTGCGGTCGCCGGAGCCGGTGGGATGGGCGGCATCCACGTCCGGGTTGTAAACCCCCGTCTTGACCCAGACGCTCAGCGCCGAACAACCGGCGGTGGAGCGGGCCAAGGTGAGCGCATCCTGAAGCGTGGTGAAACCGTGGTCCCAAGTCGAGCCATCATGAGGCAGTTGGCCGGCGTCGGGGTTGACGAACAGGCGCGTGGTATAGACCGCGCCGAACTCATACGGCCCCATGTCCACAATCGGCGCGGTGCCGCAGGTGTTGGGCGCGGTGGGGCAATCCGCAGTAGCCGGATCATCGAGCCGGCGGGGGTTGCCGTCGAAGTCCAGCGGAATGGCCTCAAAGCGGTTGCCGTCGCAGTCCACGTCGCCGGCATCGGCGGCCCCATCCAGGGCCGCATTGCTGCCGGCATCAATGGCCGGCGAACCGGATAGCATCCGCAGATTGCCGTAGTAGTCGTTGGCACCCTCGTTGACGTTCGGCGTTTGCGGGTTGTCGCCCCAACCGTCACCACCGTCGTAGGGATTGGCAACGAACAAGGGGTCGGCGCCAATGTTGCCCGTGCCGCCGGCTCCGCTCCAGCCGCCCTGGATGAGGCTGTGGTTGACGACCGGCGCGCCGCCGGCCCCGGTGTAGATCTGCGCGGCTTCGCCGCCGCCGCTGTTGTCGGTGTTGTTCCAGAAGACGCAGTTCGCAACGTTCTCGTTGCCGCCGGAAAACAGTCCGCCGCCGGAGTACGCGGAATTGGCTACCAAGGTGCAGTTGCGCAATTGGAGAGCCGTACCGGCCGGCCAACACGCCACGGCGCCGCCAAAAGAGGAGCCATTGGCGATGAAGGTGCAATTCGTCACCGTCGAGCCGGCTCCGGCCCAGCCATCTGCGATCGCGCCGCCTTCGTTGATGGAAAAGTTGTGAATAAACGCACAGTTCGTGATCGTGGCGGGCCCATCGAGGTGGAGCGCGCCGCCTGCGGCGTGCCCGCTGGTGGCGGCGTGATTTCCGAGAAACGTGCAGCCGACGAGCGTCAGCGGGGCGTAACCCGCTCGAATCGCGCCGCCCCCGCCACCGCCGGAGGTTCCAGGTCCGTCGAAACCATTGGCCTCGAATGTGCAGTCCCGGAAAGTGGATGTGCCGCCCAGGAGGAGAGCGGCCCCGCCGCCGGGGTAGTCGCTGAGTGTGGAATTGCCGTAGAACACGCAGCCAATGAAGCTCGGCGCTCCGCCGTGAACCTCCAGGCCGCCGCCGCCGCTGAGGACGTTGCCATTTCCGTCGGAGCGGTTGGCCACGAAACGGCAGTTCCGGACGGTGGGGCTGCCAGCGATGATCCGCATGCCGCCGCCGTGGGAATGACCGGGCAGGGTATCGACAAGATTCGCATTGCCGGCCGTGATCGTGAAACCGTCCAGCATTGTCGTCGCTCCGACCCCGGCGCAGTCCACCGCGTGATAGCTGTTCTCAGCGTTGTTGGCGAAGTCGGGACCATCGTTGCCGAGCAGATCGCCGCTAAGGATGGAATCCGTGGCCGGGTTGATCGTAGACGGGTCGGGGTCGGCCGGCCGCTGGCTAAGCGACGTTTCGGTGCCGGTGAAGCCGCCGTAGATCTTGACGCCGTTGATCAGCTCGAAGCTGGCCGTGCGGTCACCGGGCGTGATGACGCCCGAAAAGAAGTCCGGCTTGTACACACCGGCGGCGACCCAGATCTCGGTCACTTCATCCGCATACGCTCGTGCGAAATTCAGCGTGGCCTGAAGGGATGGCGAGGAACTCACCCACGGGCCGGCCGTGGGTGTGCTGTCGACCAGCCGTACGTTGGAGACGCGCTCGTAACAGCCGAAGTCCACGATGGGCGCCGTGCCGTTGCCCGTGTCGGCGACGGTCACCAGGTCGTCGAAGCGGCCGTAGCCGTTGACGCCGCTCGGCGTCGGCTCGTTGGTGATCTCATCGTTGTCCAGGTCGAACTCATCATCCGGCACCGCCGCATTATTCCCCGCGTCGATACCGGGCGAGGTCGCCATCAGCCGCAGGTCGTCGTCGAGCGTGCCGGCGACGTTGTCCGCGCCATCGGCGTCCCGGAAGAGCGGATCGGCGCTGAGATTGCCCTGGCCGGCATACCCGCCCTGCACGATGCTGTGCGTGACCGTGGCGCCGGACCCGCCGTCGACGCGCACCTGGGCGCCGGCGCCCGTGCCGCTGCTGTCGCTGTTCTGCCAGAGTATGCAGTTGGTGAGGGTCACGGGGACGCCCTGGAGGAGCAGGCCGCCGCCCAGACCGGGCGTGGTGTTGGCGTGAAATGTGCAGTTGACCCCCTCGGCGGGCGGCCCGCTGCTGGTGGAAACGAACGCTCCGCCGCCGACCGACGCGGTGTTTCCATTGATCCAGCAGCCGAACAGGCGGCACAAGTTTTCCCCGGCGCTCTTGATCGCGCCGCCTTCGGAGGCGGAGTTGGATTCGAAGAGGCAATTGGTGATCGTGGCCGAGCCGCCCTGGCACAGAATGGCGCCCCCGCCGAATGCCGATTGATTGTTATAAAAAAGGGCGCCGACGGCGCGCAGCGAAATGCCGTCGTCGTAGACCGCGCCGCCGTTCCGCCCGGCAGCGTTGTCCTGAAAACCGCAGTAGCGCAGCAGCAACTGGCTCAACTGCTCGCTGGACACCGCGCCGCCGTTGCCGTCCGCCCGGTTCGCCAGGAATGTGCAGCCCCGAACGGTCGGGCCGCCACCCACGTTCAACATGCCGCCGCCGCGGTCTGCGTTGTTGTTCGCCGGACCGTCGGCGTTGCCGCCGCGAACGGTGAAGTCGTCCAGCACGGCCGTCGCGTCCGTGCCGCTGCCGGTCACCACGTGATAGCTGTTCTCGCCGTTTCTGGCGAAGTTCGGCCCGTCGTCGCCGTTCAGGTCGCCGCTGAGGATGGTCTCGTATGCCGGATTGTATGGGTCACGCTGAGAGAGAAGCGTCTCCGTGCCCGCGAAGTGGCCATAGATGCTGACGCCGCTGGCAAGCTGGAATGTTGCCGCGCGGTCGCCGCTGCCGGGCACGTGCGCGCCGCCGGTGGGTTTGTAGCCGCCGTCCGGGTAGTAAGTCCCGTCAGCGACCCAGACCTCCTCGACCAGATCGCCGGCGCCGGTCACGGCGCACAGGGCCGTATGCAGATCGGTGTAGGCGTTGGCCCAACTCGATCCGTCATTGGCCCCACCGGCGCTCGCATCGACGTAGACGCGCACGGTGGTGGCTTTGATAGTCGGCCCCCAGCGCGCCCAGTAAGCCGAGACGTTGCCGCCCGCGGTGGTGAAATAGCCCCCCGCGAGCAGCTCGCCGTTGTACACGGTCAGGGCATACACACTGTTGTTCATCCCGCTGCCCAGCGCCGACCAACCGCTGCCGTTCCATTGGGCGATGGAGTTGGCGCTGTTGCCCCCGGCGGTGCCGAAACCACCCCCAGCGATCAGCGCGCCGTTGTAGGGGGTCAGGGCATACACACTGCTGTTCATCCCGCTGCCCAGCGCTGACCAACTGCTGCCGTTCCATTGGGCGATATGGTTAGCGCTGCTGCCCCCCGCGGTGGTGAAATCGCCCGCCGCGATCAACGCGCCGTTGTAGAGGGTCAGGGCCTGCACCGTGCCGTTCATCCCGCTGCCCGGCGCGGACCAACTGCTGCCGTTCCATTGGGCGATGTAATTGGCGCTGTTGCCCCCGGCGGTGGTGTAATTGCCCGCCGCGATCAGTGCGCCGTCGTACACGGTCAGGGCACGCACATCGCCATTCATCCCGCTGCCCAGCGCGGACCAACCGCTGCCATTCCATTGGGCGACGGAGTTCGCACTGTTGCCTCCGGCGCCGGTGAAAGTGCCCCCCGCGATCAGTTCCGGCCCAGCGCCGGAATTGTACACGGTCAGGGCATACACACTGTTGTTCATCCCGCTGCCCAGCGCCGACCAACTGCTGCCGTTCCATTGAGCGACATAGTTAGCGCTGTTGCCTCCGGCAGTAGTAAAGAGGCCACCCGCGGTCAGCGCGCCGTTGTACACGGTCAGGGCAAACACCGTGTCGTTCATCCCGCTGCCCAGCGCGGACCAACTGCTGCCGTTCCATTGGGCGATGTAGTTGGCGCTGTTGCCCCCGGCGGTGGCGAAAAAGCCCCCCGCGATCAGCGCGCCGTTGTACACGGTCAAGACCTCCACAAGGTTATCCATCCCGCTGCCCAGCGCGGACCAACTGCTGCCGTTCCATTGGGCGATACGGCTGACGCCGCTGCTCCCGGCGGTGATGAAAGAGCCCCCGGCGATCAGCGCGCCGTTGTACACGGTCAGGGTACGCACATAGTAGTTCATTCCGGTGCCCAGCGCGGACCAACTGCTGCCGTTCCAGTGCGCGATGGAGCTTACGCTGTTGCCTCCGGCGGCGGTGAAAAAGCCCCCCGCGATCAGCGCGCCGTTGTATACGGTCAGAGATAGCACAAAACTGCTCGTCCCGCTGCCCAGCGCGGACCAACTGCTGCCGTTCCATTGGGCGATACGGTTGGCGCTGTTGCCCCCGGCGGTGGTGAAATCTCCTCCCGCGATCAGCGCGCCGTTATACACGGTCAGGGCATACACCCCGGTAGGAGAGCCACCATTCATCCCGCTGCCCAGCGCGGACCAACTGCTGCCGTTCCATTGAGCGATATAGTTCGCGCTCGTACCTCCGGCCGTGGTGAAATCTCCTCCCGCGATCAGCGCGCCGTTATACACGGTCAGGGCATACACTGTGGTGTTGTTCATCCCGCTGCCCAGCGCGGACCAACCGCTTCCATTCCATCGTGCGACACGGCTGGCGCTAGTGCCTCCCGCGGTGGTGAAATTCCCCGCCGCGATCAGATCACCGTTGTAGACGGTCAGAGCAAGCACAACGCTGCTCAACCCGCTACCCAGCGTGGACCAGGTGCTACTGTTCCATTGGGCGATCTTGTTCGCGCTGCTGCCCCCGGCGGTGGTGAAAAGGCCTCCCGCGATCAATGTGCCGTTGTACACGGTCAGGGCATACACAGCGCTGTTCATCCCGCTGCCCAGCGCGGACCAACTGCTGCCGTTCCATTTGGCGATGTTGCCGGCCGGCACGTTGCCGGCGACGGTGAATGTTCCGCCTGCGTATAACGCCGGCCCGCCGCCATCGTCGTAGACCGCCGTGGCATAGACGTCACCATTCAACCCCGGCAGTCCCTCGCCCGGCTTCCACTCGTACGTACACTGCCCGCGCGCCGGCAGTGCCGATACGCTCACCACACCCGCCACGATCGAGGTGATCATCAGCAAGGAGAATCGCCCACCGGGGCGCACGGATGGAGATCCGCGGATTTGCGAATCGCACCCGGCTGCGTCGCTGCCGAAGAGCCGCTTCGCAACGGTGACGGTTTGGAATCGTGAGGGCCGGGCGGTTGCGCCGGCGGTTCGGTTACTCATCCCTCGCCACTCCAGGGATCGCGGACCTCACCGCCCGGCGAATGTCAGAGAGTTTCGCCGGGCAAAAAAACTCCGCGATTTTGGCGCTGTGTAACGTGAGACTCCTCCTGTTGGACTTCGCTCAACAAGGCGGTGTCGTCTACCTTTCAAATATGCAGCGTGCGCAGCTTCATACAGGCCCACCGGAAGGTCCGGCTCCGCGACAGGCTACCAGTTTACTCAATGATGCTTTCCATTGTCTACACAATTCTTTTTAAATCCCGGCAAAACCTCCTTTATTTGACGGTACGGCTTGAAAAACCCTCGATTCAGCGCCGGTGTAAAGCCCGCCCGTATGTCTCATGATGCGGACCGCGGCGGGTACCGGAAAATCCGCCGCCCATGTTACCCGTCGGCCGTAGAACCACATTCGCAATGGCATTCAGAAATGCTTTCGGGCTGATCCGCTGAAATCTGACACAGCTTTGAGAAAAATTTTCCGGTGCACGTGCCGCTTTCGTCAAGCGCTGGACTTGCCGCCACGGCGGTGACAATACCCAATCCGTTCATCCGGTGAGCAGGGGAGAGTGATGACGCACGATTCCGATCCATCACTGACCAGCTCTTGCCGCAGCGCACAGAGCCTCCCGAGCCGCCGCAGGCAAGGCGAGCAGCCCGGCATCAGTGGATCAGACCCTCAAGGAGTTCCAGCAGTTCCGCGACCTCAAGAAGCTCGCCGACCAGATCAGGCGTCCGCCTGTTTCCGCCACGCCGGAAGAACTCTGGCGCTGCTACGAGGCGCTTGAATCGGCTTCCTCAAGATGGCCGACGAGCTAACGAAACCCCCTTACAACCAGCCCAATCGAATCCCGAAGGGAAAGGACAAGAGTGGAAAGCCGATCGCGTACGATTGGCCGACCGACCGCCTCTTCGTGATCAGTTCAACCTTGATGGTGCAGGAATGAACCCCGCCGGAACCTCCTGTCAGCGAGCGCTGAAAAGCCACCACCTCTGAGCGTGTGAAAACCAGCCATTTGGAGGAACGAACTGATCGTTGGATGGGCGCCTCAACTTCGTCCGCGGTCTTCTGTGCGACAGCTCCCCGCCGGTAGGTGTCGAGCTGGCCGGTACCTGGCAGCAGTGTCGATGGGCGACATCACGCCTCGGCAGGCGCGGTTGACGGCTCCGGCTCTATTCCGGCCATCTCCTGGAGCATCCGCCAGTTCCGACGGCGGTCCTCGTTGGCGGCCTGCATCGCGGATGACGCGTTGCCTTCGGCGTCGAACTGCTTCTCGAATCTGCCCTCGCCGCGCGCGAAAGTGACGAAGTCGACCCGTTCGCCGGTCTTGGGATCGATGTACCAGTCCTTCTCGGGCACGGGGTTACCCTTGAGGCTCAGGCGATCGCGGATCCGCTCGCCGGCCTCGGGATCGTACATAATCAGCGGGAAGGTGCGCGAATCGACGGCGAGTCGCGCCCG
>CAYLLT010000078.1:14348-18697 GCA_964384465.1 uncultured Planctomycetales bacterium | reverse complement strand
ACGCCGTGCTCGGGCTGGCAGGTCGTGTAGGTGATGATGACGGCCGGGCCCTTGTATTCGTTGGCCCGCAGAACGGCCTTGTAAAAGTGGTTGATGTGCACGGCCGTCGTCTGTGCGACGAACACGTCGGGATGAGCCATCACGATCTGCGCCAGTTCCTTGCGGCGCTCTGTCTTACCGGCGATCTCCGTGCCGTGGACGCTCATCTTGGTGTTCTGACCCATGAACGTGGAGGTAGAAGCCTGCCCGCCGGTGTTCGAGTAGACCTGCGTGTCGAGCACAATGACCTTGATGTCCATGCCGCTCATGAGCATGCGCGAGAGGGACTGGAACCCGATGTCCATCATCGCGCCATCGCCGCCGATCACCCAGAGCCGCTTCTTCTCCCACCCCTGCTGGTCCCACTTGGCCCGGACGCCCATGGCGAAGGTCGGGGCGTTCTCGAACAGCGAATTGGCCCAGGGGAGGGTGTATGGATTGTACGGGTAGGTGGAAGTGTAAACCGTGTTGCAGCCGGTCGCGGCAATGAGGCCGACGTTCTGCGGCCCATACTTGAAGCAGGTCGCGGCAATGAACATTCTCAGCACGGACGCCTCGCCGCAGCCGGCGCAGCTTCCCGCCCCGCCGACGTACTGTAGCGATGAATCCGCCAGCATCATGTCGGCGAGCACTTTCTCGTTGATGTACTCGGGCGGTGTCGGACCCCTCGATCGGAAATGGTCGAATTTCTCACGGAACAGCGGCATGTTGACGTCGGTTTTCTTGATCATTCGCAGCGCGTGATCATCGCAAACCTGCACGCATTCGGCGCAGCCCTTGCACTTGGTCGGGTCGATGAAAATGCCGAAGTATCCCGGCTCCTTGCCCTGCTTCTCGTAAGCTTGCCAGTATTTGCGGGTCTTGGCCCAGTCGCCCTCGAACTGAGCGCGTTTGTCCGAAGGAAGGTTCGCCATCGCCTCGTCAAGCTTGGATTTCGGGACCACTTTGCCGAGGATGGCGGTATCCGGGCACTCGGTAACGCACTCCATACAGCCCACGCAGTTGGGGCCGATGAACTCGGGTATCTCCGGGGCAATGAACGAAAAATCGCGGGTACCGCCGGTGCCGGCCGGGATCACGGAGCGGGCCGTGTCGAGGTCGGCTTCGAGCTCGAGATCGCCCACGCCATGCTCGTAGAGCGGTAGGACGCGATTGAAGAAGTTCGCGGAATCAACAGCTTCATCTGCACTCCGCGGCAGTTTGGCCGGACTGATCGCCATAATAGAAGACTCCCGTGAATTCAATACGTCTCAGGCTTGTAGCCTGGTGTCACTCGAGGCTGCGAGGCAATAAACCGTCATCTGCCCAGGTATTTGACACGAAGTTCGGCAGAGACCTCCTTCCAATCTCGATATTGCCCTCGCTCGATCTGATCCTCGGATTCGTCGATGGCAGCCAGGGTTGCTTCATCCAGTTCCAGCTCGTCCTCGTCCCTCATGCGTTTGACAGCGTCCTCAAGGACATCCTCCGCAGAGGTGTACCGCCCGGCCTTAACCTGTTCGTCGATGAATCTTTGCGTCTCCTCAGTCAACGAGAGGTTCATGTCAGTTCTCCAATCCTCCATTCAAGTTCAGTCCGCCCTCAGTCCGCCCAATGCTTCATGATACCACCGGCAGAGCCGTTGACGCCACCTCATCGAGGGAAGCATCTGCGATCAGTTCACGCGGCACCTCGACGACCTCCTGGTAACCGCGCCGGATACAGGTCAGATTATCCGCAACAACCTGCTCGCCGCGTTTACCCCAGTAGCTGCGCACCGCCTTCTCGACGCCTTCCATGAGCTGCTCGAAGCCCATGTTGTTGCGTCGCGCAAAGGGCGTTGCTTTCAGGAAAACGCCCAGCAACACCACGCCCATCATGCGAATGCGCAACTCGGGGTTGGTCGCCACTTCGTCGGCGATCTTGAACGTGTCCAGTGCCATCACATGAGCATTATTCTCGCGAATGCGGCGTCGCGCCCACATGGGCACATCTTTCCACACGTGCTCCGGTGTCAGCTTCGAAGAGTTCAGAAAGATGGTCCCGCCACTTGCCAGACCGCGCAACGTGTCACCCAGATTGAGCGCGTTCACGTCGTTGAGCGGAATGAACTCGACGTGCTCGAGTTCGCAGTGCGTGAGGATTTTCGAGGGCGCGACCGTGAGATAGTAAGTCGTCGGAAGGCCCTTCTTGGACGACCCGTACTTGGGATATGCCTGCACGTGCAAGCCGAAAAGATCGCCCATCAGTGTGGCAATGACCTTGTTGGTGGTTACACTGCCGTAACCGCCGACAGAATGCCCGCGCATCGAGTACGCACCCTCAGGTCGGACGTCCGGGTCAATGGGGGGATCAATGGCGGTTTCGTGCTTGATCCCGACCGTGCAGTATTCTTTGTGGCCGTTGCCCTCGATCGCATGCCGCATATTCTGAACCAGGCCGATGAAGTGCCCTGGCCGAATATCGCGGCTGCCCAGGCCGGCCGAACACTGGAGCATGAGTGGGAGTGCATCGACTTTTACGCCACTCGTACGGAATTCTTCGAGTTGAAGCTGGGCATCGAGGAACGACGTCTTGATATCGCGCATCAGCGGATTCGCCGGCGACAGCGGGTCGTCCATGCGCTCCATGACGGTGAACGCCCTGACGTGCTTGAGCGCCTGCACGATCTCGCACGCCGGCCACGGGCGATAGCTGCACACGTTCACTGCGCCGACGCGCAGATTCATCTCGGTCCGCATGTAGTCAACAGTCGGCTTAGCCGTCTCCATCATGCAGCCCATGCCCACGAACGCATACTCGGCATCCTCCATCTGATAGGACTCGACCAACTCGTAATGCCGCCCGGTCGCCTCGCCGAAAACACGCATGGCATCGAGCACGGCCGGTTTCATATGCACGTAATAATGGCGCTGGGCGATCTTGCCCTTCATGTAGGAATCCTGGTCCTGTACCACACCGGACATCATCGGATGTGCAACGTCGAAGAGGTTCAGGATCCGATCCTGCGGGCGGCCCATGTACTCCTTCATGAACTCCAGCTCGGGCAGAAGCGCGTTCTCGACGGTATGCGTAACGAGAAATCCGTCCTGCACGTTCATGAACGGCGACTGGCAGGCCTCGGCCGCGCGCCGCGAGATCAACGCCAAATCGCCTGCTTCCTGGGGATTCCGCCCGAACAGAATGCCCCATCCGGTGTCCGCGCAGGCCATAACATCGTCGTGACCGGCGTGAACGTTGAGGCTGTGGCTGGTGAGGGCGCGCGCGCCAATGTGAAAGACGATCGGAAGGCGCTTGCCGCTGATCGTGTAAAGGACCTCCTTCATCAGCACGAGCCCCTGCCCGCTCGTGAAGTTCGTCACCCGCCCGCCCGCCAGGGCGAAGCCCTCGCAGGAGGAGGCGGAGGAATGCTCGCTTTCGGGCTCGATGAAGAGGAGCTTATCACCCCACAGGTTGCGCTGCCCGTTGGCCACCGCCGCCGAGTAGCCGCCGCCCATCGTGGTGGAACTCGTAATCGGGTAGGCGCAGGCCGCCTGCGTGATGTTCGTTTCGACCCAGACCACGGCTCCCGCGCCGTCGGTAATCGTGGGGATTCCGGGATATTGCCGCCTGCCGTTATTTGAAGAACCGCTCATGCACGACTCCCGCAAATTATAGCGTTATCGAGTATACCGCACAGGAGACTGCACAACAACTGCACAAAAGCTGCACAAAAACCGCACAAAAAACCTGTGGTCACAGAACGCTTGATCCAGCGCCCACGGTATTATCCGAACCCCGCACGCAAGTGCGGGGCCCGGCCCACCACTTGCGTGGTGGGTTCGGACACCCCTCCCGCTCGGGATGCAGGAAGAGAGTGAGGCGCGATCGGTCCGGGGCGCTCGGAATTGCCCTGCACCAGGTGAGTTAACCTTATTGGGTAGGTCACCCCGCCCTTTCCGCGCCCCAGGCCCAGGCGCGGCTGAGGGGGAACTCACGGGGTGTCGGTTCGTCGGCGGTCAGCCGTCGGAGTTCCTGCGGGTCGAAGGCCGCTCCCAGCGTCTTGAGCAGCTCAATCAGGTTCTCGTCGCCGAAGCTCAAACCCTCCACCACGAATGCGTCTCGATTGATGTCGATGATCGACGTGCGGCCTCGCTCGACGCGCACGCGGTTGGCCGTGTTGAAGCCGCGCCGCTGAGCGAGCAGGATTCGGCGGATGACCTCCGGCTCGCTGCGGTCATAAGGATAGACGGGCAATGCGCGGCCGGCGGCTTCACCTGCGTTGGCGGGTTGGTCGTCGGGCTTGATGCCCCAGCCGGTGTTCGCAATCACCCGGTCTCGAGATGGGTCTG
>CAYLLT010000078.1:6700-14338 GCA_964384465.1 uncultured Planctomycetales bacterium | reverse complement strand
ACTACTCTGGCTCATCCGCTTGTGGCTTCAAACGTTCGAAGATCTTCGACCAGGGCGTTCACATGTTCGAGCTCCGCCTGCTGCTGCTCCAGGCGGACCGGATCCACCCTGCCTTGGCCACGGTAGTGGTGGTGTTGAGCGACATCCGGCGACCAGTACGCGTGGCCTCCGGCCGCATAGGCTGCCGATCCCTCCGTCGCGCGCAGCAGCGCTTCGGCAGCGGAGAGGAGCGGCAGCCGCTCCAAGTTGGACTGGCTCGCGATGAACCGCACCAGATCCTCAAGCAGTCCGCGCGAGAGAGCGCGTCGAGCGGCCATATGACCGATGAAGGCCGCGAGCCATGACTGGTGCCGCGGAGTGATGCCGTGTTCGCACATCAGCGCGATGCCGACCGGCCAGAGCTCTTGCGGCAATACGTCGCGGAGAGCTGCGGCCGTTACCGCGTCGGGGGCTGCCTCAAGCCGTAACAGCCGAACAAAACGCTCCACCAGGACTTTGTGCAACGTCAGTTTCGCTTCGCTGCCGTCCGGCAGACGGATCGTGGTGTGCGACCGTTGCCGGCACACGTCATCCACCACTTTCGTCAACTGTTCATCCGCCGGATGACCATCAAACAACAGGTCAGTGAGCTGGGCGCGCTGATCGAGCGCAGGGGTGAAGATTGGACCGAAAATCGTTTCCAATTCGAAATCTTCGAGCACGTCCGGCGCGCACAACAGGAATGTAACCAGGTCGGTGTTGCGCTCCGAGAGATGCTGCGTCAACTGCCGCTGCGTCTGCGGCTTCATTGGCAGCGGGCCAGCCAAGAGCGCTGCAATGCGTGACCCAATCGGTTCCTGCATGGCTTCTCTCGACAACACAGCCATTCAACGGGCGGGTTGGCAGCGGCTACTTCTTCACAAACATCAGTCTATTCCTCCCTGGCTAGAAGTCAACGGTTTTCAGTGGGCGCGGGGTGTGGCGGGTGCGTGAAACGCTGAACCCGCGATCATGGTTTGAGCAGGTTCAGCGTCCGCTCCAGCACGATATCGGCGAACTCGTTCGCGTTGATGTGGTAGGGCACCTCTTCGTAGCGGACGTGTGAATCGAGGTGGTTTTTGAGCGTCTCGCGGAAGGCGGTGTCGATATCCGGATCCCAGAAGGCGCCGCCTTCGATATCCATGATGGAGACGCCGCCGAGCGGCACCAGCACGTGGACGGGGGCGGTGGCGGCATTGAGGCGCACGGCGACCTGCCGGGCGACTTCTATCTGCTCATCCTTGTTGACACGAACCAGCGTGAACTGCGGGTTGTGGTAGTAGGTGGGCCGGCTGCGCAGCGCTTCGGGAATTTCGCCGGGCGGGCCGAAGACGATGAAATCGACGCAGCCGGGCACGACGAGCTGCGGCACATCGGCGAGCGCGGCGGCGGTCATGCGCTTCTCGCCGCCGACGTGGAATCCGCCGGCGACGTTGCCGGCCATCTCGCTCAGCGTGTAATCGAGCACCGCGACAAACTGGTCCTCCATGATCGCCTCTTCCATCGCCGGCCCGCCGACGCCGTTGGCATGATAGATGACCAGGTCGTAGCCGTGCTTTTCGAGGCCGGGGCGGACGCGCATCAGCGGGCGCGTGGTGTTGCCGAGCATCGTGGCGGCGATCTGCTTGCGGCCGCTTGGTTTTCTGTCCGCGTTCTTTTCATAACTGATCGCGGCGCCGGCGATGGCCGCGGCGACGGTGTCGTAGATGCGGCAACTGATGTCGTTGAGGCCGAGGATATCCACCACCGAGTGCATGACCATGATGTCCTTGGTGCCGACGAACGGTCCGAACGGCCGCTGCCCGCTGGCGATCGGGGAGACCACCAGCTTGGGCAGACCGATGGGCAGCACCTTCATGGCCGCGGTGGCAAGCACCAGCCCTTCCGCCCCGCCGAGCGAGGTGACGCCGTGGATTTTGCCCTCTTTATAGAGGTCGAGCGCGATCGCCCGTACGCCCTTGAGCATCTCCTCGACGGCCTTGCCACGGCTGCCGGCATTGCGCAGCGCGTCGATGTTCGAGCCGGCGGCGACGGCGACCTCCTGCCGGCTGATGTCCGGTACGATGCCTTCGGCTTCGCCGAGAATGCCCGAATCCATCACCAGGGCGCGGGCACCGGCGTTCTCGATCTGGGATTTGAGATAGGCGATCTCCGGGCCTTTGGTATCGAGCGTCCCGATGACAAGAACGGTGGCCATTTCATGCTCCAGACGGACTCACCACGGAGGCACGGAGAAGAAATCATTGCGAATCGCGGATTTCGGATTGAAGAGCATCCATCGGCTCAATCCGCAATCCGCAATTCGCAATCCGCACTTCTTTCAGTTCATCGATCCGAACCGCGGCCATTTTTCCTGGACGCGCTGATTGGACTCGACCATTTGCCGCAGCGTTCGCAGCTCGGCCAGCAGCGTCTGGGCCCGCTGAAGCACGTCGATCTCTTCGAGCAGCCGCTGTTTGATTTCGACGGCATCGGCGGGCAGCAGGCCGGCGGCGATGGTATCGACGATCTGGCCCAGCGGGGCTTCGCTGTTCACCAGCGCGCGGCAGCGGTCGGTGCCGCCGAGGCTCTGAAACGCCGGCGAGCCCAGCAGCGATTCGAGCGAGCGGCGGGCGGCGAACTCGCCGTCCATCTGGACGCCGTTCTCTTTTGGCAACAGCGGATCCAACCGCGCGAGCCGATATTCCCCTTCGCGGTCCTGCTCGCGGATCATCGCCCGGCAGACGCCGACCAGATTGATGAAGTAGCGCCCGTCCGGCACCTGAATATGCTCGCGAATTTTCCCCACGCAGACGACCGAATGGATGTCAGCCAGATTGGTGTAGTATTTGGCTTCAAATCCGGCCCGCAGCAGGGCCATCGCGATCAGGCCTGGCCCGTCGATGGCATCGCGCACCAGAGCCTGATAGCGCGGCTCAAAAACCTGTAGAGGCAGCGTCATCCGGGGGAAAAGTACGACGTTGGGCAGCGGGAACAGCCCCACGGGCTTATCCAGCGATGGAAGGTCATCGGCCATATCGCCGCATTATAGCAGCCCAGAGTGGAACATGAGCACTATTCCGTCCGCGTCCCCTGGTGGAACACCCTCATGTGGTATGTATCTGCGGCGGTCTGTTTGGGCGTCGAGCTAATGCGTCGCCCCGCCCAGGGCCGGCAACGCAGCGCATCACGGCTTGCGCTAGACCCACCAAGCCGGCCCAGCAGGCAGCGTCCACGAGTGCGCTGCCGATGCCCGGCGCAAAGACAATAAGCTCCGGGAGCCGCGCCGCCCAGCGGTAATCCCGCAGAGTGCCCAAAATCGCCAGCGCGACCAGGAACGTCGCCTGCCCGCGCCAGCCAAAGCGGCGTGTCACCCGCCAACCGATGAGGGCGAGTGCCGCGAACAGAAGGACCATGGCGGGATACAGGAGCGGCGGGCCGTAAGGTGTCTGGATAGACGGGTATCGCCACCATCCCAGTGTATGGGCCAAGCCTTCGATGCCCACGCCCACTACTCCGACCGCTACCCCTCCGATCAAGGCTCCTGCAACTCGCCGCGCGGTCGCACGCGTGAAGTAAACGGCGGCGACCAGTGCGACAAGGTACACGCAGATGGCGGCAATCAGAATGAATTGTAGCGTTGTCATGAAAAGGACGCGCGAACGCCGCGTAACGGAGCAAAGCCGAGCCACATCCGCCCGCGGCGGCGATGGAGCGCACGACGTGCCGGACGTGACTTGCGCTCCGGACATTCCGCGTTCCGCATTCCGACTACTCCGCCGCCAGGCCGGTGGCGAAGCCCTCGCCTTCGGCGCGGTAGGTCAGCGTGATGGTGTCGCCGCACTGGTAGATGGTGCCGATGCCGGCGAAGCGCTGCTGGCCGGTGCCGACGGCGGCGCCGGTGTCCTGGTTGATGAACTGTCCGCCGCGGGTGCCGATGGTCACGGCCTGGTCACAGTCGATGGTGATCTCGTCGGGTTCGCCGGCGGGAATGATTCCGCGGCCGGCAAAGCCGATGTCGGCGAATATCTGATTCGACGGCGTGAACAGGATCACCTCCACGTCGCCGAGCGGCTGCGACGAGGCGTAAAACAGCGGATCGAGGGCGAAGACGGTCAGGTTGAGGAACCGGACGGTGATCTTCTCGGGGGCGCTGCCTCCGCCGTTGTTGCCTGTGGGGGGCGTATTGACGACGGTTACACAACTGGTGGTGCTCAGGACCACACCACTGATCAGCGTCAATACCGAATACACCAGGGATTGCAACATCATCAGCCTCCGTTCGTCTGCAACGACAATGGGAATGCGCGGCGGGTTGATTATACCGGATTACCAAGTGGCGGGGCATGGAATCACTGGTGTCCGGGGATCCAATCCGTTCCCGCGAGGGGGAGTTTGGCCATGGCGGCGGCTTCTATGGTTAGGGCGACGAGGTCTTCGCGCTCCAGGTGGTGGACGTCGGATTTGCCGCAGGCGCGGGCTAAGGTGGTCAGCTCCAGGGTGAGGACCTTGAGGTAGTTGCGGAGTCGGCGGGCGCCATCGGCGGGTTCGAGCCGCTGTTCCAGGACTGGGTCTTGGGTGGTAATTCCCACTGGACACTGGCCGGTGTGGCAGTGGTGGCAGTAGCCGGCGGCGGTGCCGAGCTTGGCGTAGCCGTCGGCGGCGTCGTGCCACTGGCCGTTCTGGTGGTAGGCCTCGTGGTTGCATCCGAGGGCGACGAGCGCGCCCTGGCCGATGGCGACGGCGTCGGCCCCGAGGGCGAGGGCCTTGGCCACGTCGCCGCCGGTGCGGATGCCGCCGGAGACGATGAGCTGCACCTGGCCGAAGACGTTCATGTCTTCGAGGGCTTCGACGGCCTGGCGGACGGCGGCGAGCGTGGGGATGCCGGCGTGCTCGATGAACACCTGCTGCGTGGCGGCGGTCCCACCCTGCATGCCATCCACGACCACGACGTCGGCGCCGGCCTTCACGGCGAGCTTCACGTCGTCGCGGACGCGGGTCGCGCCGAGCTTGACGTACACGGGGATTCGCCAGTCGGTGATCTCGCGGAGCTCCTTGATCTTGATGGCCAGGTCGTCGGGGCCGGTCCAGTCGGGGTGGCGGCAGGCGGAGCGCTGGTCGATGCCTTCGGGGAGCGTGCGCATCGCGGCGACGCGGGCGCTGATCTTCTGGCCGAGGAGCATGCCGCCGCCGCCGGGTTTGGCCCCCTGGCTGATGACCAGCTCGATGGCGTCGGCTTTGCGGAGGTCGTCGGGGTTGAAGCCGTAGCGCGATGGCAGAACCTGGTAGATGAGCGTTTTGGACGATTGCCGCTCTTCGGGCGTCATGCCGCCGTCGCCGGTGGTGGTGGATGTGCCGGCCTCGGTGGCGGCCCGGCCGATGGCTTCCTTCACGTTGGCCGACAGCGCGCCGAAGCTCATGCCGGCGATGGTGATGGGGATGTCCAGCTCGATCGGTTTCTCTGCGCAGCGTGTGCCGAGAATGGTTTTGGTCGTGCAGCGCTCGCGATAGCCTTCGAGCGGATAGCGTGAAGCGGACGCGGTGAGAAACACGAGATCGTCGAACGTGGGCAGGGCGCGCTTGGCCCCCAACCCGCGAATCTCGTACAAGCCGGTTTCAGCCGCCCGGCGGATGTAGTCGATCACGTTCTGATTGAACGAGTAGCTTTCTTCAAGGTGCAGGTGCCTGGTCACTTTCCCGCCTTCGCCTTATCAAAGGCAGGAGAATGGGCCTCGATCTTGCTCATGGCCTCGCGATCAAAAAGTTGTTCGCCGCAGTCCGGGCATTCCTCGAATTCAACATCCGGGACAACGTACCGGCGACCAGACAACTCTCGCTTCAGGTTACGACGAACGCGTTTGATCTTCTTGCTGCCACAGGTTGGACAAGTTGTGATTTTCATTGCGAATGCCTCAAAGCGCCCTCTTGGAGGAGATCAGAAAATAGTATATCTCGTTTTCAGCATCGCGCTCCAGCTTTCCTTTGGAGTATACGGGGAGTCCGGCCAGATTCGTACTTTGAATGATGTACAGTCGCTCGCCGGGGCTGCCTCTCCTTGGGCTCGTAGACTTAATGGTCTTATAAACGGCGACGGCGTTCAGGATCGACTCCAGAACGTCCAACTCGGTGATACCATCCGTTTCCATCTCGCATGTAGCTTTCAAGCTGAAGCGGTAGCGCCCAGCCAGCACCGCACGTTTGATCCGGACCAGGACATCGCTCACACATCACCCGAGTAAATCAATACTCCTGCTTGGCTTCGACGTTCCAATGATACAGCGTTTTGGCGGAGGCGACGCGGCGGAATCCTTTGGGGTCGTGATCGATTTGCGCTTTGGTCAGCAGTTCGCGGAGCTTGGCGTAATCGGTATCGGTCATGGGTTCTTCGCGGGCGTCGGCGCCGAGGCTGTGGATTCGGCCGCGGACGTAGATGACGGCTTCGTAGAGGGAGTCGCCGAGGCTGGGACCGGCGTCGCCACAGACGACCAGCGTGCCGGCCTGGGCCATGAAGGCGGACATGTGCCCGACGCCGCCGGCGACGACGATGTCGCAGCCCTTCATGGAGATGCCGCAGCGGGAGGAGGCGTCGCCCTCGATGACCACGAGGCCGCCGTGGCCGGACGCGGCGGCGCACTCGGACGCGCAGCCTTTGACGCGGACCGTGCCGGACATGATGTTCTCGGCCACGCTCCAGCCGACGTTGCCGTGGACGGTGATGCTGGCATGTTTGTTCATGCCGCCGATGAAGTAGCCGGCGTGGCCCATGATGTCGATCTCGACGGGTGCGTCCACGCCGACGGCGATGTTGTGCATGCCGTTGGGGTTGAGGATTTCGATGCGCTGAACGCCGGTGCGGGCGAGGTCGTGGTGCAGATAGTGGTTGATCTCGCGGACCGTCTGCCTGGCCAGATCGAGTTGTGTACTGGTGGATTCCATCGTGTTCGACCGCATTATCACTCCATCCAGGCGGTTGCACGGGTTCGTTTGGTTGTAGAGCGTATCTCCGGCATCCGCAGCTCCCTCAATCCGGCGGCGCGACGTTTCCATTCAATACATAACACGGGCGGTGTTCCACGAATAGATGGTCTCGGGCACAGGCTCGAACAGATTCGCCTGTTTGATGCCGGGCAGATGGGCCAGCGAACGGAACTCGGAGGAGATGGCCACGTAATCGTCGGTTTCGGCGACCACGGCCGGCTTGCAGGCGAAGGCATCGCGTACCAGGACGAGCTTGTCGGCGGTGGCCATCAGCAGCGTGTAGAAACCGTCGAGTTCGACGAAGGCCTTCCGCAGGGCGTCCTCCAGAGTGTCGCCCTCGCTCATCCGCCATTCGAGAAATCGGCAGGCGGCCTCGGTGTCGTTGTCGGTTTCAAAGTGGATGCCCTTCTTTTCGAGCTTGCGGCGGATGCTGTAGGGATTCGACAGCGAGCCGTTGTGGACCAGACAGAAATCTTCGCCGGCGGTGAACGGGTGGGCATGCGCGGGCGAGACTGCCGACTCGGTGGCCATGCGGGTGTGTCCGACGCTGTGCGTGCCGGTCAGTTGGTTGAAGCGGTAGCGGTCTGCGATCTCGCGCGGGTGGCCGGTGTCTTTATACATCTCGATGGACCGGCCGACCGAAAGCAGATGCAGCGCCGGGTA
>CAYLLT010000078.1:243-6690 GCA_964384465.1 uncultured Planctomycetales bacterium | reverse complement strand
ATGCCGCAGCGAGCCAGGTTTTGAAACGCTGGGGCTCGATTTCAGAGATCAATATGGCGTGCTTGCCGCACGGCTCGATTTCATTTTCCGCGGCCGCATCGCGAGTCAGGCGTCCGGAAAGCCCGGTCCAGGGGAAATCGGCGTCGTTGGAGTAGAGGCTGTAGCGGCGGGCAGAAGACTCCAGGGGTTCCGAGAATACCGCCAGGCCGGCCGAGTCGGGTCCGCGCTCGCCCATGCACACGAGCATGGGGACGACGAACTCACCGAGGGAGTCGCGGAGTGAGTCTTTTTTGGTGAGAAACCCGACAATGCCACACATGGACAGCTCCAGAATCTGTGTCGGCGCGTGAAAAGTATGATACTCGAAGGTGCGGGGAACGCGAAGCAGGTTCCACCGCCCGGTATACTCCGGGCTGGATCGGCAGGATTCTTTCGCCCCCTTCGGGGGCTGCGTTACACAACGCGACTGGGTCCGCGGGCTGACGCCCGCGGCTAACGACTTGCGCCCGCTTCGCGGGCTAAGTACAACACCTCGCTTTGCGGGCTGAGCACAACAAACGCTCCGCTCCGTCCAGCGGGGTCTTTGGTGCGGGGCTGGGGGAAGGTATGATGAATGTGTCGTGCCCCCGGTCCGGCGATCGATCCTGTCGCGGAGAGGTCGGTCGCCACCCCTGCGGGTGTCCGGGGTCTTCCGGACATTCCGATGGAGTATGCGATGGGCTCCCGTGCGCTGGTTCACCGTCCCTTCATGCTGAGACTGCTGCTGGCGGCCGCTTCGTGCGCGTGGATGGCGGACCGGGTGCAGGCATACCCGACTTTCAAAGTACTGGTCTTCTCCAAGACGGCCGGTTTCCGGCACGATTCGATTCCCAACGGCATCACCGCCATCCAGGCGCTCGGCGCGGCCAACAATTTCACCGTCGATACGACGGAAGACGCCAACCTCTTCACCGATGCCAATCTCGCCCAATACAAAGTGGTCGTCTTCCTCAGCACGACCGGCGACGTTTTGAACAGCACGCAGGAGGGCGCGTTCCAGCGGTTCATCCAGGCGGGCAAGGGCTACGTGGGCATCCATTCGGCGACGGATACCGAGTACGCCTGGGCGTGGTACGGCAACATGCTCGGGGCGTACTTCAGCAATCATCCTGCTATACAGAACGCGACGATCAAGGTGGCCGACAAGGCGCATCCCTCGACGGCGTCGGTGCCGACGCTGTGGGTGCGCAATGACGAGTGGTACAACTTCAGCGTGAACCCGCGCGGTAACGTGCACGTGCTGGCGACGCTGGATGAGGGCACGTATTCCGGTGGATCGATGGGCTACGATCATCCGATCGCGTGGTGCCACAATTACGACGGCGGGCGGGCGTGGTACACCGCCGGCGGGCATACGCAGGCGAGCTTTTCCGAGACGTCGTTCCGTGCGCACATTCTGGGCGGGATTCAGTATGCGGCCAACGTGGTGAGCTGCGACTGCGGGGCGACGATCGAATCGAACTTCCAGAAGGTGGTGCTGGATCCGAATACGACGAATCCGATGGAACTCTCGGTCGCGCCCGACGGGCGGGTCTTCTTCATCGAGCGCACGGGGGCGGTCAAGGTGTATAAGCCGCAGACGGCGCAGACAATCGTGTCGGGGACGCTCCCGGTGACCACGGTCAACGAGGACGGGCTGCTGGGCATCACGCTCGATCCGAACTTCGCCACGAACAACTGGGTTTACCTGCTGTATTCGCCGTCGAGCGCGGTGAGGCAGAATCTGTCGCGCTTCACGCTGAGCGGCGACCTGCTCAACATGGGCACGGAAATGGTCCTGCTGCAAATTCCGACGCAGCGCGACGAGTGCTGCCACTCGGCCGGTTCGCTGACGTTCGGCCCGGACGGCAGCCTCTACATTTCCACCGGCGACAACACCAACCCGTTCGATTCGGACGGCTATGCGCCGATCGACGAGCGTGCCGGTCGGTCGGCGTGGGACGCACAGAAGAGCTCATCCAACCGCAACGATCTGCGCGGCAAGATTCTCCGGATCACCCCGCAGTCGAACGGCACGTACACGGTTCCGACGGGCAACCTGTTCCCGCAGAACGGCAGCAACGGCCGCCCCGAAGTGTACGTCATGGGATGCCGAAACCCGTTCCGCATCACCGTCGATTCGGCGACCAACTGGTTGTACTGGGGCGAGGTCGGGCCGGACGCGAACAGCAGCGGCTCGCGCGGTCCGGCTGGGCTCGACGAGTTCAATCAGGCGCGGACGGCGGGGAATTTCGGCTGGCCGTATTGCATCGGCACCAACGTCCCGTACAACGATTACAACTTTGCCACCGGTGTACCGGGGGCGCTGTTCAACTGCGCGTCGCCGGTCAACAACTCGCCGAACAATACGGGAAGCCAGTCACTGCCGGCTTCTCAGGGGGCGATGATCTATTATCCCTACTCGGCGTCGAGCGTCTTTCCCGAACTGGGCAGCGGCGGGCGGACGGCCATGTCCGGGCCGGTCTACCACTTTAACCCGCTACTGGCGTCGGCGATCAAGCTGCCCGCGTACTACGACAAGACGCTGTTCATCTTCGATTGGTCCCGCAATTGGGTGAAAGAGGTGAAGCTCGACGACAACGGCAACCTGATGAAGATCAACCCGTTTCTGCCGACTGCCGAGTACCGGCGGCCGATCGAGATGGAGATGGGGCCGGACGGGGCGATTTACATGCTGGAGTACGGGTTGAGCACGAATGACGCCCGGCTGGTGCGGATCGAGTATTTGGCGGGCGGCGGCTTGTCGCCGATCGCGGTCGCCAGCGGAAGCCCGACCTCGGGGGCGGCCCCGCTGATGGTGCAGTTCTCCAGCGCCGGGTCTTACGACCCCGACAGCGCCAACCCGCTCACGTATGCCTGGAGCTTCCAATCCAACGGCGTCACCGATTCGACCGCCCCGAACCCGTCGCATACCTATGCCAGCACCGGGAACTACGTGGCCCAGCTCACGGTCACGGACACGCAAGGCCACACCGGCGTCGCGAATGTTCCGATCTCCGTCGGGAATACCGCTCCCGTGGTCACGATCTCCGCGCCGCCGCCAGGCGGCATTTACAACTGGGGCGATGCGATGTTGACTCAGGTGAGCGTGACCGACGTCGAAGACGGCAGCACGCAGGGGGGCAGCATTTCGTGCTCCAGGATCACGATCCAACCGCAACTCGGTCACGATCAGCATTCGCATCCGCTCAATCAACTCACCGGCTGCGCCGGCACAGTGCAGACGCCCGCCAGCACGGGCCATTCCGATGCCGACGACCTTTACCTGCTCATCAACGCCAGTTACACCGACAACGGCGCGCCGGGGGTTGCGCCGCTGACGAGCACCGCCAGTCATCGCCTGCGGCCCAAGCTCCAGCAGGCGGAATTTTTCTCCACGCAGAGCGGCGTCACGACGCAGAGCACCGCCGATGTTTCCGGCGGCGGGCTGGATCTCAGCTCGATCGATGACGGCGATTATATTTCGTTCACGCCCGTGAACCTGCTCAACATCAGCGCGGTGAGCTATCGCGTCGCCTCGGCGGGGACCGGTGGAACCATCGAAGTGCGCGTCGATTCGCCGACCGGTGCGCTCATCAGCACGGCCGGCGTTCAACCGACCGGGAGCTGGCAAACGTACATGGGCGTGAACGCGCCCATCACCGACCCCGGCGGCACGCACGAGTTGTTTTTCGTCTTCGTGCGCAATCCTGGCGACACCAATCTGTTCAATCTGAATTGGATCGATTTCAACGGTACGGGCGTGGCGGCGCCGGGCCCGCCGGCGGGCGATACGGTCATGATCGACCTGGGCTCGCCCGATGTCAGCAGCGGATTGACGCACGTGCAGGTCAGCGACGGTGACACCATGGTGGTCACGCAGGGCGGCCGCACGTGCCGGCGGAACGTGGACGCGGCTACCGATCTGTACTTCTATTTCGCGGTCAGCGACAGTTTTGCGTTCCAGGGCAACCGGCCGCAACTCTATTTCACCGTCGAATACTACGACGGCGGCAGCGGCGCCATTCAACTGCAATACGATTCCAGCACCGGTACGGGCACCCCCGCGTGGTACCGCTCCGGCGGCAGCGTCAATTTCACCAACACCAACACCTGGATGCGGACCACTTTCTTCGTAGCCGATGCCTATCTCGGCAACCGGCAGAACAACGGGGCCGACTTCCGGTTCTCCAAATCCGGCGGCGGGTTTCTCTATGTCGACCGGGTGAACGTTACCACACTGGTGGATACGCCGGAGATGGGGATCGTGCCTTCGCTCATCGATCGGACGGTGCAGAAAGGTACCGTCGTACCCACCGACAGCATCGAAGTCACCAACATCGGCGGCGGCGCATTGAATTTTGCGCTGAGCGGCTATCCGACCTGGATGTCGATCTTCCCCGGCGGCGGGTCGAGCACCGGCGAGCCGGACGCCATCACCATCACATACAACACGACCAACCTGCCCACGGGCAACTACTCGACGAACCTCACGGTCACCGATGCGAACGCGTTCAACTCGCCGCAGATCGTTCCGATCAGTTTTCATTTTCTGGCCGCGGGGGATTTCGACCACGATGGCGACGTCGATGCGGCCGATTTCGGGTTTCTCCAGAAGTGTTTCTCGGGGGCGGCGGTCCAGGCCGCGCCGAATTGCACCGACGCCGATCTCGATCAAGACATCGACGTGGACAGCGGCGACTTTAACATTTTCAAATCCTGCCTGGGCGGCGCCAACCTGCCGCCGGGGTGCTGATCGTGCCGAAATCCGGAACCGCCGATGCACGCCGATTCACGCCGATGAAGAACTCTAAGGAAACCAGGAATCCAGGAGGGAATTCCTGATTTTCCTCCTGGTTTCCTGGTTTCCTTATTTAATTCTGATCGGCGTTCATCGGCGTGAATCGGCGGTTTCATTCTCCGCTGCGCAGCGCCTGACGATATGAGAAGTCGAAGAGCAGTTGCCATTCGAGGAGGCTGATGCGCCGGCAGAGTTCGTGGTCGGGGCCGGCGATGTCATAGCACCGCTCGCACAGATCGATGAAGGCCATCGGGTCCCAGTTCGCGGCACCGGTTAACCCTATGGCGTGCGACAGACCGGGTGTTTCCCGCGCCTGCCAGGGCGAAGCCCTTGGGCGTAGCCCGGTTTCCCAAACTCCCTCATCAGCTCCCGCGCCACCTTCCCCGCGTCCTGCCCGCATGCCCGGCACAGCCAGTAAAACTCCACCACGTCCAGCCGGCGCTCCCCCAGCTCGATCCGCCCCACGAACGAATGCTCCCGCCCCAGCCGCTCCGCCAGCTCCCGCTGCGTCAGCCCCGCCGCCTTCCGCATGGCCACCAGCTTGGCCCGAAAGGCCCGGTACAGCGGTGAAAACGTCGATTTCTCCATGCCCGCAGAATGCGGGCGTGATGCCCTTGATCGCAAAATGCGGTCAAGACGGAATACCGCCGCTTAAAGCATTTGATTAATCGCAAAAATGGCAAAATTCCAGCTTGACAAAACGCCTCAGCATGGGAGGATACAACCGCCAGTTGGAGGCATATTGAACATGAGATTTCCCACTCACGCGATGGTTTTAACTTCGACCTTTCGGAACGGATTAATGGGTGTTGCTGCCCTCGCCACTCTTGCATCTGCTCAAACGCAGCTGATCCTGAATGGCGGCTTCGAATCGGGGAACAATGGCATCTGGAGTGTTTCATCACCAACGGCGATCAGTTCATCCTTCGGCTTTGCTCGCTCGGGAACGTACTATTTATGGCTAGGGGGCCTAGTCAGCGACAGCGACTGGGCATATCAGACCATTACGATTCCCAGCAACGCCACCGCAGCCACGCTTTCGTTCTACTACAACATTAATTCGCTCGAAGGGAATTCGATTGCCTACGACACTTTCAGCGCCACAATTCGTAACACCAGCGGAACTGTTTTGGCAACGGTCGTGAATTTGTCGAACATTAACCAAACCTCGCCCGGCAATCCCTACTATTACCAGCAAACCTATAATCTCTTGGGCTACGTTGGGCAGACCATCCGGATTTATTTTTCCAGCATCAATGATCCAATTAAGTTGACTAATTTCCGCGTGGATGATGTGAGCGTGATCGCGACGATATCGTGCTCATATTCAGTCTCACCCGGCAGTGCATCTTTCAATTCCTCTGGTGGCTCCGGCTCGTTCAGCGTGACGGCCGCGTCTGGTTGCACGTGGAGCGCCTCGTCAAATCAGGGTTGGGTCACGACGAGTAGCTCTAGCAGTGGAAATGGTACGGTTAACTACAATGTGCAGGCGAACAGCAGCACTTCCGGGCGGGACGCGATCATCACGGTACAGGGAAAGCAGCACAGTGTTCACCAAGATGGAATTAGCTGTTCCTACTCGGTGTCACCGGGGAGCGCGTCATTCTCCTCTTCCGGCGGAAGCGGGT
>CAYLLT010000078.1:0-143 GCA_964384465.1 uncultured Planctomycetales bacterium | reverse complement strand
GCAGGCCAACACCAACACTTCTGGGCGTGACGCGATCATCACCGTGCAGGGCCAGCAGCACAGCGTCCATCAGGATGGAATTAGCTGCTCCTACTCGGTGTCACCGGGGAGCGCGTCATTCTCCTCTTCCGGCGGAAGCGGGT
>CAYLLT010000077.1:0-30379 GCA_964384465.1 uncultured Planctomycetales bacterium | reverse complement strand
TAACCGGCATAGACCGACCCGAAATCGCCCTTGATCTCATCGTTGTTCGTCTCCGGCTTCAGGACGCCCGCGCTCAGCTCGGCCAGCTTGCTCTCCGCGGCCATCACCGCACGAGTCCCGATGTCCGCGCTGTGGGCCATATCCAGCCCCGCACGAATCTGAAGCCCCACCACCGACATGCCGAAGATGAGCAGGCCCATCGAGACGAGCACTTCGAGTAAAACCGCTCCGCGCGCGATGGGTGCCGTTGTGCGTGCCGCCCTCCCGCGATTGGTGAGTGTGCTTCGCATCATCACCGCGTCCCCCCCCTGCCGCGCCCGCCCGTCGCGCCGCCGCCCTGCCGAACGTGAATCTCCAGGATGTTGTCCTCCGTGATCAGATTGCCGGACGTGAAATCCATGTGCAGGATGGGCGACGCGCCCTTCTTCTGCATCACCTCCACCTCTTCGACCAGCAGCGCCCGCTGAATCCACGATTCCCCCGTCCGGCCGTCCACGATCACGTTGAGAATGCGCGTGACGTGATGCGGCTCCAGCTTCACATCAAACGGCAGATCGGTGAGCACGAACGTCACCCAGTTGCACGTGCCGTCGGGATTGAACGTGAGCGGCACGAACATCGCCTGACTTTCGGTGATGGACGGCCCGGCGATCGGGCTTTGCGAGGAAATCTCGAAGCTCGGCCGGCCCGGCCGCACCGCCACGCACCGCGTCCCATCCTGAAGGATCGGCATGCCCTTCCAACCCGCGTCAAAATCCCCATACGCGTCGGGCTGGTTCAACGGGGCGATCTGCCGGACGATGATCGGTTGCAAAGTCTGAAACGGGATGTCGATCTCCTCGTCCGCGTGGCGGTCCAGCGGGTCCGGCGTGCCGGGAAAGAAGATTCGGTATTGCAGCCCGGTCTGCATCGTCTCCGCATGCGCCATGACGATCAGCGAGCGGAGCCGATCGGCGGATTCCGTCAGCGACCGCCGGCCGGCCTCCGCCGACAGATTCGGGTAGGCAAAGGCGATGATGATGCCGAGCAACACCATCGCCAGCAGCATCTCCACCAATGTGAACGCCCGTCGAACCATGCTCGTCATCCGGACGTCTCCCGCGCTGTGACACTCCCGACGCACATCGGGGTTTCGGCGATGCATGCACAGGCGAGAAGCCTGTGCCACGAATACCGTACAGTCGCTTCGCCGACCGTCAGCCCTTATGCCAGTTCGTAATGTCATCATCGGTCCCTTCCTGTCCGTCGGGACCGAGGCTCGACAGGTCATACCGTTCCTTATTGTTTTGGGCATCTTCCCCTGCCGCGTATTTCAGGTCATGCCCCCACGCGTCCTTGAGTGAACCCGGATCGGTGATGTAGGGACCGCGCCACTTCTTGGCCTGCTCCTCATCAGGCGGCGCCTCGGTCAGAAACTTCAGCTCTTTGGGATACTCGCCCACGTGCGTGCGGTAGATCTCGAGCTGACCCGCCAGCGCGCCGCCCCATCCAACCGACCCGACGGTCGTTTTGATCTCGGCGTCTCGCTGCGTGCCCATGTAGCTCGGCACCACCAGCGCCGCCAGCAGCGCGATGATGCCGATCACGATGAGAATTTCGAGCAGGGTAAACCCACGCCGTCCGTGCCGAACCAGTCTGGTACGCATCATGTGAAGACTCCTTACTTTCCTCTGGACCTCTGATCTCAACCCGCTAGCGGCTTAGCGCTCGCGAACCCCACTAATTACTAATCACTAATGTCCTGCCGAACTCATCCTCAAGATCGGCACCAATAACGCAATCGCGATGATCAACACGATCACCGCCATGAACAGCAGCATGATCGGCTCCAGCAACCGCACGCCCAGATCGATCTGCCGGGCCGTCCGCGCTTCGTTCGAATCCGCGATCTGCACCAGCACGCCTTCCAGGTTATTGCTCTCTTCCGCCACGGCGATCATGTCGATTATGTCCGAGGGAAACAGCCCGCTGTGACTGAGCGGGGACGCCAGCGTCTCGCCCTTCTGCACGTTCTCGGCCGCTTTATCGATCTGCTCGGCCAGGATGCGGTTGCCCGCCGAATCTTTCGAAATCTTCAGCGACTGAAGAATGGGTACGCCGTTGTGCAGCAGCGTGCCCAGGATGCGGCAGAACCGGCAGATGGCCACCATCGTCACGATCTTGCCCAGCACCGGCGCCCGCAGCCGAAAGCGGTCCATCGCCAGGCGGCCCTGTTCGCTCCGGATCAGCGGGACCAGCAGCACGATCCCGATCACCACCGCGCCCAATACATAAAGCCCGTTCTTTTGAATGAAATCGGACACGGCAAAGAGCGCAACCGTCAGCCACGGCTTCTGCGCCCGCTCCAGGAACACGCGGATCTGCGGTACGACAAACGCCATCAGGAAAGTCACCACGCCGAGTCCCGCGGTCATCAGGATGGCCGGATAGATCATCGAGCCGAGCAGCTTGTTGCGCAGCTCGTCCTGCCGTTCCGTAAAAACGGAAATGCGGGCCAGCACATCTTCGAGGAAGCCGCCCTGCTCGCCGGCCCGGACCATCGCGATCGCCAGCTCATTGAAAGCGTTGGGGTGCTTGGCCATCGCGTTGCCCAGCGTGTCGCCGCCGGATACGTCGGCATGTACCTCTTTTAAGATCTCCGACAGCAGCGGGCTAGATCCCTGCCGGGCCAGCACGTCGATGGCCCGCAGCACCGGCACGCCCGCCTTGAGCAGGTCCGCGAGCTGGCTGTAGAAGTTCGACAGGATGCGCAGCTTCAGCCTCTTCTTTCGGCCGGTGATGACCGTCTTGGCCGCCGTTCCGCCTTCGTTCACGTTGATCGGAAACAGCGCGCGATCGTCGAGCGCCCGCAGTGCCGCCTGCTGAGATTCCGCGGTCAGCACGCCGCTGACGGTCTGCCCGTTGCTGGTCTTGGCCTTGTATGTATAGGTCGCCATTGCCTGCCGCCCGATGCTCACTCCAAAATGGAACGCAACGCGAGCATCAAAAGGAGCGCGAAGCAAAAAACCGAACGCCGCGCTCCGTTGCCGCACGGAATATGGAAACAAATCTATTCAGACTGTCGCCGGCGTATCCTCACAGATCATCCATGATCTCTGGGCCTTGATGGGTCGAGCCCGATTTGCGGCCTCCAGCCGCCATTAACCTAAATCCGGCAACAGTTTAAGTCAATAGCCAAACAGCGAAGCCCCGGCTGCGTCGATCGGCTGGCCAGGGCTCTCAGCAGTCCTTCCCTATATACCCGCCGGGGACAGCAGCGCCGCATTTCGAAGCCCGGCTGTGGCGGTTACAAGGATGCTCTGTTTTTGTTGAATGCTGGTGCGGTTGGGGGCCTTGAACGGGCCCTTTATCGGCGGAGGCGGCGGGGCGATATCGGCCATTCGACCACCGAGAGTGCGGTGCCGTCCCTTTCATACCGGGTAGGCAGATAACGGTGGCCTCGTAAAGTGCCTATCCATCGTGCCCGGCCCGATTCAATCCGGGGCACGCCAGCCGTCTTCGCGAGGAGATTTCGGGCTGCGGTTACCTGATACGCCCGTTCAGCCATCAACCGGGCTTGCGGCCCGTGCAGGCCGGGCCTTGCCCGACCGATACCCGTAGCACGAACTGTATCTCCTGCTGTAACAGCCATTTGCGAGCCAATCAGCAGCATGCAGGGAAACGCAAATGATAGCATGGGCGACAGTCTCCGGAACCGTTGCTGGAGTAGACACCGGAGGACAGGCCGACGTTGGTAGAGCCGGGAAGTGCGGGAAGAAAAAAAAGAGGGCCGCGAGGTCTCCCCCCCTCGCGGCCCTCTGCTACAGATACTGGAAGCGTTCCGGCGCGAATCTGCCCCACTCCCCAGTCTGGGCAAACCCAGCCGGAACGTTTCCAGCGTGTTTGGCCAAGCTCCCTGTTGGCTTGGCGAAAGCAATATGCAGCACTCCATGTGCCAAGAAACTGGCAATCGTCCCCGAATAAATAGACTGACATAACTATTTTATAAAAAACAAGTTATACGATTTTGAAACTCACTTGCTTTCCAGCGACTCGATTTTATTGGGCAATATTACCCACAGCAACTTAGAAAAACCGGGTAATACTGCTCATAACACCCAACCGATCTGTCCGGCCGCGACATTGCAAATTAGAAAACCCGGCTGCGGCGCCTCTGACATCCGTTTGGCTGAACAACGTGGTAATGGTCGCAGTTGTGGGCCTGTCTTTACTCGGCCCGGTGAATGGAGCACAATCCGTCCTCTCACGCAGGTGGTCGAACCACGGATCAGCGATCAGGAAGCACCGGCAAATGAAAGTCCTTCTGATTGGCAACGGGGGCAGAGAACATGCGCTGGCCTGGAAGATCGCTCAATCGCCGCGTCTCGGGCGGTTGTATTGCCAGCCGGGGAATGCGGGCACCGCGCAGCTCGCGCAGAACGTGAATATCAATCCGGATGATGCGGCCGAGGTGGTTCGCTTCGCGCAGCAGGAAAAGATCGATCTCGCGATCGTCGGCCCGGAAGATCCGCTGTGCAGCGGTCTCGTCGATCGTCTGACCGAGGCCGGCATCCGCGCATTCGGGCCCACTCAGGCCGCCGCCCGGCTGGAGGGAGACAAGGCTTTCGCCAAAGAGCTGATGCGTCATCGTTCCATTCCCACCGCCGACGCCCGCGTCTTCACCAAATACCGCGATGCCAAAACGTTCGTCGCGACGCGCGACGCGGGCGTGGTCATCAAAGCCGCCGGTCTGGCCAAGGGCAAGGGCGTGGTCGTGTGCGACGACCCCGCCGACGGCATTCTCGCGCTCGAAAAGATCATGGTGCAGCGCGTCTTCGGCGCCGCGGGCGATACCGTCCTCGTCGAGGAGAAACTCACCGGCCAGGAAGTGAGCGTGCTGTGCTTTGTGGACGAGCAGACCATCTACGTGATGGAGAACGCGCAGGACCACAAGCCGATCGGCGAAGGCGACACCGGCCCCAACACCGGCGGCATGGGCGCATACAGCCCCACCGATCTGCTGGATGACCGCCTGCTCCGCCAGATCGAATCCGAAATCCTCGTGCCGATCATCGATGCCATGCGGACACAAGGCATCGTCTATAAAGGTGTTCTCTATGCGGGGCTCATGCTGACCGCGGGCGGGCCCAAGGTGCTCGAATACAACTGCCGGTTCGGCGATCCGGAAACGCAGCCGCTGATGATGCGGCTGAAGACCGACCTGCTCGATGTGTGCGACGCCGTCATTGACGGAAAGCTGGACTCGATCACACTGGAGTGGGACCGGCGGCCGGCCATCTGCGTGGTGATGGCGTCAGGCGGTTACCCGGGCGAATACGAGTCGGGGAAAATCATCACCGGCCTCGATGCCGCCGCCATGAAGGATGTCGTGATCTTCCACAGCGGGACGAGGAATATCGGCGACAAAATCCTCACCGCCGGCGGGCGCGTGCTCGGCGTGACCGCGATCGGCGATTCACTCGCGGCGGCGCGAGACCGCTGCCATGACGCCGTCGGTAAAATACATTTTGACGGTGCGTACTATCGGCGGGATATCGGCGCGAAAGCGCTGCCGAGCAGACAATGACTCGAAATTGATGAACCGAGCCGCGACCGTCAGGGAGCGGTTCTTCACCGCAAAAGATCCGCTCCCTGACGGTCGCGGCTCTGCATATCACATCTTGCCCTTGGACTTGGCTTCCTTGCCGCCGAACTGCGGCAGCTTGGTCAGGAACTTCTCAGGCGTTTTGTTGAATTCCTCGATGCAGTCCTTGCAACAGAAGTAGACCTTTTTCCCCTTAAACTCCAGGAAGGCCTTCGGATCGATGTCGTGATCCGATACCGGACATACTTTCTGTTCGACCACCGCGGCAACCGCCGCCCCTGCGGCCGCAGCGGCGCCAGTAGTCGTCTTCTCCATCGCAACGGCCGGCTTCTCCGTCGCAGCCGCCGGCTTCTCCGTCGCTTCCGCCGCAGGTGCCGCCGAATCGGTTACGCTCTCTTTAGTCGTTTCGCTCTTCTTTTCGCAACCCCACAACAGGATCCCGGACACCAGCACCGCACCGATCATCAAAGAACTTCGCATCTTGCTCATGGCAGCTCCTCTGATAAAGACACTCGATCGATCCCGCGCGCGATACGCGCACCGGCATGCTATCACCGTTCCGGACGATTTGCGAATCAGACAAATAGACCGCGTACCCTCGTTGACGTGAACCCATTACAATCGTCGTCCGTGCGTCTGATCTTACTGCCGACACAGGAACGGATATGCCCGCGAACACAACAGAACACATATCAGTGGCAGATGCGCCGGGATCGGGCAGGCGGGACCTGACCGCTGTCCTGCTCAAAACCGCCTGGATGTCCATCCTGCTCGGATTTCTCATGCAGGTCCTGACGTTGGCGGCAGTCAAGCTGGCCGGCGGCAAGGATCCCACCCTCGCACTTATCGTTCGCGACCTCGTGCAAAAGGTGGCCTGGTCAACGCTGGTGTGCATCGGGCTGGCCACGGGGACCGCCGCCTCGCAGTCCAGGCAGATGTGGATGGGATTTCTCGGCTTCCTCGCGGCGCCGGCGGCGTTTGTCATCGCGCGGACGCTGCACAAGGCCGCCACGGAGGCACTGAAGGCGGCCGCACCCGATCAGATGCCCACAGGGGTTCTCGTCACCGTGCTCGTACTCAAGGCGATTGAATATGGAACCTTGGGCGCGGGGATCGCCTGGCTCAGCAGGCGGCCGTGGGGCGGACTCCTGGCTCACGTGATGGCGGGACTGGCGGCCGGCGTGGCTTTCGGCGTGGCCATCGTTCTCGTGGTCTACCTCAACGCCAAACCGCCGATGCCCGCGCCCAAGCTCGTCGCCCAGACCATCAACGAGGTCGTCTTCCCGATGGGCTGTGCGCTGGTCCTCTTCGCCGCCAATACGCTGGGAAAGAGTATTCGAACCACGTAGCTTCCGGTTACCTCTTTAATCCGTCTCCGGGTGGACCGCGGTCAATTTCCCGCGCCCGCCGGGAATGCGTTATCCGGCTCCAGCGGCGAGGTCCCCAAGAGATATTCCTGAAGGTTGTTCAGGCCGTCAGCGTCATCATCGCGCAGCGCATCTTCCGGATTGCCGGGATCAAGTCCCCACATCAGCTCCCACTCATCGGGCAGCAGGTCGTCGTCGGCGTCCTCGAAAGGCGCGATGTCGCCCTGACGCGCGACCCGCTCGGTTTGCGGCATGGCCCCCGCCATCTCCGGAGGATCATCAGCGCACGCAGCAGCATAAAACGGCTGGCCCAATCGCCTGACCGCCTGCCAGTAGATGTAGGCGAGCCCGAGGCAAGCGTCGTGCTGCAGGCCCGGCTGTCCATGTTCCGCCGCACAGATGGACATCAGGCGCTCGTGAAATGCCTGGTCACAATTCGATCGCGTATCCTCGCACTTCCCGTAGCAGAAGTCATGGGCCGAGCACGCCGGCGTGAAGGTGACCAGGTCCAGAGGCCGCTCGGGTATGTAAAATCCCAACAACCCCGGAGGACCGCAACCGTTGGCACCGGATGACGCCTCCGGCCCGGATGCTCCGTCCGAACCATCCGCGGATCCCCGGGCGGTGCCCGCCCCGTCCGGCCAAAAGTTACCGATCGGCAGGTCGGCGCATCGCAAACTCCCGCCCGCCAACATCAGCGCCAACCAGAATCGTGCTCGCCGATGTAAAAATCCCATTGCCGCTCCCATATGTATGCCCGCGGAGAGATGCGCGAGCTGGTGTCGGCTCCACGCTACTGAAACGAATTGCCGCGTCAAGAGAATCCCGGCGGGTGCATGTCCGTACCTGCGCGGCCTGCCTTTGTGGAGTGCGGCGGCCACGACGCCGCTTTGGCTTCGCGCAGTGCGCTTTGCAGCTCAGGACGCCGGAGATTCTCTCATCGTCCGACGCGGCTTCGCCGCAAGTCAAAGCGCCGCCGCCGGCGACGCACTCCATATGCAGCCGGACCGCACTACATATACGGACATGCACCCAATCCCGGCGCCGCACTCCCGTTGGCATGAAATCGCGTTTACAATCGGTGTTTTCGCACCTGATGCTCCGGGTGACGGGAGCGGTGCACACCCGCGAATATAAAGGAGCCTCGCTTTGCTGAAAGAGTTTTCGCTGGAGGGTCGACATGCCCTGGTCACGGGGGGCAGCAAAGGTCTGGGTTATGCGATGGCCGCGGCGCTCGCCCGTGCCGGCGCCGATGTGGCCATTTGCAGCCGCCACGCCGATGAACTAACGGCGGCCGCGAACCGATTGGGGTCGGACACCAGCCGAACGATTCTGCCGCTGCCGGCGGATGTCACGCGAGCCGCCGACGTGGAGCAGCTCGTCGCCAAAACGCTCGCCGCCTTCGGGCACATCGACATTCTGATCAACAACGCCGGCATCAACATCCGCCAGCCGGTCATCGAGCAGAGCGAGGAGAACTTCCGCAAGATGATCGACATCAACCTGGTGGGGACGTTCCTCGTGTCGCAGCAGGTGGGCCGGCACATGGTCCAGCGGCGTCGCGGCTCGGTCATCAACGTGGCCAGCATGTTGGGCATGGTCGGTCTGGCCGAGCGGCCCGGCTACACCGCCAGCAAAGGCGCGGTCGTCCAGCTCACGCGGACGATGGCCCTCGAATGGGCCCCGGCCGGCGTGCGCGTCAACGCGCTGTGCCCCGGCCCCATCGTCACCGAAATCAACACGCCGGTGCTGAGCAACCCCGCCGCCAACGCCTACTTCCTCCAGCGCATCCCGCTGGGCCGCTGGGGCCAGCCGGAAGAAGTCGGCGGTGCGGCCGTCTTCCTGGCCGGCGACGCCTCCAGCTTCATGACCGGCGCCGCCCTGGTCATCGACGGCGGCTGGACGGCGCAATAGCGACAAACAGTCTGGATATGTTAGACTTAGTGACGAGGTGTTCCATGTCAAATGAGAAACTTCTCGAACGGATCACGTCGCGGCACGATGTATTTGGCGGGAAACCCATCATCCGCGACATGAGAATTTCCGTCGAATCGATTCTGAGCTTGCTGTCTCAAGGCGAGAGCTGGGACGACCTCCTTGCAGACTATCCCGGTCTGGAGGCGGACGATATCCGCGCATGTCTTGAATACGCTCGTGCGGTCATTGCGCATGATTCCCTCGGCAGCGTTCAGGTGCGTGTTTGAGGTTTCTGGTTGACCGCTGTGCGGGTCGCAGACTCACCGACTGGCTTCGCGCTGCCGGCCACGAGGCCGTATATTCGGTCGATCTCGGACGCGATCCGGGTGACGCTGATCTCTTGTCTCTGGCAACTAACCAGAATCGCATCCTGGTCACGCTCGACACGGACTTTTCGCGGCTTGTGTACGTCGGAGGTCAGACATGCCCAGGGATGAGCCGTCTGCCCGACGTCCGTTCACAGAGGAGGATCGAACTGGTTGCCGAGGTGCTGGCGCGGTACGGCACCGAGTTGGGACCGAACGTGATCGTGACGATCAGAGGCGGGCGCATTCGAGTAACACGAATTGGCAAGCAGACGAACTCCTGAGAACGGTGAATCGGACGAGATTCTTTTCGCGGGCCACTCCTCCTAGACTGATGAGCGGAGCGCTTCAGAATGAGTCGCGTCCCATTTCCTCGTCCGGCGCGGCCCTGGTCATCGACGGCGGATGGACGGCGCAATAACCAAAGACAGACGAGAAGCGGAGGAATGGTGTGCGGCAAGGCGCAGGGTCCGCTCGGCGGACCTCCATCCCGCAACGGTCCGCACAGAGGACCCTACGTGGCTCTTGTTTTTGGGGCAAGATCGAGGAGAATAGATCAGCGTGAGCGATCCCTGTCGCAGCAGTCGTGCGCGGCGCCGATGGCGCAGGGCGCGGCGCCACCACCTCTGGAAAGCGTTTCGAACATGAAAAGTCAGCTTGCTGCAATCGCAATGGTGCTCAGTCTGTCCGTCCTCGCCGCGCCTGCATTCGGCGACGTTCAGAATCTCACTGTCCGTGCAGAGGCGCGCGCGAGTGTCTGCATCACAGTCTCGGGTCCGAATCCCACAACCTGTGACCAGGACAGCGCACCCATCAACGCTCTCAATGGCACCGCGGATGCCGCCGCCGCGCACGCCAAGGACTCCGCCGCGGGAGAAGGATTCAGCTCAGGTTCAGTCAGCAGCTCGTCGAACGGCGGCACCCAGACGATTAGCTTTTCGTGGAACGGCAGCGGCAGCGCCAACCTGGGCGAGCCCAATTTCGTGGGCATCGGCTGCCAGGCTACCGGGTCCTGCAATATCAGGTTCGACGTGGTCGGGGCGCCCGCGCAGTTTCAACTGAGCTTTTCAACGGGCGGGCCCCGCCTGATTCGGGTCACGGCAGTCACCCCAGGCGACTCGCTCGGCTTATTCTGTCACAATTCCATCGTCTTGCCTAGTTTCGTGAATCCCAGCGTTCCCCCTGCCTGTGAGCCCGATAGCCTCTTGCGGAGCGGCGTTCTGCCCCCGGGGCAGTACACCTTTGAGGCCAGCGCTTTCGATTTTGCCACCTTGAGCAACAACGACGGCCAGGAGCAGACCTCCAGCTTCTCCTCGAACTTCACGCTCACGCTGACGCTCGTCTCCGCCCCCAGCTTCCGCTGGATCAATCTCGCCGGCGGCTCGTGGAGCGAGCCGAGCAACTGGGAACCCAACTTGGCGCCGTCAGCCGCAGATCACATCGCGATCGTCGATCTCGGCGGCGCAGTCACGATCGATTTCAATGGGTTTGACAAAACAGCCGGCCAGCTCCTTCTCCGCGACACCACCGTTGGCCTGATCGGCGGCCGGCTCTTCCTGCACGCGCCGACGATCGGGGAACCGTCGCTCGCGATCGGCAAGCGCGCGAATGTCGTGTTGCATACCGGCGAAATCACGTGCGAGAACGCTGTCGTTGGCGATCTCGTCGTGAACGACCCCACGGCCGTCGCGACGCTCGAGTTACTCGGCTTGCCGACTGAGACGCCGGCGCTCAAAGCCAACGGCACTGTGCTCGTCGGCGCATCCCAGAAGGGCCAACTCGACGTGACCAACGCGAAGTTCGAATGCAGCACGCTCCAACTCGTCGGCGCCGGCGCGGGTAGCACGGCGAACTTCCGCGGACCGCGGTCGTCTGCGAAAACGGTTCGGCTCGACGTGGGTGTTCTGGGGCCCGCACAGCTCGGGATCTTCGACGGCGCGCTGCTGACCAGCGACACGGTCGATCTCGGCGGGGCGCTCGGCGCGAGCTCCATCATCGTCGATGGGTTCAATTCACAGGCCAATCAACAGTCGCGCCTGAATGCCGATCAGATGACCGTCGGGCCGGACGGCGCTGCATCGTTTGAGATCATCGCAGGAGGACTGGCGGCGCTGGACCGGCTCACGCTCGGGAGCGCGGACCCGGCGTCGGCGCCCCGGCTCAAGGTCACGGGCTTTTCGGGGTCGATCCCCTCGCGGTTGAATGTCACCACCTTCGCGGAGGTCGTCGCCGACGCCGATGTGACCGTGTCGGACAAGGCCCTGGTGCAATTCCGGGGAGACATGGACTTCCGGCCGCAAGTGGCGGCGATTTTCAACGTCATCGGACCGGACACGGTTTGCTCCGTCGGAGGGACGTTGACGGTGGCCGCCCGAGCCAGCCCCGGCACCGCCAACGTGATCGTGAGCGAAGGCGGCATCTTTTCGCGGGAAGACGCGGCACTTGCGAGTTTGATCCTCGGTGATGCCGTCGGTCGGGGCACCATCACCATCACGCATCCGATCGAACGGTTCAACGATCCGGTCCCGTCGCAGATGCTCTTCACCGACGTCGACATCGTGAAAGGCGTCGCGATCGTGGAGGGCGCGGGCCGGCTCCAGGTCGATCGGACGCTGACCGTGCGCGACCTGCTCGATGTGAACACCAACCTCTTGAATTCGCAGAACGTGGTCTGCGACCAGCTCAACATCAAGGCCAACGGCAGAGTGCGCTGCTGTCCGAACGGTCATATCGTCGCGAACGTGATCGTCAACGAAGTCGGCGCGACGATCGAAGGCGACGCGAACGTCACCGGCAACGTCGTCACCAGCGGCCTTATCCGCGTCGGCTGCTCGCCCGGAACGATGACCATCGACGGCGATTACGAGCAGACTGAGACCGGCGTGCTGGAGATCGAGGTCGCGGGCCTCGAAGCCGGTCAGTTCGACGTGCTCAAGATCACCGGCAACGCCACGCTGGCGGGGACGGTGGACCTGCGGTTCATCAACGGCTTTGTGCCGAAGGTGGGGGAAGAGGTCGATTTCGTGCAGGTGGACGGCACGATCACGGGGATCCTGACCGGCAAGCGGACCGTGGAGGCCGGCGGCAGCGGCGCGACCGGAGGCGGCACGGGTGGTGGAGGAACCGATGGTGGGGATGGAGGAGGAGGTACGGGCGGCGATGGCGGAGGGGGTACGGGCGGCGATGGTGGAACGGGAACTGACGGCGGGACTGTCGGCGATGAACCCAGGTTTGATGTTGATGTGATCTGGGAAGTCACGCCTGAAGGAACGTGCCGGTTTACGGTGACTGACGTTCGGCCGGTCATCGATGCCGGCAATCCGCTCGTTCCGCAGTGCGGCAACGGCGCCTGCGGCGCCGGCGCTGCTACGATGCTATCGTTCACGCTGCTCTGTTTGGCCGGTATGCGCGGCGGATTCCGCAGACGCGAGCGGTGCGGTTGATACCCGCAGTGAATGCATCGAACTGGATTTCGTGGAACGGTCCATTTCAATCGGGAATCAGCACAAGTTCTCGTCACACCAGTGTCTGGCCTACGGTTCATCACAAATCATAAGCAGGCCCGCTTCCTTACGGGCGCGGCTCTGAAAAGGCATTCTCACACACACGCTGACCGGAATCAGCCAAAGTCTCCCGCCCGGCGAGCCGATCCAAGATGAGACCGCGCCCCGGCCGCGCTCGTACGGCAGCGGGGAAAATCCGTTTTCGAGGAGCACTGCTTGACGACCACCCGAACGATCGAACCCCGCCGCGGCGCCGGCGTACCGTTCGACGCCGTTGATCTGCCCCGGGACCATTCGCCGGCCGCACCGACCGCCGCGGGCGGGGCGCTGCTGCCGCTGCTCTACTCGGTCACGCTGCTGGTCAGCTCGATGCTGCTGTTCCTGGTCCAGCCGATGGTGGGCAAGATGATCCTGCCGCTGCTGGGCGGGACGCCGGCGGTGTGGAACACGTGCATGGTCTTCTTTCAGGCGGCGCTGCTGGCCGGTTACGGCTTCGCGCACGGGAGCGCCCGTTTTCTATCTCCGGGCAGGCAGATCGCGCTGCATCTGCCGCTGCTGGCGCTGCCGCTGCTTGTGCTGCCGATTAGTCTGGCGGCCGGGGCCGCTCCGCCCGGTCAGGACAACCCCGTGCTGTGGCTGCTCGGTACATTGACCGTCGGCGCCGGGCTGCCGTTTTTCGTGGTGGCCAGCAGCGCGCCGCTGCTCCAGAGCTGGTTCGGCCGCACCGCGCACGCCGCCGCGCGCGACCCCTATTTTCTATATGCAGCCAGTAACGTCGGGTCGCTGGCCGGGCTGCTCGGATATCCGCTGCTCATCGAGCCGGCGCTGACGCTCGCGCAGCAGGCCCGACTCTGGACCGTGATCTACTTCGTGCTGATCGGCCTGATCGCGCTGTGTGCGGCATTCGGTTGGCGGAGCAGGCAGACAGCCGACGCGCGATCGCGCGAAAACGCGACCGAGGCGGACAACTCTCCGCCGTTGACGACTCGTCAACGTGCCCGGTGGGTGCTGCTGGCCTGCGTGCCGTCGAGCCTCATGCTCGGCGTGACCGCGCACATCACCACCAATCTGGCGGCCATTCCGCTGATCTGGGTGGTGCCCCTGGCCCTCTACCTGATCACTTTCATCGTGGCCTTCGCCCGCCGTAGCGCGAACTTCACGACGGGATTGGCCCGGGCGCTGCCGCTCACGGTGTTGTTGGCGAGCTTCTGGGCGTTTGTCGATACCAGCCACGGCTGGATGAACATTCTGGCTCATCTCGGGCTGTTCTTCATGCTGGCGATGGTCTGTCACGCGCAACTGGCCGCCGCCCGGCCCGGCGTGCGGCACCTCACCGAGTATTACCTGTGGATCTCGACGGGCGGCATGCTCGGCGGGATGTTCAACGCCATCCTCGCCCCGCTGATGTTCAACTCCGTCCTCGAATACCCGCTGATGATTGTCGCGGCGTGCATGCTCATGCCGGTGGTACGCAATCGAATCGTCCGCCCGCAGGATCGCCGGCTCGACTGGATATGGCCGGCCGGCATGGCGGCGGTGAGTCTGGTCTTCATCCTGATGCTTCGGACCGGCGTGCTCAGCGGCACGCGGCTCACGGTGTACATCATCTTCGCCGCGCTGGCCGCGGTTTGCTTTACGTTCAAGAATCGTCCGCTGCGCTTCGGATTGGGAATGGGCGTGATCCTGCTCACGCTCACGCTGGCCGCCGCGCAGCAGAAGGGCGAGCGGCTGTACGTCGAACGCAACTTCTTCGGCGTCAAGGAAGTCAGCCTGGACCGCGACGGGCGGTTCCGAAACCTGGTGCACGGCAACACCAATCACGGCCGGCAGAGCACCGACCCCGCCCGTGCCGCCGAGCCGGTCTCGTACTATCACCGCACCGGCCCGATGGCGGAGGTGTTCACCGTCTGCAACAGCGCACAGAACAGCGCCGGCGTGGGCATCATCGGTCTGGGCACCGGCTCCATCGCCGCCTTCGCCCAGCCGGGCCAGCAGTTCACGTTTTACGAGATCGACCCGGCCATCGAGCGGATCGCCCGCGACCCGCGGTATTTCACGTTCCTGTCGCAGTCCCGCGGCCGGTGCGACGTGGTCCTCGGCGACGGGCGGCTCACGCTGGCCCGCGCACCGGACGGGCACTTCGGCATCATTCTCCTGGATGCGTTCAGCTCCGATGCCATCCCCACGCACCTGCTGTCGCGGGAGGCGGTGCGGTTGTACCTCTCGAAGCTGGACGAAACGGGTGTTCTGCTCTTTCACATCTCCAACCGGTATCTGAATTTCAAGCCGATGCTCGCCCGGTTGGCGCAGGAGATGAACCTGACGTGCCTGGCCCGCGAGGACACCGACATCAGCCCGCAACTCGCGGCGGAGGGCAAGATCGGCTCGCGCTGCGTGGTGATGGCCCGCCGCCCGGAGGACCTCCGCGGCCTGGACCGCCGCCCCGGCTGGGCCCCCATGACCATCGATCCGCACTGTCCGGTATGGACGGATCAATTCTGCGACGTGCTGAGCCTGTTCCACTTCGGCCGCGGGACGGAGCGGAAAGCCAATTGAAGCCGTCAGCTTTCAGCTCTCAGCTATCAGCCAGAAAGAGACACTGAGGGGGCAAGGCTTGCGGTCTGGCGGGTTCTCTCCCGGCGGGGCGCAATTCGGAATGATCTTCGTGTCCCCCACCCTGCGGGTGGACCACCCAGGCTGCTGTAATTCGTGGTATGATCGGGCAGTACTGTGCCATCGGGAGGCCGAAGCAAGTCCAAGCTAACCGAGATTCAGGACGACGAAGTCAATCGCGATGCCTGCCAAACCCATCGTCATCGTTCCGCATGCCCGCTTTGAGATGCGAAGGCGTAGAATCACCGAGGCGGGAGTCGAAGCAGTGATTCGGAATCCCGGACAGGTTGTCCGGTCGAAGAAGGGCCGGCTCATTTATCAGACGAAAATCAGGGCGGGCAGGATGCTCTTGCGGGTGATTGTGAAGGAAGAAGCGGACGCCTATCATGTGATCACGGCTTACACGACGAGCAAGGTCGCCAAGTATTGGAGAAAGCCATGAAGATCATTTATGACCGCGAAACCGACACGCTCTCGATCATTCTGCGCGACGGAAAGGTCGCCGAGAGCGATGAAGCGCGGGAAGGACTGATTTTGGATTACGACAAGGCCGGCCGCCTTGTCTCTCTCGAATTGCTCGACGCTTCTGAGCAGATCAAGCAGCCCGGATCGATTGAGTTCGCGCTTGCTTCCGGCGAGACTTCTGCGGCGCTGGTGCCTGAGAAATCTGCGAAGCGATACGGAAGTTGATACTGGCCCGCTGATCGAACCATGATCAAGGAACATGATCTTGTCATACTCACGCAGGGCCTGCCCGAAGCGCAGTTGACGGCAGGCGACGTCGGCACGGGCGTCCACATCTATCAGGACGGCGCCGGTTATGAAGTCGAATTCATGACCCTGTCCGGTCACACCGTCGCTGTGGCAACGGCCCTGGCGTCTCAGGTGCGCCCCATCACGTCTCGCGATCTGGTGCACGTGCGCGAACTTCAGCCTGCCTGAGCAGGTAGGGCAGGTCGACAGACGCGCCGTCACTCTCCGGCCGGCCGATGGTTGAAGGCTATATGGCTTTCGGCTCTCAGCAATCAGCCAGAGAGAAAGTGAGCGGCTTGCGCGACCCTCTCGTGGCGGGGCGCAATTCGAGAAACATCTTCGTCTCCCCCACACACCCCGCCTTTCCTTTGCCAAACAATCGGGGTATTCTTCTAGCGAGACTTGCTGGGAGGCGATTGTGGCCGCGATTGCAGGAAATGTTCTCGGAGACATTCGCGCTGAGAACGATGGCCATATGCAGTTTGGGTCTCTGATTGCGTGTGTCGTACTCGAGCCCCGTCCTTAGGCTGTGGGAGTGTCGCATCAGAACGGGCAAAGGACTGATTCGCCTCATAGCTGCGATCAAGCGCCTGCGGGGTGGCGGCCCGAACACGCTTCCAGGAATTGGCCGAAAGCCGCACCGGTGACGACCGCGTTCGCGAGCAGCTTGTCGAAGTTCTGCAACGTTGATTTGTCCTCGGCCGCGAACGGCCTGCCACCAGCCCGGCTGACGTGGAATGACCGCAAGGTAACGCCGCTCACTCTGCTCTGTGCCCTCGTGTCGGTGTGGCACAGCCGTCTTGCCTGTGCGTGTACCGCCGAGACCATCCGCCGCTTGCGGCGTAGCGCAACCGTGCTGAATTCAGAATCCAAGTTCGCGCAGTTGGCGTTCGTTCAGGCCGAAGTGGTGGCCGACTTCGTGCAGGACGGTCCGGCGGATCTGGTCCACCATCTGCTCGCGCGTCCGGCAGATGCGTTCGATATTCTGCTGATAGATGACGATCCGTTCGGGGAAGCGGTAGGGCGCCTCGACGTGGCGCTGCGTCAGCGGCGTCCCGCGGTACAGGCCCAGCAGCGTGCGCGGATCGCGCAGCCGAAGCTCGCGGCAGGTAGCCTCGTCGGGCATCTCCTCCACGTCGATGACGACCTCCCGCAAGTATTGCGAGAAGCCTTCCGGTATGGCGTTCATCGCATCCTCGATCACGTCTTCAAACTCTTCGTCATTCAGGTGCATGGAGATGCTTTGCGGTTTCCGCCGGTGTCCTTACAATGCGACCGGCACCTTGGATCAAAATCATAAGCCTGTCTTCAGGAGTATAGCTGGTGAGATTCACTGCACAAATCGGCCGATTGCGCTGCGTTGCGATGTATCTGTTGGCGCTGCTGATGGCCGCGGGTTGCGGTCCGACCGCTTACAAGATCACGCCCGTGCCGGCCGACCGCGAGCTGGAGGAAAAGACGCTGATCCATGAGGGCGGGCTGGCACCCTCAAAGATCGTCCTCATCGATGTGGACGGGTTGATCACGAACGGCCGCAAGTTCGAGCTGCTCGGCGAAGGCGAGCATGCGGTGTCGCTGTTCACCGAAAAGCTGGACAAGGCGGCGGCCGACAGCTCCGTCAAGGCGCTCATCATCCGCATCAACTCGCCCGGCGGCAGCGTCACCGCCAGCGACCTGATGTACTCCGAGTTGCTGCGTTTCAAGGCGGTCACCAAAGGCAAGCGGCCGGTGGTGGCGGTGATGATGGATGTCGCGGCCAGCGGCGGCTATTACCTCGCGTGCGGCGCCGATGAAATCGTCGCCCATCCCACGACGATCACCGGCAGCATCGGCGTCATCATGCAGATGGTGCGCGTGCAGGGCACGTTGCAAAAGATCGGCATGGAAACTGACGCGATCAAGTCCGGCAAGATGAAGGACGCCGGCTCGCCGTTCCGCGAGATGAAGCCCGAAGAGCGCGAGCTTTTCCAGAACATCGTGAACCAGTTCTTCGATCGCTTCGTCGCGGTGGTCGCCCGCGGCCGTCCCACTATGGATGAGGCCAAAATCCGCGAGTTGGCCGATGGCCGCGTGTATACCGCGCAGCAGGCGCTGGAACTCGGCTTGATCGACCGCATCGGCACGCTCCGCGATGCGATCGCCGGTGTCAAGGAGAAGATCGTCGCGAAGCGCGTCCGCGTGGTGACGTATCAGCGGCCGATGGGCTGGAAGCCGAACATCTACGCGGAGGCGCCGGCCGGCCCGCCGCAGGTGAATCTGCTCAACATCGAGATCCCCGGCCTGCTGCACAACCAGCCGCAGTTCCTATACCTCTGGTCGCCGGGCTCGTGAATGAATTGCGGATTGCGGATTGTATACGACGCGCCGCTGCGCTTTACAATCCACAATTCGCAATGCGGTCCGGTCTTGAAGACGATGGATATGAGGTGATCGTGATAACCAGTGAAGTCCAATACGAACGCATGCGGCCGCGGCAAGCGATCGCGGCGCGGCAGGCTTGCCCGGTTGCGTACCTGCCCATCGGCACGATCGAGTGGCACGGGTTCCATAACCCTCTGGGGCTGGACACGATCAAGGCCCACGCGATCGCGGTGCGGTGCGCCCAGTCCGGCGGTGGCGTGGTGTTTCCGCCGCTGTGGTACGGTGAGTCACGCGAAGAGGGGCTGATGGAAGCGACCGCCGCCGATCAGCCGGATATCGTCGATGCCATGAAGCTGCCGCGCGAGAACTTCTCGCCGGGCTACATGCGCACGCCTCCGCAGCAGCAGTACGAGAATTACCAGCGGTTACTTCTACATTGCCTGTATCAGATACAGAGCCTCGGCTTTAAGGTGGCCGTCTTTTCGGCCGGGCATTATCCCCTCATCGATCACGTGCGGGCCGCGCAGAGCGTCTTTCATCAGTCGCGTTTCAACGGCAAGAGGGCCCAGATGATGACCTGGTCTTTCACCGGCTACGAACTGGTCCGCGACGAATTCCCCAACGCCGGCGATCACGCGGGGTTCTGGGAGACGAGCCTGCTGCTGGCGCTCCTGCCGGGGATGAGCGACATGAACGAGCTGCCGAAGGATAAGTCCGCCAAACTGGTCGGCGTGATCACCAGCCAGCCGGTACAGAACGCGACCGCCGAGTACGGCGAGAAGGCCGTCGCGCTCATCGTCCAGCGTGTGGTCAGTCAAGTCACCGACCGTCTGAAAAACCCGCAGAACTATTACGGCCACGGCGTGCGGTTCTGATATGACAGAGCCCGAAGCGCAAGCGAGGGTTTATCGTGTGAACCCTCGCTTGCGCTTCGGGCTCTGAAAGACCTCGCAATATCATTCCGTCTCGATGATCGGCACACCGCCGGGCGACGGGTGATCCTCTGGAAGCGGCGTGTCCTTCGTCTCCGGCGCCCAGATCAGCGCGATCAGCCCGAGCAGATAAATCCCCGCGAGCATCAGCATACTGATGCGAAACGCGCTCAGGCCCATGAAGTTGATCGACTTGCACATGTTCACCAGTGGTGCGCTTCCCAGGATGATCGCCGCCGTGAAAATGCGGGCCGAGTTGTAGCACAGTCCTGTACCCGTCGATCGCAACCGCGCGGGGAACAGCTCGGGGAAGTAGATCGCATATCCGCCGAAGATACTCAACGTCGCGAACCCTACCAGCGGCGCCATCCAGTACGCGTGGGTTTCCGACGAGAGCCTCACGAAGACGAACGTCACCACGGCGTAGCCCAACAAGAGTGACAACGCGAAACTGACCCGCCGGCCGAATCGCGTCGCGACCAGCGTGAAGGCGAAAATGCCGAAAAACGCGCCGACATCCTGCAACAGCGTGGCCATCGCCTTGACGTGCCCGATCTTGGCTTTGCTTTCGCCCTGAAGCGCCTCGGAGATCAGTTCCGGCGTCCAGAAACCGACGCCCCACACGCCGACGACGCCCGTGACGGCCAGGATCACTCCGGCCAGAAGATTTCGCCTCCAAGTCGAATGTGTGAGCATGCTGCGGATGTCGCCCAGCTCGTGTTTGCCGTCGGTCGCAGCCGCGGCACGCGCCGCGATCCATGTGTCGGGTTCGCGCAGTGTGCGGATGATAAAGACGGTGAGGAAGGCGGGGACCATGCCGAAGAAAAACAAGAGCCGCCAGCCGGAGATGTCTCTGCCGGCCAGATGGAGCGTCAGATCCGGCGTGATGACCCATCGCGCCATCGCCGATCCGGTGATATTGCCGAAGGCGGACAAGGCTTGGAACAATCCGAGGGCGAAAGCCCGCGAGTGACCGGGCAGCGTTTCGGCAATCAACGTCGCCGCGGTGGCGAACGCTCCGCCGACGCCGCAGCCCATCAGAAAGCGATAGATACAGAAGTCGTACCAGTGCTGCGATAGGCCGGATAAACCGGTAAAAAGCGAGTAGACGAGCACGGAAACGGAGAGCGTTTTGACGCGGCCCCAGCGGTCGCCCATGATGCCGAAGAAGAGGCCGCCCACCGCCCAGCCGGTGATCATCACGGCGGTGACCACCTTGCCGTACCAGATCACGTCGGGATGGTTGGCGTCGAGGTTCTGCAACTGGGCCAGCGCGGGCTGACGGCACAGCACGAAAATCCGCTGGTCCATGGTGTCGAACAGCCACGCCGTAGCCCCGACGATCAGCACCCACCAGTGATAGCCGGTCATGCCCTGGTACCACCGCAGGCGTGTCTTGAGATCCGGCTCAGCCAGTGGCGTGTGCATCACGAAACCCTCGCGCGACCCGTGTGAGATTCTTAGCCGGCGGCATCGTAAAGGATGACGGCGAAGAATCCAACCGCGTGCGAAACCGGTGATGCTGCCGGGCGTGGGATGCGCCGCGGAGGTAAAAACAGGCATCATTCAACGCGCTGACGGAATGCGGCCGGTTCGCCGTTCGGTTGTGTCACACGCATGCAGAAGGCCCACAGGGCAGAGCCGTTCAGGACCTTGACCAGGATTTTATTCACGCCGGCTTTGAGATGGGCGTCGAATTTATCGTTATCCACGGTCAAGGGGCGGCCGGCCTGAATGGCGTGCACCTGTTGGCCGTTGATCCATACCACCGCGCTGTCGTCGCTGCCGAACTTCACCACCACGTCCTGGTCGGCATCGACGGTGATCTCGATGTAAGCATACGCGCCGACGTTGTCCTCACGGGCGATGGCTTGCTCCAGGTCGATCACACCGTTCCACTGCGGGGTGTGGTGCTTCTTCCATCGATAGGTTTTGCCCTCGACCTCCAACGGGGACTGTAGATCGATCTTCTGCTCCGGTGCGTAACCCTTCTTGAACATGGCATCGCCGGGGTTGGGGAACGGGCCGATGAGCCACCAGTCGGTGATGAAGCCGGCATCGCGGGCGGGATCGACGGCGACGCCGAGTTGATTCAGCCGCTCGACGACTTTCTGGCCGACGTTCCCGCCGGGCATGAGCTTGATCGCCTGTTTGAGCACGGGGATGGCTTCATCCTTGCGAGCGTCGGGCAGCTTGAGGGCGGCGCGGGCGGCGATGCTTGCGGCCAAGGCGCGATCGCCGCTCTTCTTCATCAGTTCCACAAGCAGCGGCAGGATCGCGGGATCGGGATCGCCGGTGCGCTCGATGCCCTGCATCGCCTGCTGTTCCTGCTCGTCGATAACGGCGAGCTGGAGGGCGTTCACAAACATGGGCAGGGCGGCACGTTGGCCGTCGGGCGCCTCTTCGACCCGTCGCGCGGCCCGCAGGTAGCCGTCGATGGCCGATCGCGTCACCTCGACGGGGCCGGCCTTGGCGGCCGCGAGCAGTGTGTCGGCGAGCTTCGGGTCGTCCTGGCGGCTCAGGCCCTGGATGGCGGCGGCGCGGATGTCGGCGTGGGTGCTCTTCGCTTCGGCGGCCAGCAGCGGCGGCACGTCGGCATGTTGACGCCGGCCGATGGCGCGGAGGAGCTGCGGCCTGCCCTCATCAGGCGTGTTCTTGTAAACGCGGATCATGTCCAGAGTCACTCCATCGCCCTCGAGCTGCGCCAGCCCCTGTTCGGCGGTCTGCTGAAACGGCGGACCCTCGTTCAGTCCCGCGAGCAGCGGTCCCAGCCCGTCCGGCAGGCGGAGCCGGCCGAAGGCCTGCAAGACCGCGACGCGAATGTTGGGATCCGGATCTGGGACCACCAACACCAGAAACGGAACCGCGTCGGGGTCGCCGCGCGATCCGAGGGCCAGCAGCAGGGACACTCTTATTGCTGGTGATTTACCGTTATATGCTTGCATAATCTGGCGCGTGATATCGCCGGGCATGCGATTGAGGGCGTGCTCGGCGGCGGCGCGCACGGGGGCGGACTTATCTTCGAGGCCCTTTACCAGTGCGGGCACGGCGGTTTCGATGCCGGCCTGCTCGATGGCCTGGATGGCGGCGAGGCGGACGGGTTCGTCTCCTTCGGCGGCGGCTTTGGCTATGAGTCCGCCCGCTTCGGGGCTCATCGTCGAGCCGCGCCCGCCCAGGATGCGCAGCAGATCGGTCTTGAGCGGTGACGCGGCGGCGGCCATCTTTTTGGCGATCTGCGTGGTGGCATTCGGTCCGGCGAGCATACCGCACGCTTCGACTGAGGCGGCACGGACGCGCGGGTCCTCCTGGGTCAACTCATCGAGCAGCAGGAGGGTGGCGTCGTCGTTGCCGATGCGGCCCATGGCGTGGGCGAGGGCGCACTGCTGGGCGACGGTGAGCTTCGCGCCGGCCAGCGCGGTGCGGGCGACGGCCTCCTCGGCTGCCTCCATCATGCCGGCGTCGGCCAGCGTCTCGCTCGCCTCGAGCAGGGCGGCGGCGGCTTCGGGGTAGGTCCGAATCGCGGCGTGAATGGTGTCGGCGGCGAGCTTGCTCGGAATGCGGGCCAGGGCGTGGAGAGCGGCGTCGTGCACGGCCCTCAGTGCGCTGTTGAGCTGTTCCGCGAGTACGGTGACCGATTTCGGGTTGCCCTTTTCGCCGAGCGCGTTGATGATCGCGACTCGCCACTCGTCATCCGCTGCTTTCAGCGCGTCGATCAACGCCTGGTTGGCCGCTTCGCCAGGGATGCGAATGAGCGCCCAGCGGGCCATCTCGCGAATGTCTTTGTCTGCGAGCGTTTTGGCCAGGGCGGGGACGGCGGAATCGTCGCCGGCGAAGCTGAGGGCCTCGCAGATGATGCGGCGGGTCTTGGAGGTTGTGTTCTGCGTCGCTGAGAAAGTGAGCTTCGGGCTTTCCAGAGCGCGGGTCAATTCGTGGATCACCTGCACCCGATAGCTCTCTGCCGCTGCCGGCTGCGTGGTGGCGGGGGCGAACTTGTACACGGTGCGAAACAGGGATTCGCGGGCGAGCTTGCCGCGGGCCTGATCGTCGCGATCGATGATCATGAGGAGAACCGAAATATATACGCCCCTCTTCGCGTTGAGTTCGACAGCCTTCCCGCGCGCCTGCGCGTCTTCCAGACTGAAAGTTTGCCATAGCCCGTTGGCGAGCAACGCCACGCCGTCGGGCCGGCCCGCAGTGTCTTTCAAGACCTCGAATGGTCCGCGTTCTGTTGATGGCGCTGTCGCGGGAGGATCTGCGGCGCGGGTGGTTGATGCGAGTGAAGCGATCATGAATACGAGGATGGAGCAGACAATTAAACGGCCGCGCGCCTTTTCAGCGTTCTTCCTTCGCCCCTCTGGGGCGAATTCTCGCCGCGCCAGCGGCGGCTGCCGGCGAGCACGGCTTCGTTTGGTTGTACGCGTATTCGGGGTCTGCTGATGGATTCTTGAATTGTTCATATCATCCCTATTCCACTGATAACACGGCGGGTGTTCCATTGTATCTCTTTTCAACTCCCGGATTTGAGATTTCAAATTTGAGACTTCAAATTTGTGATTTCAAATTGGAGTTCCAGATTTGAGATTCCACATTCGAGATCTTATATCCTCCACGGAGCGCGATACGGTTTGCTCAGCCAGCGCTCCAGACTCTTATCGTTCGTGATGGTTTCTTTGGCCGGGTCCCACGCGATGGTTTTGCCGGTGCGCAGGGCGATGGTGCCCAGGTGGCAGACGGTGACCGATCGGCAGCCGATCTCGACATCGCAGATGGGTTGCTTGCGGCTCTTGATGCAGTCCAGCCAGTCGCGGTGGTGGCCGGGGCTTTTGTACAGATGGGTGTCGGCGGCGCCGAGCGGCTCCTTCTCCATTTCCGGGTTGCTGGTTTTCAGGAAGCCGCGATCGACGTGGACCCAGCCGTCGGTGCCCTGGAAGAAGGCGCCGTGGCCCTCGCTGCTGGTCAGCAGCGTGACGCCGTTGGCGTAGGTGTGTTTCACTTCGAAGTCCACGACGGTGTTGTACCAGCCATTCGTGGGGAAGTTGGCGAAAACGGGTTCCGTCTTGACCGGACCACTATGCGAGGCTCCGATGCCCCACTGGGCGATGTCGTTGTGGTGCGCGCCCCAGTCGGTCATCTTGCCGCCGGAGTATTCGTAGAACCAGCGGAAATCATAGATGCACCGGCGCGGGTTGTACTCGGCCCAGGGGGCGGGGCCGAGCCAGAAGTCCCAGTCGAGGCCGGCCGGGGGAGGCTCGACCGCGTCCCAGCCGCAGGTGGGGCCGCCGCCGATACCGGCGCGGACCCATTGCAATCGACCGATGCGTCCGCTCAGCACCCACTCGCAGGCTTTGCGGAAGCCTTCCTCGGAGCGCTGCTGACTGCCGACCTGGAAAACAGTGCCGTTTCGGCGTGCGGCGTTGACCATGGCCCGCGCTTCGCGAATGGTGAGCGAAAGCGGCTTTTCGCAGTAGACGTCTTTGCCTGCGTAGCAGGCGTGGATGGCGGTCATCGCATGCCAGTGGTCGGGCACGGCGATGACCACGGCGTCGATGTCGGGGCGGGCGAGCAGCTCGCGGTAGTCGTTGTAGCCCTTGCAGTCGGGGCCGACCCTCTGGAGCGCTTCGTTGCGGTGCTTTTCGTAGACATCGGCGATGGCGACGACCTTCACCTCGGGCAGGCCGAGGAAGACGCCGAGATGGCCGGAGCCCATGCCGCCGACGCCGATGTGGCCGATGGTGAGGCGGTTGCTGGCGGCGGGCTGACTCTCGGCGCCGAGCGCTTTGCTGGTGAGCATGTAGGGGGCGGCGAGTGCGCCGGCGGCGATGGTGGCGCCCTTCCGCAAAACGCGGCGGCGGGTGAGACGTTGATGATTGCCGTTGTGCATGAAGAGTCTCCGATCCAGAGTGCGCAGGGATCAAATATCCTGAGAATGATAATCGGGGTGGTGCGGAAGGGAAGGGGCGGGGGGGAGCATTGCGGATTGCGAAATTGCGAATTGCGGATTTGGGGTTGAGGACGATTTGAAATTGCAGATTTGAGATTTGAAATGAAGGCAAATGGGCGTTCAGAAGATGCCGATTCGCTGGAGGTCGGGGTCGCGGCTGGCGAGGGCGTCGGTGAGGTCGTCGAGGGAATCGTAGAAGACATCGACGCCGACCTGCTGGAGGAGCTTGGGGACGGCCAGGCCGGTTCGGACGCCGACGACGCGGCAGCCGGCTTCGCCCGCGGCGTAGGCCATCGGGACGGTGCCGACGACGGCGAGCGTGACGCGATGGCCGCCGATCACTTCGCGGAGGGCCTGCACGCGGCGGTCGCGGTCGGCGGGCAGGACGCGCTTCTGATCGAAGTACATCCAGAGATCGAGCCGGTTCAGCGTGGCGTTGATGCCCTCCCGATTCTGACAGTGCGTGACCAGATGGCAGACGCCCATACCTTTCAGCACGCGCAGGTTGTCCGCGGCTTTCGGTTGGGCTTCGTCGAGCTTCATCAACTCCGTGCCGTCGCGGGCTTCGTCGCGAAGGCGCGTGTACTCGGCGATGTGATGCGATTTGCCGTAGCGGACCATCATGCCGTCGGTGGCGCCGGTGCGGACGAGCCGCCAGAACTCGTCGGGCGGCGGGCCTTCGAAATTGATCGCGGTGACGGCGGATTTGTGCGCGGACCAGTAGCGCGGGCGAACGTCTACGACGGGGCCTTCGAACTCGACGATGGTGTTCAGAAAACTCAAGCTTATCTCATATTCAGGAAAATCAGGACGGAGATTGCGCAGGCGATGAGGCCCAATACGATGCCCGCCTCGGCTGAACCGAACCCCTTTTTATCCTTCTTGAACCAGGCATCGGCGCCCAGCGCGATGGCGGCCAACGCCGGAAAGAGGCCGATGACGGGGCAAAAACTCACGACCACGGCTATGCAGCCGAAGATCACTGCGACACGGCCGCTCGACGAGGCCTGCGTGACCGCGCGACTCGTCGCTCCCTCCATCGTAAAGGGCAGGCCGCAGGCCGGGCAGTTGTCGGCGGTGACGGGTGAGCGGCGGCCGCAACGGGGGCATTCGATGTGCAGGATGTCATCTTCGGTGCGGATGATGCGCGGGGCGCTCGCGCCGGCGGCGGCGTAGGCGTGGACGGGCGTGGGGTTTTCGCCGTCGGCGCCGGGGTCGGCGTTGTGTCGGGCTAGGCCGGTGCGTTCGTCCATCTCCGGGACGATGAACAGGGCGGCGCACGTCGGGCATTTGCCGCGATGGCCGCTCTGCGACGCTCGGGCTTCCAGAACGGAACCGCAGCGCAGGCATTGGAAGTGGAACGTTCTGCCGCTTGCGGTTGCGGCGTCGAAATGCTTCGGCGTGGGCGGCTCGAACGGCTGGTGGCAGAGGGGGCACTCGACGGCCTGGCTCATCTGCTCCCATTCGGCGGAGACGACCCCGCCGCAGTGCGGGCAATTGAAGGTTATTTTTTCGTCGAAGCGGTTGGTGCGGGCCATAGGTATATCTTACGCGAGGCATGGATGTTTGCTCTTGTGGCACCGGCGTCCCGCCGGTGCGTGCACAGGCGAGACGCCTGTGCCACAATGAATTGAGTCACAATGAATTGACCGTTTTTCGTCGGTTCGATACGATAAACGTGTTCAGACCCACGGGCGGATATATCGGATGGCTAAAAAGAAAGATGAGACGCTCTTTGGTCCGGCCGGCCCGGACAAGCGCGGCGGCGTGCGGGCGGTCATGTCCGGGCAGGTGGGGGTGGAGAAGAAGCCGTTCATCGAGCGCGTGGCCCAGATCGCGCGGGACAACGGCAAGGATGTCGCCGTCTGCCACGTTGGCGACATGATGTACAAGGAGGCGCCCGACGTGGTGAAGGGGCGGATACTGGACCTGCCGCGGCCGCGGCTGGATGCGCTGCGGCGTTCGGTGTTCAAGGACATCCTCCGCATCGCCGAGAAAGCGGAGAACGTGCTGGTCAACACGCACGCCACCTTCCGCTGGAAGCACGGGCTGTTTCCCGCGTTCGATCACGATCAGTTGCTCGAATTCAACGCCGACCTGTACTTCACGCTGGTGGATAACGTCGATGCGGTGCACGAGCGGCTCACGCGCGAGCACGACGTGCCGCATTCGCTCAAGGACATCATGGTGTGGCGCGAGGAGGAGGTGCTGGCGACCGAGGTGATGGCCGGCATCCTCAAGGGGCACGGGTGCTTTTATCTCATCGCCCGCGGCGTCGGGCGCGATACGGCGGAATCGGTGTACCGGCTGATGTTCGAGGCGCATCGGCCGAAGGTGTATCCGTCGTTCCCGATGACGCACGTGATGGACATGCCGGCGGTGCTGTCGGAGATCGATGCGTTCCGCGACACGCTGGCGGAGCATTTCATCACGTTCGATCCGGGCGATCTGGATGAGAAGCGGCTGCTGTTCGAGGCGGGGGCAGCCACGCAGCGGGGCGAGAAGACGTTCACGCTGGAAATCCACGGGCGAAAGATGACGTTTCAGGTGGATCAGATCACGTCGGTGGCGGATGACATCGACGGGCAGATCTACGCCCGCGATTTCCGGCTGATCGATCAGTCGGACATGATCGTCAGTTACGTACCGGAGCTGCCGGGCGGCAAGCCGGGCCTGTCGAGCGGCGTGGAGCGCGAGCTTCAGCACGCGTATGAGACGACAAAGGAAGTGTACGTGGTGTGGAAGCCGCGGGCGGAGCCTTCGCCGTTCGTGACCAAGACGGCGAACATGGTGTTCAAGTCGGTGGAGGAGGCGCTGAAACACTTTCAGAAGCGCGGGTATTTGAAGGAATATCAGTTGCGTTTCAACACAGGCGGTGCGGCGCGGGAACGGGGGCGGCACGGGTAGAAACGTCGAAAGTCGAAAGTCGAAACGAAGAGCGGAAAAACCAACTGTCGCGAGACACCGATCCTAATCACATAAGAAGAACGCCCAATGACTCGAAGCGAACTGGTGGCGCGGATCGATCATACGATTCTGAAGCCTGAAGCCACGGCCGCGATGATCGAGCAGCTTTGCGATGAAGCGGCGGAGTACGGCTTCGCCACCGTGTGCGTGAATCCGATCTGGGTGGCGCATTGCGTGAACCGGCTGGCCGGCACGCGCGTGCTGGTGGCCAGCGTGGTGGGGTTTCCGCTGGGGGCCAGCCGGACGGAAGTGAAAGTCGATGAGACGCAGCGGGCGCTCGACGACGGGGCCAGCGAGATCGACATGGTGTTGCGGCTCGGCGATCTGATCGCGGGGAACACGTCGATGGTGTGCGACGACATCGCGGCGGTCGCGGATGCGGTGCACACGGCGTCGGCGGATTATCACCTGAAAGTGATTCTGGAAACGGCCGCGTTGACGGAGCAGCAAATCGCGGCGGGTTGCCGCTGTGCGGTCGATGCACGGGCGGACTTCGTGAAGACGTCCACCGGATTTCATCCCGCCGGCGGCGCGACGGTGGAATCGGTCCGCCTGCTCCGCCGGCATGCACCGCAATTAAAGGTAAAAGCCTCCGGCGGGATCCGCGATTTGGCCGGCGCCCGGGCCATGATCGAAGCCGGCGCCGACCGCCTCGGCTGCTCAGCGAGTGTGAAGATCGTCAAAGAGCTGTCGTAAACCGTTCAGAGGCGCATCTTCAAGTTCCACGTTTCGACCACCTGGTTCCAATCATTGCTTTGAAGAGCACCCAAACGGGCCCACAACCGCGTATGACTCATCGTCACCAGTTTGTCCAAGCGCACCGTTGAAGGGCGCCGTAAACCGGCGGCTTGCCAGTCACGGACTTCCACGTCGAGAGATGAGCGCGGCGCGGCAGAAGTCACAACCGCCAGAACAGAATCGTTATTATCCGTGAACAGTACCAGCATTGGGCGAGGCTTGACTCCGCTGCCATCGGCGAACTCGACTTCGGTCAGCCAGAGTTCACCCGCGCGGGTAGTCGTCATATACGGCGTCCTCGGCGTTGTAATATGAGGAGATGTTCTGAGCGGCGAATCGGTCCCACGCCTCCTCGCTTATCCCGTCGCCGTCAGGGAGCAGGACGATAACGCGAGCGCGTGTCCCGGCGGGCAGACTGGCTGCTGCTTCTTTGGGGATTGCGAGTTGGCCGGAGGAAGTCACGTCAGTCTCGAATTCGATGACACGCATACAGGTTATGATACGCTAATGAGGGAGAGCGAACAACCGCGGGACGCTCATGCACCGGAATGAGATTTCCCGCTATCCGGCCAAATTGGAGAACAGCCGCTACAGATCACTTCTTTCGCTGCATTTTCAGCAGCAGGTACATCTCGCCCTGGTGGTTGGCCTCGTCGTGCAGGCCGTGCGTGACCCAATAGCAGAGGGTGCGGTCGGTGCCGAGGGTTTCGGTACGCGGCGGTCCGATGAGGTCTTTTTTGCTCACCGTGCCGATGGCGTCGATCAGGCGGGGCCGCTGGTTTTCGAGCTGCTCGCGGACCAGGGCGCGGCTGGGCCACTTTTTGATCTGGCCGGCGGGGCGGCACTTGTTGCTGAAGATGTCGTACCATTCCGGGGGGAAGTCGCTGCGGCCGGTGATGGCTTCGATGCAGAGCAGGTCGGTGACCCAGAGGATGTGGCCGGCCTGCCAGAGGATGTGGTTGGCGATGCCGTGCGGCGACCACATCAGCTCGGTGTCTTTGGCTTCGCCGAGCAGACGCAGCGTTTTGGCCCGGACTTCGTCGGCGAGCACCTGGAGCAGACCGGCTTCTTTGTTGAGATCGATGGGCATAGCTATTTCCTGTTAATCGACGGCACATTATTACGCAAACGGATCAGGTTTGGAAATCAGAGGCGTTCTCCAGAACCGGGGGAACCCCCCGTCGCCCCTCTGGGGCTCCGAGGGATCGCGACATTCGTCCGCTTCGCGGGCTAAGTAAAACCGCAGAAAGATTCCCTTGCGGAGATTCGCTTGCGGAGACTCTCTTGCGGTCGGCTTCAGCCGACCCGTTCTTGCCACCCGCTTTAGCGGGTGGGTTC
>CAYLLT010000076.1:13231-30632 GCA_964384465.1 uncultured Planctomycetales bacterium | reverse complement strand
TGCCGGCGATCGAGGCGAGCGGGCGCAATTCAATGTTCCTGGTGACTTTCGGCTGGGCGGTGGCGGTGCTGGTGGCTGGTGGTGTGGTGATGATGGTTCGGAGAAAGTAAACGGCCATGAATACCAAGACGACAATGATAATGGCGGTCATGGCGGCGGTTGTGGCGGTCTACCTCTTTTTTGTAGAGAAGCCGTGGGAGAAACCGCTGCCGGTGGAAACCCCGAAGACGACGGCCAAGGCGCTGTTTGAACCCAAGCCCAAGGACATCGACCGCGTCGAGATGGTTGATAAGGGCAACAAGCTGGTATTCAAGAAAGAGAACAACGCGTGGATGATGCTGGAGCCGATGCAGGCGCCGGCAGCCGAATTCGAGGTGAACGCGATCGTCGATAAGGTGGGCGACATCAAGTACATGAAGGAATACCCCAAGGACGACAAGAACCGGCCCAAGGAGGCGGTGGCCGGGCTGGATAAGCCGGTGACAGTCAAGCTGTTCAAAGGCGAAAAGCCGGAGGTCGAAATCCTGGTGGGCGGTCCGCTGCCGACGGGCAAGGGCAGCTACGTCCGCCTGGCCGGCTCGGACAAGATTCTGGAGACGCAGGCGGAACTGAAAGATGTTTTCGGCAAGCGGGTCGAGAGTTACCGCGACAAGCGCGTGGTGAAGTTCGAGCCGAAGGACGCCAAGCGGGTGAAAGTCGAAGGGCTTCAGAACTTTGAGCTGGCCCAGAGCAACAACGAGTGGGTGGTTGAATCGCCGACGCGCGGTCGGGGGGACAAGGCGCGGATCGACCGCATCGTCAATGCATTGTCCACCCTGAACGCACAGGACTGGAAAGATGACAAGGTGATCAAGGCCTATGGCTTCGATCGCCCGAGTCTGAAGATCACAGTGGAGACGGTCAAGGAGATCCCCGCCAAGGCCAAACCGGGTGACCCGGATACGAAACCCGCCGACACGCAGCCGTCGATCGAGAGCAAGACGACGGTCCTGCTCGTGGGCGGTGCGGCGGACGCGGCGACTTTCTTCGCCAAGCTCGACTCGGCACCGTGGGTGTTCTCGATTCCGGAGCACACGTTCAAGGAATTGTCGCCGCAGCTTTCCGAGTTGCGCGACAAGCAGATCGCGAAGATCGATGCCGCGAACATCACCAAGATCGAGGCGGAAACGCCCGGCGGATCGATGACGCTGACCAGGCAGGACAGGGGCGAATGGCATTTTGCCGACGGCACCGTAGCGGATTCGGCCGCCGTCCAGGATCTGCTCAAAGCCGTGCAGGTCCGGGCCACTGAGTTTGTCGGCCCCAATGACCCGATGCTCGGTTTTGACTGGAGTAAGCCGCGGGCCAAGGTGACGTTCACGCAGCGAGACTTGGTCCAGGTCACGCTGCTGGTGGGTCAGGGCAGCACGAGCGGCAAGATGGTTTACGTGCGGACGGCGGCCGAGGATTCGGTCGCGGTGGTGCGGGAGGACGAAGTCGCGCAATTGCTGGCCCCGCCGGCGGCGTACCGCGATCGCAACGTGATGACGTTCTTCCGGGATAATGCGACGCGCCTGGAGGTTACGCGGAGCGGCTCCGAGCCGGTGGTGCTCGCTAAAAAAGTCAATAAATGGTTACTGGAGCAGCCGGTGGCCGGTGCGGCGGATGCCGATTCGGTGCGGAACGTGCTGGCGGATTTATCATCACTTCGCGCCAAGCGCGTGGTGAGCACCGGCGAGGACCAGGCCAAATACGGCTTGAACGCGCCGGGCGTGATCCTGGCGGTGACGATAGAGACGCCGCCTCCCGCGACCCGGCCGGCGGCGGCTACGAAACCGGCCCAGACGGCGGCGACGAAGCCCGCGGCACAGGCGGCGGCGACACAACCCGCCGGCCGATCCGTCGATGATCAGATCAAGGGGCTGGAGAGCCTGCTCCAATATCAGCGCGAGCATCCGGCCGAGGAGAAGCCGGAACTGACCGCCACCATTCGCAAGAAATTGGAAGATCTCAGGGCGACGACGCAACCGGCCGCCGCGCAGGCGGGCGCGAAGCCCGCGGTGACTCAGCCGGCCCAGGCCGAGGCGCCGAAGCCCCCCGATGTGCCTCCGCCGAAGGTTTTTCGTCTGCGGCTCAGCCAGCGCGACGGGGCCACCTATGCCAGCGTGGAGGACAAGCCGACGATCTACGAACTGGATAACAAGGTGTACGACGACACCACCGCGGAAATGCACGACCGGCAGATCATGAAGTTCGAGTTGGCCAACGTCGCCGACCTGGAGTTCGAGCACGGCGAGACGAAGATTCAGCTCCACAAGTCGGGCGAGGATTGGAAATTTTTGCAGGATTCGACCGTGCCGATTGACAATCAGAAGGTGAACGACGTGCTGAACGCGTTCCGCGAACTGAAGACGCACCGTTACGTCAGCTACACGGCGGCAGACCCCGAGAAGCATCAGTTGGATAAGGACGTGGATCGCGTCGCGGTCAGCTTGAACGGCGGCGAGAAAATGGAGATTCGCCTGTCGAAGAAGGGGCCGGAGGGCGATGCCGACAAGAGCCGTTACGCGACGCTGGGGACGGGCAAGGGCGTGTTCCTGTTGAAGTCGGATCAGGCGGGCAAGTTCGCCCAGAAGCTCGAGGACTTCGAGAAGGGTTCCGGCGCCAAACCTCCAGCGGCACCGCCCGGGGAATTGCCGGCTGGGGTCAATTGATGTCTGCCGCGGATGATCGCGTCCGCTTGACGGTGGTCTTTTCCGGGAATGTGCAGGGGGTGGGGTTCCGGTATACCGCGCAAGGCATCGCCGAGCGGCACCCGGTGACGGGGTATGTCCGGAACCTGCCGGATGGACGCGTGGAGTTGGTGGCGGAGGGCGGTCGATCCGACGTGTGTGCCTTTGTCGATGCCGTCGAGCAGTCTATGGGCCGCCACATCCGCGATTCTCAAAAGGTGGAAAGCCCGGGCACCGGCGAATTCAACCGCTTTTCGATCCGCACCTGAAACTTGCGTCCGGTCATTTCTTCGCTAGACTTATACGTTTTCACCATTGTCCAGGTAGAATGAGATTCAGATGCCCAAGCAGAAGACACACAAGGGATTGGCCAAGCGGGTCAAAGTGACCGCCCGCAGGAAAGTCAAGCGGCGACAGGCGTTCACCGGCCATCTGATGAGCAGCCGGTCGAGCAAGCAGCGCCGGCGGTTGCGGCGAGCGGTGATGATGCCGCCGACGTGGGCCAAGAAGGCGCTGGAGAAGCTTGGGGGTTAGGTTTTGCGGCAACAAGTTGCCGCGGTCCTTTTGATATAGCATTTGTACAGAGTTTGAAGGCGGGAGTGATCGAATGCCACGTGCGACCAGCGGTGCTGCCCGAGCGCGAACCAAACGCCGTCTGCGAAAGTCGGCGAAGGGATATTTTCTCGGTCGAAGCAAACTGACGCGGACCATGATGCCGGCGGTGATGCGGGGCGGTCAGTTCGCCTTTCGCGATCGCCGGGCCCGCAAACGCGACTTCCGCGCATTGTGGATCACGCGGATCACGGCGGCGTGCCGGGCCCGCGGCATCAGCTATTCACGGTTTATGAACGGATTGAAGAAAATAGCGATCGCCCTCGACCGCAAGATGCTGAGCGAGCTGGCCATTGCCGACGCGCCCGCGTTCGACAAACTGGTCGAGATGGTGAGCAAGTAGATCCCGCAGCGAAGCGAGCGGTACCGCGCGTGCGCTGCGTACCGTCGCATCCGAACACTTCGCGGCCGCCACTCAGGCGAACAGCGTCGATTCGATCGTGACAAACAGGTTCGAGACCGTCCCGCCCAGGATGTTTATCGCCCCCATGGCCACCAAGATGATGAGCGCGAGCATCACCGCATATTCGGTCGCGGTGGCGGCCTCCTGCTGATTCGACAGGCGGCTCAATTTGCGGACGATCCGAGAACCATCGTTTGTGCTCATGGTCACTTCCTCCCTACTGAGTACAGACCATAGATACAATTCAAATTGCTGAGAATGCAACTCGTGATTTTGATCCGACTTACGGCCCGATAATCACTTGAGCGCAGCGGAACACGGGCGGATTTGACCTGCGGCGGGGATTGCCCTATGCTGCCATGCGGTCTTTTTGACCCGCCTCCGGCGGGTTCCGCCGCGCCTGAAGGGGCGTCTCCCTGAGGGAGAATGGGTTTTCGGCTCGCAGCAGGAAACTCAGGCCTCGCGCGCGGCCATCCGCTGCGACCGATCTGTGCCGTGGTCCAGTCGCACGCTTATTTGAGGGTTGCCCTCGGGACCGGAATGCGGGGACCGTGCCGGATTACCCGGTGGTGTAATTGGTAACACACCAGGTTTTGGTCCTGGTATTCCTGGTTCGAGTCCAGGCCGGGTAGTGGTGTCGCCACGCAGGTCATGTAGCGGCCGACCTCTGAGTCGGCCGACGGTCGGCTGGAAAGCAGACATCTGGATCAGCGACGGCCGGCTGGGACGCCGACCGCTACATCGAGTGTATTTGAGGAAATAATGAGCAAGCCGACAGCGGCCATTCTTCTGGCGGCGGGGAAGTCCACCCGCATGATCACGGACCTGCCGAAGGTGCTGCACGAGGTGTGCGGGCGGCCGATGCTGGCGTATGTCGTCGATGCGTGCCGGGCGGCGGGCGTCGAACGCATCCTGGCGGTGGTGGGGTACCGTAAGGACGACATCATCAAGGCGTTCGCCGACGAGCCGGGCATCACCTGGGTCGAGCAGGTCGAGCAGAAGGGGACGGGCCATGCGGCGATGGTGTGCCGCGAAGCGCTCCGCGATTTCGACGGCAATGTGATGGTGATCGCGGGCGACATGCCGCTGGTGCGGAGCGAGACGCTCAAGCTGCTGATGGATACGCACGGCGCCGAGAACTCGGCGGTGACGCTGGCGACGGCGGTGCTGGAAGACCCGGCCGGTTACGGCCGGATCGTCCGGGATAAATACGGAAATCTCGAAGGGATCGTCGAGCAGAGCGACTGTAAGCCCGAGCAGCTTGACATTAAAGAGGTCAATCCCAGCTATTACTGCTTCGACAAGAAACTGCTGTTTGAAGCGCTGGACCAGATCCGGCCGGATAACGTCAAGGGCGAGTTATACATCACGGACGCGCTGAAGATTCTCGCGCGAAGCGGCCATCGTGCCATCGCCATCACCGCGGTCGCCGCTGAAGATGCGATGGGGGTCAACAGCCGCGAGGAGCTGGCCGAAGTGGGCCGGATCATGCAGGACCGTATTCAGCGGAACCTCATGAGCCGCGGGGTGACGATCGTAGACCCGGCCAACACGTGGATCGATGTCCGGGCGGAAATCGGGCAGGACACGGTGATCTACCCGTTCACGTACATTCACGGGCGCGTGATAATCGGGCGGCGGTGCAATGTCGGGCCGTTCGCGTATTTGCGCGAGGGCACGGTGCTCAAGGAAGACGTGGTCGTCGGCGTGTTCACGGAGATCAAGAACACCAGCCTGGGCAGCGGCACGCGGGCCCGACATCTGAGCTATATCGGTGACGCGGAGATCGGCGAGCGGGTGAACGTTGGGGCGGGCACCATCTTCGCGAATTTCGATGGCGCCAAAATCCACCGGGCCGTCGTCGGGGATGACGCCTACATTGGCAATGGTTCGATACTCGTGGCCCCGCTTTCGGTGGCCAAATCGGCACAGATTGCTCACGGATCGGTCATCCGAAACACGGATGGCTCCTCGCGGGACGGGGGTTCACGATGACCGTAGCACAACCTGACTTCGTCAATGTGCCGGGTGATGCCGGGCTCCAGGTGTTCAGCGGGACCAGCAATCCCCAGCTTGGGCACGCCATCGCGGCCTCGCTCGGCATCAAGGTCGGCAAGACCATCATCGAACGTTTTCCCGACGGCGAGACGTTGATCAAGCTGGAAGACGACGTGCGCGGCAGGGACTGCTTCATCGTCCAATCGACGTGTCCGCCAGTGAACGAAAACCTGATGGAGCTGCTGATCTTCATCGATTGTTTGCGGCGGGCGTCGGCCCGGCGGATTACGGCGGTCATTCCGTATTTCGGCTATGCCCGGCAGGACCGCAAGTCGGAAGGCCGCACGCCCATTACCGCCAAGCTGGTCGCGAACCTGATCACGCAGGCGGGAGCACACCGCGTCCTGGCGATGGATTTGCACGCGGATCAGATACAGGGATTTTTCGATCTGCCGGTGGATCATCTGTCGGCGATGCCGGTGCTGGCCAATTATGTCCAGGGCTTGCGGCTATCGGATTGCGTGGTGGTTTCGCCCGACGTGGGCAATGTGAAGCAGGCCAATGCGTATGCCGAACGGCTCGGGGCGGACCTCGCGGTGATCGACAAACGGCGGCTGACGGGGTCGTCCACGGTTGCATCGCGGGTGATCGGTGACGTGAAGGGCAAGACGGTCCTGCTGTTTGACGACATGATCACGACGGCGACGACGGCGGTGGGGGCGATCGCCCTGCTCCGCGAGCATGGTGCGCCGCGATTTCTGCTGGCGGCCACGCATCCGGTGCTGGCCGGGCCCGCGGTCGAGCGGCTTCAGTCGTCACGCATCGATCACATCTGCGTCACCGATACGATCCCGGTGAGCCCGCAGGTGTGCGAACGATTGCCGCAGATGAAGATATTGTCGGTGGCGCCGCTGCTGGGCGAAGCCATTCGGCGGATTCATTTGAATAAATCGGTCAGCGCGCTGTTCAATAACGTAACCGGGAGATGAGTGCTGGCCGGGTTGATACGTTTTTCAAAGTGAGGCAGTGATGGAAATCGCAAATATTCAAGCGGAAGCACGGGATGCCGGCGGGACACGGGCGGCTCGACGCCTGCGCCGGCAGGGCAAAACGCCGGCCGTCATTTATGGACACGGGGAGTCGCCGGAGAACGTGGCTGTCCCCGTCCGTGATCTTAGCAATCTGCTCGAACATGGCGCGCACCTGGTCGAGCTGCGATTGAACGGCTCCCCCCAGCCGGTGTTGATCAAGGACGTGCAGTTCGATCATCTGGGCGTTGCGCCCATCCACGTGGACTTCACCCGCGTGGATCTGAACGAACGCGTTGAAGTGAAGGTCCCGCTGGAGTTCCGCGGCACGCCCATCGGCGTTCATGAAGGCGGCCTGCTCGACCACGACCGCGTGGAGATCGAGATTGAATGCCTGGTGACGGAAATTCCGGAGTCGATCCGCGTGAATGTCAGCGACCTGAAGCTGGGTGACAGTCTTCACGTTCGCGACATCGAGCTACTGCCCAATGTCAAGGCGGTCACGCCGGCGGAGGCTATCATCTGCTCCGTGCGCGTGAAGGCGGCGGAGGTCGAGGTGGCGGCCCCGACGGAAGAGGCGGCGACGCAGCCGGAGATCATCGGTCGCAAGGAGAAGGAGGAGGCGGCTGCGGCGGCGGAGGGTGAACCGGCGAAGACGAAGGAGAAGGAAAAAGAGAAGGAGAAGAAGTAGGCATATTGACCGCGCTGGTGACGATGAAACTCATCGTGGGCCTGGGAAATCCGGGCAAGCCATACGAGAGGACCCGGCACAATATCGGCTTTCGCGTCGCAGACGAATTGTCGCGGCGGTGGCAGATACCGGTGACGCGTCAGCGATTCAGCGGGCATGCCGGAAGCGGCCTGGCTCAGGGGCAGCAGGTGCTGCTGCTCAAGCCGGCGACGTTCATGAATCTGAGCGGGCGGTCGGTCCGGGAGGCGATGACGTTTCACAAGATCGCTCCCGAAGATCTGCTGGTGGTGGCGGATGATCTGGCGCTGCCGCTGGCGAGGTTACGGATTCGGGGCAGAGGCTCGGCCGGCGGGCATAACGGGCTGGCGAGCATTGTGGCCGAGCTGGGCAGCGAGGAATTCGCCCGGCTGCGGATCGGGATCGCGTGGGTTGAGGGCCAGCGGATGGTCAGCCACGTGCTCGGTGAGTTCTCGCCGGAGGAAGAGCCGCAGGTGACGCAGGCGGTCGCGCGGGCGGCCGATGTGGCGGAATGCTGGCTGACAGAGGATGTGCAGGCGGCGATGAACAAGTTTAATCGTGCCGACGAGCAGGAGTAGCTTCGTCGGTCGGAATGAAAGGCCGTTTTTTAGGTGTTTTTGGAGGTATTCGATCTTGAAGAAATACGAAGGCATGTTTCTGCTGGATCCGGCGGTGACGACCGATTGGGACGGCGCGCAGGCGGAAGTGAAGCGGCTGCTGGACCGGGCGGGCGGAAAGATCATCGTGTGCAACAAGTGGGATGAGCGCCGGCTGGTGTATGAGATCCGCGGCCGCAAGCGGGGGATCTATGCGTTGACGTTTTTTGAGGCCGACGAGATGAAGATCGGCGAGCTGGAACGCGACGCCCAGTTGTCGGAAGCGGTGCTGCGCTGCCTGATCGTGAAGGCGGATCATCTCACGGATAAGGAGATCCAGGAGATTGCCGCGCGGCCGGCGGATCATTCGCTGGCCGAGGCCGAGCGGATCGGCGGACGGCCGGGCGGATATCGGCCGGAAGGCGGCGACCGTGATCGAGACCGCGGCCGCGACCGGGATCGAGGCGATCGAGGCGGACGACCGCCATTCCGCCGCGATGACGGTCCCCGCCGGTCGGAGCCGCGCGAGGCGGAAATTTCTGGGGTTGATGCAATCGCAGTGGACCTGGACCTACCGGAGGAATAACCCATGGCGAATTACAATCGAGTCATACTCGCCGGGAACCTGACGCGCGATCCCGAACTGTCGTACACGGCCAACAATCTGGCGGTGTGCAAGTTCGGCCTGGCGATCAACCGGAAATGGAAGGATCGCGACGGCAACATGAAAGAGGACACGTGCTTCGTGGATATCACGGCGTTCGGCCGCACAGGCGAAGTTATCAATCAGTATATGAGCAAGGGCCGCGGCATATTGGTGGAAGGGCGGCTGAACTTTCGGCAGTGGACGGATCCGGAAGGTAAGAACCGCAGCAAATTGAGCGTAGTCGCCGAGAATTTCCAGTTCCTCGGCGACCGCGGTGGAGGCGGAGGCGGGGGCGGTGGAGGAGGGGCGAGTGCTCCGCGCGGCGCAGCGGCTGACGACGGTGGGGGCCGCTCGCCGGCTCCGGTGCATGATGAGCCGCCGGTCGAGGACGAACCGCCGCACAGCGACGCGGATATTCCGTTTTAAGTGTGAAAGTGTGAAAGTGTGAAAGTGGGAAAGCGTAAAAGTGGTTGCATCCGCAGTTATGCACACTGTGAGCGCAGCGTGTGGGGATATTTGAAACACGCGGGTAAGGTCACACCGTGACGGTGGATGTGGCACCGATGACAATCACGCAGCGCGGGGAGAACCGGATTACAAACGTGTGAATTAATGTCCGGCGACGAATTGTCGTGACAATGCCGCCGGGCGTGATATAAGAGCTTCTCTTGAGGTGGTTGGATGAAACTGTTACTGCGACGTGATATCACCAAGATCGGACTGGCGGGCGACGTGGTGGACGTGAAGGAAGGCTACGCGCGGAACTACCTGATCCCGCAGCATCTGGCGGTCGAACCGACATCGGCCAACATGAAAGTGATCGAGACGGATAAGCGCCGCGCGGAAGAGGAGCGCAAGCGTTCCCGCGTGCTTCTGGAAGAACAGGTCGCGCGGATGCACAACGTGGAGGTGACGATTTCCGCGGCGTGCAATCCGGACGGGCATCTGTACGGCTCGGTCGGTCCGCGCGAGATCGCCGCCGCGCTGCGCGATGAAGGTCACCAGGTGGAGACCAAGCAGGTCCAGCTTCGCGAACCGATCCGGCAGTTGGATTCGGTGACGGTGCCGGTGAGGTTCGCCGACGATCTGACGGTCGATGTGAAGGTCTGGATTGTACGCGAGACGGGCAGCGGCGAGCTGGAGGAACCGGCGGAGAAAGCGCCGCCGCGTGAAAGTGCCGGCAGGGAGGCGGGCAGATATGATTACGGAACCGGCGTCGACGCCCTCGAAACCGATCTCTGAAAATGCCGCCGTCAGCAGGATGATGGATCGCGTCCCGCCTCAGGACATCGAGGCGGAGATGAGCCTGCTGGGCGCGATGATGCTCAATCGCGACGCGATCGGCGACATTCTCCCGCATATTCATCGCAACGAATCGGAGCGCCTCTACCGGCCGGATCACCGCAAGCTGTTCGTGGTGCTGGTGGACATGTACGACCGGGGCGATCCGGTCGATCTGATCACCGTCCGCAACGAGCTGGGCCGGCGCGAGCTTTTGGAAGAGGTTGGCGGCGTCGATTACCTCGTGCAGTTGGCCGAGTCCGTCCCTTCCCATCTGCATGCCGAACATTATGCCCGCCTGGTCCGCGACAAGGCCATGCTGCGCGACCTGATCGGGGCGTCCACGCGCATCACCGACGAGGCGTACAACCATCACGAAGAGGCGCGCGACATCCTCGACCGGGCCGAGCAACTGCTTTTCAAGGTGACCGATCAGCGCATTACCGAGCAGACCACGCCGATCCGCGACAGCCTGGAGGAGATTTTCCGGCAGATCGAGTCGCGTGACGGGCACTACATCACCGGCCTGGCGACCGGTTTCACCGAGCTGGACGATCTGCTGAGCGGCATGCAGGCCGGCGAGATGATCATCGTCGCCGCCCGGCCGAGCATGGGAAAGACGGCGTTCGGGCTGAATGTAGCTGAGCGCGTGGCGCTCGCGGGCAAGCCGGCGGTGTTCTTCTCGATGGAGATGAGCAAGCAGGCGGTGGTGCAGCGCATTCTGTGTTCGCACGGCCGCGTGGATTCGCACAAGCTGCGCCGCGGGATGCTGTCCGAGTCGGAGCTTCAGTCGCTGGCGTCGGTGTGCGATGATCTCGCGAACGTGCCGCTGTACGTGGACGATACGCCGGGCATGAGCGTGCTGGAGCTGCGGGCCAAGTCGCGGCGGCTGCGGTCCCGGAACAAGGTCGAGGCCATTTTCGTCGATTACATTCAGTTGATGCACAGTCCCGGTCGCAGTGAGAGCCGCCAGCAGGAAGTGTCCGAGATCAGCCGCGGGTTGAAAGCGCTGGCCCGCGAGCTGCATATTCCGGTGGTGGTGATGGCCCAGCTCAACCGCAACCCGGAGGGCCGTAGCGACAATCGGCCGCGGATGAGCGACCTGCGCGAATCGGGTGCCATCGAGCAGGATGCCGACGTGATCCTGCTGCTGCACCGCGAGGAGTATTACAAGAAAGAGAACTGCCCGGAGGAGATGAAGGGCGTCGCCGACATCATCATCGACAAGCAGCGGAACGGCCCGACGGGCATCGTCCGCCTGCACTTCGATCACCGCCTGACCCGCTTCGACAATCTCGCCTATTCCGCCGAAGCCGCGTACGCGCCGAGCGGCCGGTACGCCGGCGGCGGCGGCGAAGTCTACGATGAGCCGGCGCCGTTTTAAGCCATGCCCGGCGTCGCACAAATTTGATACAATCAGTTGTATAGTGGGTTTTTCGCAGGACCGCGGCAACTTGTTGCCGCAACATTGTATCGGTGCGATTGCGGCAACAAGTTGCCGCGGTCCTTGGGAACTGCGATGCGCAGAGTTCGGCAAATGACGATTTGCGTGTTGTTGGCTCTGGCTGCGGGCCGGGCCGCCCATGCCCAGAATGCGGTTCACGCCGTGCTGGTCGTGCACCGGGTGATCAATGCCGGCGACAAGGAAGCGGCCGCGGTCACCGCTCATTGCATTTTGCCCGCCACCAACCGCTATCAGGAAGTGCTGGATGTGCAGATCGATCCCGAACCGTCGGAAACGCATGTCGATGCGCTGGGCCAGGAGGTCATTTCGGTTCCCCTCGGTCCGATTCCGCCGGGCGAGTCGCGAGCGGTTCGGGTGATGATCTGGACGCGGCTCAAGCCGGTGAACGTGCCGCTGCTGGCGGCGCCGGCTGCCGGGCTGGAGCTTCGACCGGAGATCCGCGATGCTCTGCTGGAGGATGGCTTTCTGCTGAACCTGGCCAAGCTTCGGCCGATCGCGGAGAAGGCCATCGGGCGGGCCGCCACCGATGTGGACAAGGCCCGCAAGCTTTTCGAGTACATGAGCAAGAACTGCCAGTACGGCGTTGATGAGCACATCCTGAGCGCGGACGCGATCCTCGGCGGCAAGCCGGCTTCGTGCAGCGAGTTGGCGTATACGTACATCGGCCTGTGCCGATCAGTGGGGATTCCCGCCCGCGTGGTGTCGGCGTATGTCAATCGCGAGGGGGCGGCGCCGTCCACCGACTGGCAGACGCACCGCTGGGCGGAGTTCTTTTCGGAAGGTTTCGGCTGGGTGCCGGCGGACCCGACCAACCGCATCAACAACCCTACAAAAAACTTCTTCGGCCGCCAGGACGGCCAGTAGCTGACGGTCATCGACGACGGCGTGCCGCTGGCCGGCGGGCAGCCCGATCCGGGCTGGCAGGTCTTTCTGGCGGGGGCCGAGCCGCGGGATATACCGCTGGCGACAGGTCGGTCGGCGTACTGGCGCGTCTCCGTACATCGGCCCGGCGAAACGAAGGCGTTCCAATCGGCTTGCAGCGCCCTGCGCGAGGCGGACCCGGTCAAGCGGCGGGCGGCGATCGAGGAATGGGACCGGCAGCGGCCGCTGATGAAAACGGGGTTCCTGCTCGAAGCGCTGTTTGATGCTGATGCGGACCTGAAGAAACTCGCGGCGGCGGCCCTGGGCAAGTCCGGGGACGTGAGCGCGCTGCTGCCGCTGGCGATGCTGGCCAAAGATCAGACGGACAAGGCGATTAAGCAGGCGTTCCTGGCCGCGGCGCGGAAGATTCTGGACGCGCAGGACGATGCGCATCGCGCGACGGCGGTAAACGAGCTAACCAAATCGCGAACCGACGAAGCACTGGAGCTGCTGGACGGCATCTGGAATGACACTGCCCGCGACGTCCGCAAGATGGCCGCCCAGACGTTCTACCGGTTCGGCGACAAGCCGAAGGTGCATGAGGCGTATCGCAGCCTGAGCCGCGACGATGATGAGTTCATCCGCATCCAGGCGGCCCTGCGCTGGTCGCGCACCGGCTCAAAGGAGGCGACCGAGCTGGTCGTTGATCTGCTGGAAAGCGAAGTCCGCTGGGACCGCGAGCAGGCGCTCAACGAACTGAGCAAACGCGCCGGCGATCGGTTCGCGTTCGATGTCAAGGCCGAGCCGGGCTCCAAACGAAACGAAGAGGCTCTCGCCAAGTGGAAAGCGTGGTTGAAACGGGCACCCGCCGATACACAACCCGCCGAGCAATAGCAGTGCACATCAGGGGCATGGCTGAACATGCAAAACGAGAATCCTCTGTGTACCTGTGGGTGGCTTGAACGTGAAGCGGACGAGCCGAGCGCGCCTATTCGTTTCGATCCCAGGTTGAACGAATACAACATCGTCTGCGAAGGCGAGGGATCGCTGCGGATATATTACTGTCCTTTTTGTGGTGGACGTGCTCCGGAGTCGAAGCGCGACCTCCTGTTCGCTCACATTGACCATGAGGAAAAAGATCGGCTAGTCGAGCTGACATACCGACTACGATCTCTCCAAGAGGTTATCAGCGCGCTTGGAGAACCCGACGAAGACACGTACGCATCCTCAACAACTCCAGAGAAAAACGGCGTGCCGCTGACGGTGGATGTCCATCGGCGGCTGGTGTACCATCAACTTTCTCCCATCGCCGATGTATGCGTTCTCGTCTTTGCAGATAATCGTGTGAGAATCATGCTTCAGGGAAAATACATCGGACTGCCCGACGATCGTCAGCAATGAGGTATCTGGCGCTCAGGGGTTCGGTCACCGTGGCCCAATCGTGCAGCAACCCGCCAGTCATGCAACGTCTTTGAGATGGATGAAGGGGAACTCTTGTTGAGGACCGGCGAAGTATTCATCCACCTCGTTCCTAAACCCCTTGATGTCAAGACCCATGTAGCTGTCATTCTCGGTAAGGCCGGCGCCGGCGGCGTTCAGGTGTTCGCGGGCGCGTTCGAGTAAACGGTTCATGCCGTCGGGCTGTTCGACGTGGCGCTTGAGGTGTGCGGCGGAGACCTGAATCAAACCTTGGAGGAAGCGGCCTTGCTGGCCGGATTTGTCCGTCTGCTGCCATAAACCTTCCCAGGCTTCGTGGGCCTCCCACCAGTAGCCGTTGTTGTAGAGATCGACGCCATAAAGATAATCCGGCGATTCGCGCCACCGCTCCGGCGGCACCCAGGGGGCAGCCTCCGGGTGTGCGCCCGTCGGATTGAAACTGTGGCCGTCGGGGTGCGCGACCGGGTGCGGGTGCAGGCCGGGGACGTAGCGGTAGGGGGGCAGCGGCTTTTGGCTCAGGCGGGCGGGAGCACCCGGCGGCGGCACGATCTCACGGAGCTTCTTCGTCATCACTTCATGATACCGCGGGCTTTGTCGCGGAGGTTGAGCAGATATTTCATCACGTTGTGCAGGGAGTCGCGATACGATGAGGTCCCGAACGCGTCGTGCAATTGATGGTACAATCGGAACAGTGCGTTGTAGACCTCGTGTCGCTTCGGGTCCGGCGTGTACGCTTTGGATTTCAATCCGCACATGGCCGACTGGGCGGCTTCGACCGAATCGTAACCGCCCGCCGCCGGGCCGGCGACGACGGCTCCGTAAATGGCCGCACCCAGCGCGCAGGTCTGACCCGACCGGCTGATCTTCATCGGCCGGCCGGTGACATCGGCGTATATCTGCATGACCAGCGGGCTTTTCTCGGCGATGCCGCCGCAGTTGATCACCTCGCTCACGCGCACGCCAAATTCTTCGAGCCGCTCGATGATGACGCGGGCGCCGAAGGCGGTCCCTTCGATCAGCGCGCGATACACCTCCGGCCGCGTGGTGTGCAATGTTTGACCGATGAGCAATCCGGTGAGCCGCGGATCGACCAGCACGGTACGGTTGCCGTTGTTCCAGTCGAGCGCGAGCAGGCCGCTTTCGCCGGGGGACAATTTCGCCGCCGCCTTCGACAGGTCCGTGTGGGCCTGCTCGCCGCGATCGAATTGATTGACGAACCAGTTGAAGATGTCGCCGACGGCGGACTGGCCGGCCTCCAGGCCGAAATATCCGGGCACGATCGAGCCGTCCACGATGCCGCACAAGCCGGGGATGTCAGGCAGCGGTTCGCTGTTGGGATGGATCATCATGTCGCAGGAGCTGGTGCCGAGGATCTTGACCAGTGAGCCGGGCTTGATGCCCGCGCCGACGGCGCCGAGATGAGCGTCGATCGAGCCGACGGCGACGGGCGTTCCGGCCACGAGGCCGAGTTGTTCGGCCCAGTCGGCGGATAATCCGCCGGCCGATTCGTTGGACGGATATGCCTTTTCATAAGTGCCGCGGCGGCGGAGTTCGCCGAGTTTCGGATCGAGCTGATCGAGGAATTCGGCGGCCGGCAGCGACCAGCTCGCGTGGTACATCGCCTTGTGGCCGGCCGAGCAGACGCTACGCTTCCACGCGGCGGGATTGGTGTTGCCGGTCAGCACGGCGGGGATAAAGTCGGATTGCTCGACCCAGCTCGCGGCGGCGGCCATCACCTCAGGGGCGGCGCGGATGCAGCGCAGGGCCTTGGACCAGTACCATTCGCTGCTGTAGGTGCCGCCGCATTTGGCCAGGTATTCGGGGTGCAGCTTGCGGGCGGCCTGCGTGATCTCTTCGGCTTCGGCGAACGCGGTGTGGTCCTTCCACAGCCAGGCGAGTGCGTTCAGGTTTTTCTTGAACCGCCGGTCCATCGCGAGCGGTACGCCATTGGCGTCTACCGGGAGCGGCGTGCTGGCGGTGGTGTCCACGCCGATGCCGATGATGCGGTCGGGCCGGAAGCCCGCGACGGATTTGGCCCGCCGGATCGCGGCTTTCGTGCAGCGGGTCATGGCGTTCAGCCAATCGGCCGGGTGCTGCCGGGCGAGGTTGGGGTCGCGGCGATCGAGCAGGATGCCGTGCTCGCCGCTGGGATAATCGGCGACGGCGGTGGCGATCTCCTTGCCGCTTCGCACGTCAACGATCAGCGCCCGTGCGGAGTTGGTGCCGAAATCGAGACCGAGTGAATAGGTTTTAGCCATGTTGCGCATTGAATCGGGCGGCGCCGGGTGTGTCAACTGCGCAAGGTTGCTTTCATGGTGGCCGGGTGGCATGGGCAAGCGTACTCGCTTGCCCGTGGCGGACATCGTTAATGCTCGCCACGGGTAAGCTCCGCTGAGTACAGCTCCGCTTACCCATGCCACCCGGAATGTTCGCTGTCACAGCCGCGTTTCAAGGGAACCGTCGAATCAGACGGCGGAGACGTGCGAGGTTCACGCGGTCCCAGTCGCGGCCCTTCGAGTCCTGGCTCTTCTCGGTCTCCAGGATCATCGGTACACCGAAAAACCGCGGGTCGTTGACGAAGTGCCGGAACGCAGGAAGCGTCATCAACCCTTCACCGATGTGATCGTGGCGATCGACGCGCGAACCGAGAGGCTTGCGCGAGTCGTTCGTGTGGATGCACATCACGTTGCTCACGCCCACATGCTGATCGAGTGCGGCAATGGTGGATTCGTATCCGGCAGGTTTGGAGACGTCGTAGCCGGCTGCGAACAGATGGCAGGTATCAAGGCAGACGGCCAGGCGGTGTGATTGTCGGGTACGCTGCATGATCTCGCCGATGTGCTCGAATCGGTAGCCGATGCCGGAGCCTTGACCGGCGGTCACCTCCAGCAGCGTCCTGGTCTTAAAACCCGACTCACGTTCGTGGATGATGTCCAGCGCGCGGGCAATCCGCTGGATGCCCCACTCTTCGCCGCGGCCGCAATGGGCGCCCGGATGCGTTACCAGACCCGTGATGCCGAGCTGCTCGCAGCGCTGAAGCTCATCCACGAACGCATCGATACTTTTCCGCCACAACCCGTCATCGGGCGCCGCCAGATTGATCAGATAAGTATCGTGAGCGATGACCGGGGCGATCTCGCTTTGTGACTGGGCCTCCTTCCACTCGCGAATTTGCTCTCCATCCTGCGGCCGGGCCTTCCACTGCCGCTGGTTTTTGACGAACACCTGCATGCAGTCGCAACCGGCGGCAACCGCCCGCTCAAACGCCAGGTGCAAACCGCCGGCGATGGACATATGAGCGCCGAATCGGCGTTGACCGGGAAATGGTGATTTTCGTGCCGGCATCCAAACCCTTTCAGTCAGAAGGTTGCTGTTCGGCCCTTATAATCTTAGAATTGTGGTATGACGAGGCTCCTGGAAGAAGCCGTGGCCCAAGCGCAGCGACTGAGCGATTCAGAGCAAGATGCGATCGCGCGGCTGCTGCTCGACGAAATCGAGTCCGACCGACAGTGGGACGAGTTGCTGGGCGGGTCCAGTGAGCAGTTCTCCAAGCTCGCTGACAAGGCTTGGGCGGAGCATGAGGCCGGTCGAAGCGAACCGCGAGTAGCGCCCGCCACCGAAGGCTTGGATTCTGGCGCGGCGCGGGAAACCCGC
>CAYLLT010000076.1:0-13221 GCA_964384465.1 uncultured Planctomycetales bacterium | reverse complement strand
GAAGCGAACCGCTGGATCCCGACACACTGTGATCTCGCGTACGAACGCCGATTTCCGCCGCGACTTTGCCTCCCTGCCGGTCGCCGTTCAGAAGCAGGCTCGCTCGGCGTTCAAGCAATTCCTTTCAGACCCGCAACACCCCAGCCTCAGATTCAAGAAGCTGCCGCCGCACCAGGATATCTGGTCCGTACGAATTACGAGTGATTACCGAGCGATCGGCCGTTGGCGCGGCGATGTGATTCTATGGTTCTTCATCGGCTCACACGCGGACTATGGCAAGCTGCTGAAAAGACTGGACATCTGAAAGTGCCGTGACTACTCCCCGATGATTTTGATCAGCACGCGTTTCTTGCGGCGGCCGTCGAACTCGGCGTAGTGGATTTGCTCCCAGGGGCCGAAGTCGAGTTTGCCGCCGGTGACGGCGACCACCACTTCGCGGCCCATGATCTGCCGCTTGAGGTGGGCGTCGCCGTTGTCTTCGCCGGTCTGGTTGTGGCGATAGTGCGAGGTTGGTTCGTGAGGGGCGAGCTTTTCGAGCCATTGGTCGTAGTCGGCGATGAGGCCCGGCTCGGCGTCGTTGATGTAAACGCCGGCGGTGATGTGCATCGCGTTGACCAGGCAAAGCCCCTCGCGGATGCCGCTCTCGCGCAGGGCGGCCTCCACCTGGTCAGTGATGTTGATGTAATCGCGGCGGTGCGGCGTGTTGAACCAGAGTTCTTTGCGGAAGGATTTCACTTGTTCACCGTTTGATGGTGATGATCTCGCCGGAAGCGTGAGCGCAGCGTTCGTCGATCAGCCACTCGATCAGGCCGGCCACATCGTCCGGTTGGAGCACTTTGTCGGCCGGGAAGTCGGGGAACGGCGTACGCAGCATCTGCGTCTCGACGGCGCCCGGCGCGACGGCGAAGACGTTGATGCCCAGCGGTTTCCCTTCGACCGCGATGGCCCGCGAGAAGGTGTTCACCCAGGCCTTCGACGCACCATACGCGGCGAACCCGGGAAAGGGATCATCGGCCGCGACGCTGGATATGTTAATGATGGTGCCGCGGGATTCCTTCAGCAGCCGCCACGCCGCCCGGCACGCATGGAAGACCGATCCGACGTTGATGCGATTGAGGTGATCGAACTGTTCAGCGGTCATCCGCTCGAAGGGGAAGTTCGGGGCGACGCCCGCGTTGTTCACCAGCACGTCCAGGCGGCCGAATTCCGCTTCGCAATGGGTGATGAGTTTTTCGATCTGCTCGGGATGGTTGACGTCAGTGACGTGGGCAATACAACGTCCCGGATGGGATAAAGACGCTGCAACAACACCTTCCAGATCGCGCGCGGTGCGCGAGGCGGCCATGACATTCGCGCCGGCAGCGGTCAGCCGCAGCACGGTGGCTCGTCCGATACCCCGGCCCGCCCCGGTCACGACACAGGCCTTTTCGGCGAGTGACATATCGCGACTCCCTGTACGTCAAGCCCCGCACTTGCGTGCGGGGTTCTGATTATCATAGGCGCGCTTACTTCAGGCCCGTCTCGCGGATCCGCGAGGTGATCTCCAACAGCGCCTCGTGCGAGATCGCGCCGGGCACCTCGAACATCACGTGGCCATCCGCGTCGCGCTGGAGATCCTTGATCTGGCGGCCATCCACATAGACCCACACATCGCGATCGGTTACGTCAACCAGCTTGAATATGGGTGAGAAGTGCGGATTCCTGCGGCCGTCGATTCGCACTTTGGCGACGTTGCCATCCAGTTGCAGCGTGTAGTAGCCCCGCCCTTCGCTGAAGCCGTCATTGTCGAAATCGCCGGGATCGGTCTGCACCAGCCGGCCGGCATCGAGTCCGAGCGGCAGGGAGTGCTGATAATCGCGGGCCATCGGCGCCGCCTGGCTGGGGCTGTCGATGTCCGCGGGCCAGACGCGCAGCAGCGTTGCGAAAGTGAACGCAGCGGTTTTCAGCGGCATCGGCCAGAGCACGCAGAGCCGCGAGTCTTGCGGATTCTCCAGCATCCTCGGCCGCAGAGGCGTATACGGCGCGACCAGCAGGTCCGCCTGGCCGCGCTCGACACGACTGAACAGGACGTACGATTCGCCGGCGGTTTGGGCATCCGCGATGGAGCGCTGGAAACCGAATGCCCCGTCGCAGCAGAAGACCATGCCCAGCCCGGGCGGCTCGAAGCTCGCCGTGCGAGCGGTGCCGCTGCACTCGATGTAGACGCGGCCGTCGCGATAGATCGAATAGATGGAGCGATGGTAAGGGCTGCCCGGCCCGGCCGGCGACTCCGGCGTGCCGAACCGGCATTCGCCCTGAATCCTCACGTACAGAGGGCTCACATCCAGGAGGGTCTGATACGTCTCGGCGGCCACGCCCAGCCCCGCCCATTGGGACATATCATCCAGCAGCACGGTCGCGTTCACTTCCTTGGGCACGACGACCGGCATCGGACCCATGCCGCCGACTCCGGCGAGATTGTGCGTGCGGCCGGGATCGTGACCGAGATCGTACCATTGCCGCAGCCGGCCGCGCGAAAAGACCAGCTCGAATCGGTCAGTCGCTCCCACCGCGAGACGACGGCCCTCCGCGCGGACGTACAGATCGCCGGATTCGTTCTCTTTCGACGCGAAGACTTTGCGAGCATTGTCCACCAGGATCAGATCGTCGAGGTAGAGATCGACCGGCGCCTCCAGCGGATCGCACCAGAACCGCAGTTCGCGGACATCGGCCAGATTGATCTGATCGGTCATGTCGCCCAGGTCGATGCGAATCAGGTTCCACCCGGAGTTCAGCATCATACGCGGGTTGGCATAGATCAGCGGCGACCGCGTCCCGCTGCGAACGCTGACGCTGAACCCGGCGAGCTGGCGGGGGCTGAAGACGCTGAAGATCAGGAGCTGGTAATGCGACCAGTCGCGCGGCAGGGCCCACTTGCCTTCGGCGGAATCGCAGGCCACCACCTGCCGGGAGGAATCCCGCAGCGGCATCCGCAGCGAGCCGACGCCCGTCTCAGGTTTGGCGCGCTCGGTGCTGACGCCGACCAAACTCGCTCCGGTATCCGGTTCAATGTGAAACAGCGAGCCTTCCTCGGGCTGCTCGAACGTGGCGATCACTTCGAAGCGCTTGCTGGACAAATCATCGTACGCTTCGACGAGGCGGTCGATGGTGGGCAGCAAATCACGCTGATATTTCGCCTGGTTCGTCGCGGGCGGTGAACAGCCGATCAAAGCAATGGCCGCAATCACAATCACGCAGCGAGAGCAGAACGAACACAGTCCGTGATATGCCATAGGTGGAACATAAGTAGGAGAAGTGGGGCGGTCAACCCCCGCGCGTTGCATATATTTGAATGTTCCGAGCCGCGACCGTAAGGGAGCGGAATTCACCGTAAACCGCTCCCTTACGGTCGCGGCTCGGATCGAACCTGCGCGCGACTGTCACCGCAGCTTGAGCATCAGCCCGGTCTGCTGCCACTGCTTGATCGTCACCTGCGCATCCGCGGCGGCCAATCCGAGCCGCTGGATGGTCAGCAGAAGCTCTTCATAAAGCCGCTCGTCGCGCAGCAGCATCCCCAGCGTGCCTTTGCCTTCGTTAAGATCGCGCCCGGCAGCCACCATGTAGTCGAGCAATTTCGCCAGCCGGTCCGAGTTGGCCATCAAACTCTTGCCCAGGTCGTCGATGTGCTTGCGGGTCACGTCAACGGTGCCGCCGAATTTGTCCACCACCTCCGCGGCGCGGGTCGCCGTCTGCTGCATGCCCTCGCTGAACTTCTTGAACCCTTCGACCGCCAGTTTTGCTTCTTCGCTGGTGGCCCTGAAATTCGCCAGCGTCTCTTTGACATTACTCTGGACATTCGGATCGCCGAGCACGGTATCGAAATGTTTCAGCACATTGTGCAGGCGTTCGACCGCGGTATAGAGATTCGCGCTGAGCTCTTCCGCTTGTTGTGTGGCGGTGTCCACTTCTTTTGTGGTCCGCTTTTTGAGAAGTTCATGAATGTCCTGGGCGGCGGGCGTGAGGCTCCTGGCCAACTCGCCGATCTGGCCGGTGGTCTTCTCCAACGTGGCCATCAGCTTGGGATCGACGATCTGCTCCAGCGGATTGACCATTTTTCCGTAGATCACGCCGGTGCCGTCGGTGGGCAGCGGTTCCGTCAGCGCGACCGGCGGCATAATATTGACAACCGGCTGGCCCATCAGCGGCGGAATGACGTTGGCAACCGAAGCCTGCGGCACCAGGTAATCCTTGCTGATTTCCATCACCACCATAACGCCCTCGTTCGGCCGCTCTTTCTTGTACAACTCGATTTTCTTGACGTTTCCAATCCACACACCCGCCAGATCCACTTCCGTGCCCTCGCGCACACCGGTGATGCGCTCGAACTTGGCGGAAAGGAGGTATCGATTCCCGAACCACCTCTGCGACTCGCCGAACTTGACGAGCAGGATGCCGAGGCCGGCGATTGCGCCGAGCACAAACAAACCGATGAGGACGTTGCGGCGTTTGTTATCCGCCATTGGGACCTCCTTGCCGATTGCGGGTTGTGGATTGCGGATCGCGGATTTCAGACACACCACGCTGCCGGGGGTTCAAATGAAGAGCCAGATTAAGATGAGGATTAAGATTAGGAAGAGGAGTAAGAGCAGGATTAAGAGCAAGATTAGGATCAGACGCCCGCAGTTCAATCCTGATCTTAATCCTTCTCTTAATCTTGTTCTTAATCTTAATCTTCATCTTGCTCCTTCTCTTCTGCAAATCCGAAATCCTTCTGCCCCCGTCGTTGCTATGCGACGGCATCGACGTCAGTATCCGACTCGCCGGTCACGAACCGCTGGACCTGGGGGTCTTTCGAATAGCGAATGTCGTCGGACGTCCCGTCGGCGATGAACTTCCCCTGATGCAGCATGAGGATGCGATCGGCCACCTTGAACGCGCTGGTCATGTCGTGGGTAACGACCACGCTGGTGACGCCGAGCTGCTTCTTGAGCTTGATGATCAGATCGTTGATGGAATCCGCGCGGATGGGGTCGAGGCCGGTGGTGGGCTCATCATACAGGATGATCTGCGGCTCGAGGGCGATGGCTCGGGCCAGGGCGACGCGCTTGCGCTGCCCGCCGGAAAGCTCCGCCGGCCGCTTGTTCTGCACGCCGTCAAGCCCCACCAATGTGAGCTTCTCCCGCACGATGCGGGCGATCTGCTCCTCGGAAAAATCCGTGTGTTCCATCAACGGGAATGCCACGTTCTGGCCGGCGGTCATCGAGTCAAACAGCGCACCCATCTGGAACAGGAACCCAAACCGCTGCCGGACCGGGACCCAGTCCTTCTCCGAAAGGTTGTCCACCCGTTGACCGTCCACATAGATTTCGCCGCGGTCCGGCCGGAGCAGACCGATCATGTGCTTGATCAGCACGCTCTTGCCGGTGCCGGATTCGCCCAGCACGACAGTCGTCTTGCCGCGCTCCAGCGTCATGTCCACCTCGCGCAGCACGACCAGATGCCCGAAGCTCTTCGAGACATGTCGCAGCTCAACGATGGGACCGGAGGCATCATTCATAACTGATTTCGGATTGCGGATTGCGAATTGCGGATTTCCAATACGGCGACAATCCGCAATTCGCAATCCGAAATTCGCAATTCCGTCCTAGAACACCGCCTTGAACCCCCAGATGCTCTCGTAAATTCCCTTGAGCGCCATGGTGATGAAGAAATCCAGGATCAGGATGACGACGAACCCGCTGACGAACGATTCGGTGCAGGCCTGCCCGACGCCCTGTGCCCCGGGCCGGCAATGAAAACCCTTGTAGCAGGAGACCAGCCCGATGGTGGCCCCGAAGAACAGGCTTTTGACCAGCCCGCTGTAGATGTCCCACTGCTCCAGGGCCACCGCCGTGAAGCTCCAGAAATCCTGGTCGGATACCTTGAAGATGGGCACGCAGATGAACCACCCGCCGTACACACCCATGACGTCGCAGTACAGCGTGAGCACCGGCGACAGCAGCATGCACGCCGCAAACCGCGGCACCGCCAGCACGCGGACCGGGTCGGTACCCATCGCGCGGAGGGCGTCGATCTGTTCGGTGACGTTCATGGTGCCCAGCTCGGCGGTGAGCGCGCCGCCCACGCGGCCGAGGATCATCACGCCCGCCAGCACCGGCCCCAACTCGCGCACGACCGACAGGCTGACGATGACGCCCATCCGCTCGGTGAGGCCGGCGGCCTGAAACTGCTCGATGGCCTGAATGGCCAGCACCATACCGACGAACGCGCCGGTGATGAGGATGACCGGCACGCTGGATGCGCCGACGATGTAGAATTGCGGGAGAAGCCGCTGCAAATCCCGCCGCCGGGTCAGAGCGGGCAGCAGGCGTGAAGCCGTCCGCCCGGCAAACACCCAGAAGTTGCCGAACGCGTCCAGCACATCGACCGCGAGGCGACCGACGCCCCCCAACCAGTTGTCGAGCACGTTCTCCGTCACGTCGATCCGACTCCGGTGAACTCATGTCTCATTCGTCACAACGTGCACCAGTTATCACGATCAACATGAAGACTGTCAACTGAAGTCTGGTACCGGATAGGCGATCAATGGGTGCGGCAAGCTGGTCTTTGGGCTTGAATCATCATCTGAGTACGCATAGACAATCCGGGTCATGTTCAAGAATCCGGGAGGTGTTATAATACGGGATATTTGCGTGGATGCTGCGTTGTCAACCTGTCCAGGCCCATCTGTCGTTCAAGTGCGTCGCCTCTGGCATCACTTGCCGCGACTCGAATGGTCTTTGCTGATTGTCGGTTTGCTCTGCAACAGCTACGGCAAATACTACGCCCTCGCGCGGCGGCTGCGCACCGATTTCCTTCTCAGCCTGGCAGACGTTGTTTCCCGTGATCTGATATTCTTCGGCGTTCTCGCGGCGATGATCGTCGTGATGGGACGTTGCTGCCCCTGGAAGCTCGCATGCCGGATCAGCCTGTTCCTGGCGTCGATCGCGTGCGGCTGGTCCGCCGCCAACATGGCCTGGCTGGTGAGCACCGGCGCGCAGCTACACGTCGGTGTCCTGGCATGCCTGCTTCACGATCCTGTCGAGTTCGGATCGGTGGGCATGAATCGCCTTTCAAACACCCCCAGATTCACCGTCCCCTTGTCAATCGCGTTCCTGGTCCTATGCTCCGCGATGAGCTGGCGATTCATTCGTACCGGGCCGGCGCCGTCACCACGGGCCGCGAAAAGCCGGAATCTCCCGGCCTCCGTTTTTTCGGCGGCCCTGGTGATCGTCGGGCTGGTTGCATCGAATCTGTCATCGTACACCGATCCGCGCCGTGCGGCCCTTGCGTTCAGCAGTCATTGGTTCGCGCTGACGTCGCTGGTCGGTTTCGACGGCTCCTCCCGTCCGGACGAGACACAGAATGCGCGGCACATCGCGCGGCAGGGCGAACGTCGCGTCCCGGCGCCCCCTCCGGGAAGCAGGCCGCCACACGTCATCATGATCGTGATGGAGAGCACCGCGCTGTGGGCGACATCCTTTGGGGAACAGACGCGCGAGCACACCCCCGCGCTCGCCGAACTGGCCGAGCGGGGCATTTTCTTCGAGCGAACACGGGCGGTGGTGACGCATACCACGCAGAGCCAGTTCGCGATCCTGACGGGGGTTTCTCCCAACCTCGGCGGCGGATTCGTGGAGGCCGTGCTGGTCGATTCACCGTACGAATCTCTGGCCACGATCCTGGGGAGACAAGGCTACCGTTCGTTGTTTGCCCAGATGGTGCGGGCCAGCTTTGAGTGCAACCCGGGCCTGGTGGCCAACCTGGGGTTCGATCACTTCTGGGCGCGAGAGGACGCACACGACCCCGCTTCGCACCTCGGCTACTTCGCGGGCGACGATTTCAAGATGATCGCCCCCACGTTCGCCTGGCTCGATCGGCAGACGGACCCATGTTTTGTATTTTTGATGACTTCTGTGGCGCACCATCCCTACCAGGTGCCCTCCTGGTACGGTCCCACGATGCCCGATGACCGACAGGCGTACTTACAGTGCATCCGGTATACGGACGCCTTTGTCGGCGAGGTGATGGCACAGCTCAAGCGGCGCGGTCTCTATGACGATACGCTGATTTGCATCCTCGGCGACCACGGCGAAGGAATGCCCGACCACAATGTCGTGCATCACAACGAGAACCCATACGAGCAGGGCTTGCGGGTACCCTGGATTGTGACGTGGCCCCGGGGGATCGCTGTTCCGCGCGTCGTTCGGGAGAACTGTTCGCTGCTGGATGTCACGCCCACATTGCTCGAGTTGCTTGGTTTCGATGTCGGCGAGGCGGGTTTCGAGGGCTCGAACGCCCTCGCGTCATCCCCCGTAGATCGCAGGAGATTTTTTATGGGCTGGGGCACAAACAGTCCGGCCGGCTATGTTCAAGGTGTTTCAAAATACGTGCTCTGGCCGAGCCTGTCGACGGCCTATCGCTTCGATCTGGCGGCCGATCCGGAGGAGTCGCGTCCGGAGATGTTAGACGCCGCATCCCGCGATCGTCTGAGGACGGAAATCGATGCCTGGCGCAATCGCAGTCGGATCGCGTTCGATACCAAACGTTTTCGCAAGCGGCGACTTTTCGATCGATGGCAAACGTCGACCCTGGGCGATTGGGCCTGGTGTTACTACCTGGAGCCGAAGACGCCTTCAACACCATGAGCGATGTGCTATTGCAACATGAGACGGAGGGTTCGCCATTTTCGATGCGGACTCCCTGGCTGCGGCTCATCCCGTTGCTCGTGCTCTGGGCCGCCGCATACAGGAGCGAGCTTGCGTTCGTCCTTTGGTCAGCGGGCGAGTTCTCGGAATGGACGCACGTCTATTGCTTCCCGATTGTCGCCATCGCCTATCTGTGGTGCCGTCGCGACGATTTGCGGGAAGCGCCCGTCCAAACGTCCATTATCGGCCTGATGCTCGTGCTCCTGAGCGTGGTGGTCTGGTTGGCTTGTGCCGTGCTCGGTCTGTTCGGTTATCTCGCGCTTCTGGCCATGCTGATTGCGGCCGCTGGAGTGATCCTTCTGGGGGCGGGCGCCAGGGTATTTAAGGTCTTGGTGCCCATCCTGATCATGTTCGGCGCTTGTTTGCCGCTTTTCGAGCGATCGATGGATCGATTCAGCATTTCGATTCAAGGGACCTCGGTACGCATGGCCGCGGCAGCCACGGACGCCATTTCCGGTCTTGAGGCTTCCGTGGCAGGCACAGGCAACCTTGTTCGATGCCGCCGCGGCGATCGAGAAGTCCTGGTGGGCGAAGGCGAGCAGCGGTTTGGCTTCCGACTCGCCCCGGCCTGTGCGCTCGTCGCCGTGTTCACCCTCTTCTCGCGCCGTCGGACACCCGCGCAGCTTGTATTCCTCGTCCTCATCGCGCCGCCGGTCCTTCTGGCTGTCAATGTCCTTCGCATCGTCGTCTGGACGACGACTGCGCTGGTGTGCGCAAATCCGTTGCTTAACTCCACACCGCGCAACATCTCGGCGGCCGCGGCCTTGCTCGCGACGTACCTGGCATTCATTCTCTCGGCACGGCTCGCAGAGGCATTTTTCGGCCTGCTGTCGCGGTATCTCTACGTGGAAGACGACGACGATGTCACGGAGATGCGAATCGAGCCGGCCGAGCGCGACCGAGCCGAGGTCGCCACGGGCGCGCATCAGAGGATGTTCAATCGCCAGGTGGTGGCCTGCGCGGGGGTTCTGCTGGCCATGGCCATCGCGATGCGCCCCGCCGCCGGGGCGGCTTTCGAGGCGCTTCAGAAGCGCCCCGTCCCCATCCGCAAGCCATTGGCGGAGCTGGACAGGCAAAGCCTTGGCGATTTCCGCTTCCTGAACGACAGGAAGAACGAATTACCGGGCGACCCAGGTACGACGGAGTACATCGTGTGGCGTTTTTCGCCCCCGGCGGCAGACATTGGCCCGGTCCACATGGCGCATCTGCTGGTCTTCTACTACACCGATCGGGGCCGAACGCCGCTCGTGCCGCATACACCGGAGGTTTGCTATCGACAATCAGATTCTCAGATCGTGGCCATGGGCGGCACGACACTTACCGTTTCTGAATTGGGTGCGGATCGCGCCGACGTTTCCGTCAAATACGTACGATTTACCCAGCCGCAACAGCACGTGGACCTCTGTGTGATATACGTCTTCTGTGTCAACGGCCGATTCATCAGCGATCGAGAATGGGCCCGCCTGGATATGGCCATGCCCTGGAACCGCGCGCTGTACTTTTCGAAAATCGAATGCGCCGTCGAGCTCCGGCCGGATGGCGATTTGGAGCCCGGACTGAAAGTCGCCAGCCGTCTGATGTCCACCGCCATCCGGGAACTCGTAGCGCATCACTTCCCGACTGAGGCCGACATCAAAAACGCCAGGTGAGCGGCGAAAAACGTTCCGGTCAAGCCGCGGCGGGGGAGAAAAAGGGGTCAGGTACCTTTGGTGCGAAGCACCCTTCGGGCCGTTCCGGCCAAAGGTACCTGACCCCTTTTTCTCCCTCGACGGCGGCGCACGCAGACATGAACAACGACGATCGCGGTGATGATGATGGGCGGCACCATCAGTATCGCCCGGCTCTCTTTCTGAAGCGTGATGACGTCGGGGACCTCGAGGACACCCCCTTCCCGCGGCGTCAGGCGCGCACGGGTTTTGCCGGGTTTGCCTCCGGAGCTGGTGCCGGTCACACGAAATTCGGCCGATTGGCCGGGTCGAATCGCGTGCGCCACATCATCCGTCCAGGCGCGCAAACCATCGTGCGCGTCGTCGCACTTCCAGCCGGCCGGCACCTCGGGCTTATAGACCCGAAAGGTCGGGATCTCGATTCGCATAATGGGCGGCGTGCTCTGGTTCCGGACCCGCCAGCGAACCTCGCGTCCCTCGAGGCTCGATTCGATCTCCACCCCGGGCGACGCAACCGGGGGACCCGCCCAGGTGATCGACGCGGTGCCCGTTGCGAGGACGATAATTCTGAAGGCTCTGCGGATGATCGGGTTCGGCTCCACGAATTGAGAAGAAGGAGCCCCAAGGCTCTCTCTGGGGCTTCGATTTCACTCGGGACGACAGGACACAGCTTAGAATCATTTCTGACGGGCGAGATGCCCATGCCATCTTACATAATCCTACCGCATCCCGATCATGCTGCAAACATCCTCTCCTCGGTTTCACGCAGCACGTCGACGGAACACCGCTCTATGAATAGTGTGGCTTATCTCCGACAATCGAGGCAATGATCGAGGAGGACTTGCCGATGAAACGCCCGCACTACCCACTGGCCGTTTTTCTCTCTCTGGTATCTGGAACCATTGCGATACAATCGCTGGCAGGTGAGTGGCCGAGCCGGGCCGAGCGGGACGCCGCGGCCAAAGCGATGGACATCGGCGAATCGGCCCCCGACTGGCTGGTCGAGTCCGAGAGCTACGCCGAGGCCCCGGGCATCGACGACTGGGCCGCGCTGGCCGCCTCCAAGGTGGCGTTCGTCACGCATTGCCCCGTCAACCGCGAATACTTCAACCGCATCCACGCCCTGGGCATCCGCGCCTTCCCCTACGTGTCCTTCTATCAGGGGTTCGCCGGCCGCACCACGCAAGGCGTCCGTCTGGACGAGCACCCGGAATTCATCGAGGTGGATAAAGACGGCAATCTGAAGCGGACCGGTTTCTGGGAGTCGGAAGACGCCAAAAACATGTATGCCACTTGCCCGGCGGAGCCGGCGTACCAGGACGCCATGGTCGCCTGGGTCGGCCGGATCATGGAACTCGGCGCCGACGGCGTCTTCATCGACAACCTCAGCATCCGAAAGCCCTGCTTCGGCGTCCAGTTCGGCAAGCACAAGCACGTCAACGACGATCCGAACCAGGCGTTTGCCCTGCTGCTCCAGCGCGTGCGCGAGGTGGTGAAAAAACATAAGCCCGACGGCGCGCTGCTGGGGAATTCCGGCGTTCCGCTCCTAATCCCGCGCGAATACTGGAAATCACTCGACGCGGAGATGTTGGAATCCTACATGTGTACGTGGGTGTCCACGCAGCGCTGGTACGACTGGCACGAGCGCTGGCACGACCAGGGCGTCAAGCTTCAACCGTTCATCCGGGCGGGCAAACAAATCCAGGCGCTGAGTTACCTGGGGTCCACGCACTATGGCCGCCGCGAGGATGCGTTCTACTGTTACGCGACGGCACGTCTGGCCGGGTTCGTCTGGAGCTGCGGCCGGCCGATCTCGGACCCCGAAGTCACGGTCCTGTACCAACTCCGGCTGGGTCCGCCGCTGGGGCCCGAACAGGAGGACCACGGCGTCTACTATCGGCTCTTCGAGCGCGGGTTGGTGGTCGTCAACCCGGACAAGAGCAAGCCCGCGGTGCTGCATCTTCCCAAGTCGCTGCCCGCGAGCGTGCTCGATGACGTGTTCAGCCATCCCACCGCGACGCGGGCGACGACCGGACCGGCGGACATTGAGAGAAAAGGGGAGCGGCTGATCGATCTGGCCGCGAGCGGGTGGGAGCTGAAGGTCCCAGCTTACTGCGGCCGCGTCTATCTCTACGCCGCTTCGATGAGCAGCGAGCTGTCCAGGGACGGGCCGACGCTGATTGTGGCCACCGACCCGCCGCTCGCCGAAGTGCGCTTCCGCGTGGATGGATTCGACTACTGGACACACAGCGGGCACTGGACGACCGAATACGTGCTGGGCCCCAATTTCGGGAAGTTCGACGTCAACTTCGAGAAGCCGGGCAGGCACACCGTCGAAATCGTGGACGTGGTGCCGGCGGACATGAAGACGCGCGCCGGCTACAGCGGGCCGGAGCGCCTCGGGCAGTTCATGGACCCCTCGCAACCCACCCGCCCCAGTGGCAATAAGAAGTTCCGCTTCCGCGAGTGGTCCGAAGCGGACCGCGACCACAGCGTACAGGTCGATGTCCAGCGGGACATGACCCTCACGGCGAGGTTTGATATCGAGGTCAAGAAACCGTAGGGCGTGCATCGATCAAGGAGGTCCCGGTCGTGAAAATGAAAGCCCCGGAACCATGCTAGCAATCCTTGCACCACTCCCAGCGCGAAACTCGGTCAGCGGACAAGCGGACTGCGAGACTTTATGTGCCCGTGATCACGGTTCTCCTAAGCGTCTCGGGCGAACCGGCAAATACACAACTCAACTACAACTAGCGGGGACAGGACTCGAACCTGTGACCTCGAGGTTATGAGCCTCGCGAGCTGCCAACTGCTCCACCCCGCATCAG
>CAYLLT010000075.1:14732-30789 GCA_964384465.1 uncultured Planctomycetales bacterium | reverse complement strand
CGGCCCCCAGCAAATTCAATACTTCTTCCCGCACATCCTCGAGCTTCAGGCCCAAATTCATCAGGACCTGAGCCGCCACTCCATCCTGCTCCCGCAACAGCCCCAGGAGCAAATGCTCCGTACCCACGTAATTATGGTTGAGACTGCGCGCTTCCTCGATCGAATACTCGATGACCTTCTTGGCCCGCGGCGTCTGGGGCAGCTTGCCCATGGTGACCATGTCGGGCCCGCTCTTGACCAGCTTCTCGACTTCGAGCCGGACCTTGCGCAGGTCCACGTCGAGATTCTTGAGCACGTTGGCCCCGACACCCGAACCCTCCTTCACCAACCCCAGGAGGATGTGTTCGGTGCCGATGTATTCATGATTGAAACGCTGCGCCTCCTGGTTGGCCAGAGCCATGACCTTGCGAGCGCGATCCGTAAACCGTTCAAACATTAGCCTCTCCTAACCGCAGAACCCGTTTGCGTCACACGGGGCATCCGCTGCATGAGTTTATCTTCCGAGCCGCGACCGTCAGGGAGCGAATTTCTCGCAACCGCTCCCTGATGGTCGCGGCTCAGATTCATCTGCGGTCGGCGAGCGGTCCGGAAAAAACGCCGCGGACGCGCGTTCACCTATGCATCGCGACCGATTGTAGCACTGACGTACAGGGCCTTCAAGCAACAGCCTGCGGACAGACTGCAAGAAACCCAGGCATAGTATCGGCCGGCATGGCACGCCAGTTGTGATGGACCAGCAAGGCGTGGCGTCGTTTATCGTACGTTGCCCGTCTTTTGGGATGCGTCGGTGGTGACACCGCGAGCGGCGGCTTTGTGCCCGCCGTCCACCGGGATCAAGCCGGTGGCTCCCCTTGCGCGTCTCCCGGATGCGGGTAAGACCGCCTGAAGACCATCGAGGGCATCGCGGATCTCCTGGGCGAACCTGTGGTGTGCGTCGAGGCGAGCGGCCTGTAACCACGCCCGGCGGGCCCGCGACCGCTTGCCCGTCAGCGTAATGAGCCGCGCCCATAATATGCAGGTCGCGACTTCGGAATCGTCCAGGGAGCGCGCCGCCAGCAGGACGGAGCGAGCCGTCCGGTAGTCGCCGGCAAGCAGTGATTGTTCGGCCATCCGCCGGAGGATCGCCAGCTCGTCGCGCAGGTTGGGGTCCCGCAGCAGACGTATCCGCGAGAGCAGGAGTCCCTGGCCCAGCACCCAGGCGCCGGCCGCAAAGAGGGCTCCGATAACGGTCACCGCGGTCGGCAGGCTGGCGGGGGCAATGAGCGCTCCGCAGGCCGCCGCTTCCGCGCCCAGGCCGAACCAAATCGCCAGTGCCACACCCAGCCAGGTGCGGCCCAAGGCGATCAGGCCGGTGCCGGGCACGATGCAGTTCATCAACGCCGCCAGTGTGTAACGAAGCATGTGAGCAGATTATAAGGAAAATGGCGCGTGGGCATAAGTCGAGACTCAAGAAGGCCTGCTTGACTTGGGAATCGGGCGGTTCATAATGCGCGCGCTTTGGCAGTCGACACCAGGGAGCCGACTTATGCATAATTCAGCCAACCGTTGCTTGACGGGATTCGGGTTGCTGGCCGCCATCGGGGTGGGTGGTTGTACGGCCCCAGGCGACCGGAGCGGAGCATCGGCTCAGCGGGAGGCAACCGATTTCGCTTCGCGGCACCTGCTTAACGTTGCGCCGGCCGAGGTGGAATCCGTCGCCCGGCGAATTTTTATGAGCCATTTCCGCATCAATCCCGACGCTTCGACCGGTGACACGCTGGTTTCGCTGCCAACGGAGACCGAGGGCCGGGGGCAACGCAAAAGCATCCGCGACACGCTGGCGGTCTCGCCGAACCGTCAACGCCAGCGGGCGGAGCTTCGCCTGCGCCCGCAAGGCGGGAACGTCCTCGTGCTGGTCAGTGTGCAGACGCAGCGTCTGGACACGGCCGAACGTGCGGCGTTCGCCCGCGAGCGCGGCGACGATCGGCCAACAGAAACGCCGATCGAGCGGGAAGGCCCCACCTCGCCGTCCGCCCGCGAGGAATGGGTCAACATTGGCCGCGACCGAAAGCTGGAACAGCAGATCCTCAGCGAAATCGAACAAGCGATTACGACGACCCGCCCGGCGGGAAAGTGACGCACAAGCCAGCCTGACGCCGCGACTCCGACACGCTACAATGGGCGGGGGTGGACATAGATCATGTCAACGATGACTGAGTCGATAAAAGAGATCGATCTGGAACGAATCGCCGCCGCGGTGCGGGAGATTCTTGCCGCGGTGGGCGAGGATCCGGACCGCGAAGGGCTGCGGGCGACGCCCATGCGCGTGGCGCGAATGTACGCCGAGCTGTTTGCCGGGTTGCGGCTGAATCCGGGCGATTGTTTGCAGACCTCGTTTACCGAAATCTATGACGAGTTGGTCGTGCTGCGGGACATCCCCTTCAACTCCATGTGCGAGCATCACCTGATGCCGTTTGAGGGCGTGGCCCACATCGCGTATCTGCCCGACGGCAAGATCATCGGCATCTCCAAGCTGGCCCGCGTGGTGGATGCGTTTTCGCGGCGGCCGCAGGTGCAGGAGCGTCTGACCAACCAGATCGCCGACATCCTGACCGAGAGCCTGGCGGCCAAGGGCGTGGCCGTGGTGATGAAAGCGACGCACACGTGCATGACCTGCCGCGGCGTGAAGAAATCGGGCAGCGTGATGATCACGTCGGCCCTGCGCGGTCGATGCAAATCGGACGGCCGGACACGCAGCGAAGTCATGATGCTCCTGGGGTCAGATGGTGCCTGATCGCCACGCACAGACGCCCTTGTGGTCCCGCGCGAACGCGGGCCTGATCGTTCTGGCGATCACATTTCCACTCGCCTGCCGACAAGAACCCGCTGCTCAATCGACGAATAAACCGACAGATGCAAAACCTTTTCGCGTCGCCGTTGTCGTGCCCGGCTCGACCGCGGACGGGGGATGGAACTTCAGCGCGAAAGAGGCCGCTGAACGCCTTCAGAAGGAACTATCGCTCGCTGAGCCGGTCAGCTTCATCGAGAACCTGGAGCCGTCGCGCCGCAAGACCGCTCTGCGGAATTACGGACGCGACGGTTATCGCCTGGTGATCTGCCACGGCTATGAGTTCAACGAGCCGGTCAAAGAGATCGCCGCCGATTTCCCCGGCACCATTTTCATCATTAGCGGCTACGATCAGCCCGATCCGCATTTCGGCAGCATTCTCTATCAGCTCGGCGAGGCGGCTTATCTGTGCGGAGCGATGGCGGCCCGCGTGACGCAGACGGGGCACGTGGGTTTCATCGCCGCCGAACCCGTGCCGCCGGTCGAACTTTGTTATCGCGGTTTTCGTAACGGGTTCCTCAAATATAAGCCGGACGGCAGCGTACGAGAGCCGCTGTACATCCGCGGCAGCCGGCCGTGGGAGGATTCCGCAGCCGCCAAGGATAAGACGAAATCGCTGCTCCGCGTGACAGACCCGAAACCCATCGACGTTCTGTTTCAGAATGCCGACGCCGCCAGCCGCGGCATCTTCGAGGCCGTGCAGGAACACGACGGCAGCATCTTCGTCTTCGGCTGCAATCGCGATCAGAACGCCACCACCGCGACGACGAAGATTCTCGCATCGGCCGTCATTCGGGTGGATGAGGCATTCCTGCACGTGGCGCGGGCAGTGCGCGACGGGAGCTATCGGCCGCACGTCGAATACGAGACCGTCAAAAGCGGCGTGATCGACTGCGCACCCAATCCCAAGCTGACTTACGCAGTCGGAGAAGCTGTCGCTAAGGCGTGTCGATCAGCCGTTGATGAGGCGCGAGCCGCACTGATCGCCGGAGGAGTCGATCCTTATGCCAAGTAGCGGTTGACGACAGATGGCTCGTAGGCACGCTATCACGAAATTGAGGAATGATCGTGACTTGCATCACTGTGAAGGAAGCCAGGAAAAAGCTTTATCGGCTACTGGACGACCTCAGCCAGTCGCACGAACCGCTTCACATCTCAGGTAAGCGAAATAGCGCGGTGCTGGTGTCAGAAGAGGATTGGCGGTCGATCCAGGAAACCCTGTGCTTGCTCTCCATCCCCGGCATGCGCGAGTCGATCCGCAAAGCCATCAAAACACCAGTTCGCAAGTGCAGCAAGGAAATCCGCTGGTGAGCTGGATGTGTCCACAGGAATGACGCTATCTCTGGAAAACATCTCCAAGCGCTTTGATGAACTAACTGCGCTGGATCAGGTCAGCGCGGACTTCATTCCCGGGCGCGTCCATGGCGTGCTCGGTGAGAATGGCGCCGGCAAAACGACGCTGATGCGCATCGCGGTGGGATTGCTCCGGCCGGATGGCGGCAGGATTCAGGCCGGTGACAGTGCTTTGACCGCCGGATCGCCCGCCGCCGGACGCGCCGCCGGTATTGGCATGGTGCATCAGCATTTCATGCTCGTACCGACGCTGACGGTAACCGAGAACTGCCTGCTGGGCCGCCGCGATGCCAGGCAATGGATCTCGCGCCGTGAGGCCGCCCGGCTGGTGCGGCAGCTCGCCGAACATCTGGGCTGGCCGATCGATCCCGACGTCACGATTGACTCGCTTGCCGTGGGCCAGCAGCAGCGCGTGGAGATCGTCCGCGCACTGGGCGTCGCCAAGCGTGTGCTCATCCTCGATGAGCCGACCGCCGTGCTGACGCCGCAGGAGACCGATGGACTCTTTGCCGCCATCGACAAGCTGCGCCGCGACGGCTTGGCCATCATTTTCATCAGTCACAAACTCAACGAGGTGCGGCGCATCTGCGACGATCTTACCATCCTTCGCCGCGGCCGATGCGTCTATTCCGGCCCGGCTGCGGCTCTGACCACCGATCAAATGGCGGAGCACATGGTGGGGACGCGGATCGCCCCGCTGCCGGTGCGCCGGACGGCGGCGATCGACGGTCCGCCGGCGCTTGATTTGCGCGAAATCTGTGCGAGCGATCCGCGCTCGCACCGCCGCATCGTCGATATCAACCTGTCAGTGCGGCGGGGTGAGATCGTCGGCATCGCCGGCGTCGAGGGCAATGGTCAGGACGTGCTGGCTTCCACGGTTGTCGGGCTGACACAACCTTCCACCGGCCACATCGCGATCTGTGGCCGCGACATGACGGCAAGCAGTACGCGGGTGCGAACCGCCGCGGGCCTCGCGCATATCGCCGAAGACCGACTGAAGCAGGCGCTGGTGCCGGCGTTGACCGTGGCTGAGAACCTGGTGCTTAAAACCGCCCGCTCGCGCGAGTTTGCGAGCGCCGGCCTGATTTCGTGGAGGGCTGTCCGCGAATACGCCGCCGAACAGATGCAGCGGTTCGATATCCGCGCTGAATCACCGACGGCGGAGGTGCGTCATCTGTCCGGCGGAAACCAGCAAAAGCTGGTTCTGGCGCGCGAGCTGGCGGGACACCCGCGCATCATCGTCGCGCAAAATCCCGTTCGCGGCCTCGATGTGGCGGCGACTCGATTCGTATTCGCCCAACTGCTCGACCAGCGGGACCATGGGGCGGGCATCCTGCTTATTCACAGCGATCTGGACGAACTGCTCACGATGGCGGACCGCGTGGCCGTGATGTACGAGGGGCGATGCGTCATGACCGGGTGGCCCGAATGCGATCGGGACGAGATCGCCAGGCGGATGCTGGGCGGATGAGTTACAGATGATTCTCGAACGAAAACGCATCTGGACAGGTCTGGCCCAATCGGCCTTGGCGGTCGTGCTGGCGCTGCTGATGGCGGCAGTTGTCATCCTCGTGGCCGGCAGAGACCCGTTCGCCGCCTTTCGTGTATTGCTGTCCGGACCTCTGAGAGATGTGAATAGTCTCGCGGATGTACTGGGGCGAAGCTGCCCGTTGATGCTGTGCGGGCTGGCGGTGGCGCTCGCGTTCCGCGCTCAGGCGTGGAACATCGGCGTCGAGGGCCAGTACCTCCTCGGTGCGATTGCGGCGACGGCCATCGGCGTATCCTTCGTCCACCTGCCCGGCTGGCTGCTGATCGCGCTCATGCTGGCGGGCGCATCGGTCGCGGGCGCGCTGCTGGCCGTACCCGCGGTCGTGCTGGAGAACCGGCGGCAGGTGCCGCTGGTGTTGAGCACCATCCTGCTCAATTTCGTCGCGGTGTCGTTCGTGAGCTATCTGACGCAGGGTCCGCTGCAAGGCGCCGATGCGCGAGCTGCTCAGTCGGACCCGATCGCGCGGCAGGGCTACCTGCCCGCGATCATGACCGCAACCGATCTGCATTGGGGACTGCTCGCGGCCGTCGCGGCGATACTGTTTTTCTGGGTGTTCATCAAGTGGTCCGCGGCCGGGTTCGAGCTGCGCGTGGCCGGGCTGAATCCGGTTGCCGCCCAGTGGGCGGGCATCAATGTGCCGGCAGTGAAGTTCCGGGTGATGTGCCTGTCGGGCGCGCTGGGCGGGCTGGCCGGAGGTATTCAGATCGCCGGCGTCAGCCGACTGCTGAACATTCAGGCCTCCGAAGGTTTCGGTTACGTCGGCATCGCCGTCGCGCTGTTGGGCCGATTGCACCCGCTCGGCGTTGCCGCCGCCGCGATCTTCATCGCCGGCATCGATATCGCCGCTTTTCATGTGGAACGACACTCGAGCCTGGGTATCCCCGCCGATCTGGCCCAGGTGATCAAGGGGATGATCGTGCTCAATGTACTGGTTTTCAGTGGTAAGCGCTTTAGGCACTGGCTGAAAACAGGCGGCGCCGCACGCGCGCGAGCACTGCTTGAGAGCAGTGGCACACCAGCAGAGAGCAGCGGCACACCGCGGGAGCCTATCGCGTGAATCTATCCATCGACCTGATTACACAGGATGCGATCCGGTTTGCCGTACCGCTGTGGCTAGCCGGCATGGGCGAGTTGATCGTCGAGCGAAGCGGCGTCGTGAATATCGGCATCGAAGGGATGATGCTCACCGGTGCGCTGGCGGGCTGGATGGCGACGGTCGCGACCGGCTCTCCCTGGATCGGCCTGCTGGCCGCCGCGGGCGCGGGCGTAACGCTGGCTTGCCTCTTCGCCATCGTCACACTCGTTTTCGATGCGGATCAGGTGGTCGCCGGCACCGCGATCAACTTGCTGGCGTTGGGAGCCACCGGCGTCGGTTACAAATGGTGTCTACAGGCGGGATGGGCGGCTCGCCAGGCTCATTGCTTCAAGCCGCTCGATCTTCCGCTCGGACCTCTGGCCGCGCTCGATCAGTACGGCTTGTGCTATGCGACGCTCGCCCTCGCGGCGATGATACACACGGTGTTGCGCTTCTCGCGCTGGGGCATCGAGTTGTCGGCGCTCGGAGATTATCCACTGGCGGCGTCGGCCGCGGGCATCCGCGTCAATGCGCGGCGATTCGCGTGCGTGCTCTTCGGCGGCCTGACCGCCGGGCTGGCCGGGAGTTACCTGTCGATCATGTACACGCACCAGTTCAATGAAAACATGACCGCCGGCCGGGGATTTCTCGCTCTGGCGATGGTGATCTTCGGCGGATGGCAACCGCTCGGGCTGATCCTGGGGGGACTTTTCTTCGGTTACGTCTCCGTGGTGCAGAACTTTCTGGAGGTATCGCCGCTGCGCTGGCTGCCGGCGCCGCAGATCCTCCAGATGGCGCCTTACGTCTTCACGCTGATTGTGCTCGCCGGCCTGATGGGCAGGCGTCGCGCCCCGGCCGCACTGGGGCAGCCGTTCGAGAACGAGTAGATCGCACAACAGCAGGGCGTTTGACACGCGCAGCTCCGGCCCGGACGATATCCAGCATGAAGACGTATCATCATCTGACCGCTGTTTTCATCGCGTTAGCAGTTGTTTCTCGCCCGTTACGCGCGGAAGAAAACGCCGCGGCGCCGCGATCGAGCATGCCGTCGCTCCAGGTCGCGTGCGTCCAACTCGAAACGCAGGCTGACCTGGACGCCAATGCTCGAGCCATGGTCAGCGCGTTGGAGAAAGAATCGAAGCGGGGGACGCGGCTGGTTCTATTCCCGGAATGCGCCCTCACCACCTATAAAAAAGACATCATCCGCAAGCTTTCTCAACCGCAAGTCGATCTCGCCCTTTCCATCGTCCGCGAAGGTTGTCGCCATTGGAAGATCCATGCTGTTGTCGGCTCGGCATACCTGGAAGCGGGAAAACGCTACAACGGCGCATTCGTGATCGACCCGCGGGGAGAGATCATCAAGCGATACGCAAAAATGCATAACGTTGACGGCAATCTCTTCGAGGACGGCGATGCGATGGCGATCTTCCGTATCGACGATGTCCCCGCCACGATCATGATCTGTCACGACGAGCGCTATCCCGAAATCTTCCGCATCCCCGTGCTGGCCGGAGCGAAACTGGGGATTTATATCAGCAGCGAATCCAAGGAGCCGCGCCAGAAGATGGACAATTATCGCAGCCAGATCATGGCCCGGGCGGTTGAAAATCAGATCTGCGTCGTGCACTGCAATGCGGGCGCCGGCGGCTTCGATGGCGGATCGCACGGCGAAAGCCGGATCATCGATAAGAACGGCAAGATTGTTGCCGAGGCGGGGAACCGCGCGGGCGAGGTCATTCGAGCGGTCATCCATCCCCGCGAGAGTTCAAACGATTATGCTTCCGCCGGAGCGCACACGCCCTCTCTCCACCGGTTTTGGGGTGAGGGGCTACGCGTACTCAAAGAACAGAACCCCGAATACTTCGCAGTGCCAGCAACGCAGGCGACAGGCAATCCCTGATTATTTGTAGCACGCTATCGCCGCAGTTCGATGGGCGGCGGTTGAAAGCACCGGGCGCAACGCGGCTCATAAGCCTCCGGGCCGCCGATCATGCTTTGCGATTCCAGTGGGGCCAGCCGCTGCGTGAATTCGGCCTGCCCGCCGCAGCCTGAGCAGACGCCGTGCGTGTGTGTCACGCTATCGGCGATGGCTTCGATCCGCGGCATCGGGCCGAACGGCAGACCCCAGGAGTCGCGATCCAGGCCCGCAACGATCACACTGCGGCCCTGGCCCGCCAGCTCCGCGCACACGACGACCACTTCATCGTCAAAGAACTGGGCTTCGTCGATCAGGATCAGGCGGGCATCGCCCGCCCGCTCCAGAATCTGCCGCGGCGAGTGTACCGGTATGGCTTCACAGCGCCGACCGCTGTGCGTCACGATCTGGCCGGCGGCATAGCGATCGTCGGAGGCGTGTTTGAATGCCGCGGCCGATATCGACTGCGACCGAGCTTCGAGTAACAGCTCGATGAGCCGTTCACTCTTGCCGCTGAACATGCAGCCGCAGATCAGCTCGATCCGGCCACGCTCGACCGTCCGCGGCTCACGCATATCGTGGAACTCCGTTCCGGACTTTTCGATAGGACCGCGGCAATTTATTGCCACAAGCCCGCGTACGCAACGCCGGAGCGGCAACAAGTGGCCGCGGTCCTGCGGATAAGGAGTACCCCGGACCCGCGGAAGTGTCACACACCCGCGCCTTCATGGCTCCTACCACGCCGTTCCGCGGTGAAAGACTGCAACATCACAAATACTTGTCCCAGCTTCGGTTCACACGAGCGCGGGCGTTGTTGCCGATTGTACGCCGTCCCGCCGTTTCAATCCCTATAAACAGTACAGTCGCTACCGCGGCACAACTTCATAACCGGGAGTGGTTTAGATTTGCATTTTCCCGCTTGGCCAACCGGAATGCCGACTGCTGCTCTACACGCAGCAACACTCTTTGTATTTGGGGGAGAGTCTATGGACGCGATCACGGGTATCAGCGGTTCGATTGCCAGCGGTCAGATGCAGTTGCCGTCGTTGACTGCCGCTGCGGGCGGCGAAGTGACGGGTATCTCCGCCTTCGACAGCCAGTCTATCATTTCGGCATCCTCCACTTCCATCAGCTCGAGCGTCGAATCGTTCATCGGTACTTATGGTCCGCTCGCCAGTAATAATGAATTACTGGGTGCCATACTGCTGCTGCTGATGTCTGAATACCTCAAGGGCGGCGACGAGGAGGAAAAAAAAGGGATACTGGCCCTGGTGGCCGCCCTGGCCCAGCAGAACCAGAACTCGGGCGGCACGGGCGGCTTCGTCTATTCGGAGTCATCTCTCAGCATCGAGAGCAGCTCGTTCCAGTCGATCTCCATGTCGAGCGGCGCGGCCCCCTATTCGGGCATTAGTGAGGTGCAGACAGTGCCCGCAGCCGATGCCGGCGCCCCGGCAATAGAAGTGTTTGCGTAGTTACTACATTATGTTTTATTACCAGCGTTGTCTAAAGTTCTCATAATTACAGCAAAGCGAAAAAATATGAAAAATTCACTTCGGCGATGGGACACTGCGGTGTAGAATGCCTCAAGTGGGTATCCCGGCTGACACCGGTGCTTGGAGTAAGTCGTCGAGTAGGTTGAGTTGAAACCAGAGGTGGCGTGGATCGACAACGGTCCACGCCACCTTTTTTGCACTGAACTCGACAGAGTAATGCCCTCGCGCGGTCGCGCAATGCCGCAAGCGGCGAGCATCGGGCGGTGCTGCAAATCCTCTGCGGGCCTGCTATCGCAGCATAATGAAAAGCCCCCGGACATTGCCGGGGGCTTTCGCATTGATGAATTGTGGTTCCTGTGGAACAGACCGAAGTTACTTATCCGCCGGCGGCGGTTCCGGCGGCGGTGCGGCACCTTCGCCGGGAGGCGGGCCGCCATGCTTGCCGGCTTTATCGCGGCGGCGTTCGGCCCTGTCGGGCCGGTCGCGATCCGGGCCGGGGCCTTCCGGACGCGGGCCTAAGCCGAGCGGCCGGTGTTTTTGAACCAACTCCATCCAGTCTTCCGGCGTCAGAGCCTCCTTCTGGCTGGCGTCCAGCGCCTCCTTGAACAGATCGAAAACCTTTTGAATCTCTGGCGTCTGAAGCTTCCCATCATGATTGGCGTCGAGGAGCGGGAACAGAGGCGGCCCCTGGGGTCCACCCCGCCCGCCGCGGAACCCACCACCCGGTCCACCCGGTCCACCCTCTGGCCGGAATCCGCCGGGGCCACCGGGGCCACCGGGGCCACCGCGTCCACCCCCAAATCCACCGGGTCCGGGACGCCGGTGCGGTCGAAAATCATCAGCACCCGGAGGCGGCGGTCCCTGCGGGGGCGGTCCTGCCAGCGGCCCACGACGACCCCCCGGCGGTCCACCCGCCGGCCTCGATGCGGGCCCGCGACCGCCTTCGGAGAATGGCTCGCCGCGCGGCCTGTCCATCCGTCCGGGCCGCCGGGCGGCCTGGAATTCCTCTCGCGAGATCTGGCCGTCCTTATTCGCATCCAGCTCGTCGAACATCTCTGCCCGCCGCTGCTCCATCGCATCCTGGCCATGCCGGCCGGGGCCTCGTTGATCTGACCCGGCCGGTGGGGCCGCGTCCGGAGCCTCGCCCGCCATCGCGACGAGGCCCAGGAACAGGCCGACACCCCCCATTGCCACACCGGATAATTTCTTGGTCATTGCTGGTCTCCATAAAAGTTCGCGGCGGATAAGCACAACAGCCACCCTGCGGTTCAAACGCCGCGCGGCGGGTTGCTATTGCCGGAGGAGAGTGATTCGAGGTGGGTTTGGACGGAATCGGCCAGGGCGGAGAGGTTATAGCCCCCTTCCAACGTGCTCACCAGCCGGCCTCCGCAGAGCGATTCGGCCAGTTGGACAACCCGGCTGGTCATCCAGCCGAACATTTCGGTGCTCAACTCGATGTGCGCCAGCGGGTCGTCCCGATGGGCGTCGAAGCCGGCGGAAACGAGGATGAAACCCGGCTTGAAGGCGCTGAGAGCGGGCAGGATCTGCTCGTCGAACGCTTGCTGATATTCCTCGTCGCCGCTGCCCGGCGACATCGGGACGTTCAACGTCGTGCCCAGACCCGGACCTCTGCCCCGCTCGCCGGCGTAGCCGGTACCGGGATACAAAGTGGCGGGATGTTGGTGGATGCTACAGAAGAAAACGTCGGGGTCGGCCTCGAAATGGTGCTGTGTGCCGTTGCCGTGATGAACGTCCCAATCCAGAATGGCGACATGTTCGATACCGTAGCGTGCATGGACAAATTCGGCGGCGATGGCCACGTTGTTGAAAAAACAAAAGCCCATGGCCATCCGGCGCTCGGCATGATGCCCCGGCGGCCGGACGGCACAGAATGCATTTCGCGCTCGCGCCTGCATGACGGCATCCACGGCCGCAATGACGCCGCCCGCCGCCAGCAAGGCGACATCAAAACTGGCCGGGGAGATTGGGCAATCCGGCGTGTCGATGATGGGCGCGTGCTGAAGACACGCCCGACGAAACCGTTCGATGTGGTCGCGATCGTGGACGCGTTCGACGAGCGATGGATCGGCCGGCGTAGGCTCGATCGGCAGGCAGCGCTTCAGCGATCCGCTTTGTTCGAGCTGCCGATGGATCGCACGCAGACGTTCGGGCCGCTCGGGATGCGCGGGTCCGGTATCGTGATCCAGATAACGCTGCGAATAGACAAATGCGGTGGGCAGCATGAACGCAGATTGTACACGCCGGCGCAACCTTGTGGTGAGCCGGCCGGCTGCCCCGCGGCCAGCGCTGCGATGTGCCCCTGGCGACCGGGTTCAGGCGTTGGCCGGTCTGACCTGGATCGCTTTCGGCCCTTTCGGGCTGGGCTCGGTTTCGAACTCGACGGGTTGCCCCTCCGCCAGCGTTTTGAAACCGTCCAACTGAATCGCGGAATGATGGACAAAAATGTCGGGCCCTCCGTCATCGGCCTGGATAAACCCGAACCCCTTCTGTTCGTTGAACCACTTCACTTTTCCCAGCGGCATAAAAAACTCTCCTGAGGAACAAAAAAGGAGGAAAAGGAGGCAATACCGGCAAATGGTGCGCTCGCTGCACGCCGTCCGATCTCAACCGACAGTTTTCAAAGTACGGCCTCGATGTGCTTCCCTGCGGATGAGGCTGACAACAATATGATCGTTAAATGCTCGATTGTCAAAACTAAAGTTCATCTAAAAGTAAGATTTGGTGACATTCAAGGCAGGACGCCGTCGCGGGCGAATGAAGTGGCGGTGAAATCGTCCCGAGCTTTGCGTGTCAGATGTCGCGCTGGGATCGAGCTTTAGCGCTTCGGTAAAACGCTCCACCTGTCAGACGCCAATTACTCGATGGCGGTCTGAAGCGCCAGGACGGCATAAGCGCTGACAAGAAAGGGATTGTCTTCTTCCCACCGGTCTTCCGAGTTAACCCAGCTTCCGTCCGGTTTCTGCAAGCTGATTAAACGATCGACCAGTTCGGTTCGCCAGTCGTGCTCCCGGCCGCGCTCATCAACCAGGACCGACTCGCCCCACGCCTCCAGCGCTTTGGCGAAGACGTGATAGAAATAGAACAGACCCTCTTTCGACTTCGCGCCCGGCATGTTGGGGTTCGACTCCAGCGAATAGTTTCGGCGGATCCAGGCCCACGCCTGCTGAACGCGCGGGTCGTCGCGGCCGACCTCGGCATAAAGCATGCTCTTGAAGCCGGCGTAGGTCATCGAACCGTAAGACCGCAGTTGCTTCCGGCCGCCGATTTCGATGGTGCCGGCCTTGCTCTCGCCGCCGTTGGCCGGCGAGTAGATGAATCCGCCGTCATCAGTACCGCGGGCAAACGGCTGATCGTTGCTCTGGCTGCTCATCTGGCAGCGTTCGATGAATCGCAGCGCCTTTTTGTAGACCGGGTCGCTGGCCGGCAGGCCGCTCGCGTGCAGCGCTTCCAGCATCATCTGCGTGTTTGACAGGTCCGGGCGTTTGCCGCCCGAACCGTAGCCCGCGCCGCCGTAAAATGCGTGCCCGGTATCCACGGGCTTGCCGTCGCTGTCGCGCTTGCCCTCCGCCCACTGGTTATCCCGGAGATAGTCCTGTGCGGCGGCGATGTTTGGGGACAGCTCCGAATCTTTCATCGCCGACAAGGCCATCAGGGCGACGCTGGTGGTGTAGTTCGCGTAAGCGCTGTCCGGCGTATTGATGCCGCCGTCCTTTTGCTGGTGTTTCAGAAGATACTTGATCGCCCGCTGCACGACCGGGTGCTTGGGGCCATATGCCGGATGCTGAATGAACCCTTTGATGACCAGCCCGGTGATGCCCACGTCCGCCCCGCCGGAAAGAAGCTGATGCCATCCGCCGTCGCGGGCCTGCGCGTTGGCCAGGAATTGCAATGCCTTCTCCAGCGCCGGGTTCACCCGCTCGCGCAGCTCCCGACGGTCCCTGGCGGCACCCGTCGCGGGCTGCGTGGAGGCCGGCGATGCGGCAAGCGCGGAAATCATGTAGACGAAAAAGCCAGCAAATCCCGCAACTATCGCGCGGCAATGGAAGCTTCTATCAGAACAATTTGAAAACATCAGATTCCTCCAGCGCGACAAAATCCTGTCCGACGATGCCATGTCTGCCTCTATTATACTTTCGTCGGACGGCGGGGTTCTTCAGCCGGCGCCACAAAACGGGGTTACATCCGGTTCTATTCTTTCTCCTCCTCCACGCGGTGCCGCCGCCGGGCGAACTGGGCAAGGAATTCATCCGTGACCGGCTCATCCGGAGGCGGCGGGTGCAGTCTCAAAGTCCGCTCCGCCCCACCGGCCAGGAAAAAAAGAAGCGTCGCACCGACCGCGAAAACCACATTGATCAGAATTCGCATAATTGAGAGATGCAGGAAAACGGCCGCGATCGCCGTCGTCCACCAGCCCGCCGCCAACAGGCCTGTCGCGATCATCGCCCCGATCCCGCTCCGGCGCCGCTCCTGCTGCAAACCCAGACCAAATACCAGCAGAGCCAGGCCGGCCACGCCGCTGATGACGATGTTGATGGCGGTCACCAACTGTGCGGGCGGCGAGCGGCGGAACCACTCGACCGCGCTGGCCGGCGATTGATCCTGCGGGCGCTGAATCAGCCCGCTGAACGACCCCAGGCAGCAACCGCCCAGCAGCAGCATGACACCAGCAATCTGAAGTATATACCCCGCACCGCGAACGAACCCGCGCGGCTCGTGATCCACAGGCCCCGTGGTCCCTTGAGGCTCCCCTTCGGTCATATCGGATGCCCCAGACGAGGCAGAAGCTCGGCTCGAACGCGATGCAAAGCGGCAACCATCATGCGCGCATCCTGCTCCGAAGGCTCGTAAAGATCATCCGGATATCTGGATCCCATGCTGAAAGATGTCAGCATCCGGCAATCAGCCTCGAGCGTTCCAGCCAAAGAAGAATCGATGGCAGCGCACCGGGCGAGCAGCGCGACGAGATCGTGCGTCCGCATCGGTTGTTTATCATGGTAGACGAGAAACGCCTTCAACAGCTTCTCTGCTGCCTGATGTGCATGAAAGCAAACCGTATCCCACGGAATCTGTTCGGCATTCAGATTGTTGTTGATGTTCAGAAGGTCGTGCTCAGACTTGGCAATCCAGGCGGAGGACGACGCTTCAGGCTCGCTCATACAGCACCTTTCCTTCGGCCTCAATCTGAGAAAGGAAAGTGGCTCGGCGCTGCCTGAGCTTGCGGACCTCCTGCGGCGTATAGACAACGACGTCCAGAGACCAGGGTCTCAGCCCGAAAACCTCGCTGACTTGAATGGCTCGGACGGGTGGCGGCGCCTCCGCATCCATCTCAATGAACAGATCGATATCGCTATCGGGCGAGGCTTGACCGCGGGCGTGACTGCCGAACAGCACGATGCGGTGTGGATGGAAGCGCTCCACCAGCGTTTGCGTGATTTCCGTCAGGTCACCACTCATGACCATAGGACACCTCTCACATCCATTCTAGTGCGCCGCCCGTTCGGCCTCCCGCTGCCTGCGGGCGTTTTCAACGATCTGCTGCTGGACGTTCGGCGGCACCGTTTCGTAGTGCGACAGCTCCATCGCGAAGCTGCCCTGCCCGCCGGTGATGCTGGAGAGCCGCGAGTGGTAATCGGAGACTTCGGCCAGCGGGACGCGGCCGGTGATCACGCTGAAACCGCCGGGGAGCATCTGTTGACCTTCCGGCCGGCCGCGACGCGACGCGAGGTCGCCCTGGATGTCGCCCACATTCGCGTTCGGTACCGTCACCTCGAGGTGCACGATCGGTTCGAGCAGCACCGGCTTGCACTGCATGAACGCGATCTTG
>CAYLLT010000075.1:10969-14722 GCA_964384465.1 uncultured Planctomycetales bacterium | reverse complement strand
CACTCATGATGTCGCCGGCGTACTGGTCGGGCACGACGATCTCCAGCGTGTAGACCGGCTCCATGATCGCCGGCTGGGCTTTCTGCGCGGCCAGCTTGAACGCCTCGCGGCCGGCGATCTGGAAGGCGATGTCCTTGCTGTCCACCGGGTGCGTCTTGCCGTCCGTGAGGTGTACCTTGACGTCAACCACCGGGAAGCCGGCCAGCACGCCCTCTTTCATCTGCGCCTGGATGCCCTTGTCCACGCTCGGCCGGAATGACAGATCGATCGACCCGCCGAAGATATCATCGACGAATTCGTAACCCTTCCCGCGCTCGTTCGGCTCCATCGCAATGATGACGCGGCCGAACTGCCCGGCGCCGCCGCTCTGCTTCTTGTGCGTGTATTCGATATTCTCGGCGCTGGCGGTGACGGTTTCGCGATAAGGGATCTTCGGCGGCTTGGTGTTTACCTCCAGCTTGAAGTAATGCGCCATGCGCGAAAGGATCGTTCGCAGGTGCAGGTCGCCGATGCCGCGGACCACCAGTTCGTGGGTCATCGCATCGCGATCGGCGTGGAAGCACGGATCCTCTTCCATAAACTTGTGAAGGGAACCGCTGACCTTGTCGGCGTCCGCCCGGCTCTTGGGCTCGATGGCCAGAGCGTACATCGGATGCGGGAACTTCGGCATGGCGATCGTGCCGCCTCCGCTCTCAGCGTGCAGCACCTGGCCGATCCGCGTATCCAGCTTAGCGAAGGCGACGATGTCGCCGGCGATGCCCTCGTCGATTTCGGGGTGCTCGGCCCCCTGCAACTTGTAAAGCTGGCCCGGCCGCTGCGGCTTGCGCTCATCGGCGATGTAGATCGACGAATCGGACTTGATGCTGCCGGCGTACACGCGGCAGATCGAATACTTGATATTGCTCTTCGGGTCGGCAAACAGCTTGAATACCTGACCCACGAACTTGCCGGCCTTGTCCGGCTTGATCGGCGTCTGCGTCTCGCCGTTTTCCAGCACGCGCTGTTTGCCTTCGATCGGCGACGGAGCGCAATCGGCGATCGTCTCCAGCAGCTCCTTCACGCCCACCTCGCCGCGGGCATTGGTGAACAGAATGGGCACAAAGCTCCCGTCGGCGATCGCTTTGCTGACCACACCGGACAGCTTGCCTGGATCCATGTCTCCGGTGTCCAGATACTGCTCCATCAGCGCCTCGTCGGCTTCGACGATCCGCTCGATCAGCGCGGTATGGGCGGCAGCCACGTCGCCGACATCGGCCGATCCTTCCTTCCTGGTAAAGCAATCGATAACCCCGCTTCCCCGTCCGGTCGGCAGGTTCATCGGCTGGCATTCGTGTCCGAACAGCTCCTGGATATTTCCGATGAGTTCCTCAACGTCGAGATTCGCATCGATCTTGTTGATGACGATCATGCGGCCGAGGCCGTAATCCTTCGCCCGTTCCATCATGCGCCGGGTGTTGACCTCGATGCCTGCCGTCGTGGAGATCACACACACAGCGGTCTCGACACCGGCCAGCGCGGCCGCGGCCGGGCCGACGAAATCCGGCGCCCCGGGCGTGTCGACCACGTTGACCTGCTTGCCCTTAACGGTGACGTGCAACAACGAGGAGTCGATCGAGCAGCGGCGGGTCTTCTCTTCGTCCATGAAGTCCAGGTAGCTCGACTGGTTATTCACGTCGCCCAGCCGATTGGTGACCCCCGTTACATGGAGAATGGCATCAGCCAGCGAGGTCTTTCCGGCCGACTGATGCCCGATCAGGGCGACATTTCGAATATCCGCGGTGGTATAGGCAGGCATAGCTCCTCCTCAACTGATGGACGCCCGAGTGCCGGGTGCCACTGCTCTCAAGCAGTGACGGCCGTTACAAACGTTCGACACTGCTTGAGAGCAGTGGCACGTGGTCGAGCACGCCATTGTATGCATATTGGAAAAACCGACAAGCCGTTGCCGCGCTCGGGCGTACAGGGTAGTATCCGTTCAGTCTTCACCGATACCGGCCTGCGGCGAGGGGTCGAACGATGCCAACCCTGAAGTCGAACATGTGGTGGACGCGCCTGGCGGATCGCCTGCGGAGCAAACCCCGCCGCGTGTCGCACGATCTTCCCGATATCGGAGAGGATGGCCTGCTTTCGGATCCTGTCGAGCTCATGGGCCCGACCGATGGTGAGACGCTGGCCGACAAGCCGAGCGCGCTGTCCCGCTGGACCAAGCGCGACCAGACGCTGGCCAAACTCCAGGAAGGTTACGAACGCGTGACGCAGGTGGTCGAGGAGGTGCAGAAGCACCTGGCCATGCAGGGCGAGCGGACGGAGCGGATCTGCACGTCGCTCGAACAGTTGGCCCGCTCGATGAGTGATCTGCCGACCGTCTCGCGCCAGCAGGCCCAGACGCTGGAAAGCATCGCCGGGCAATTGGAAATGACCAACGCCCACACGCAGCAACTCGCGGAGACGATCGGCGAAATCCCCAAATCCACCCGCATCCAGAGTGAAACGCTGGCCGGCATCAAGCGGCAACTGGACATGAGCTGCGAGCAGCATCTGGTCACGTCGCAGACGATGGATAAGCTCGGCTCCGCCATCGGCATGCTCGGCGAATCCAGCCACGCGCAGTTGCAAACACTGAGCACGATGCATACCCGCGCGGGCGATCAGCAGGACCTGCTGGCCGGGCTCATCGCCCGGCAAAGCAAACGGTTCATGATGCTTTTCGTGGTAACGGTGCTGCTGGCGGCGGCCGCGATTGCCGCAACCGTCGTCGGGGTGATGATGCGACATCAGATGTGATGAATTGCAGGCGATGCGCCCCGAGCGTGTGCCGGTGTGTGCCACTGCTCTCAAGCAGTGGAAAAGGTCACAAGCCGCTCGATCCGCGGAGACACTGCTTGAGAGCAGTGGCACACCGTTTACTTCTTCCGTACCACGAACAGCGTCATCGCCAGCAACTGGAGGACCAGCGCATAGAGCAACCGAATGATCTGCGTGCCGGGAAGTTCGTTCATGCCGAAAATGGCCCAGATCAGCGCCGCCAGCGCCAGGATCTGTATCATGGCGCCGGTCAGTTGCGCCAGGGAAAAATCTTCCGTCCGCGCCCGGCGGTCGATCATCCGCAGGAACGAAAGGATTTCGTGCAACAGCGCAGTGCTGTCATCTTTCTCGCCGCCGGCCGGTCTGGCGTCCTTCTCCTCCGCCTTCTCCGATGAGGGTGTATGTTTGAGCACGATCTGCACCGCCTCTTCGAGTGATCCAACCACGAAATCCGCGCTACCGTTTTGAACGGAAGCCTCCGCACCTGCGTCGCCGCCTCCGATCAGGATCGTTCGACAGCCCGCCGCCCGACCCGCCTCCGCATCGCGGGCCGAATCGCCGATCGACCATGACGCCGACAGATCGAGGTTCCGTTCCCGCGACGCCTGAATCAGCATGCCCGGCCTGGGTTTTCGCAGCTCGCTATCGCGCCGATAAGATTGATCCACGGCCTCCTTGCCGTCCAGATAGGGGCAGTAGTAAATCGCGTCGATGCGGGCACCAGCGTCTGCCAGTTTTTGCCGAATCCGATCGTGGATTCGCTCGAGGGTGGCCTCATCCAGCAGCCCCCGGGCCACGCCGGATTGATTGGTCGTGATGACGTTTTCAAAACCCGCCGCCGCCAGCCTCTTCGACTCCATCCTCGCCCCCCTGGGCTTCCTGGTCGGTGGCGCTAACTCCGCCCCCGCCGGCGCCGGCGAAACCAACAGCCAGTACGTTCTCGGCTCG
>CAYLLT010000075.1:0-10959 GCA_964384465.1 uncultured Planctomycetales bacterium | reverse complement strand
CCGCCGCCAGCCTCTTCAACGCCTCCGCCGCCCCGGGCAGCAACTTCACCTTCTCCGGATCGTTCAAATAACCCGGATCTTCGATCAGCGTTCCGTCGCGATCCCAGAAAACCGCCGCTTTGGCCATCACTTGCGCCCGTATCCCAACCCAATTTAGGACGTTTTGTGCCCGTTCGGGCATTATCATACACTGGGCCGCCGGGAGTCGAAACGATGGCCGAATTTCAGCGTCACGTCTTTGTCTGCACCAACCGGCGCGAGCCGGGCCATCCGCGCGGGTGCTGTAGAGACAAAGGCAGTGAGGCCATCCGCGAAGCCCTCAAATCCGCCGCCAAAAAGCGGCTGGGCAAGACCGTCCGCGTGAACACCGCCGGCTGCCTCGATCAGTGCGAGCACGGCGTGACCGTCGTCGTTTATCCCGATGCGGTTTGGTACGGGTTCGTCAAAATGGAAGACGTGGAAGAGATCATCGAATCGCACCTGGTGAATGGCCGGCCCGTCGAACGGCTGCGTCTGCCCACAGGATGTATCAATACCGCAGAATGTCAACACAAAGGGAACGCGGAATAAAACGGCGAATGGACCCATTCCGTGTTCCGCGTTCCCCGTTCCGCGTTTAGATCGGCATCTCCAGCACGCCATCGGGCGTATATTGCTCAAGAAGCTCCCGACGCACATCGATGCCCCATCCTGGACCGCTCAACGGCTTGATCTTGCCGCCATATCCAAACTGTATCGGCCTCGCTACCACGTCGCCGCGCAGCAGGAAACGCCCGTAGCTCCCTTCGGCAAAAACGAGACCCGGTACGTTCTCAATGAACCGCCGTCCGGCGGCGGAGAGGATGCTCGTCTCGCCCACCATGCAGCCGAGTTGGAACGCGATGCCGTTCTTGCGGGCGAAGTGCGCCAGCCGTACCGAAGGCAGGAAGCCGCCGTTCTTGCTGATGCGGATATTGAAGGCATCGGCTACGCCGAGTGCGGCGAGTCGTTCGGCATCTTCGAACGTCACCAGCGACTCATCGTGCATGATCGGTACCTGAACCGACCGCTTCAGGATGGGCAAGTCCGCATCGCGATCCCGCGGCATCGGCTGTTCGATACAGGCCAGCGGCACATCGCTTACCGCCCGCAACCGGTCCACCGCCTCTTTCAGCAACCAACCGCCGTTGGCATCGAGTCGAAGCGTCACCCGGTGTTGAGTGTTGAGTGCTGAATTCTGTTCCGCGTGCCACGATCCGCGTTCCGCGTTTTGATTCGTTCTCCCTCGTCCTCCCACCTTCAGCGCCCGCGCCACCGTGCGAATGCGAGAAACATCGTCCTCATCGCCGACCTTGAGCTTGAAATCCCGCAGGCCGAACCAGCGCATCATTCGCAGTTTCATCGGGCGAATCTGCTCGCCGGAAATGACCGCGCTGTAACGGACCTGCCGGCCGCTGCCGGGCGGTCCAAGACCGGGCAGCCCCAACCAGCCCACCACCTCGGCCATACTCTTGCCGAACCGCCGGCCGTACGCATCGAGCAGCGCCAGTTCGACGCCCGCCCGTGCGGCCGTGATCACCCGCCCCAACTCGTCGTGCGAGGGCAGCGCGTCGATCCGCTCCAGCGCCTCCGCGAACGTCGCCGGACGGAACGTCAGCAGCTCATCGAGCATGGGATCCTTGACCGACTCGATGACGCTGTCCACCGTTTCGCCGGTCACGTACGGCCGGGGAAGCGTTTCGCCGTACCCGCGGGTGCCGTCGGCCAGCTCGATCTCGACGACCAGCGGATCCGCCACGGCCCGCTCGTGGGCGGCGTGCCGAAACGGCTTCCGCATCGGGATCGAAAGCGGGTACAGCCGGATGCAGACGATGTGAGAATGGTGCGGCACGCCGAGCATGATAGGTGAGCGACATCGGGGCCGCTACGGCGTGAGACTATGGTCACGGAGAGGAGTCTCGGTTATTTTTGTCCAACTCTTGCCCGAGGTCGGGCCGGCCCCTGCGGTCGCCAGCGTTAAGAGGATGCACGTTGTCGGACACACCATCGAAGCAAATCACACACCCACCCGGATTTCGCGCGCGGCGGGGAATCAACTGGTTTTTCGTCGGCCTCAATTACGCGTCGTATTACATGAATCGCTACAACCTCTCAATGGCCGCGATTCCGTTCCGCGAGACCTTCGGCTTCGACAAGTTCCAATTCGGCCTCATCGAATCCGGACGGAGCTGGGCTTACGCCTTCGGTCAGTTCTTCAACGGGCTCTTGGCCGACCGTCTGGGCGGCAGGCGAGCAATGGCGATCGGTGGGTATGGCACCGCTCTGATGAACGTGCTCTTCGGACTCGGCTGGTACTACAAAATTCTTGGCCCGGTTTTCGGTACGCTTGGATGGTTCATCGCCATGCGTTCCATCGACGGGTACATCCAGGCTTACGGCGCACCGGGCATGGTCAAGATGAACACCGCCTGGTTTGCCCGCGCCGAGCGCGGCCGCTTCGCCGGAATCTTCGGCCTGATGATTAACCTCGGTCGCTTTGTGAACAACTATCTCAGCCCTGCCCTGCTGGCGGGTTTCACGATCTGGCACTATCACGTCCCGAAGAGTAACTGGCAGTGGGTCTTCTTCGTCCCCGCAGGTATCTGCATCATCATTACAACGCTGATGCTGCTCATTTCCAAGAACACGCCGGAAGAAGCCGGTTATCACGATGCTGTGCTGCTCGACCCTATCGACGGCGAGGATATGACCCCGATCGATCTGCGTATCGTGTTCGGTACGATTCTGCGAAACAAGTTCGTCTGGCTTACCGCATGGGCTTACTTCTGCACCGGCGTTGTCCGAAGTGGCGTCGATATCTGGTTCCCCCAGTATTTTAAAGAGGTGCAGAACATCGACCCACAGTCCCGCCCCTTCCTGATAACCGCATACATGATCCCGCTCGTGGCCACACTCGGATCGATTGCATCCGGATACGTCTCCGATTTGTTCTTTGACGGCCGCCGGGCTACCGTAGCCGCGTTCCTCTACTTCAGCGAGACTGTGATCATCCTGCTTAGCGCTCAGGTCCATTCGCTTACCGGGGTCTGCGCGGGTCTCATTCTGATCTCATTCACCTGCAACGCGACACACTCGATCCTCGGCACCGCCGCCGCCATGGACATCGGGGGGCGAAAGATGGCCGGCTTCGCCGCAGGTGTGATCGATTCGTGGCAGTACATCGGAGCTGGTCTGGCTGGATTCGGTCTCGGCTGGCTGCTGGAACATTTCGGCTGGGGCGCATGGTTTTACGGCATGGCGGGTTTCGGCATCCTCGGTGGATGCCTTATGCTCATCATGCGGGTGATGGAGAATCGCGTACGCATTCTGCGGCCCCAGACGTTGGACTAACAACTTCGTCTTACACCCGATCGTTCAGGCCGGGCTCCGGTCGCGATGAGTTGGATTCACCTCAGAGCGCCAGCGCTGAAGGTCTTAATCGAGAGGAGATACCCATGACTCGTTTCTCATGGCCGACTGCCTGCCGGATTTGCGCGGCAGCGGCGGCCGCTCTGCTGCCGGCCTCTATATCCGCCGCTGAGAGCACCTCACGGCCGTCTGGGATTCACGTGCTGGTCATCCATTCGGACCAGCATCGCTTCGACTGTTTGGGGGCGATGGGTAATCCTGACGTGCGCACGCCGAATCTGGACGCGCTCGCGGCCGACGGCGTGCTGTTCCGCAACAGCTTCTGCACATGGCCGGTGTGCACGCCTTCGCGTTACTCGCTGCTCAGCGGGCAGTACGTTCGCCAGCATCGCGGACGGACCAACGCGTGCACGCTCGCGCCGGGAACACCGACGTACGCCAACATCCTCCGCAGCGCCGGGTACACGACCAAGGCCGTCGGCAAGATGCATTTCATGCCGGCATACCTCGATGTCGGTTTCAGCGAGCTGCAACTGGCCGAGCAGAACGGCCGCGGGCGGCTGGTGGATGACTACCACCGTTACCTCAAAGAACATGACCTGATTGATTCCGTCGATCTCATCGATCAGGAGCAGCCGTTCCGCGGGCACGCGCCGGACAGCTACTGGGAGACGTTCGGCGCGGGCGTGTCCAATCTGCCCGAAGAGCACCACTCCACCACCTGGATCGGCAATCGCGCGGTCGAGACGTTGTCGTCGTGGAAAGCCGATCGACCGGGCCTGCTGATGGCGGGCTTCATCAAGCCGCATCATCCGTTCGATCCGCCGGCGCCGTGGAACGCGATGTACGATCCGCAGAAGCTGACCATCCTGCCCGGCTGGGTCGATGAGCCGCTGGAGCGCGATGTCAAGTACCGGCCGGGCTACTTCGATAACCGCAAGCTTACGCTGCCGGCCCTTCGCCGCGTGATGGCGCACTACTACGCGACCATCTCGCAAATCGATGCCCAGGTCGGCCGCATGATCGACACACTCAAGAAGGCGGGCCTCTACGATCGCACGCTCATCATCTACACCGCCGACCACGGCGAGTTCATGGGCTTCCACCACCTGGTGCTCAAAGGCAACAACATGTACGACCCCCTGGCCAAGGTGCCGCTCATCATCAAGTTCCCGCAGCAGGCATACGCCGGCAAAGTCAGCGACGCGCTGGTCAGCTCGATCGACGTGACGCGCACGATCGTATCGGAGGCGGGCCTCAAGCCCGGTCCCGACATGAACGGCCGGCCGCTACGCCCGGTGGCAGCCGGGCAGGCCCCGGGCCGCAAGCTGATTTTCACCGAGACGGACACCTACATCATGGTCCGCTCGCCCACGCGCAAGCTGCTCTACGGCGGCAACACCCGCGATTCCTTCTTTTTCGATCTGGAGAAGGATCCGCTGGAAATGGATGACCGCTTCAGCGATCCGCAATACCAGAGCGACGTCCGCGAGATGAAGGATGCACTGCTGCAATGGCTCCAGATAGAGACGTTGACGACCACCCCGCTCAACATGAAAGCGCCGCAGATCAAGGCGGCGAACGTCCCGCCGGACCGCGAAGCGGCCGAGCGGGAGATGGAGGCGTATATCCGGCGAAAGATGGATGCGGTGATGGACAAGAAGTGAGACGTCGCCGCGAAGCCCGGAGAAAGCAAAAAAAGGAGTCAATGTTGGTTTGCCAATCTCTGCGCCCATCACCCCCCTCTTGCCCGCCTTCCTCACTTACGCTATTATGTCGTCGTTGGCGCTTGTCGTGAACTTGCCACGGGGGTGTTTGCGACCCTTGAAAAAGAACTGGTAACACGCAACTATCGACAACGGTCCGGGGCATTTTGAATTGAGGACGGCTGCATCTGCCGCCGATCTTGGGGCGCGCCAGGGAAGGGTCAGCTTCATGTCAGGTGCAGCGAGTCAAAGTACATTACGGCGAAGACCACGGCTGCGCTCCACGGTTCGACACAAGCGGATTTCCGAGCTTCAGCTTCGACATGTTTTATGGCTAACGGCGGTTCCGGGCCTCTGCACCGTCATCGCCGTCATAAGTTTGCCTCTGCATCATCCCGCGTTGTTCCCCATTGTAGTGGCGATTGCCATGTGGCTCATCACCGGCCTGGGCGTGACTGTCGGCTACCACCGTTTTTTCACCCACCGCTCTTTCAAAACCGGGCCTGTGGTTTCCACCTTGCTCGTCGTGTCCGGGATGATGGCAGGCCCCGGCCCGCTCCTGCCCTGGGTCGCGATTCACCGGCGACATCATTTTTTTAGTGACCACGATGGTGATCCTCATTCACCGAATCTCTCCGCCGACACAATACGCGGTCGGCTTGGCGGGCTGCTTCACGCGCAGATCGGATGGATGCGCGATCACGATTTGCCAAACCCATTCTATTACTGCCGTGATTTACTGAGGGAGAAGCGTTGGCACCGGCTTGATCGCTGGTACTACCTTATCGTGATGACCGGGATTGTCGTACCTGCTGTGATGTGCGGGGTGCTGGGGAGGAGTTGGATTTTATTCGCAGACGTCTTCTTGTGGGCGGGGCTGGTTCGCTTGTTCATGGGGCAGGCGATCATCTCCAGTGTCAATTCCGTCTGCCACATGTATGGAAGTCGGGCGTTCAACACACCCGAAGGGAGCACCAACAACTGGTTGATTGCCATCCCGGCGTTGGGCGAAGGCTGGCACAATAACCATCACGCCTTTCAAACCTCTGCGTTTCTTGGTCTGCGTTGGTGGGAATTCGATCCGGGCGGTATTTTTGTCGCAACTTTGGCTGCAACGGGTTTGATTTGGGATGTCAAATGTCCAGATCGACAGAGAATCGAAGCAAAGCGATGTCAGTTGGCAGCCGTGAGCTCCGGGATCGCGATGAGACGAGAGCCAGTCATGACAGAGGCTCCGGCGCAGGAGTTAGCACCCGCACAGATCGAAGCAGAGTGCATCACTTCGAGCGACCCCCTGAAATCAACATAAGACCATTATCGCCATCGATAGATGCAACCGGCAAGATACCGGTTCCACAGCACAGTCGAGACGCCTGCGCCACACTGAGGGATCACGGTGCGGGGCGCGTCGCGGGGAGGTTTTTCAGAAGGCCTGCGTTCGTTCGAGCGAGTTCGGTCATCATTCTCTCGCGGTAGTCGGTGAGCAGAGCGCGGCCCGACGGCTGGCCCGCGAGGTTGCGCATGTCGTCGGGGTCCTCCTGCACGTCGTACAACTCCTCGATCTCGTCCGGCACCAGCGTGCGGATGTACTTAAAACGATCCTGCCGCAGCGAAACCCACCACGCCACGCCGCCGAGCGCTTCGTCGCCGGTGACGGCCCGGTCCGTCTCGGGGCCGAACCGCCAGCGGAAATGTTCGAGCAACACCGGGTGGTCCCAGTCGGCTTCGGGATCCTTCAGCAGGGGCCGCAGATCGTGCCCGTGCATCGGCCACGGCAGCGGCGCGCCGGCCAGCGCGAAGAACGTCGGCGGCAGATCGACCAGCGCCACCGGATGCTGGCAGACGCCTCCCTTGGCGACCTGGCCGGGCAGGCGGACGATGAGCGGCATCCGCATGCACGCCTCGTAGGGGCCGACCTTCCAGGCGAAGCCGTGCTCGCCGATGGCGAACCCCTGGTCGGACGTATAGACGATCAGCGTATTGTCGAGCTGGCCGCTCTGCTCAAGCGCTTCACGAATTCGCCCTACGCCCTCATCGAGAGCGCACACCAGCCGGTTGTAGTTGATCACGTACTCCGGGATGGTCTGGTCCCAGTTGAAGAGTGAGCCGGTCGGGTCATCCTTGTTCGGTTTCCACATGGTGAACTTCTGCATGTAGGCGGGCTTGCCCGGCCTGGGGCCGAGGACATCGAACGGGATGTCCACCGGGGCGCCCGCGTAACGGTCCTTGTGCCGCGGGTGGAACGTGTTCGGCAGGTGCGGCGCGTTGTAGCACAGCCACAGGAGCCACGGCTTGTCGTGGTCGCGTTTGATTTCTTCGATCGCAAACCGCGTGTACACGTCGGTTGAATAGCCGGGTACGACTTTCTTGGGCTCACCGTCGATGCTGAGGGTCTGGTCGTTATACCAGTCGCCGCGGATGTCGGCCTGGTCCCAGACGACGGAATGGTCCCAGTCGCGTCCGTGTCCGGCGTCGGGTCCGATGTGCCACTTGCCGATCATGGCCGTCCGGTAGCCAGCTTTGCGGAGCTGGGCCGGCCAGAACCGGCACACCGCCGGGTCGTAGCCGCCCTTGGTGATGCCTTCAAAATGCAGGCCGCGAATGGCGTGAGGCAGCAGGCCGGTGAGCACGCAGGCCCGGCTCGGCGCACACCAGGCCGCGCCATAAGCGTAGGTGAACCGCACGCCCTCATCGGCCAGGCGATCGATGTTGGGCGTCCGCACCCAGGGCCAGCCGCCATAGCAGCCGAGCGTCCGCCAGCTCTGATCGTCCGTATAGATGAACAGGATGTTGGGACGCCGGTCCCGGCCGGTTCGCTCAACCGGCGCTGCCGAGGCTGTGCCGATACCCCCCCAGAGAGCGGAGCCCAGGAGCAACATCAATCCAAGGGGTTTGAGCATCATTGAGACATGCCAGCTTCGGTTGGTGTTCATGCTACTCCACCGCTTCGCCACCCGTGTCTACGTTTTCCTTCGTGAACACGCGCGTGGGCAAGGTGTAATGCTTCTCGATTTTCTTGCCGTTAAGCAGATCCAGGGCGACCTCAAGGCCCTTTTCGCCGGGGGTGGGATACGAGAGCGTGGCGGTCAATTCACCGGCTTTGACCCAGCGGATGCCTTCGTCGGGCAAGGCGTCGATTCCGACAAATTTCATTTTGTCCGCCCGACCGGCCGACTTGGCGGCGGAGTAGGCGCCGTGCGCCATCGGGTCGTTATGGGCATACACCAGATCGATATGAGGATTCGTCTTCAGTGCATCCTGCATGGTCACCTGTGCCTTGTCCTTCTTCCAGTCGGCATCGAGCCCGCCGATGATTTTGATTCCTGACTCTTTCTCAACGACTTCGTGAAAGCCGTCGCGCCGCTCCTGCGCCGGCGTCGAAGCCAGCCCGCCGCAAATTTCATAAATGATCCCTTTGGCTTGACCGGGACCACCGAGTAACTTCACCGCCACTTTGCCCGCTTCCCGACCGATCTGTTTGTTGTCGCCGCCCACGAAAGACGCGAATTTCTCAGTTTCAACGCCGCGATCCAGCAGAATCACGGGGATGCCGGCATCGGTCGCTTCTTCGACCACGCGCGTCAGGCCTGACGCCTCCTTCGGGCTGATCAGGATGGCGCTCATTTTCTGGCGGATGAACGTGTGCATCTGCCCGACCTGTTCTTCTGTTTTGTCGTCGGCATCGAGCGAGATGAGTTTAACCTCCGGGTGTTTGGCGGCGGCCTCGCTCAGGCGCTGATTGAAGACCACCCGCCACGGCTCCTTCACCGTGCACTGAGAAAAACCGATGGTATATTTCGCTTTGCTTCCCTGATCGCGGTCGCAGCCCGCCATTCCGCAAAGCGCCGCGAGCAGGGGAAGTGCCGCCCGATTCGATTTCGCATTCATCATGGTCGATTACCCTCTGGAATTCGGAAAAGTCTTGAGACGCCGCCGGTGATCCACCGCATGAGAATTCCCTCCTGCAGCAGAACGGCCAGGACAATGATAATGCCTTTAAGTATGGCCTGAAACTCGGTGGAGACGCCGCGGAGATTCAGGATATTGCCGAGATACCCGAAGATGAAAACCCCGACCACGGTCCCGGCGATTCCGCCGCGGCCGCCCATGAGGCTGGTGCCTCCGATCACCACCGCGGCGATGGCATCCAACTCGCGCGTCGCACCGGCGTCGGCCTTGCCCTGCTGGTATTGGGCGCAATACAAGATTGCCGCGACCGTTGAGAGCATTCCGGAGATCGCATATACGAGGATTTTCACCCGATCCGTCTGGAGACCGGAGAATCGGGCCGCCTCCTCGTTGCCGCCGATCGAATAGATGTACCGCCCGATCCGCATCTTTGCCAGCATCACCCATGCCGCAACCGCACTGACGGCGAAGAATATCCCCGGCACAGGGATCAATGGCTTACCGAAGACGGGAATGTTGGAGGCGAGATCCTCGAATGCGGCTGGAGCGGCCGATTGCCCGACGTATATGGGGTGGATCTGCCCGCCGAGGCCGGCAATGTACTTGGCCAGCCCGACCGCACTCACCATCATCGCCAGCGTCACAATGAACGGCTGAAGGTTGCCTCTGGCGATGATCGCTCCGTTGATCGCCCCCAGGAGCAGACCGACCGGCGGCACCAGCAACAGGACGCCGATGATCCCGAATCCATGAGGCACGCGCAGGAAGCCGCCGAGCAGCACCAATCCGAAGATGCCCGCACTCGTAACGACGGTTGCGAGCCCCGGCCGCACTGTTGGAAACCGGCCCAACATCCACCTTCGGATAATAAACGCCGCCAGGCTGCCGTATACAGAAGCCGCACTGAATATCGCTATCCTGCTGGCGTGCGTCCACACCCGTTCCATCAGCAGCATCGCGCAGACCACTGACCCGACCGAGAGCAGGCTGCCCACGGACAGATCGATTCCACCCGTCAGGATGACCAGGGTCATACCCACGGCCATGACGCCGACCAACGAGACCTGCCAGAGCACATCCCGCTGATTGTCAATGGTCAGGAATTCCGGGCTGAGCAATGTCCCCGCGATAAACAGCGCAAGGAGCCCCAGATACAATGATGCGGACCGTACGAATCGACGCAAGGTCGTAGGATTGGAAGCTGTGGACATATCAGGTACGTATGATCCGGCAAAAGCGTCTGAGCTACAAGTGCTATCGCACCATCTTCTTACGCGCGCGGCCTGGATTGATCCCGAAGGGTATTTGAATAGCCGACAGAAGGCGACCGGGCGATCGAAATAGTGCTGGACATGATCGCGGGCAAACCGATTCCGCGAACGATCACGCTGGGGACCCGATTATTCACGCACGATAATGTAAACAGCGGCGGTGAACCGATACAGTGAATAATGGACAGCGTACGGTTCGGTCGATTCGCGATGTTTGGATGACGCTGTCACTACGTTCGATTTGAAGCTGATCGGCGCGACCGCGTTGTGGCGCCGGTTCGCGGCACTCGCTTGCGCTTCGTGCTGGTTCAAAAGATCGGGGAGGCCGCGTTGTGGCGCCGGTTCGCATCTCCGGTAGGATAATGCCTGCCAAACACTCGACCCGGTCACGGATGAGTGTGTATGAACGGGGTTCAGGCTGCGGAGGGATCCATGGCCGATCAGCTCTGGAAAAAGGCGGAACGCGATCTGCGCGTCCAGCTCGGGTCGGGTCCGCCCGATCTGCTGGTATGGGAGCATTCCGCGCGGGTCGCCCGGCTTTCCGAAAAAATCGCCGCCCTTCCGGAACTGGCCGGGAAAGAGGTGGACCGCAGCGCGCTGGCCGCGGCGGGGCTGTATCACGACGCGGGCTGGGTGCTTCAGGCGCATGACGGAACCATCTCCGTCCGCGAATTACTTCTCAAACC
>CAYLLT010000074.1:0-30883 GCA_964384465.1 uncultured Planctomycetales bacterium | reverse complement strand
ATTGGCTGGTTTTGACCCGCCCATCACTGGCTGGATTTAACCCGCCCGGCGACAGGCAATGTCATGGTCGGACATCAACTGGTCGGCGGCTGACGGCACTCTCCAAGTCACGTCGTTCACGTACGACGCGACCGTGGTGGACAGCACGGGCACGCCCATCAGCCAGAACAACGGCTGGATTTCGGAGGTGCACTATCCCGACCCGGCCACCGGCCAGCCCGGCGCGACGCCCGCGGCCGCGTACGCATACATGGGTGCGTCGCGGCGAATCGGCCTTCAGCTCGGCAACGGCGTCGGGCAGACGTTCGCCGGCGGCAGCGGCTACAACGGACTGGATCGATTCGGGCGGGTCAAGGACCTGCATTACCAACTCGGCACGAACACCATCCATCGTTACCAGTACGGCTACGACGCCTCGGGCAACCGCACGCACGCGCGCGTCACGCAGGCGACGCTCAACAGCATCGCCCACGACAACGACCGCTCGTACCTGTACGACTACGACGGCCTCCAGCGGTAGAGCGCTGGAATCACGAGCAACGTCAACAGCGTTGAGGAGATCAGGCCGCCGACGACTACCGTCGCCAAGGGGCGCTGGACTTCCGACCCGATTCCCGATGAAAGCAGCAAAGGGATCAAGCCGAGGCTGGCCACGGTGGCGGTCATCAGGACCGGCCGGAGGCGCAGCATCGCCCCTTGCGCGACAGCCTCGTCAAGCGTCATGCCCTGGCGTACAAGCTGATTGAAGTACGACACCATGACCACTCCGTTGAGGACGGCCACGCCGAAAAGCGCGATGAAGCCCACCGAGGAGGGCACACTCAGGTACTGGTGCGACAAGGCCAGCGCAAAGATGCCGCCGACGAGCGCGAACGGGACGTTGAGGATGATGAGAAGTGAGTTCTTGATGGAGTTGAAGGACATGAACAGCAGGAAGAAGATCATCCCGAGGGAGACGGGTACGACCACCATCAATGTCTTCTGGGCACGCTGCTGGTTCTCGAACTGCCCACCCCACGTTACAAAGTAGCCTGCGGGTACCCGCACGCGCTCCCGCACGGCCTTCTGTGCTTCCGCGACAAACCCGCCCATGTCACGGTCGCGCACGTTGCACTGAATGACGATTCGCCGCTGGGCATCCTCGCGGCTGACCGTTGGCGGACCCTGAATGAGGCGGATGTCTGCCACCTGGGAAAGGGGCACGTGAACCCCATCACGGTTTGAGACCCAAAGATTTCCGATGGAATCCTGATCGCTGCGGTGCGCCGCGGACATACGGAGATACACGTCGAACCGTCTCTGGCCTTCGAGCACCTCCGTCACGGCTTTGCCGCCGATGGCCGTCGAAACGATCTCCATGACCTGCTCGACATTCAGGCCGTAACGCGCCAGTGCATCCCGATCGGCCCGCACGACCAACTGGGCCTCGCCGCTGATCTGCTCGGTCTGGACATCCGACGCGCCACGAATGGACCTGATGACGGCTTCGATCTCGTGTCCCTTCTTTTCCAGCACTTCAAGGTCGTCGCCAAAGAGTTTGATGGCGAGCTGCGCCTTTACGCCCGACAGGAGTTCGTCCACCCGGGTTGCGATCGGCTGCGAGAAATTGAGCAGAATACCCGGGTACGTGGACAAGTCCTTCTCGAATATGCGAAGCAGCTCCTCGCGCGAGTGGGTCGTCGTCCATTCCGCCTGCGGCTTCAGGCCCACGTTGATTTCGTTGTTTGCAATCGGCTCCGGATCGCCGCCCAGCTCAGCGCGTCCAATTTGGCTCAATGCGTATTTCACCTCGGGGTACTTGACTAACCTGCCCTCAAGGTAGGTGGCGATGCGCTTGGCTTCGCTCAGCGAAATGCTCGGGTCCATCGTGACCCGGATGCTCAACGCCCCCTCGTCGAGCTCGGGCACGAACTCCGTGCCCAGATACGGCAAAGTCAGCAACGAGGCCGTCAACGCGAGCAAGGTAGTTCCGGTGACGATCCAGCGGTGTCGTAGAGTCCAGCCCAGGGCAGGACGGTAGAGCATCTTCAGGAACCGGACCAGAAAGCTGTCCCGCTCGCTCAGTTTTCCGCGCAAAAGGAGAACGGAAAGGACCGGAACGATGGTCAAGGCCACGACCAACGAACCCAGCATCGCAAAGGCGATGGTAAAGGCCATCGGGCTAAAAAGCTTGCCCTCAACGCCTTGGAGCGTGAACAGTGGCAGGAAGACCACGACTATGATGAGGACTGCGAAGAATACCGGTTGTCCAACTTCCTGGGCGGCCTCACGCACGCGATGCACCAGCGTGTCGCCAAGGCGGTTCGGCTCCGCCAAATGGCGGACAATGTTCTCCACCATGACGACCGAACCGTCCACCATCATGCCGATTCCGATCGCCAGTCCGCCGAGCGACTGCAAGTTCGCCGAAAGTCCGTACCATCGCATCATGGTGAAAGCGATTAGCATCGACAGGGGAATAGAAGAAACGACGACCAGGGCTGATCGCACGTTCCAGAGGAACAGAAAGAGCACAATAACGATCAGTACCGCTGCCTCCGCGAGCGCTTCGCGCACGGTCCCGACCGCCTTCTCCACCAGTTCGGCTTGGTCGTACACCGGGAGGATCTTCACCCCTTCCGGCAACGATGACTGGAGCGACGCGACTTTTTCACTGACGCGCTCAATGACTTGCTTCGCATTGGCTCCCTTGAGCTGGAGGACGATGCCCATGACGACCTCGCCCTGGCCATTCATCGTGACTGCGCCCTGACGAATCTCAGCACCGTACTCGACCACCGCCACATCTCGGACGTAGACTGGCGTCCCGTGTTCGGCCTTGAGAACCACATTCTCGATATCGGTCAACCCTTCACGGCTGCCGCGGATCAGACCCTCCCCTCGGACGACGAGCTGCTCCTGCTCGCCTTCGATGTACCAGCCGCCCGCGTTTGTGTTATTGGCCCGGATGGCGTCCTCGATGTCCTTGAGAGTCAGCTTGTACTCAAGCAGCTTGTTCGGATCGACGCGCACCTGGTACTGGCGAACCTCACCCCCGAAACTGAGCACGTCCGTCACGCCGGGCACGGTTCTAAGCTGGAACTTCACGAACCAATCATTGATGGTCCGCAGCTCCATCGCCGATTTTCCTTCTCCCACCAGAATGTATTTGTAGATCTGGCCGAGCCCGGTGGTGATCGGCCCGATCTCAGGCTCGCCCAACCCCTCGGGTATGCGACCCTTCGCGACCTGAAGCCGTTCGAGCACAAGCTGTCGTGCGAAATAGATATCCACGTCGTCTTTGAAAACGACCGTCACCACGGAGAGTCCGGTCTTTGAGATGGAGCGGACTTCGGTGACATCCGGCAGACCGTTCATCACCGACTCGATCGGGAACGTCACCAGCTTCTCGACCTCCACCGCCGCCAGGCCCGGCACTGCGGTATTGATTTGAACCTGGATGTTTGTCACGTCCGGGAACGCCTCGATGTTGAGGCGAAGCATGGAGTAGACACCGTACAGGACCACGCCAAGGCCGCAGATGACGACCAGGAAGCGTTGTTTGAGCGCGCCCTCAATGATGCTGCTAATCACGAACGAAGCCCTCGACTCTGCTGCGATCCGTCATGCAATCCCAATTCGGCCTTCATCACGGCGTCAATCTTCGAAGGCCGCCTTTTCGAGCTCGGACTTCAGCGTAAAGGCATTGGCGCTCACGTAACGCTCGCCCGGTTTCAGGCCGTCCGCAATCTCTACCCTGCTGCCGTCGGATCGGCCGGTCATCACGGGACGTACCTTGAAGCCTTCGTTCGTCTCGACGAAAACGCAGGTTGTATCGTTGATCGTCTGCAAGGCGGCCTTGGGGACGAGCACCGTGACGGGGATCTGACTGGTCTGAACGCGTGCGGAAACGAACAACCCCGGACGCCAGCGTTTATCGGCATTGGGCAACGTCAAGCGGGCCATTACCGTTCGCGTAGCCTCTTCGACGACGGCGCTGACATAATCGATCACGGCGGTACTCTCATCCGCACCCGTTCCTGCTACGATCGTCACGGACTGGCCGACCCGAACAAGAGGCAGGTGTTGTGTATAGACGGTGATTTTCACCCATACAGTGGAAAGGTCCGCCACTTCAAACACGTCGTGCTCGGGACTGATCACTTCCCCAATGGCCATGTGCTTTTCGATGACGGTGCCCGCGAACGGCGCGCGGAGTTCGTAACGGGAGAAGTTTGCGTCGCCTTCCTTCGAGATCCCCGCAACCAGCTCTTCCGACAGACCCAGCGCATGCAGCTTGGCCTCCGTGGTCCGGTGCTCAATCTCGGCTTCCGCCAACTGCTTTTGTGCTTCGAGAAACTCCTGTTCCGCAACGATCTTCTTCTTCCGGAGTTCCTCCTGCCGAGCATAGTTCTTCTGCGCGAGGCTGAGCCTCGCTTCTGCTGCCAAGTCCGCCGCCTTCGCCTCGGCCAGTTCTCTGCTTTCCAGGACGGCCATCACCTCGCCGGCCATGACGGCATCGCCCAGGTTCTTTTTGACCTCTCGAACAATGCCGGATACGCGCGGGACGATGTGGGCCACGGCGTCAGCGTTTAAGGAAATCTCACCGGGGAGTGAGAGTGTGGTCTTGATTATTCCCCCGATCGCCTCGGCCGTTTCGATTCCAGCTTTCTTTTGGACTTCCGGATCGAGTTTGATGCCGTGCTCTTCGTGCCCTTCGCCGCCTGCACCCTTCTCGTGGGGCTCTGCCGCCTCCTGCGTTGCCGGAGGTTTGGTTCTGGCGGCCCAAACGTAGGTCAGCGCCGCGCCCCCCATGAGTCCAATGAGAAGGCAGACGAAGCTTGAGGCGAGCACGACGGTCCGGCTGTTTCGCGTCTCAGTCATGTTCCGCTCCCTCATCCGCCGGCTCGCTGGCAGGCGATGGTGCCTTCAGAATCTCTTCCATCGGTCGGCCTACCACGCGCTCCAGCTCGGGAATCGCGACCACCGCGGCCTGCAGTGCCGTGACATAAGCGCGTCGCGTCGCCAGCAGTGATCGCTCCGCATCGAGCAGAACGAACAACTGAGCTTTTCCGGCCTGGTACGTCGCGCGCGACATTTCGAGGTTGCGCTGCGCTTGAGGTAGAAGTTGTGCCTTGTAGTATTCAGCGACCTTCCATGCGGTCTGAGCCTGGTCGATTGCCTCAACGATCTCCTGGACAGCACCGCGTCCGAGGGCGTCGAGGTTCTTCGATGCCTGCTCATATGCGAACTTCGCCTTGGCGATCTGCGCCTGGTTCTGGTCGAAGATCGGTAACGTGAGATCGACACTGGGTCCGAAGATCGTGTCGATTTCTGCCCTGCGTTCCGCCCGCCGCGCCGAGCGCGGCTCAATCTCCGGCGCGGTCAGCCCGCCGCTTGCGATCGAGCTGCGCAGGGTATCCGCCAGGATCTTGCGTCCCCGGAGGGCTCGTCGCGCATTGCGCTCCAGCGCCAGCCCGACCTCCAGAGAAGGAAAAACCTTGAGATATTCCTGCTTCACCTTCGCCTCCGCGGCATCCAATGCTTCCTCGGCGGCTCGGATGTCCAGTCGTGTGCCGAGGGCGAGGAGCGTGACACCCTCTATATTGAGATGAAGCGTCTCAGTGACTGGCAACTCGTCTGCCAGAACGAGATCGGTCGCTGAGACCGTGAGCCCCATGAGCGTTGCCAAGCGGCGCTTCGCCGAATCTGACTCTAGTCGAGCGTTCTGTGCCTCAAGCTCCACGCCCAAAACCGTTCCCCGGACCAAGTTCACATCAAGCTCGCTCACCGCCCCGGCCTGCTCGCGTGCATGCGTCACCTCAAGCAGTTCCTTGGCCAATTTCAAGTTCTCTCGCGCGATGACGAGACTCTGCTCGCTCGCCCGCGCGGTCCAATACGCTGATTTGGTGTCACTGGCGAGCTGCACGGCCGTCTTGGCCAGCGACAGGATCGTCTGTTGCAGCGTGCGCCCCGCCGCCCGCTTACGGACGGGGATCTGCCAGATTTCCACGATGTTTTGGGCGATCGAGGTCTCGATGTCACTTCTCCCGCCGCCCTCAGGCAGTCTGAACGAAAAGCCGAGCGTCGGGTTACTGAGCAGACCCGACTGGACAAAGTCCGCCCGTGCCATGCCGACATCCATGAATCCTGCCTGAAGCGTCGGGTTGTTCAGCAGGGCAATCTGCACCGCTTCACGGGCAGTGACGCCGTTCGCGAGCAGTTCCTTCACCTTGTCTGCGATGAGGTGATCTTCGCCGGGAACATAGCTGTCCGGCTCACCCGTTGCGCGGGCGATGTGTTGCTGTGCCGCTCGGTAGTCCTGCTCCGGGTGCACGCCGCAACCCGAGACGCATGCAAGAAGCACAAAGACCGCAATGATTCGCGTGCAGTGCATAGCAGTTCCTGAAAAACTGGAAACACGTTCGGCGCGGCCTCATACCGAGCCGAAGCTGAAGCTGAAGCGCGATTCAGGACTGCAATCAGATCTGAAGAGAGATGGTTTGAGAGATCAGGGGGCAGGGCAGATCGACCGAACAGAAGTTGCCGGGCTGCTCGATGGTTCGGTCAGCGAGCAGCAGAGCAAACGAGGGGAAACTCTGCGGGATCGGCGTGGGTGTGGCGAAAACGTGCTGCACGTTCTGCCCTACCTGATACCGAGCCGTCATCGACGGATTGGTGCAGGGATCATCGGAGCAACTGCCCTCATGCGGGCAGCCGGAGCCGGAATGCTCGGCGCATGCGTGGTGGATGACCCCGCCGACGCACAACGTCGGGGTAGCGATCAAAACCATCATCGTTGTCCAGAGCAGTCCGGCTCGAAACATATAATTATTGTAGAGGCAAGTTTCCGAGCTTGTCAACGAGATGCACCGCGCTCGCTACAGTGAACTCTCGGTTTCTCTTATCGGCAAACACCAGAATGCTGATCACAAACAAAATCGCCCACGTCATGTCTCATAACAAGATGCTGACGATGCTGCTGCATATTGCCGGTTTCCTTTGTTTCTCACGCTCTTTGCCAGACGGCCATCAAGACGCCGCCAGCGATCACCAGCAGCCCGCCCATGATCACAGATGGGTGCAGGCGTTCTCGAAATGCGAGCACCGCGATGGTCTGTGACACGACGAAGAATAGAACGATGTACAGACCCATCAGGTGGCCAAAGTCGAGTCTCGTCAGGTTGACAAGAAAACCGTATCCCGCGAGCACCGCCACACCAGCGACCATCAGCGCGATCCCGCCCGTCTTGAGGCCTGCCCGGATCAGAGCGTCACCCCCCACTTCGAGAACCGCGGCGAGCACGAGCAGCATGATTTGATTCATCGGCGATGCTCCTGGCCCATCATGGTCGGGCGTGCGGCAGGCGACGGCCCAGATGGGTAACGTTGCCTCCATACCGCTCGGTCCGGCATGTCCGAACGGAGCTGACGACTTCTTACTGCGTCACCGCTTCCGGGGCCGTAGTCGGCGGCTCCTTACCGTATTTCGCCTTATACTGCTTTGCAAACTGTTGCTTCAGCTCCGGATGACAAATGAAACACTGGGATTCAGGAACGCCATGCTCATTGCACCAGTCGCCCTTCTCCTTGTATTTAGCGACGAGCGAGGAATTGCACCGCGTGCAGACAGACTCGGGAACGCCGTGCTCCCGGCACCAGTCGATCACTTCCGCTTTATGAACTAGAGGCTCAGCGGGTGCCGCGCTGTGCTCTTTGGTCTCACTCGGAGCACTTGTTTCCGATTTGCTCTTGCAACCCGTCATCGACAGACCGCAAGCGCAGAGAAATGAGAGGGCAAAAAATGATCGCAACCAGTTCATTCAGGTCTCCTTATGAAAGTAGTCATCCGATGCTCACGGCGATCGGCTTTTCGTTAACTGAACCTGTATGTTCCGCGACGGAGTCACGCGTTGGAGCGGGCGAGCCGAACAGCAAATAGATCGCAGGCAGCACAAGCAAGGTCAGGATCGTGCTGCTGATGACGCCGCCGATGACGACCGTCGCCAGTGGTCGCTGCACTTCCGCGCCCATGCCAGTGCTCAGGGCCATGGGAACAAATCCCAGGCTGGCGACCAGTGCGGTCATCAGGACGGGCCGCAGCCGCGTCAGCGCTGCGTCCCGGATCGAGTCCTCCAGAGACAGACCGTGCGCCCGCAGCTGTCGAACGTATGAGACCAGCACCATATCTCCGAGAACCGCCACGCCGGACAGCGCGATAAACCCGACGGCGGCGGAAATCGAGAACGGCATCTCGCGCAGCCACAGGGCGACAATGCCGCCGACGGCGGCGAACGGCACACCCGTGAACACACGCAGTGCATCCAGTACGCGGTGGTATGTGATGTGGAGCAGGACGAAGATCATTGCGAGCACGACTGGAACAACGATCATGAGGCGCAGCCGCGCACGCTCCATGTGTTCGAACTGCCCGCCCCATTCGATGCGATAACGGCCCTCCGGCAGGCGCACGAGAGACGCGACTTTGCGCTGCGCCTCTTCGATAAACGTGCCCACGTCGCGATCGCGCACATTCACCTGAACGACGGTTCGCCGCTGGCCCCACTCCCGTGTGATGGTAGCCGGGCCTTCAAGCTGCCGTATGGTCGCCAGTGAGCGAAGCGGAAGGACCTGACCGTCCGCTGTCCGGACCGGCATACTCCCGATCACTTCGGGATTCTGGCGATACTTCTCGGCCAGTCGCGCGACGAGCGGGAACCGAAGCTGCCCCTCAACGATGTCGCCGAGCGCTTTACCGCTGATCGATTCCACCAATTCCATCACCGCTTTGGCGTCCACGCCGTGCCGGGCCAGTGCGTGCTGATCTACCCGGATTTCCAGTACCGGCTGTCCGGTAATCTGTTCGGTGCTGATGTCAGAAGCTCCGCGGGTTGAGCCGAGCAGTCCGCCCACGCGTTTGCCGAGTTCTGTCAAATTGTCAAAGTCGTCACCATAGATCTTGACCGCGACATCGCCGCGCACGCCGGCGATCATTTCGTTCATGCGCATCTCAATCGGCTGCGTCATCGCGAGCCGCTGACCCGGCATGTCGCGCATTTCCTTCTGAATGAGGCTAACCATCTCGGCCTGCGTCCGCGCCCGCTGCCATTGCTCGCGCGGTGTGAGCGAGATGAAGATGTCGGTGAGTTCAGTTCCCATCGGATCTGTCGCAACTTCCGCGCTGCCCATGCGGCTCCAGACGTGTTCAATCTCGCTAGGGAATGCGGCGAGCAGCGCCTTTTCCATTTCGGAGTTGTAGCGCACCGACTCATCCAGGTCCGTGCCCGCCAGTCGAATGACATTGATGACAATGGCGCCTTCGGAGAGGCGGGGGATGAACTCGGAGCCCAACCCGCGGGCGATGATCCCTGCAGCTACCAGCAGCACAATGGCCGCCGCGACGACCTGGTATTTGAACGTCATCACGGCGCGAAGAATCGGAGCATACAGTACGCGAGCAATGCGCACGATGAGCGGATCGCGCTCCCTCATCCTTCTCGGCAAAATCAAGCTGGAGAGGACTGGCATGACGGTCAGTGAAAGGACGAGCGAACCGATCAGAGCGAAGACGACGGTCAGCGCCATGGGGCGGAACATCTTGCCCTCGATCCCTTCGAGCGTGAGGAGCGGGACGTACACCAGCATGATAATCAGCTCGCCGAACATCGTCGGCTTTCGCACCTCAATTGCGGCATGTCGAACCACCTCGATGAGACGGCGAGGCGTGCGGTCATGCGCGATGTGACGAACGGCGTTCTCCACCTGGATGACCGAACTGTCAACGATGAGGCCGAAGTCGATGGCGCCGAGGCTCATGAGGCTGCCGGCAATGCCGAAACGCCACATGCCGGCAAACGCGAACAGCATCGAAAGCGGAATCGCGATCGCAACGATGAGGCCTGCCCTTAGATTACCCAGGAAGACGAACAGAACAGCGATCACGAGCAGTCCGCCCTCAAACAAGTTCCGACGAACCGTGTCGATGACATGCTCGACCAGTTCTGTGCGATCGTACAGTGTGGTGATCTGAATCCCATGGGGCAGCGAGCTGCGGATCTCCTCCAGCTTCGCCTTGAGGCGCGTGGTCACCTCGTGCGGGTTTTCACCTACCCTCATAAAGCCCAGCCCGAGAACGGCCTCGCCTTGGCCTTGATACGTTACAGCGCCGCGGCGGACCTCGGACCCGATCACCACGTCCGCCACATCGCGCACGCGAACGGTGACGCCGTCTTTAGAGGCGACCTGGATCTCACCGATCTCGTGCAAGTCCGTCACCCGGCCAACTCCTTGCACGATCTGCGCCGCGCCGCCTGAGGCAATGGTTCCACCGCCCGCGTTCAGATTGTTCGCTTCGAGCTTGCCGATTACTTCATCGTATGTGAGCCCGTACTTGATCAGCCGAGCTGGATCGACCCGGACCTGATATTGCTTTTCAAAGCCTCCCCATGAGTTAATCTCCGCAACACCGGGCACCGTCGCCAAGGCGGGCTTGATGATCCAGTCCTGGACCGTCCGGACGCGCGTTAGATCTTGTGTCACATCATCGGACGTTACCATGTAGTGGAAGATCTCGCCCAGACCGGTAGCCATTGGCCCCATGGTGGGACGCGCGATCCCGGCGGGGAGTTCGATCGTCCCCAATCGCTCATTGACGGCAGTTCTTGCTGCGACGAGGTCAGTCTCGTCTGTGAACGTCACCACGACCTGCGAGAAGCCGAACTTTGAAACAGACCGGATGTTCTCCAGCCTCGGCAGTCCACTCAACTTCTGCTCGACCAGGAATGTGATCTGTCGCTCGACCTCTTCCGGACCCATCGCGGGGGCGGCCGTGTTGATCTGCACCTGCACCGGCGTGGTGTCCGGAAACGCGTCGATGGCCAGGTGGCGCAGAGCGAGGGCGCCCGCCATGATAAACGCCGCGGTGCATCCCAGAATCAGCACGCGATGGCGAAGCGACCAGTTAATGATCCAGTTCAGCATGAGCCGGGCCTCTTACTCTACTGCGCAGCATCCTGCGCCCAAGGCACTCTTGAGGATCTCTGATTTCAATACATGACTGCCAGTCGTCGCGACGACTTCGCCTGGTAGAACACCCACCTTGACCTCGGTGAAGTTTGCGTCGCTGGCCCCGAGCTTCACCTTGCGTACGGCAAAGATGTCGTCGGTGAGTCGCACGAATACAATGTGGCAGCATCCCTCCCACTGAATCGCCTCGTTCGGGAGGGCAGTCGCACGGTCTGCTTGCCGGAGGAGAATCTCGGATGTGCCGAACGTTCGCGCGAGCAGCTTGCCGTCGCCATTCTCCACCAGCGCCCGTGCCCGAACGGTGCGCATCTGATCATCGACGGTCGTGCTGATCCAGGTGATCAACCCGCGCCACGATTGATCGATCACTCCATCCGGCCGGAAGGTCGCGGTTTGGCCCACCGCCACGTCGCGAATCTCAGGTTGCGGGACGTTGATGTTCACCCACATCTTCCGGGTGTCTGCTACCGTGAAGAGCATCTTGTTAGGCTCGACCATCTCGCCGGCGACGGTCTGGCGAAGGATAACCGTCCCCTCGATCGGAGACCTCAGTGGGATCAGATTGGCTGTGATGCTGGCGACATCGAGTGTCTTGACCACCTCTGGCGGCAGCCCCAGAAAGCGAATTTGTGATTCCTCAAGTTTGGACTCCAGCTTCTGCTGATCGATAGACAATCCCATATTCGCCAACGTCTGCCGAGCATTAAAGACCCGAACGCTCGCCACGCGCATGTCTGCGGCTGCTTGCTCCAGGGTCGCCTTGCTCGTTATTCCTGAACCTGACAGCTGGTTATTTCGTTCATACGATTTCGTCTTGAACTCCATCTCGGCCAACTGCTCCAGCAACTCAGCCTTCACCTTCCCCACTTCCACAGAGTCCAGCAATGCGACCACCTCGCCCTTTGGGACGTGCTCGCCGACTTCATGGTCAACTCGCCAGACTCTTCCTGAAACGGGCGCCGAGATCTGCACGACGCGTGTTTGATCGTACTCCGCTTCACTCGGCGCACTCACCACGGCGCGAATGGGACGCTGCGTCACGAAACCAAGACGGACACCGGCCTTCCGTACGGCGGCGGCGGACGCAAACTGCACCTTGAGCGCGTGTGTCTGGCAGGTTTTGGGATCTTTGGCGGGTCTGCTCGTGACGGCTAGCAGCCTGTGGCAAAAGTCGATTTCACCCCTTCTGGCGGGGTCAAAAACGCGGTTTTCTGGACTTCTGCCACGGGCTGTTAGGGGCGCAATAGTCTGCGATTGTTCCCCAGGACGCGTGGCCGCGGCAGGAGCTGAATCGCTGGCAACCGGATTCTGCGTTACCCGAACAGCATTCTCGTCGGCGGGCAGCATTCCCTTGACCGCCACCTCCGGATGACAGATTGTGCAGTTCGATTCCGGCACTCCGTGCTCCGGACACCAGTCGCCTGCAACACCGGTTCTTAGAATCTCGGGATGGCAGAGCGTACACTTGGATTCGAGAACCCCGTGCTCCGGGCACCAATCCTTTTTGCTCTCTCCAAGCAGCTCAGGATGGCACTTGATGCACCGCGAATCAGGCACGTTGTGCTTGCGGCACCAGTCCTCCTTCTCGGCGGCGGCCCGCTTCGTCAATTCAGACAAATGTGGTGCCTTCCACCCTGTGTGATGCCCCCACCAGCCGACCGCTGCCAATGCCCCGAGCACGAGCAGAGTTGGAAGCTGAGCGAGAACCGTTCCGATTCTATGGAATGTACCGGCCTTTCCCGGAGTGGCTCGCGCCGCGACATCGTCGCCATTGCGTGATTGATTTGTACTCATCGCAAGTTCCTCTTGCCGCATCTTCAACCGTCGTGCGGGTTGTTTAGGTGCTGACCATCACAGCGACTACGGCGCGATCCTCGCGCAGTGTTCATGGCGCGCAGATTGCAGTACAGTGATTCGGCGAGTGAACTGATTAACTGCGCGGAGGGCGAAGGATGCCCCGCATCGAAATGCATGAGGGCACGTCGTCAGACGTACCTTGCAGTCTTTCGACGGCTGCAGAAGTTCCAGCGTCGATTTGCGTCCCACATGAGGTGACAACTTTCATGCAGCAAGACAAGCTGCATCCCGTGCAACCTTGGGACATCGGATTCTTCGGAACGTCCTTACGATCGGAGGACGAATCGGAAGATTTAGCCGGAGTGCGCTCCGCATGGCAGCATCCGCACGACCGCTTCTGTTCGGTACGACCAACGGAGGCAGTATCGGGCATATCGGCCGCGCTGCAGCAGGGCAACAGCGCTCTCTGCCCGACAAGGCTAGTCATCAGAAAGGCGATCAAACTAACGCGCAGTGCGAACATACAGTGAGATCCAATCTTCGTGTCAGCCATTATAGCACATCGGTAATCCCTACCAGATTCTGCACGAAAGAAAACGATCGCCTTGGATGCTAACTCTATACTATCCAGGTACTTACGGACCAGTTGAATTAGAAGACGTTCCTGCCACTCTTATTGGCACCACCTCTGGCGCCGGTGTAGCGCTGCCGCTCTTGGCATTGTTGATCTCGATGGTGAGCCAGTTGCCGGCCAGAACCCTCTTGAGATACGCAGCCTGTTCGGCGATACGACGGGCAACGGTGTGGTCAATCTGGGCGATGCTCTTTTGATTAAATAGCAATATTAGGTAATAGCTCTAATACGCTCACTTAATACTCTTACAAACTCCATTAACCACTATACACACAGAACCTCCTCGCGCGCTCGGCATCGGGACCTGCCGGGTCGTCGATATGACGTTTGCCTCTGCCGGGTCATCTCGGCCCCGAACAGCCACGCAGGCGACATGGGCCATCTGAAAGAGCCATCGGCCGCGCTAAAAATTCGCCATCGGCCTGCAATCGCCTCCTAGAGGCATCTGGAGAGCCGCCTAGGACGCGGCCGCGAACGATCCTGAGGGATACAGACCGCGTGCCTCAGAATTCCGAAGAGCTCGCCTGCAGCCCGGTGTATAAGTTATGTGAGAGGGGGATGTCATGGAATTTGAACTATCAGTCGATGACGCGGTCGAAATCGTCCTTCAGCGGTTTGTCAACAGATGCGATCGATGGGGAGGTTACTACGGCCGGGCGCTCAGAGTACCTGACCTGCACTTGGCCTGCTTGGATTCAAGGAACTTGTTGGCCAGGTCTTTGACGGTTGGCACGTCATCCAGCCGCTTTGCACGGGGCTCCCGCCCCTCATGCAAGTCTGCTGCCTGGCGGTTATAATTTACCGGTGCGGCCTCGGGGTCGGCCTGCACGCCGAAGAAGCGCACTTGGCCGCGGATTTTCTTGCACCATTGTCCGTTCGGGTGCGCCGTGAGCGGGAAGGTGGGATAGGGCTTCTTGGCCTTTTTGAAGGTTCGCGAGGATCGACTCATGACGACGGATCTCACAGCATTTTTTGAACGGCTGACCACGCTGCTGAGCCATGATCGCGGGTCGACCGGTTGTCGTCAAGGTTGTCGTCTCCATGACGGTTTATCGTCTGCATCTGTAAGTTATTGTAAATAAAGGGTTGCCACCGTAGCTCAGTAGGCAGAGCAGCGGTTTTGTAAACCGCAGGTCGTCGGTTCGAGTCCGACCGGTGGCTGTTGAGGGCAGCTAACGGGGCGTGAGGGACTGACATGAGCGCCAAACGGATTCTGATGATCGTCGGCGATTACGTGGAAGATTACGAGGTGATGGTGCCGTTTCAGGCGCTTCAGATGGTGGGGCATACGGTGCACGCGGTCTGCCCCGGCAAACGCAGCGGCGAGCAGGTGCGGACGGCGATTCACGATTTCGAGGGCGACCAGACCTACAGCGAGAAACGCGGGCACAACTTCACGCTCAACGCGACCTTCGCGACAGTGAATGCGGAGGAATACGACGCGCTGGTGCTGCCGGGCGGGCGGGCGCCGGAGTATCTGCGGCTGGATGAAAAGGTGCTCAAGATCGTCCGGCACTTCGCGGCCGCGAACAAGCCGATCGCGGCGATCTGTCACGCTGCACAATTGCTGGCTGCGGCGGGTGTGCTGAAGGGTAAGTCGTGCAGTGCGTATCCGGCCGTCGGGCCAGAAGTTATTGCCGCATGTGGCAAGTATATAGAAGTCGCAATGGACGCCGCCCACGCCGACGGCAATTTGATTACCGCCCCCGCCTGGCCGGCGCATCCGGCGTGGCTGGCGAAGTTCCTTGAAACTCTTGGCACTAGAATCCAGCCGTGAGCTATAGATTCCATGCGCTTGGAGCTACGTTCGATAGGGATTGTCGCTTGGGGATGGATGCTTTTTGTCGCTTTCTTTCTGATCTCGTTTTCCATTTACGAGCGATGGGGTAAGTTGCTTGCCGTCCTGGCTTGGGTACTGATGTGCATCCTGTATGCGACGGTGTGGGGAATTCTTGCGCGGCGCCGTCATTATTGCCCGAAATGTGGGAGCATGTTCTGGAGATATCGCACGAGCTGCCCGAATTGCGGGGAGCACTTTCCTCTATACCCTTCGTGTGCACATAGAAAACAGTGAATGATGCCAATCCGCGTTCATTTCCTGATCGGCTGCACGGCCGGTGGCAAGGGCCGCGTGGGGTTGGAGCTGGCGCGGCGGATGGGCGGCGAGATCCTGTCCGTCGATTCGATGAAGATTTACCGGCGGATGGACATCGGGACGGCCAAGCCGTCGGCGGATGTGCGGCGCGAGGTGCCGCATCATCTGATCGATGTGGTGCAGCCGAGCGAATCATTCAGTTTGGCCAGGTATGTGGAGCTGGCGGACGCGGCGATTCGCGACATTGCGAGTCGCGGGAAGCCGGTGATTGCGGTCGGCGGGACCATGCTCTACGTGCAGGGGCTGACGGCCGGCGTATTCGAGGGGCCGGCGGCGGATGTAGAGTTCCGGCGGCAGTTGCGCGAGCGGGCCCGCACGGAAGGAAGTGTTGCTCTGCACGGGGAATTGACCGCGGTGGACCCGGCGGCGGCGGCCAAGATTCATCCCAACGATCTGCGGCGGATCGAGAGGGCTTTGGAGGTACACCACCTGCTCAAGGTGCCCATCAGCGCGTTGCAGACGCAGTGGTCGGCCCGCCGGTCCGCGTACGACTGCCGGCTGGTGGCCCTGCGGCGCGAGAAGGATGAGGAGAACCATCGGATCAATGCCCGCGTCAGGCGCATGATCGACGCCGGGCTGGTGGACGAGGTCCGCTCGCTGCTGGCCGAGCCCGCCGGCATCGGCCCGCAGGCCGCCCAGGCGGTCGGTTACGCCGAGGTCATCGCGCACCTGGGCGGCGAGTTGACGCTTGACCAAGCCGTCGAGCGCATCAAGATTAACTCGCGCCATCTCGCCAAACATCAGCGGACATGGATGCGCCGCATCCCCGGCATTTCGTGGGTCGATGTTTTGGAACACGATTCGGTCGAAAACGTAGCTGAGCGCGTCATGCAGGCGTGGCGATTGGAGTAGCGACGACGGATCGCGATTCTTTCAGCGACGGCTGCGTGAAGATCGGCCCTTGATCTTCCGCTCCAGCGCAGCACGAGTCAGAGTCTTTTCCTTGCGACGTTCGGCAATGAGTTTCCAAAACTTGTCGCTCGTGCCCAATTGAACCTGCTCTTCATCGAGACCTTCGATCCCCACAACGAGCGCGACAGGATTGCCGTCTCGTACCAGGAGAACGCGTTCGGATTGTGCATCATTGACGCAACGGTCTAACGTCGCTTTTTCGATATTGACTGTCTTCATAAACTCTCCTGCGTTGTCTTGTGCGGCGGCTTACGGCGGATTGCACGAACCATGACCTCTGTCGATTTTTCCTTCACGTCATAGTAGACGCGGTACTCGCCCACCCGCAGTTCCCGGACCGGCACTTCATGTTCCCAAGGCGGCACCAACCCGACGATAATCTCTTTATTGCGTGTCTCCTGTAGTGGCTGGTGTGTTAATTCTTCCTCGATGCGGTCGAGTATCCGTTTCCGATCAAACGCCCGGAGCCTGTCCAAGTCCCCGGCGACACCCTCAGCATATTCGATTGTATACATTTATTGCTAAACTTTCACGATCAACAAAGGCTGCCCCGTCATTTCTGCCGGTTGCGGCAAACCCATCAGGCCCAGAGCGGTGGGGGCGATGTCGGCGAGGCGGCCGTTTTCGCGCAACTTCACGCCGCTGTTCCTGAGCCGCTCGTCCACCACGATCAAATCGACGTCGTACGTGGTGTGCGCGGTGTGCGGGCCGCCGGTGGCGGGGTCGATCATCTGCTCGCAGTTGCCGTGGTCGGCGGTGACGATCAGCGCGCCGCCGCGGGCGAGCACGGCATCGACGACTTTGCCCACGCACGCATCGACAGCTTCGACGGCCTTGATGGCGGCGGGCAGCGAGCCGGTGTGGCCCACCATGTCGCCGTTGGCATAGTTGAGCACCATCAGATCGTACTGCTCGGAGGCGATGCGGCGAAGCATCTCGTCGGTTACCTCGAACGCGGACATCTCCGGCTTCTTATCGTATGTGGTGACATCGCGCGGCGAGGGGACGATCCGGCGGTCCTCGCCGGGGAACGGCTCATCGCGGTAGTCGTTGAAAAAGAACGTGACGTGCGGGTACTTCTCCGTCTCGGCGCAGCGGAATTGCCGCAGGCCGAGCCGGCTGACGTACGCACCCAGGATGTTTTCCATCGGCGGCGGCTTGTGGAAGATCACCTTCACCGGCAGATCCTGCTCGTAGGCGGTCATGGTGGCGAAGTACAGATCGTCGAGCTTGCGGCCGCGATCGAAACCGCCGTTGGGAACTCCTTTCCAATCTTCGTCCGACAGGATGAAAGCCTTGCTGATCTCGCGCGGGCGGTCGCCGCGGTAGTTGAAAAAGATGACCGCGTCACCCGATTTGACCAGTTGTGCCTGAGTAATCTTCATTTCGGAAGGAAGAACGACAGTCGGAACAATGAACTCGTCACCCGCGCGACTCGGTTCTGTAGGATTATCGTAGTAACGTTGAATACCTTCCGTCGCACTGCGTGCCGTTTGACCTTCGCCGCGCGTGAGCAGGTTAAACGCTTTCTGTACGCGGTCCCAGCGATTGTCGCGATCCATCGCGTAATAGCGGCCTACGACACTGGCGATACGGCCGACGCCTACTTCTTGAAGCTTCTTCTCGACCTGCCGAACAAACCCGAACCCGCTGTTGGGCGGCGTGTCGCGGCCGTCGGTGATCGCGTGCACGAAAAAGCGCGAGCCGTCAAAATTCAGCCGTTTGCACAACTCGATAATGGCGAAGGCGTGCTGCATGTCGCTATGCACGCGGCCGTCGGAGAACAACCCGAGCAGATGAACGGCACCGCCCGTGCGGCGGGCATGCTCGAACGCACCGACCAGCACCGGGTTGGTGAAGAACGACCCGTCGCGGACCGTCCGCGTGATCCGCATGATCTCCTGATCGACGATGCGGCCGGCGCCGATGTTCTGATGGCCGACTTCGCTGTTGCCCATCACGCCGGCAGGTAGACCGACATTCTCGCCCGAGGTATGAATCTGCATGTGCGGGTACTCGGCCAACAGCCGATCGTTCACCGGCGTCCGCGCGAGGTGCACGGCATTGGCGTGGTTCCATTCGGGATAAGGATTATGGCCCCAGCCGTCGCGAACGACGATCACGACGGGGCGTTTGGTCAACTTCGGGATCACAGCCGAATCCAAATTCCTTTCGCCTGCGTTTCAAGCCGGCAGGCCTAAGCTCTGGCGAATGGCTTCTCGGATCGTCGTGCACATCCGCATGGCATCTTCTGCATCAGTTGATATCGCGAAGATTCCAGGGTAGCGGGTTTCCACTGCGAATCGACTCAGAAACGCTGCATCGCTGCGAAACCTTGCCCACGAGGGTTCGATAGGAAGCACGAGTTCCAGGAGCCGTTCGAGATCGTGCGTCTTGGGGAAGGGGGTGCCGGCTTCCTGAAGTCGGGCCTTGAGATACTTTTCAACACATTGCTGGGCATGAAATCCGACCGCATCGTAGGTCTGTGCGGGGCCTTCCATGAGCCACTCGGCTGAGAGGAAATCCCCTTCAGCCTTCTGCACCCACTCCAGTGCCAGCGGCGTCATACAGGATGTGGCCTTTCTCAACAATTTCGCGCAGGAAGAAGTCCCCCAACGCGATCCGTTGGCGGATCTGCTCCGGCGTGCGAACCAGGACATCGAGTGGGAAGTGATGGTCGATACGTTGGCTGATCTGGGCAGCCTGATGAATGGGAGAGCCCTCGAAGGGCATGATCACCAGCAAATCTACATCTGAGTCAGGTGTCGGAGTGCCGCAAGTGTATGACCCGAACAGGATCACCTGTTGTGGTCGAAAAGCCTCGACGATCTGATCGCAGATTGCTTGAATGTCTTGCCGGCTGACCATTCCATTTGCTCTCGCTTCAGCTTGGTCTATCTTAAACGAAATGAACTGCGAATAAAAGCTATCGGCTACTTGTAGATCAGGTATTTTTCTCGCATTTTTTTGAACTCGTCCAGATTGTCTTTCCACATCTGCGTCAATGTGGCCGGATCTTCGGTCTTTCGCACGGCGGCCAGTGTGTCGGCGTTGGCCAGCAGGTTAATGACTTTACCGAGTTGGAATTTCTCGCCGAACAGCTTGTTGAGGCACCAGGCCATGGTCAGGCCGCTTCGGACCGGTTGGACGGCGTTGCGGTCGGTAACAATGATATATACGCCCTGGCACGCCTTGCCGGAATACTGCCGCGCGTTGGGCGTGAACTCGATGGGCACGAACCGCAACCCCGGCAGGCGGGCGTCGTTCAGTGCGGCTGCGAGCTTACGGCCGTCGATCCATTCCGCGCCGAATACTTCAAACGGCTGATCGGTGCCACGGCCGACCGAAACATTCGTGGCTTCCAGCAGGCACACGGCGGGATACAGCAGTGCCTGCGTCAGGTTGCGCATGTTCGGCGATGGATTGATCCACATCAGGCCGGTCTCGTCCCACCACATCGATCGCTTCCAACCCTCCATCGCGACCACGTGCAGATCGCATCCGATCTTGTTCTCGGAATTAAACATCCGAGCCAGCTCGCCGACGGTCATGCCATGCACCACGGGCAGGCGCATGTACGCGGTAAAACCCAGCTTGTTCGCATCGGCGAGCGGCCCATCCACGGTCGTGCCGGTAATCGGGTTGGGCCGATCCAGCACCACCATCTGAATCTTCCGCTTGGCTGCCTCCTCCATCGCGTTGCCCATCGTCGCGGGGTAGGTATAGAACCGCGCGCCGATGTCCTGAATGTCGAACACCAGCGTATCCACGCCGTCGAGCATCTCGGATGTGGGGCGGCGGGTCTCGCCGTAGAGGCTGTAGACCTTCAGGCCCGTGGTCTTGTCCACCGTGTGGTCGACCTTCTCATCGAGTGCGCCGTAGAGGCCGTGTTCGGGCGAAAAGAGCTTCACGAGTTTGACGTTCGCAGCTTTGGCCAGCAGATCGACGGTCCGATTGCCGTCGGCATCTCGGCCGGTGTGATTGGTAATTAGCGCCACGCGTTTGCCGGCGAGCAACTTTAACCCGTCGCGTTTCAGCACGTCGATGCCGCACAGTACAGACCCGCGTCCCTTATCAGCAGCCGGCGCAATGCTCCCGGGCGGCAGGATCGCTTCCGCCACCGCGGAACTCACGGCTCGACGCAGCGCCTCGATCGGTTTATGTCCGGTTATTGGGTCCTTCGGATGGACGAAGTTCGTGAGCAGGATCATGTAGCAATCATGTGTCGGGTCCAGCCAGAATAATGTCCCCGTGTAACCGGTGTGCCCGAAGTTTCTACGCTTCGGCGCATGCTCGCCGCGCGGCGAGGCGTATCCGGTATCGATGTCCCACCCGTACCCGCGGCATTTGCCGCCATTCGGCAGGCACCGCGCGGTGGTCATCTGCTCCACGGTCTCCGGCGACATGATGCGCTTCCCGTCGAGCGTCCCGCCGGCCAGGATCATCTGACAATAGCGGGCCAGATCGTCGGCGGTGCTGAAAAGACCGGCGTCACCCGCCACGCCGCCCAGGAGATAGGCCCGCGGGTCGTGCACTTCGCCGACCATCCATCGGCCCTCGCGCTGCTCGGTCGGCGCACATCGCAATTTCCACGAAGCCGGCGGCAGATAGCCGGTCTCCTTCATGCCCAGAGGCTCGAAGATTTCCTCGCGCGCGAAGCGGTCCAGCGGCCGGCCGCTCACCACACGCACCAGCTCGCCCAGCACGATGTAGCCCACGTCGGAGTAGACGAACTTGGTGCCCGGCGGATACGCGGTCGTCAGGGCGTACACGGTTTTGAGTCCCTCAGCGGGGCCACCCGCGTAATCCTCCAGCGGGTTATCGGCGATGAGCCCACTGCGGTGCAGCAGCAGTTGCTCGATGGTAACATCGCTCTTGCCGTTGACGCCGAATGACGGAATGTAGTGCGACACCTTCTCCGAGAATTTGATTTGCCCGCGCTCGCTGAGCAGCATGAGGGAAGTGGCGGCGCCGACCACCTTCGAGATCGACGCGAGATCGAAGATGGTGTCGGTGGTCATGGGCACCTTCTCGGGCTGGAGGGCTCGACTTCCATAAGCTTTCCGATAGAGGATGTCGCTGCCCCGCCCGACCAGCAGCACCGCCCCGGGGATCTCGCCCTGCTCGATGGACGCCAGGATGGCCTGATCGGCCTTGGCCAACCGGGCAGAATCGAACTCCGCCGCGTTCGCTGTCGGGGTCGAACCGCCGAGCAGGAGCAGAATCGCCGCGGGAAGCCTGACTCGCCAACTCACGCCGCCTCCATTTTCCGATTGGGTCCCGTAATCCCTGCCGGTCTCATGAAAATGATCCTTGACGATCACGTTTCCGTGTGCGGGATTCCAATCCAGCACAGATTCGAGCAGCATTCTAAGAAGACCTCCGCCAGATTTCGACCCCCGCGAGAGAAGGGGCCGCCTAACTGAGAAACTGGGGTATTTCTATCGTGGACGCCTTGTCTTTTACGCGGCGGCTTCTTGCTCCCATTGCCCAGATTGCCCATCTTGCTAAATGCTTCTCTTTGGATTTTATTGCGCGTTTTCAGTTATCGGGCCTGGCTGTCCGTTCGAATCCGAAACGGGCCATCATTCTGATTGACTGTCGATGTCATTCGCGCTAAGAACTGTTGTCTGAGGAGTTGGGAGGATATCAACACGGCAGCACTTTCCTGAACAAAAGGCATCGGATCGACGTTCACAACTCTTTCGAGGGAGAGTCCGCCAATGAGGGTGAGAGTATGCTTCGCAGCGGCGTCGCTGCTGGGGATGGCAGCGCATATCGTACAGGCCGACACATTTGGCTTTGAGCGCATATCGAGCGACAGCGCGCAGGATGTCGCCTCGCAGTTGTCCGTGGATGTGACCGACGCCGGCGCTGGCAAGGTGGCCTTCACGTTCACCAACCAGGTGGGCATACGATCTTCCATAACGGACATTTACTTCGCCGAGGGGCCATTGCAGGGCATCTCCGCGCTCAGCGGTTCGTCGGGGGTGATATTTAACTATCCCGCGTCGCCACTGAACCTGATCGACGGCAACAAGGCGCCGGGAAAACCCTTCGTCACGACTCCCGGATTGTCCGCCGATTCCGATCTTCCCCTCGTTGCCAATGGAGTGAATTCAGCTTCGGAATGGGTCGCGGTCACGTTCGATCTCCAACCGGGCAAGACCTTCGCCGATACGCTCGCCGCACTGGGCCAGGGAAGCGACGAAGGCGGGCTTCGGATCGGCCTTTACGTTCAATTCATCGGGCAGGACGGAAAGAGCGACAGCTTCATCAACGGAGTGCCGGTCCCCGAACCGAGCACCTTACTCCTGGGATTGACGGGCCTTGTGCTGTTCCGGCCGCTGCGACGCCGGTCGGCGTAAATCGAAGACGGTCGCGACTCGATTTGATCATCCCGGCTCAATATTGGCCTCGACGCGGCCATTGACCAGTTTGTGTTGAAGGATGGTGATGACCTTGGCCTGCATCTTGTCGTCGGCAGTTTTCTGAGCAACCAGATGAACGAACTCGGCCGAAACCTGGTCGTGATACTGCTGATATTGTTCCACGATCTGGGCGCAGACATGGGGGTCCAGTGGAATCGGGACCGGCCCACGTCGGCCTGCATCACAGATGACCTTGGCCAACTGGGCCCGTTGTTCATCTCCCAATTCGATGTGCGTTTGATCGATTTGAAGCCCGGCCCGGCCCAACAGGGGGCTGGAGAGCACGCGGCACTTGCCATCCGTCAGGTTAATCGTCTCCACCCGTTCCCGGGGCGCGATGAAATCCTCCGGCAGCCGCCGGACCAGGCTGGGATCGAGTGATTTCCACACCTCGTCGGCAATCTGAGCCGCCGAGAGTCTGCTGCCGCGGGCAGTAGCTGCTCGGTTTTTCATTGCCAACAGTTCTTTCTCCTTCATGGCCTTGTAGAATGAAGTAGTCTCTCGATAGAGCGAATTCAGGATCGCTTGTCGCTCTTGTGCGGAATTCTCGCCTAATGCTTCGAGAACGGCGTCATCCAATTCTATGCGATCATTTCGTTCGATCTCTTCGTCGAGATCCCCAGAGGGACGTTGTGCCAGTTGCCGCATCGCAGATTCTATTCGGTGTTTCACCTTGTCCTCGATTGATCTCAGATCGGGGACCAAGAGAGATTTTGCTGCATAAACATCAATCTGGAGATTCGCCTCGTTCCCCAGTTGTCTCCCGTAGAACCACTTGAACAGTCCAATCAAAGTTGAGTTCAGTATCCCAGCCAACACGAAAGGATTCTGTTTTGTCCGTATGGCTAACAAGCTCGAATTGCACATCCGTTCCGACGGGTTTAAGGGGACGATATGCCTGTACTGCTGAATCTTGGGCAGTATGATTTGCGGACGAATGCCATCTGTCAGATCATACCAATTCTTTTGCTCGGATCTGGCTTCTACAGTCACGGTCTTGTGGTAGTCTTCCCGCTCGCCATATCCGATGTATTTGTACGCATATGTCCCGCGTAATTGCGCCTTGCTCAAATTGCACAGAAAAATGCGCCGATCCAATTCAAGCTCATTGATGACGGGTCGTGAGATCTCCATCAATGAATGAATTTCGGGTTCAAGAAACCGCGCCTCGAGTAGGTGCAACGATTGGTCGCCCGATTGGACTACCCGAAGCTTATCCGTCTGAAATGGTTGAACGCCATACTTGGCGCGAAATTCGCGCGGGTTCGGCGTGTCTGCGAGGCATCGTTCGGTGACATCTCTGACGAAGAAAAACTTGTCGCAGCCGGTTTTCACGCCAAATCGGACCTCGGCGATCTCTCCGAGCGGAACCATCCTCTGCCCAAATCGATCCAGAAGTTCGAAATAAAGATCGGGCGCCCGCAGGTAAACTCCCCATTTGCTGCCGAAATAGGTTCTCGTGTTTGTCCCACCGCCATTAGGCAGCGCTTCCTCCCCTTCCTCCTCTCTCTCTGCGGTGTGGCCTGCTATCTTGCTGCCAAGCTGGTAAAGCTCACTTTGCTTCACGACCCGGACGCGCCAGTGCGGATCGCTGCGGTTTGAGCGCGTTTCTTCGATGCGATCGCGGAGCGCTTCAGCGGCGCGCTGTCGTTGCTCCTCGGTGGCGTTCGAGGGGAAAATGGTCGAGAGCGGGGAGCGCAGTTGTACGAAGCGGACCAGATTCTCATCGCGCCGGCGGGCATTGGTTTCCCGGCGAAGGATCGTCGCGCACGTGGTCACCCGCGCACCGGTGAACCACGGTTCAACCTGCGATTCAAAGATCGCCAGGATGGCATAGTGGTGTAATAGGAATTCCTGTAAACGAAAACCGTATTCCACGTCCAGCCAGCCGCTGCTGGTGAGAAAACCGTAGTGACCATCCGGTTTGAGCAGGGTGGTGGCGTGCGGCCAAAAGTACACGTGCAAATCGCTTCGCCCGGAAAGCTGAATGTCCGGCCAGGCGCGGCGGGCCAATTCCATGAGTCGTTGTTTGTATTTCGTCGCTTCAATCTTGATTTGCGTTAAAGACCGGGCGGCGACCTTGCCTTTCCCTTTGGCGGAAGCGGTGGGGGGTTTACTGATCTCCTCCTGGCGCACGTAGGGGGGGTTTCCAACCACGGCGTCCGCGGACTGAATCAGGATGGGACGCAGTTGCCTTTCGCGCGAGCCGCGCGCCAGAGGGACATGCAGGATGGCTCGCCCGGGTTCGACATCAAAAAAATCGCTCTGTGCGACCAGCGGATAGTTCTGTTCATCGATGAGGTCCCGCGTGGCCAAATTCATCGTGGTCAGGTGAGTTGCGTAGGCTGAAATATCGATCCCATACAATTGGTTGAGAAGCTCTTCATGGGTCAGCTCGCCACCTTCTCGCTGGGCCAAATTCTTTTTTCTGTTGTAAGCCCTGACCAAAAAGGTCCCGCCGCCACAGGCTGGATCGATCACGACAGCATCCGGTTTACGAATGCAAAACGCCTCGATCAGGTCCACGATCTCAGCTTTCGTGTAGTGTTGGCCGTAGCGGTGCCGCTCCTCGGGACTAATCAACCGCTCGAAGATCGGCCCGATGACATCGTAGTTGATCTGGGTGAAGTCAAATCGGTCAATGGATTCGAGCAGTTCCCGCCAGGCGGGAACCGCGTTATCGGTTAGGAAGGGGAGCGTATCGCCGAAATCTCCCTCAAATACGGTTTCATAATCGCGAGTCGCTTTCATCGCTCTGAGAAAAAAACCGTTCATCGCTACGTGGAGTTGGCCGGCGGATTCCATCCTTCCGGGAACTCTGATATTCGGCAGGCTGGTAAAACGCTTTCGCAGTGCCTTGTAGAACACGACTTTGTTCACCAGCACATAACAGGCGAACTTGGCCGCGCGCTCGAGGTTATCTCGCTGCACCAACTCGTCATCCGAGAGTTGCCATCCCTGCGTATCTCGCATCCAGGAGTCCATCTTGAGCCTGAAGTGGCCACCTTGGACATACCGGCGGGATATCGCCGCCTGAATGGTTGCGATTGGCCGTTCCAAAGCAGCCTCTAACACGGTGATAAAGAACTCATCCAGCGGCCGCTTGGCTAGAGGAAGCCGGCCGGTGAAAGCATCACTGGCACGTTCAAGGAAGCGAATCAGTCCGCGACGAATAACCTGCTGGACGCTCGGGTTTACCAGGTCGGCAGGGTCACGAACTTGAACGAAGGCGTCGTCATAGATATGCCGCTCAAAGAGAGGCTTGCCCTCATCATCCGTCCGCCACAAGACGAGTCGGTTCACATTCCAGGTGACAAAGAAGCGGGCCCCCGCGCGGGCGGCCTTGTTGAATGCGTCGTCAACCACCGAGTCGTTGTAAGGCGAGCCGCCGTCGGGCATGTAGGGCAGCTTGACCTCACCGGTGATGGCGATTTTTCCGGAACGATCGTATATGGAGAGGTCGCGACGCTGGCGCGAACCGCGCGTGGATTGCTCGATTTTTACTCCGCCGAACGCCAGTTCCGGCCTTGCCTCCAACTCCTGGTTCATCCAGCCGGCGGCGTCGCTGCAAAATGTCAGCTCGTGGTCTACAGGCATCGACTACGCCCATTCGCTGTGGAAGGTACCGGGCTTGTCCACCCGCTCGTACGTGTGCGCGCCGAAGTAATCGCGCTGGGCCTGGATCAGGTTGGCCGGCAGCCGCTCGCGGCGATAGCTGTCGTAATACGACAATGCCGATCCGAACGCCGGTACGGGAATGCCCAGTTCCGCCGCTGTCGCCACCACCTTGCGCCAGTTGGCCTGCGAACGATCGATGATATCCTTGAAGTACGGGTCCAGCAGCAGGTTGGCCAGATTCGGGTTGCGGTCGTACGCATCCTTGATGCGGTTCAGGAAATGGGCGCGGATGATGCACCCGCCGCGCCAGATCATGGCGATCTCGCCGAAGTTGAGCGACCACTTGCGTTCCTGGCTGGCCGCCCGCATCAATTGAAACCCCTGCGCGTACGAGCAGATCTTCGATGCATACAGCGCGTCGCGGATCGCGGAAATGAAACCGGTCTTGTCGCCGCGGTAACGTGCCGACGGGCCGGTCAGGATTTTACTGGCCACCACACGCTCGTCTTTCATCGCGGACATGCAGCGGGCGAAGACGGCCTCGGCCATGGTCTGAGCGGCGACGCCCAGGTCGAGTGCGGAAACCGTCGTCCATTTGCCCGTGCCCTTCTGCCCGGCCTTGTCCAGCACCATCTCGACCAGCGGCCGGCCGGTTTCCCCGTCGATCCGCTTGAAGATGTTGGTGGTGATTTCGATCAGGAAACTGTTGAGGTCGCCGGCGTTCCACTCCTTGAACACCTGGTGCAGCTCGGCGGCGGTGAGTTCCAGCGCGCTGTGCAGGATCGAGTACGCTTCGGCGATGAGCTGCATGTCGCCGTACTCGATGCCGTTGTGCACCATCTTGACGTAGTGGCCCGCGCCGTCGGGACCGATGTAGGTGCAGCAGGGCTGCCCGTCCACCTTCGCCGCAATCGCGGTCAGCACGGGGGCGATCAGTTCGTATGCCTGCCGCTGGCCGCCGGGCATGATGCTCGGGCCGCGCAGCGCGCCTTCCTCGCCGCCGGACACGCCGGTGCCGATGAACAGAATACCCCTTGCCTCCAGCTCCTTACTCCTGCGGATGGTATCCTCGAAATGGCTGTTGCCCCCGTCGATGAGCAGGTCGCCCTTGGCCTGCATGGGCACAAGCTGGTGAATGAGCTCGTCCACCGGCTGGCCGGCCTTGACCATGAGGACGATCCGCCGCGGCGTCTCCAGCGCATGCACGAATTCCTCCAGCGTGCGGGCGCCGATAAACTGCTTTCCTTTCGCACGCCCGTTGAGCAGCTTCTCCGTCTTTTCATACGTTCGATTGAACACGGCGATGGAATAACCGCGGCTCTCGATGTTGAGGGCCAGGTTCTCGCCCATGACGGCCAGGCCGATCAATCCGACTTGCTGCTTTGCCATACGTCAACTGCTCCATGAAAAATGATTCTTGATTTAACCGGGCGCAGGGGCGCTCGTCGAGCGCGGCGTGAACTGCCGCTTCAGTACGCCCTTGAACTGCTCCACCCGTGCGCGGGCACGCTGGAGAACCGGATCGACATCGAACGTCTGGTCCATGTTGCCCAGCAGCGGAACGTTCTGGCCCAGGATGCGGGCGGTGATGACGGCGGGGCCGGCCGGGCCTTGAGCACTGAGCACGCGCACCCGCTGGTGATCGATGAGCAGCTTGACGCCCAGTTGCACGAACTCGACGTTGACGGGCAGCAGCTTCTCCGGCAACGAAAGCCCCCATTGCCGCTGAAAGGCCTCGATGAGCAGCGAGCGTTCGATCGTCCCCGCGCGCTGAGCGGGGGGTTCGGCGATGATGTCGATGTTTCCGCTGACCACCTGATTATTTTCAACGATCAGCGAGTTCAGCCGCACGCGCAGTTGGCCCTGGATGCCGCCCCTGCCGAAGTACGCCTGTGCGAGTTTATCCAGCGATCCGCCCGTCCATTCGCCGGACATCCTGAGCTGCTCGATTTCCCGATCGGCGACACGGCCGCCATAGACCGAGAGCTGCAATTGGCCGCCAATTTGCGGCAGACCGAACCGCGAGAGCAGCGAGTCAACGTGAACCTGTCGCACCTCGCCGTTGAATTCGATCCGCTCGAGCCGGCGCTCGCGAATGAGGGCGTCGTCGATGGATAAATTGACCACCGCCGCAACCGGCCCGCCTTCCAGACGCTGGGTGAGTTCTTCCAGCCGGACGTCGTGGGCGGTCCCCTTGAATGCGATCGAGTCGCCGCCGGCGGTCTGACGCAGCACGATGTTTCCGGCGAACGAACCCTGCGTGACCGGCGACTGCAACATCTGCCCAAGCCCGAGTATCGTCAACGGCAACTGAGGAACGGCCAGCGTCACCTCGGGCAGGAACTCGGTGTGATGCGGATCGAGCCGGGCGAAGATCTGGATCGGCGCGGAGGTGTGTTGACCGTTGAGTGAATACGAGACGAACTTGGCCTGGCCGCTCCCGTCCGGCTCGAAAACGACGGTGCCCTCGACATCATCGGAGCGGAGCACAAAATCCGGCCGCGGCCAGCGGAGCGCGGCCCGATGGAACAATACCTGCGCGATGTTCGCCTGCCGGAAGTTATGGGCCAGGCTGGCCCGCAGCACGTTCTTGTAATCTTCCCGCTGCCAGGCGGAAGAACCGACCGTCACCGTCGAATCGTATATGTGCACGGCGGTCCCGGAGACGCCGTCCGCGCCGGCCGTGTCCCAGATCGCGCGGGCGCAGTGGAATAGCTGGTCGCGCCGGTCCGGCAGCCACATCGTGACGTCGTTCAGTTGCCGGGCCGTGAAGCTGTGCGGCTGGATCCCGCTCACCTCGAACGGCAGGCCGAAAAAAGTGGCCAAACGAGTCTCGACGCTGCGCCGGTACGCATCGCCGCGGTAATAGGCGCCGTATCCGACCGTGCTCCCGACGGCGCCGCCGACCAGCAGGAACATCCCGCCCGCCATGACCAAACGAAGTCTGGACATGCCGGCCAGTGTATCGCGAAATGACCGACGGGGCGACCTGTAGCGGGGACGAGCATGGCGGAGTTGCGCTGCTCGCCGTACTCCGCAAGCAGCGGGTACAATATGCGGCATGGCCCTCTCCGGCTGGTTTCATGTCTCCCTGGCGGCCAAGTGCCGGCTGCTCTTCGGACTGGCGGTGGCCCTGATCATCGCGGCGGCGTTGTTTGTGCCGTGGTATGCCATGGGCACGATGGTCCACACGCTCAATGTTCAGCGGGCCCGGCACTTGGCGGTGCTGGCCCATGCCCGCATCGATTCCGGCAGCAGCGACTGGCAGCATCAGCAGTTGCTGCTCGACCTGTGGTGGAAGAAGAACGCCGGTTTACTCGATTTGCCGGAGGAGAAGCCGCGGTTGATCCTGCTCTCGCCGCCAAAGGCGACGTTGAACTTCGACCAGAGAGTGCTGGAGCGGGTTCAGGGGCCGATCAGGACCGTGCGGCGATCGATGCGCCTGATCACGCGATACGTGCCCTTGCCGCTGGAACTGCAACTGCCCGGGTTGCTGTGGGAGGTCCTTCCGGAGACGGTTCAGGACCGCGCGGTATTTCGCGGCCAGGTTTTGATCGGCCGCCTGTACCGGTCGGCGGAGCCGGTCCCGCCGCAGCTCGATCGTTTTCAGCGGGCCTCCATCAACAAGATGCGGGGCGATGAGGAGCCCAACGAGACCTGGGAGACCGCGCATGAACCGGGCCAGCCGACCATTTACCGTTACATTCTGGCGGTGAGGGGTGAAGAGCGGGCTTCCGCGCGGCGGCCGCTCATCGGCATCATCGAGATGAAACTGCCGCTCGGGAGCACGGACACGCTGCTGGTGGTGCGGGTGGTGATCGTGCTGGCCGGGCTGTTGGCGGGGTTCCTCGCCATCCTCGTTTTCTATCTGATTACGCAGAAGCTGATCCTCGCGCCGGTGCGCGAGCTGCGCCGTCTCGCCGAACGCGTCACCGGCGGCGATCTCACCGCGCGCTCGACCATCGATACGGCGGACGAATTCGAGGAGCTGTCCGACGCCTTCAACGACATGCTCAGCCGCCTCGAGCGCTCGCGGCTGGAGCTGGAGATGATCAACCGCTCGCTGGACACGCGGCTGGGAGAACTGGCCGAGACCAACGTGTCGCTGTTCGAGTCGAATCGCATCAAGAGCGAATTCCTGGCCAACGTCAGCCACGAGCTGCGGACGCCGCTCACGTCGATCATCGGCTTTGCCGACCTGCTGCGCGACAGCTTGCAGGGCAACGGCACGATCGACTCCGCCCGGTCCGCCCGCTATGCCGACAACATCCTGAGCAGCGGCCGGATGCTGCTGGACATCATCAACGACCTGCTCGACCTGGCCAAGATCGA
>CAYLLT010000073.1:0-31070 GCA_964384465.1 uncultured Planctomycetales bacterium | reverse complement strand
GAACCACTTGTTGTCCGCCGGCACCACGTACCAGGGCGAGTCCTCTGTGGCGGTTTCCCGGATCGCGTCCTCGTAGGCGTCCATGTAATCCTTCCAGGATCGGCGCTCGTGAACGTCGCCCAGCGAAAACTTCCAGTTCTTCTCAGGCTTGTCGATGCGTTCGAGGAAGCGCCGTTTCTGTTCCTCGCGCGACACGTGCAGGAAGAACTTGCGGATCACCACGCCATTGTTGCTCAGGTAGCGCTCGAAGCCGCGGATGTCCCGGAAGCGGTCTTCCCATAACTTCTTCGTGATCAGCTCGCGGGGGAGTTTCTCCTTGTCGAGTAATTCGGAGTGCACGCGCACCACCAAACACTCCTCGTAATAGGAGCGGTTGAAGATGCCGATGCGGCCGCGCTCCGGCAGGGCCTTGCTGCACCGCCAGAGGTAATCGTGGTCCAGCTCCTCGGCCGACGGCACCTTGAACGACACGATGTGGCAACCCTGCGGATTGACGCCGGACATCACGTGCTTGATGACGCCGTCCTTGCCGGCCGCATCCATTCCCTGAAGGATGACCAGCAGCGCCCAGCGATCTTGTGCATAGAGTAAATCCTGTAGCTTGACCAGCGCCTGGACCCCGGCCTGTAGCGTCTCCTGGGCCTGCGGCTTGTCCTCCGCCTTCAGCCAGGCGGTGTCGCCGGGATCGACGTCCTTGAGGCGGAAGTCTTTACCGTCCGTGATACAATACTGCCGCGCGAGCTTGCGGGCCTGTTTCACGATCTCTTCAAATTGCATGTCGGTTCAATCCTCTGCTGATGGTCGATCCTCTATCACTCAAGAATGGCGGGGGTCCGTGACACAATCGGCGGACTCAGAAGGGTGGCCCAGGTCCTCTGGACCTGGGGTCACGATTGTACCGCGTGCGTTAATGTCACCTTCGGGTAAACCAGGGTGGTAAACCAGGGGTAAACCAGGGACAGTCACCTATTAATTTCGTATCTGGACCTGAAAAGGAGTCGGAGATCGGATAACGTGTCAGGTTGCCGGGGAGAGGACGAAACGGGGAACCCCAGAGTGCGGAACGCCAGGAGATCAGCCTGCTTGTCCTTGATCCGCCAGCTCCTGCTCAATTCCGCGCTCGATCTCCTCCAGTGGAATCCGATTCTTGCTTGCCGACCGCTCCACCAAGAATTGTTGAAAGGCCCGACTGGCCCTCAAGGCCGCAACTTCCTGGTCGAAGTCATCGGCTTGCGAAAACATGAATTCCCGTCCATCCGCCGTCAACAGCAACACCGGCTCCTGCCGGGCCAGATCGATCAGGTCGAGCACATCGAGTTTTTCGTTCTCCAGATCGATCACTTTCATAGCTGCACCTGTTTTCCACGGATCAGCAGGACGTTGTGGACTTTGTGGCCGACCGCAACGATGGTCACCGTTCGAATCGCCTCATCGACCTCATAGAAGATGCGATGTTTCTCGCTGCGCAGTTCCCACGATGCCACGGGATTCTCACGCAGAGGTTTACGGTTCCGCGTTTCCACCAGTGGGTAGTGGGTAAGCTGCGAACGAATCGCGGCAGCGATGCTCTTTCGCTCCGAAGCGGCATAATACGATAGGTCATTCTTGGCTTCCTCGGTGACCTGTATGACGTAGCCTGGCATGGGCACCTATGTTATGAGTCGTGTTCTCATCACCATATCAGGTCCAGGCCCATGCGTCCAGCCGCCGTCCGGTCCGGGTCCGATCCGGAAGGTCCGGATTGGAAAAGGTTTCAGGAAGAATTTATTGAGCGAGAAAACGGGTACGATTGTTTCATGCATTCCTTCCCTTCTTCCGCGCCGCAAAGCCAAAGCGCCGCCGATGGCGGCGCAGTCCATAAACCGCGCATGGATTAGCGTTGCCCGAAAGAATTGCCAGACCCCGTGTCAGCGTCCCATGCCCTTTGGCTTGACTTACCTTGGAGACGCTTGTAGAAGACCTTTGAGTTGGTGCGGTAGGGGAAAAGGCGTTTCAGTCCCCTCCTTAAACATCGTTGATGAATTCATCGGGCACGCTTTCGTGCCGCTCGGCGGGCAAGCCCGCCGGCCACATTGTGGAGATCGCTACGCGTGCTTCTCTATCTGGTTCGTCACGCAATCGCCGTTCCGCACGAAGCCCTGGGGGCGGTCAACGACGCCGGGCGTCCGCTGACCAGGGATGGGATCAAGAAAATGCGGCGTATCGCTCGGTCCCTCCAGCGGTTAGGTGTCCAACTGGCCCAGATATGGACCAGCCCGCTGACGAGAGCCCGTCAGACGGCCGAGCTGCTGGCCGAACCATTCGCGTTATCCACTGCGATTCGGGAGGAGCCGGCGTTGGAACCGGGGGGGAGTTTCGACAATCTCATCAGCCTGCTGAAGGAGCATCAAAACCTGCCTGCCATCGCCCTGGTGGGCCATGAGCCATATCTCGGCGAATTGGCCACCTATCTGTTATCGGGCGTAAGATCAGGTTCTGTCAGTTTTAAGAAAGGCGGCGTCGCGTGCATCGAGATGGGTGACCTCGAACCGCCCGCCCGTGGGCAGTTGCTGTGGCTGCTGACTCCCGGCCAGATCCGCCGCCTCAAGTGACCATGCAATCAGCCCCTCTGCGCTTAACCATTTCTTAATATCGATTTTAGTTGGAACGCGGTGTCGTTCCGCTTTACAATGGTACCGTCTGTAGCGAGGCGCACAAACCATGTCTCCGATCAATGAAGTCTTGGCGTACGCGCGCAAACAACGCGCACGCTTCAAGGTCAACTTGGAGCGCGCCTTGGCGACGGGCGATGTCGAAGCCGTTCACGATGTTCGCGTCGCCTCCCGCCGCCTGCACGAATTCCTCAAACTGATGAACAAGACACCGCTGGCCGCGGATGCCGAAACCGTACAGAAAACACTGAAGAAAGTTCGCAAGACTTTTCGGCGGGTGCGCGATCTGGACGTGTTTCAGGCTTCGCTCGCGCAACCGGGCAGCGGTCCGCTGTCGGGAGGCGACCTGACTCAATTGGAAATCACGCTGACCAGCCGCCGGTCTCGCGACCTGGACAAGGCCGCCGCCCGATGCCGAAAGATCAAGGCGGATCGACTCGTCCAGAAAATTCAAAAATTGAGCACCGAGTGGGCCAGAATCAACTCGGAAAAAGTGGCGTCGGTCGCGCAGCGATTGGGGGGGATCGTCGACCGCCGGCTGGCAGAGCTGCTGGCGAGCGACCCGCGCGGTGCGGAATCCACCGACCTGCACGTCACACGAATCCGCCTGAAACGCTTCCGGTATGCGGCCGAACTGTTGTACCGGTTGCAAGATCGGCCTGACGACGAGTTGATACAGGAGCTGGCTTCGATGCAGGACATGCTCGGGCACTGGAACGACCGGCTTGCGGCCGCGAGCCGGGTGAGCCGAATCGCACGCCGGACCGAGAATCTGGCGATGCAGACGGCCTGGTCGGGAAGGCTGTTCGCGTATGCGGCCACTTGCCTGGAAGCCGCGGAAGAAGACCGCCGCCAAATCGTCGAAAGCTGGCCGCGTTTGCAGGCGGCCGCCGAACGGATCGCCGCGGGCGAACCGTGCTACGCCCAGGGGCCGCGCCCCGGCGAGCCGCCTCATTCAGATGTGGGAGATGAGGACCATGCGTTCGCCGCCTCCCACTGAACTCACACCGGTCACCGTCGATCTCGAACGCCATGCTACGCCCGCGAGTACCGCTTCGCCCAGTCGAGTCGCCCCTGACGACCAGGCGAGCGAGCACGAATTGCCGTCCGCGCGATCTGACGAGTGGGTAGGGACCCTGCATCAAAACGCGGCCGAGCGGCGGGCGAGCGTAGTGCGAAAGCCGCCGCCAGTGAAGTTCGGAGCGATCGACGTGGGCACGAACAGCATCCACCTGGTCATGGCGGAGATTTCGCCCGAAGGCGATTTTCGCATCCTCGGCCGGGACAAGGAAATGGTGCAGATAGGCAAAGGGGGGTTCGCCCGGCACATGCTGACGATGCGGGCGATGAACCAGGGATTGGCGGCGCTCAAGCGCTTCACCAAGATGGCCCAGCTCAAGGGGATCACCCGGCTGAAGGCGGTGGCCACCAGTGCGGTGCGCGAGGCCCGCAACGGCGGGGACTTCGTGCGGCGCGTCCGCGAGGAGTTGAACCTGCCGCTGCACCTGGTCAGTGCGGAGCAAGAGGCGCGGCTGATCTATCTGGCCGTCCGTAATGCCGTCAATCTCGGCGATCGGGACAATCTGATCGTGGACGTCGGCGGCGGGAGCGTCGAGCTGATCGTGGGCAATGCCGAGCGACCGTCCCTGCTCAGCAGCGTCAAGCTGGGCGCGTCGCGTCTGTCGGAGCTGTTCATCCATAGCGACCCGCCGGTATCCAGCGAGTTGAAAGCCCTCCGCCGGCACATCGACGAACAGCTCGCCCCGCTGGTGGCCCGCGTGGGAAGCCGGCGGTTCGCACAGTGCATCGCCACGTCGGGCACGGTGCAAAACCTGGCGACTATTTGCTCCTATCACGATGGGGCCACCGAGATCGAGTCATTCAACGAGCTGCTGATCCAGCGAGAGCAATTGAAATCACTGACCGCCGATCTGGCCGAAATGCCCTTAGCGCAACGGATGAAACTTCCCGGCATGGACGCCCACCGCGTGGACAGCGTGCTGCCGGCGGCGACCCTGACGCTCAGCCTGATGCGGTCGCTGGACATCGCCGAGATGCGGTATTGCGACATGGCTCTGCGGGAGGGCGTGATCCTGGATCACATCTCGCGGAACCGTGCGGTGCTGCTGGCCCGGGCAACGTGGCCGGACCCGCGGACACGCAGCGTGATTCAGCTTGCCGAGCGGTGCGGTTACCGGCAGGACCATACCGAGCAGGTTTCCCGGCTCACCTTGCAACTCTACGACCAGCTTCAAGAACTGCACGGACTGGACGGGTATTACCGGGAGCTGCTGCGGCACGCCTGTCTGTTGCACGACATCGGTTACCTGATCAGCCACGAGAACCATCACAAGCATTCGTACTACCTGATCCGAAACGGCGGCTTGCAGGGTTTTACCGAGCAGGAGATTGAGATCATCGCCAACATCGCCCGCTACCACCGCAAGAGCCGGCCCAGGAAATCGCACTACAGCTATCAGAACCTGGCCAAGCCGCATCGGCCGGCGGTGCGGAAGCTGGTTGCGTTGCTTCGCCTGGCCAACGCGCTGGACCGCACCCATTATGCGGTGATCGACTCGCTCGCCGCCCGTATCCGCCGCGACCGTGTCGATCTGTACGTGCACACGGACAAGGACGCGGAGCTGGAGCTGTGGACCGCCCGCCGGCAGACGGCGTTTTTCGATCGCGAGTTCGGCCGGCCGATCCACCTGATTCCGGCCGGGAGTGACGCGACATGATTGCGAATTGCGGATTGTGGATTTGGGATTTCAAATTGATATATTGCGCCTGGCGAGCGGATCGCGGACTGCGGATTGCAGGACACGACATAATGCGCAATTCGCAATCCGCGATTCGCAATTCTTTTCCGGAGGCTTGACGTGCAAGGCTTGACTGACAACCTCTTGCAACCGCACACCTACCCCGGGCGGCTGTTCATCGTCGAAGGGATCGACGGATCGGGCAAGAGCACGCAGATCCGGCTGCTCGAACGCTGGCTGCTGTCGCGGGGGTTCCACGTTTTCTTTACCGAGTGGAACTCGGCGGACATGATCAAGAAGACGACTAAAAAAGGCAAAAAGAACCGCAGCCTGACGCCGACCACTTTCAGCCTGCTGCACGCGACGGATTTCGCCCACCGTCTGGTGAGCAATATTCTCCCGCCGCTCAAGGCGGGCATGATCGTGCTGGCGGATCGATACGTCTACACCGCGTTCGCCCGCGACAGCGTCCGCGGGTGCGACCCGCAGTGGGTGCGCAAGGTGTACAGCTTCGCGCCCAAGCCGGACATCGCGTTCTACTTCCGCGTGCCGATCGACGAGGCGCTGCGGCGGATCACCATGACCCGGCGGGTGTTGAAGGATTTCGAGGCCGGCATGGACCTCAATCTGCATCCCGACCCGGTGGAGAGCTTCCGCATTTTTCAGGGGCGGGTGTTGGACGAATACGACCGCATGGCCGGGGAGTTCCAATTCGACGTGCTGGACGCCACCGCGAGCATATCCGAGCAGCAGCGGCGGGTCCGCAACGTGGTGGAAGAACAACTGGTACAATATTCGAAGAAGCCGAGGATCGCATGAGCCAACTGCAATGTTTGGGACAGGGACTGCCGTATTTGGCCAAGGGGGATTACCCCGGCGTGCTGCTCTCCATCGAGGGGACGGACGGGGTCGGCCGGACCACGCAGATCACCATGCTGCGGGAATGGCTGGAGGTTCAGGGTTATGGCGTGGTGGAGACGGGCTGGACGCGCAGCCCGCTGATCGGCCGCGCCATCACCCAGGCCAAACAGGGCCGGAAGCTGAACCGCTTCACGTACGCGCTGCTGTATGCCGCCGATTTCGCCGACCGGCTGGAGAAGGAGATTCTGCCGGCGCTGCGCAGCGGGTTCGTCGTGCTGGCCGATCGGTATGTGTTCACCGCGTTCGCCCGCGACCTGGTGCGCGGCGTCGATCCGCAATGGGTCCGCGACCTGTACGGGTTTGCACCCATCCCGCACCTGGTGCTCTACCTCAAAATCGACATCGCGACGCTGATCCACCGGGTGATCGCCCGCGGCGCGATCGACTACTTCGAATCCGGCATGGATCTGGCCATGGGCGACGACCCCTACGACAGCTTCAAGTGCTACCAGACGCAGTTGATCCGCGAGTACAACCGATTGGCTGAGGAGTTCCATTTTCCCACCGTGAATGCCCGGATGAAGCCGGAGAAGATTCAAACCCAACTGCGGAGCATCGTTTCGGATTTTTTCGCCACGCGGCGCCTGCTGAACTGGCCGGGCCGCACTGGGGCGCCGCAATCGAAGATCGCCCCGTGTGATAATGAGGCCCTGGTTCACCAACCGGCATGACCGGGGGCGGCGAGCAAGGTAGGGAGGGCGGACCAGCCCTCAGCTTACACTTTAGCCATTTCGATTATACCGCCGGAAGCGTCACGGACACGGGTTCGACTTCTTTATTCACCACCGCTTGACAAGGTGCCGGGCCGCCTCAATACTTTACGATAGACGGGCTACCTCGCCGGTTACACCTGCGGCAACCGTGCTACGCCGCGGCGAGCGAAGACTGACGCCCGTCTGTTGTGCCAGCCCGATGAGGTCCACACCGTTTTTCCCCCATACGAAGGCCGGGCGGATTAGAGCCGAATGTGGAAGCCTGACTTCCTGATGATCGTTGGAGTGATCGGATGATGATGCGCTCCCGGCAACATGCAAGTGGGGATATTATGCGAACTCTCCAGCGGAGCACTGCCTGAGCGCAGTGGCACACCATGCTGAACAACTGATCGTATTAAATAGGTGAGCCCGGGAGGAACCTATGGCGACTGGTAAACCGGTTTGGGGAATCGATCTCGGCCAATCAGCTCTGAAGGCGATTCGCCTGCGGGTGGCCGGCGACAAGGTCGAAGCCGTCGATCATTTCTACTACGAACATCCCAAGATTCTCTCGCAACCGGACGCCGACCGGACGGCGCTGATCGCCGAAGCCATGAAGAAGTTCACGGCGGATCACGACCTCACCAAAGAGACGTTGGTAGTGGCGGTGCCGGGCCAGCACACGCTCGCCCGCTTCACCAAGCTGCCGCCGGTCAACAAGAAAAAGATCCCCGAGATCGTCAAGTACGAGGCCCAGCAGCAGATCCCGTTCGACATGGAAGAGGTCATCTGGGACTACCAGACGTTCGATGATGCGGCCGCCACCGAGACGCAGGTGGGCATCTTCGCGATGCGGCGGGAGCTGCTCCGCAGCCACTTGCAGTTTTTGTCCAGCCTCAACCTAGAGCCGGCGCTGGTCCAGTCGGCGCCGCTGGCGCTGTACAACGCGCTGCGGTACGATGGCATCGTGGGCAAGGAGCCGATCACGATCCTGGATATCGGCGCGCAGAACACCGACCTGATCGTGGTGGACGGCGACAGCCTGTGGACGCGCAACATTCCGATCGGCGGGAACAATTTCACCGAAGCGCTGCTCAAGACGTTCAAACTCTCGTTCAATCGGGCGGAGAAGCTCAAGCGGACGGCGGCCAGCAGCAAATACGCCCGGCAGATCTTCCAGGCGATGCGGCCGGTGTTCGCGGATCTCGTCGCGGAGGTGCAGCGCTCGATCGGGTTCTTCACCTCGTCGCGCCGCGGCGTCAAACTCGACAAGCTGCTGGCGATGGGCAACGCGTTCAAGCTGCCGGGCATGCTCAAGTTCGTCCAGCAGAATCTGGGCATGGACGTCCAGCGTCCGACGACGTTCAACAAGCTTTCGGCCAGCGAGGCGGCCAACGCGCCGCAGTTGATCGATCAACTCCTGAGTTATGGCGTGGCGTACGGCCTGGCCATCCAGGGCCTGGGTAAGGCGCAGATCACTAGCAATCTCCTCCCGCCGGAGATCGCCAAGCAGGTCGTATGGCGGAAGAAGACGCCGTGGTTCTACGGAGCGGCCGCCTGCCTGATGCTGTCGACGAGTCTGGTGTGGTTCCGCAACATGATGGACGCAAAGGTGGTTGAAGCAGCGACCACCGGGCCGAGCGCATCGATCAGCGATGCGAAAGCGGCACTGGCCATTGTGGCCAGCGGCCCGCCGCAAAACCTGGCGGCCAAGCAATACGCGCAGGCCGTTGCCGATGCCGGCCAGCAACTCAGTCAGGTGCTCTCGGAAGCACAAAGCAAGAACCAGGAGCAGATTAACGAGACGGACGAGCTGTCCAAGCTCCAGTCTTACAAGCTGGTGTGGCCGCGTATTCTGCATCTGATCCACGGCGCGCTGCCCAAGGGCGACGAGAAGTTGAACGAGGCGATGCGGGCCGGGCCGGAAGAATACAAGAAGTTGATCCAGTCGGACCCCGGGAAGTACGAACGCGGCAAGCGCGAGCAGATCTTCATCGAGAAATACGACGCGGTGTATTCCGAGGACGTGATGCCGGTCTTCCAAAGCATGAAGCAGCGAGGCGGGCGAACCGGCGGCGGTGCGGGTGTTGATGCGGCGGCGGCGGGAGCGCCCAAGCTGCGCGGTTTCGTCATCACCATTCGGGCGCGTACGCCTTATGCGCAGACCACCAGCGACGGAATCATTTTCGTCAACAAAACCTTGATGGCCAATCTGCGAAAGGCTTCAGCGCCGGGCATTTATCTCGATAAGCTGGAACCGCCGCTCTGGTGGGATACGGTCAAAGAGTGGAAGACCGGCGCGGGGATCACCGGCGGTGGCGGTGGCGGAGGCTTGCGAAGGCCCGCGGTCCCGGCTCGCGAAACTGGAGCGGACATGAGCGCCGGCGGTGTGGGCAGCCTCGCCGATAAGGACCCGGTCACGGGCGAAGCCATTAACGATACGGCGTTCGAGATCATGTTCGTGGCGGTGCTGGGTGAAAAGCCGGCGGTGCAGCCACAGCCGGGTTCAACGGCGGAACACGGTACGGATAAACCGTAAAAAACCCGCGGAGCCAGAGTCATGCAGTGGATTAAATCGCACCTGAACGTGGTCATTACCTCCTCACTGGCCCTGGTGGCGGTGGTGTTACTCGTGCTCGGCATGGTGTTGCCGCACGTGGCCGCCGACATGAAGCGGGACCAGTCGGTGATAGCCACGCTGGGCGGCATCCAGGCGGTCAACGGGGCGGTCATCCAGCACGAGCAAAACAAAGTGGAGACCAACAAGGCCCGGCTCGAAAAAATGCTGAAGGAGCTGGAAGCCACCGGCAACCACCAGCCGCTGGTAACCGACGTCTTCCCGAAGATCGATTCGACCAAGCCCGCCCCTTACCAGTTCAAGAACAAATACAAGGAGAAGCAGCAGCAGCTCCTGACCACGTTGCGAGCCATGGACCAGCCTTCAAAGGCGGACATCGACCTCGAAGCCGAGAGGCTGGCCGACAAGAAGGCCAGGGAAGAGACTCAAAAGGTACTGGGGGCGGATCAGCCCGGTGCCCCAGGCAGGAAACCTCCTCCCGGCGGAGCCGCCCCGGCGGCGAGACGCTTTGTGCGACCGACTCCGCAGGCGCTCAAGGAGATGACCCCCGAAGAGCGCCTCCGTGAAGACCCCGTGGTGCGGGCGAGCATGCAGCGGGCCCGGAGCGTTTACTGCTATGGAACTCTGACCAGTCTGGACCCGCGGTCGGCGATCACGGAAACGTCCAGTCTGCCGGCGGTGGAAGACCTGTGGTATGCACAGATGTCTTTGTGGATCCAGGAAGATGTGCTGGGAGCGCTGGCCCAGTTGAACAATCGCGCGGCCGAACAATTGCCGGAAAAGGACAAGTGGGTTGCCCACCTGCCGGTCAAGCGCCTGATCAACATCTGGATCGGGGGGTACGTGCCTGATAAGACGGCTCCCGGCGGCGGCGCGGCGCGGGGCCTCAGCGCCGGCAGCACCGCGACGGGCACCGGGCCGCCGCCCGGCGATGCGGCGTCGGTGTTCACGCAACGGGGCAGCGCCGGGAAAGTGGACGTGATCCAGTTCGCGCTCAACCTGGTGGTGGAGGCCCAGAAGCTGCCCGCGGTCATCGATGAGATTTGCAAGGCAGGTTTTTACACGCCATTGCTGGTAACGTATGAAGGCGTATCTCCGGTGACGGAACTGACCGGGTTCGTCTATGGATCCGCCCCGGTCATCCAGGTCCGGCTGGAATATGAGGGCTGTTTCCTCCGCAATAAATACGCCAAGTGGATGCCGGAGACGGTCGCCCTCGCCATCAAAGAAGGACGCGCCGGCGGGCAATCGCAGCAGGGGCCGGGTTACGGCGGCTCTCCGGGAGCGCGTCCCGGAGCGGTGCCGAGCCGTTCACCTAGCGGTAGAGGCGGCGGCAGGGAGGACGGCACGTAGTCAGGCGCCATCGGCGGCGTTGCAGGAGGCGGCGGCGGTCGCAGGAGCACGATCATGGCCAAACAGAACGTTACGTTTGTCGAGCGGCATCTCGAGAAATTTGTGATCGGCGCCTGCGGGGCGGTGCTGCTGGCGATTTCCGCCCTGTACCTGATCGACACGCCGAACAAAGTGCAGGTGGCCGGCCAACTGGTCGGTCCAAAGGATTTTTACAAGAGCTTCAAGGTTGAGGCCGACGCGATGGTCACGAAAATGAAAAACGCCAAGCCGGGCGAGCCGGGTGTGGACGAGGTTCCGGTCAAGCCGGTTTTGGTATTGGATCCAGGCAAAGGTAATGACCTGCCGAAAGAGCTTCCGGTCGTTTTCGTGCCGCCCAGTCCTGCCCTGCCACAAATAGATAAAATAGACGGAAGTGACAAGCTTGAGCTGGCTCAGATTCTGCCGCCGAGCAAGCCCGTGCTCAGCACTGGTCGCTCGACCGGCGAACTGCCCGCACCGGTGGCTGTCACAGTCGGGCAAACCGCACCGGCCCAGGGCGCACCTGCGATAGTCCCCACGGCGGACGTCTTCTGGGTCACGGTCCTGACGGCGATCGAGCGCAAGACCCAGCGGGAGCGGTTTGTAACCGCGGGCTACAGCCCCAGCCGCCTGTCTTTGACGGTGGTTCAACTGGACGCCGAGCGGCAGGAGCAACTCCCCGGCGGCGAATGGGGTCCGTCCGAGGTCGTCGAGCCATATACGCCGGTGGTCATCAACGGCCGGCCCACACTGACATTCGAGCAGCAGGATGGGGAGTATCAGGTCCTTCAGGAACATTTCGCTTATGTGGAGGATTATCGCCGCCGCGTCGAGAAGCAGTCGGACGTTCTGCGCGCCGAGTTTCAGAGCTTTCTCAAGAGCGACCCGTGGGAGTGGAGCCGCGGCATTCCGAAGAAATTACCGGAGATCGCCGACCTCGACTTGTCGGAGTTTATCCAGTTCCCCGAGGAGGAGCCGACCGAGAAGCACCCGGCGCCGCGGGTACAGCCGCAAGCCCCGCCTCCTCCGCACCGGGCGCCCGCCGGCCGGAATCAGCCGGCCGGCCGGAATCAGCCTGCCGGCGGCGCCCGACCCGCCGCCAAACCGACGGCGAATCCAGGCGCCAATGCCGCAAAAGATGCCGAGGAGAAGAAAGCGCTCACCGATGCCCTCGCCGCTCTGAAGGATGTCGAAGCGGCCGTCAAGGAGAAGGAATTCATCAAGGCCGAAGAAAAACTCAAGTTGCTGATCAATGACCCCAACACGCCCGCTGCGCAGAAGAAAAAGGCTGAAGAGAACCTGGACGCGATCCAAACGGATGTAGATGAGACCAAGGCGGCGCTGGCCGCGAAGGAACAGAGACGAGCGGCCCAGACGCAGTTGAACATCGGCCCGGACATCGATCTGGCCTGGATCAACGATATCAGTATCACGCCGGGCAAGACGTATCGGTACCGGGTTCGGATTCTGGCTCTCAATCAATACGCCTGTTTGCCGACTTATTTAAAGAAGCCGGAAGACGCCGGCAAGGTCCTGCTGACCGGCGAGTGGTCGGCATGGTCGGATCCGCAAATGGCCAAGCCCGCCAAGCAGCTCTTTTTCACCACGGCCCAACCCGAGAAGAACAGCGCCAAGCTGGTCTTGATGGAATGGAGCAATGGGGTCTGGAAGAAGCCCGGTTCCGCCGAAGTGTCCATTGGACAACCGATTGCGTACGGCTCAGGCAAGTCGGCCATCACCTATGACAGCATGGTCGTCGATATCGACTTCCATCGACCGTACAAGGACAAAGAGACCGCCGTGGTCACCCTGGTGAACGCGCGGGGAGAAGTCGAGGAAAGACTCGTGGAAGAGGATCGCATCAAGAAGCAGGCTTTCGAGAAAGAGAAAAAAGAAGAGGATCAGAGGCGGGAGAAGCTGGCGGGACTAGGGCCGGTGCATCAGCCGACACGGGAGAATTTTAATCAACCGGTACCCGTGCGGGGCGGCCCCCGGCCGGGCCTCGGTCGGGAGTCGGAATTTCGCAGCGGCAGAGAGTAGAGGGGAGCGTGGCCGAGTCGCGAAGCCGCCAGACGGGTCCGCGGGGAGCCTGCGGCTCAAGTACCCCTCCGGCAGGAAGTTATGTTTTCGCCAGTTGGCAGCCGGGCGGACCTGCGGTAAGATTTCACAGCCTTGCGGAGAGGAACGGGAAGATCGTGGCGCGATCGATCAACCGGTGACGTGGGAACTCACGCGAATGACCGACTGCTTTGACTAGCGGGCGCGGTACGGGCATTCGCAAAGGAAGAAATAAAAGACGTGTAGGGTCCGCTCTGCGGACCTGAAGACGAAGTGGTCCGCAGAGCGGACCCTACCAGTACCTGCCAGCTCGCCTCCGCGAGCGGTTTTCCGAGGAGGCTTACCGTGAACATGCGTAGGCACTTAATGCGCGGGTTGTTGACCGCTGTCGTGACCGCGGGGCTGATGATGCCGGCCCTGGCCGCCACGCCGGCCGAACAACTGGACCGGGCGGCGGAACTGTTCCAGCAGGGGCAGTACGACCAGGCCAGGAAAGCGCTGCTCGAGATCAACCGCGAGCAGTTGGACGACAAGCAGAAGGGGCGGCGCGACGAGCTGGTTGAGGAGGTCGGCACGGCGATCAACCAGTCGGCCAAGGCGCGGCAGAACCTCGAGGACGCGGACAAGGTGTTCGATGCCAACGATGGGTCGGGCGCCGAGAAGCTGTACCGCGCGGTGCAGAGTAATCAATATGCGACGGCGGAACAGAAGCAGCGGGCCCGCAAGGGTCTGGCACTCATCGCCAAGCAGCGCGAACTGGAGCAGCAGCTTCAACCGACAACCAGGCCCGCGGCCCCGCCCCGAACAGCTACGGCTCCAGCGCTGGCGGTCCCGCCGATGCCTTCTCCTCGTCCGCCGGTCGTCGCTGTTCGGCCGGTGGCGACCCGACCGGCCGTTGCGCCGGTGGCGTCGCGGCCTGCCGACCTGAGCGGTGCGCGGGCCGAGAGAAACCGGGTGGAAGCGGGGCGGCTCATCGCGGCCGGTGATGATGCCGTTTCACGGGGCCAATATGACATTGCCGAGAAGCGGTTCCAGGAGGCGCTACAGCTCTCTCCCAATCACCCGGGAGCGCTCAGCGGCCTGCAACTCGTTCGCGAGCATCGGGCCGTCGAGGGACAACCGAACATCATAAATCAGGTCGAACAGCGTCGCCTGGCCCGATGGCAGCGCACCGAGCAGAGGGTCCGGGAGAATGAGAATGAAATCCGTTCACTGGTGAACGGGAAGCGTTTCGATGAGGCCCGGCAGCGGCTGGCGGTGACGCGGCAGTTGCTGGAGGCCGCCCGCCGGGATGCGCAGCCGCCCGATCGCTATACCTTACTCGCCGGTCTGATGGAATCGCTCGACCGATACATCGAATCCGAGCAGAAGGAAACAGCCGAGGTGCAGGCCGCCGATCAGCGGCGACAGGCGATCGCCATCGATCGAAAACGGCAGGAACTCGATCAGAAGGAACGCGATGAACGCATCGCCCAGTTGGCCGACCAGGCCGCGCAACTGCGCAAGGAGCGGCAGTACCAGAAGGCCGCGGATGTCCTGCGCGAAATTCTGACCATCGACCCGACCTATGATCAGGCCAAGTATATGCTGGAAGCCCTCGAAGAGGTGCACCTGATCCAGAAACAGAAGCTGAACGCAAAGGACCTCACGGGCAAGTTCCAGCAGGGCATGTTGGAGTCGGAAATGGCTCGCACCCCCGAGGTGATCGGCGCTGATGGGCAGATCGTCGCCTACCCCAACGAGGATGAATGGCGGGTCATCGCGCAGCGTGATCCGTTTGGTTTCGGCCTCAGCGGCGAAAAGGAAGAGGACCGCCTGGCCCGTCAACAACTCACCACCGTCATACCGGAGATCGTCTTCCCCGAGGGCACGACGCTGGAAGAGGTGCTCGAATTCTTGCGCAACGTGGGGAAGATTTCGATCGACGTGAACTGGAACGCGCTGAGCACGGTCGGCGTCGACAAGACGACGGATACGCAAGGCATCAATCTGCACAACGTGAAGCTGGAAACATCGCTCAAGCTGCTGCTGGACAACGTCGGCGGGGCAGCCGGTGCGTCTCTGGGCTACAGCGTCCTGGAAGGCATCGTGCGGATTTCGACGCAGGAAGAGCTGAACCGGCCGGAGAATGCGTTTCCTCGCGTCTATGACGTGCAGGATCTGCTGGTACAGATCCGCAGTTTCAAGGCCCCGAGCAACTCTTTGGGCGGTGGGATTGGAGGGGGAGGTGGAGGTATTGGGATCGGCGGCGGCGGTGGTCTGGGCGGCGGCGGAGGTCTGGGAGGAGGCGGTGGTCTGGGCGGCGGAGGGTTGGGTGGTGGTGGTGGTCTGGGCGGAGGCGGTGGCGGGGGCATCGGCGGTGGCGGCGGCGGTGGCGGTGGACAGGGCGGCGACGATGACGACGATTCCAGCGAGGAGGACCGCAAGGCCCGAACCCAGGAACTGGAAGACCTGATCAAGAGCCTCGTCGCACCCGGCACATGGGAGCCCGAGGGCACCACCGGCTCACTTCAGATCTGGAACGACCGGCTCATCGTCCGACATACCGCGTCCGTCCACCGCGAACTGGTCGAACTCTTTCGGCAGCTCCGCGAAACCGCGGACATTCAGGTGGAAATCGAAGCCCGATTCATCACCATGACCAACAACTTCCTGGAAGAGATCGGGGTGGATCTGGATGTGATTCTGAACAACGGGAACGCCGGCCTGGACAACGCGCTGATCGGCGGAACGCGGGCCCGCGATCCCGTGACCGGCGCGTCGTTGCTCCAGCCGCGGCGGTTCGGCAGCCTCGGTTTCACGCCGGCAACTCCGGGCCTGGGTGTGCCTTTGCCGCAGACGGGTCTCGACCAGCCGTATTCGAACGTCGCGCTGGTGCCGCCGGGCCAACCCGCCAATTACTTCAGCCGACATACCACGCCCATACCCATCCTCAACAACTCACTGGACCTGGCTCAACCCCGGTCGACGATCGTGCCGGGCAGCGCTGATATCGTCTCGCGCGCCAACTCGACGCCGGGCATGCAGATCTTCGGCAGCTTCCTGGACAACATACAACTGGACTTCCTGATGCGGGCGACGCAGTTGGACGTGCGCAGCTCGAGTGTCGAGGCGCCTCGGCTGGTATGCTTTAACAACCGGGGAGCCTACATCCTCGTCGGCACCACACAGAGCTTCATCTTCCAGCCCGGTTTCCTGCCGGCCGGCGGCAGCGGCGTCGGCGGCCAGGCGGCCATCGGGCAGAATCCGACCATCGGGTTCGGCTTCTCCGGGCGGACTCTCCAGGTGACGCCCACCGTATCTGCCGATCGCAAGTACGTGACGCTTCAACTGACCCCGAACGTGCAGGTCTTCACCACGGACAGCGTGAATAGCGCGCTCGGTCTCGTCCAGTTATCGCGTACCGACGAGACGCGGATTCGGACGGCGGTCCGCGTACCCGACAAAGGCACCGTGCTGCTGGGCGGCCTGAAACTGTCCGGTGAAACCGAAACCGAAGCCGGCGTCCCCATCCTCAGCAAGGTGCCAATCCTCAAGCGGGCGTTCACCAATCGCTCGCGGGTCAAGGACGAGCAGATCATCCTGGTGCTGGTCAAGCCGACGATCATTCTGCCGCAGGAGATGGAGAAAGAGGCGTTCCCGGATATGAGCCTGTCGGGGGCAATCGGCGGAGCGAGATGAAGATAAGGATTAAGAGAACCTGGGAACAGGATGAAGAGCGGGATTAAGATTAAGAGCAGGAACGCTCCTTCTCCTGCTCTTGCTCCTAATCTTAATCCTCTTCCTAATCCTAATCTTCATCTTACTCCTTCTCGTCTGCGGTGTTCGAAACCATCGACAACGAGTTGCTGGGGGCGGGAGAAAAAGGGGTCGGGTTCCTTTTGCCGGAACCAGTAGGTCCCGCCTGCCGGGCGGGACCTGTCCCGTCCGGCAGACGGGACCTACGGCTGCTTCGTACAAAAGGTACCTGACCCCTTTTTCTCCTTCGCAGTGGTCGATCTCGCATGGGATTGAGATGGCCGTGGATCCTTCATCTGATTCCAATCTGGATGACGATGGATTCGTCCGCATCGTCGCGCTCGATCGATGCCCGCTTGATGAGGGTGTGTTTGTCGAAATCGCCGGGAGGGAACTGGCCGTCTTCCACCTGTCGAAGCCGCCCGGCGTATACGTGATCGACAATTCGTGCCCTCACGCGAGCGGCAACTTGTCGGCCGGCGTGGTGAAGAACGGCGTCGTCAAGTGCCCGTGGCACGGGTGGAAATTCTCCGTGTGCACCGGCCGCTCGGCCCAGGGCAGCGTCGCCCGCGTGCGGACGTATCCGGTGCAGGTGCGCGACGGCGGGGTTTACGTTCGTTTTGATCAAGAGGGTTAAGCCTGCCTTTGTGGAGTGCGGTCCCGATGTCCATCGGAACGACGCCGCTTTGCCTTCGCCTTTGTGGAGTGCGGCGGCCGCGACGCCGCTTTGGCTTCGCGCGGAGCGCTTCGCAGTTGAGGAGAGAATCCTCGACGCTCTTCGGACCGGCATGAATCGCGGCCAGCCGTGGGGCGATGACGATTGGGTCCGCCGCACGTCCAGGCGTTTGCGTCTCCTCTTCACGCTGAGAAACCCCGGCAGACCGAGGAAAGGATCATTTCAGCTCCCGCCACGGGATGACAATGCTTTCCTGCTGACTGATAATGCCCGCCATGCCCGATCAGCTCACCCCGCAACAGTTCGTCGCCAAGTGGTCCCGCGTCAATCTGCCCGAACGCGCCGCCAGTCAGGAACACTTCATCGACCTGTGCCGGATGCTGGGCCAGCCCACGCCCGCCGAGCACGACGCCACCGGCGCGGAGTACACGTTCGAGAAAGGCGTCGCGGTCACCGGCAGCGCTTCCCGCGGCTCACGCGGCGATGCCGGTTTCGCGGACGCATGGTGGCGCGGCAAGTTCGGGTGGGAGTACAAGCGCAAGGGCAAGTACCGGGACCTGAGCGAGGCGTACCGGCAACTCCTGCAATACCGCGAAGCGCTGGAGAACCCGCCGCTGCTGATCGTCAGCGACATCGTCCGCACGGAAATTCACACCAACTTCACCGGCACAGCCAAGCAGGTGCACGCGATCGCGCTGGCCGATCTGGCCGAGCCGGAGAATCTCGACAAGCTCCGTCGGGTTTTCACCAACCCCGAATCGTTCCGGCCGCAGCTCACCACCGAGCACGTGACCAGGGAGGTCGCCGAGCAGATCGGCCGCATCGCCCAGGGTCTGCACGCGCGCGGGCACGAACCCCACGCCGCCGCCCACTTCCTGATGAAGTGCATGTTCTGCCTGTTCGCCGAGGACGTGCGGTTGCTCCCGGCCGGCGTGTTTAAGAAATCATTGGAACGCGGCAAGCGCGAGCCCCAGCGCCTCACGCCGCTGCTCACGCAACTGTTTGCCGCGATGAAGACCGGCGGCGACTTCGGGGCCGACGAGATCGCCTGGTTCAACGGCGGGCTGTTCGACGACGAGCCCGCGCTCGAACTGACCGGCGATGACATCGACACGATGCTCAAAGCCGCCGAGCAGGATTGGGGGGCCGTCGAGCCGGCCATCTTCGGCACGCTGTTCGTGCGCTCTCTCGATCCGGGCAAGCGGGCACAGATCGGCGCGCACTTCACCAGCCGCGACGACATCATGCTGATCGTCGAGCCGGTGGTGATGGCCCCGCTCCGCCGCGAATGGGCCGCCGTCAAAGCCCAGGTCGAAGAACTCATCGCGCGACGCAACCAGTCCGGGACGAAGGACGCCAAGCGCAAGGCCGAAACGGCCATCGCCAAAGCCATCGAGGGTTTTCTCGATCGCCTCGCGACCGTTCGCATCCTCGACTCGGCGTGCGGCTCGGGCAACTTCCTCTACGTCGCCATCCAGCAACTACTGGAATTGGAAAAGGAAGTCATCACCTTCGCCGCCCGGCCGGACATCGGCATCGGCCTGTTCCCGCGCGTGCGCCCGACGCAGCTTCACGGCATCGACATCAACCCCTACGCTGCCGATCTGGCTCAGGTCGTTATCTGGATCGGCTACTTGCAATGGATGCGCGACAACGGTTTCCTGCCGCCGCGCGATCCGATCCTCGCGCCGCTCACGACCGTCGAATGCCGCGACGCGATCCTCGCGTGGGAGAAAGACGGCCAGCCCGTACCGATGCAATCTGACGGGGCGACCTGCACCGGCCCGGCAAGCTGGCCCGAGGCAGATTTCATCATTGGGAACCCGCCGTTTCTTGGCTCGAAGCTGTTTCGCGAGAATGGTTTGCCGGACTCTTACGTCCGCGCCATGTTCAGCGCGTTTGATCTACCGAAAACCTGCGATCTGTGCTGCTACTGGTTTGAGCTCGGGAGGCGCGCCATCGAAAGACGGGCCATAACGCGGGCAGGGCTGCTCGCCACGCAGGGGATACGCGGTGGCGACAACCGAACCGTGCTGGAGCGTATTAAAGAGTCCGGCAATGTCTTTATGGCGTGGTCCGACCGCGAGTGGATTCTCGACGGAGCGGCGGTTCAGGTATCGATGGTCGCGTTCGACAACGGAATCGAAACGCACCGTGAACTCGACGGCAGGCCGGTATCCGAGATTAACCCGAACCTCACCTCAGGAACGGATGCGACCCGAGCGCGCCCTGTGAAGGAGAACGGCCGCATTGCGTTCATGGGCGATACGAAGGGTGGAGCGTTCGACATAACCTGGGAAGAAGCTCGGTACGCACTCGCGCAGCCCAACCCCAACTCGCGTTCGAATATCGCCGTGCTGCGACCTTGGGTGAATGGACTCGACTGCACGCGCCGCCCGCGCGCGGTCTGGATCATCGACTTTGGCTGTGACATGCCTCGCGCAGACGCCTCAGGGTTCGAGCATCCATTCAAGATTGTTGAGGAGCGCGTCAGGCCTGAGCGCGTGCAGAACCGGCGCAAGGCTTATGCCGATCGATGGTGGATTCATGTCGAACCGCGTCCGGCGATGCGGGCAGCGCTGCCCACGTCCCGCTTCCTCGCAACTCCCAATCTGACGAAGCACCGGCTGTTCGTCTTCGTGGATGGTCGAACCCTGCCAGACCATCAACTCATCGTATTCGTCCGCTCTGACGACTACCTCTTTGGCGTTTTGCACAGTTCAATCCATGAACTGTGGGCAAGAAGTCTTGGCTCGCAGCTCCGGGAGGCTGAGTCCGGTTTTCGTTACACGCCGACCACCTGCTTCGAGACGTTCCCGCTGCCGTGGCCGCCGGGCAAGGAGCCCGAGCGTGATCCGATCTACCGGCGCATCGCCGAGGCCGCCAAGGCGCTCAACGAGCAGCGCGAGCGCTGGCTGAACCCGCCGGAGTGGATCGAGCCCATCGCCGCGAAGATTGACGCGGAGGATGCTTTCGCCGACGTTCCCGCCGACGCCCGGCCGCTGATTCGGCAATCGGCCATCATGGCCGCCGCCGCCCAGGATGCCCGGCTCAAAAAGCGCACGCTCACCAACCTGTACAACGAACGCCCGACGTGGCTGCGCATCGCGCACGAGCAGCTCGACCGCGCCGTGCTGGCCGCCTACGCCGCCGTCGATCCGCAAGGCGAGTGGTCGGAGGATTGGGCCGAAGTGTGGACCGAAACCGGCGCCGGCCAGCCGCTCCCCGAAAATCACCTCCTCGCCGCCCGCCGCCGCGAGATTGACGAGCGCGTTCTTGCGAATCTGCTCCGGCTCAATCTCGGGCGCTCCGGCACGCGAGCGCGTGAGAGGGAAGAGAGATGATCCCCTCCGACGTACCAGTGGCAACCGAGCCCGTCTATGTCACCGCGGCGCCAAACGACCCAGTAGTGTTCTATCGAGGTCCAATGGTTCTTCGCCAATCCACAACCGAGGTGCAGGTCGAAGGGAAAGTGTTCTTCCGCTGGTTCCCGAGAACTGGAATACGATTTGAGGCGGAAACGCCGGCGATCGTCACTGCTGTCGAGCTGGGTGAGGCGACGCTGAAACTTCCGGATGGATGTATTCTTCAATGCGACATTAGCAATCAGTCACTCACAGGAGGTATCGGACCGTATTCCCGCTGGGCAGGGCGCTTCGATGCGCTGCGTATTTTCTCCTCAGGCGACCTTCACTGTGTTGTTTTCCACGTACCCAATTTATCCAAGTGGAACGGTCAAGGCATTCGAGATACGGAATGCATGCGGTGGTGGAACGGCCGTGTTTCACTATGTTATCGCGGATGGGTCATAAACATTGATGATATACTGCCGGACGCGACCCGCAAGCAGTTCAAGGAATCCGGCGGGTACGCGATATCGGCAGTCGGGAGCATTACCCGTGAAGACGGAAGTCCTTTTGCGCCAGCCGATGCCGAGCTCATACTGGATTCTCTGTCATTCTTCCTGTCATTCGCTCGTGGATTGCACACCTCACCGCTATTTGCCGTCGGATTCAACGGGGACCGAGCTCGCATTTGGGAAAGGTGGGTGAACGGAAAGGTTCTGCCGTACTACTACGCCGAAACGTGGTTCAACGAAGACAATCCTGAAGACCTTGCGAGATGTTTTGATGGCTTCGCTGCGCTCTTCCTAAACCCATCGTGGAACACTGTACTCAAGACAGCGATCACCTGGTATTTGGAAGCCAATGCGCGCGATATCAACATCGAGAGTGGTTTATGCCTCGTGCAGGCTGCATTGGAGATGCTGGCTTGGACAATACTGGTCAGAGACAAAGGGATATTGAGCGAGGATGGATTCAGCAAAATCTCTGCCGCCGACAAGATCAGGTTACTGCTGACGCACTTCCGGATTCCCACCGGGTTAACGCAGTTGGCCGCCTTAAAGGCGGTAGCTGCCGCTTTGAACTGGATGGATGGACCTCAGGCGGTCACCGAGATCAGGAACGCTGTCATGCATGGCAGCGAAAAGAAAAGAGACCGAATATCGGCTGCTGATTTCCCGGCGAGGGTCGAGGCTTGGGAGCTCTGTCTCTCATATTTAGAACTGCTCATCCTGGCTTTGTGTGGCTTTAACGCTCATTATGTAAATCGACTGCGTAAGGGATGCATGCGTCAGCAGGCGATCGAAAGCGTGCCATGGGCGGTGCATCCTTAAACCGCGCCAGGCAAACGCAACCCGTGCCGTTGCTGCTGCCCCAGCTTTCTGAATTCAGTTCACGTCATTTCGGTGCAGGTGTTGATAGGGTGGGTGTTGATAAGGATAAATAGGGGATAAATAGACAAATAGGATAAATAGGGACAGTCACCTATTTCATGTCGCTCTGGCGTTCATGGCTTCTGGTTGCGTGGCGATGATCGTCTACCGCAACGCGTCCCCGCTCGATGCTGAGTCGTATCGCGACGCTCGACCCACCATCAACCGCCCCCGCGTCTGCGCAGCCTCCGCCTCGTTCCGTAGGATGCCCCTCCGCGCGGAACGACCCACGTGTTATCAATCGATTGGGAGCAGAGAGTCCCCGCGGTAGGGAGCACGGACATGCGAGAAAAGCGCCACAACCAAACGAAGCCGTCGATTCCCGTTTTCGGCACGAAAACACGCTTTTGCCCGCCGCGACCACGGCTTCGGACCCTCCCTGCGCCGGCTGCTGAAATTCGCCTCGCTGACTATGATGCAACGATTATGAACGCCCGAACGATTCATCTGCCCATCTTTCAGCACTTCGATTGCCACAGTTGCGGCTATTGCTGCCGGAACCTGGTGGTCAACGTTTCCGACGCCGAGCGGCAGAAGATCCTGAATGCCGGCTGGGCGGCGCGCATGACCGATCTTCCGCTTTTCGTTCGATACCGATTCCGCGGCCGCCGACTACACCGCCTGAACCAAAGACCCGACGGGCGCTGCGTGTTTCTCGGTGAGAACGAGCGGTGCCGACTGCATGCGGAAACGGGCATTGGCACGAAGCCGCTGGCCTGCCGGCTCTACCCGTTCGTGCCCACGCCCGGTGCCGATTCGGTGAGGATCGATGTCCGGGCGGATTGCCCGTCGGTGGCCGCCGACAAGGGCCGCTCCATTGGGATTCACCATGCCGATATCCGCGCGTTGGTCACTGAAGTCGGCGTAGCGCCGATGGCGTCGCCGCCGCTGTGGCGCAGCGCACGGCCACTGACGGCCGCGGAGTTTTCAGCCGTCGCGAACGGTTTCGATTCGATCCTGCGCAGGGGCTCGTTACCCGTGCGGACACGACTCCACGCCGGCTCACGACTATTGAGCCTTCTTTGCAGCGTCCGCGCCGCGAAGGTGCGCGATCAGCGATTCATCGAACTGATGCAAGTGTTATCCGAGGCCGCGGTGGAGGAAACACGTGAGGGGTCGTCGTCGCCTCCAGCGGTCTCGCCTCGCGTGCATCGACTGTTTCGTCAGTGGCTGTTTCTGCACGCCGTCACTGACGATCCACGCCAGCTTGATGAGGGTTTTTTGAAACGAATGCGGCGTTCATGGGTCCGCTACGCTCAGGCGCGTCGATTCGCCCGCGGGAGCGGTCCGGCGCCGATGTTGCGGGCGGACTGGCCGGTAACTGATTTTGAATCGATCGCGCGCGTCGCGCCCGCGCCGGACGCGGCGCTGGAGCCGCTGTGCCGCTCGTTGCGCGTCAAGCTCGACGCCCATGCCTTTGCGGGGCCGGGATATTACGGGTGCGATGTCATCACCGGTCTGACGGCGTTATGGCTGCTGCCGTCGGTGGTCGGCTGGTTGGGACGGCTGTCAGCGGTCGCGGCGGGGCGGTCCGCGCTCTCGGCTGAAGATGTGCTGGCCGGACTGCGCAGCGCGCATCATACCTTCGGCGTCTCGCCGGTCTTCGCCCGCATCAGCGAGCGTCTGCGGCTGCGCGCGTTGGCGCAAGAGGGTGTGGCATTTGGATTACTCGCCGCTTACGGTCCATAACCGCTTATAAACAAAGCAGTTATATTCTATATTGCCACTGCCGTATTCCTCATGGTATCATTCGCCCGGCCGCAGAACCGGCGGATGGCGCGTCTGCCGGACTAAGCTTATTTCACGAAAGGATCATCGGCGATGGCCAGACCCGTCACGCTATTTACCGGTCAATGGGCGGATCTCAAGCTCGATGCGATGTGCAAGAAGGCCAAGAAGTTCGGCTACGACGGCGTCGAGCTGGCCTGCTGGGGCGATCACTTCGAGGTGAGCAAGGCGCTCGAAGACCGCAGCTATTGCAAACGGAAGTGGGAGCTGCTGGAGAAGCACAAGCTCCAGTGCTTTGCCATCAGCAATCATCTGGTCGGGCAGGCGGTGTGCGACATCATCGACGAGCGGCACAAGTCGATTCTGCCGCCGCACGTGTGGGGCGACGGCAAGGCCGAGGGCGTGCGCAAGCGGGCGTCGGTGGAGATGATGGACACCGCCCGTGCGGCGCGGAAGTTCTTTGATACCGCTCCGGCCAGCATGAAGAAGCACATCCAGCGGGTGGTGGTCAACGGTTTTACCGGCAGCAGCATCTGGCACCTGCTGTATTCGTTTCCGCCGGTGGGGCCGCGGCAGATCGAGCACGGGTTCAGCGATTTCGCCGCGCGGTGGAAGCCGATCCTGGACGTGTTCGAGCAGGAGAACGTCTATTTCGCGCTGGAGGTTCACCCGACGGAGATCGCGTTCGACGTGGCGTCGGCGGCACGAGCGCTGGAGGCCGTCGGCAAGCATCCGCGTTTCGGCTTCAACTACGATCCGAGCCACTTCGGCTACCAGGGCGTCGATTACGTGCGGTTCATCCGCGAATTCCGCGATCGCATCTTCCATGTGCACATGAAGGATGTGTACTGGTCGAAGACGCCGACGCGCGGCGGCGTCTTCGGCGGGCACCTGGACTTCGGCCACCCCGACCGGTTCTGGGAGTTCCGCTCGCTCGGCCGCGGCTGCATCGACTTCGAGGCCATCATCCGGGCGCTCAATCACACCGGCTACAACGGCCCGCTGTCAGTGGAGTGGGAGGACGGCGGCATGGACCGCGAGCACGGCGCCGCCGAAGCCTGCGCGTTCGTGCGCAAGGTCGATTTCGCGCCGTCAGCGATCGTGTTCGATGCCCAGTTCGCGCGGGAAGAATAAGCATCGTCTCCAAACGTCCACACGTTGTAGTCCTGGCCGGTCCGAACGGCGCCGGCAAATCGACTGTAGCTCCGAACCTGCTGCATGGAACGCTCGGAGTCGCCGAGTTTGTCAACGCAGATACGATCGCTCGCGGCCTATCAGCTTTCGAGCCGGATAGGGTTGCGATGCTCGCCGGCCGCATCATGCTCCAGCGCTTACACTTACTCGCACAGCAACGCGCGAGCTTCGCGTTCGAAACCACACTGGCCAGTCGAACGTTCGCACCTTGGCTCTCGGGACTTGTCCGGGAGGGGTACGCCTTCCATCTCTTGTTTCTCTGGCTCCCGAGCGCGGACATGGCCGTAGCCCGCGTCCAAGAGCGCGTGCAGCTCGGCGGACATGATGTTCCTGAAAATGTCATCAGACGCCGATATAATCGTGCGCTGAGGAATCTTTTTGAGATCTATCAGCCGTTGGCCTCGACATGGCGCGTGCTGGACGCGTCGGAACCTGAAGGTCCTGTATTGATTGCTAGTGGACAGAGATCGACGGCACGTTGTGTCAGGCGGAAAGTGATTTGGGATCAGATTATCAGGAGTGCCGGCCGGTGATCGCAGACCCGCACCATGACCTGGAATCCCTTCTGGAGCAAGACGATCTCATCGAACAGGCGATGCAAACCGCCGTCCGCGAAGCTCTTCGTATCCACAAGGCCGCCAGGAACCCAATAGCCACGTGGCGCGATGGCCAAGTGGTCTGGCTACAGCCTGAGGAAGTTACGTTGGAGGAGCCTATTGGCGAAGGGGATGCCTGATTTCCGGCGGCTCACGAAATGTCCCACAACCTTTGTGGAATGACTCAGCAAAGCGGAAGCCGAAGCACGGGCAAAAACAAACGAAACGGGGATCAATTTCGTTCGAGACTAACGTTCAAATTCACCGATCGAACGTGACATTCATCCGCGGTCACGACGATGTTCTCGATCGTGGATTAAAAGCCACCAAGACTTAGCAGTGCCAAGGCGCCAAGAATACTCACCGCAGTTCTTCTTAGCGGCTTAGCGTCTTGGCGGTTTACACTCCGCAGAGCGCGCTTCAGCGCCCTCATGTCGCGCCTTTGCTGTGCGAGATTGCGGACCGTGTGCAACACGCGCGGGCTGGGGTGATAGAGCGGCACCAGCAAAAAGTTCTCCAAAGGAATGACGGTTCCCGCCGCTTCTGACAGCTCAAACCTCTGTTGCACGAGGTTTCCCACTGCCCGCAACGCGATCGCGCCAACGGTGGCCACTACCGGCGGGCAGAGCAGATCGAGCGTTCGCCGCAGGAACGTGCTGCAGTTGGCGATTTCGCCGGCCGTCGGCGTCTGGTTCCGCTCTTCGTTGGCTGGGCAGCAGAGGACGGCGTTGGTGATGAAGATCTCGTCGCGTGTCAGGCCGGCGTGAGCGAGCAACTCGTCGAATCGCCTGCCGGACTGATCGCCGCTGAACGGCCGGCGGGTTCGCTCGGCCCCGCGCCGCCCCGGCGCTTCGCCGATGAACAGCACCTTCGGCGTAAGCGTCCCGTTTAATGGCCCCAGCACGGCTTTCTTTTGCGCGAGGCGCGGGCAGCACGTGCAAGCTGCGGAGTCGTTACACAGGGTGCGGAATGCACGATTACGGCTGCTCTGTGATCTCGAAGAAGGAGAGACGGAGAGATAGAGAGATGGAGAGAGTTTTGCATCTCTCTCCGTCTCTCCGTCTCTCATTCTCTCCATCTCGATCTTCACCAGACGATAGTTCCTTGTAAATCGAACGAGAACGGCATCACCTGCCCGCCGATGGCTTGAAGCGCTGAGGCAAGCTGCGGTTTGGCGTTGTCGCGGGCGTAGAAGACGATGCATCCGCCGCCGCCGGCGCCGCAGACTTTGGCGCCGAGGGCGCCGTGCTCGTGACCGACGTCGATGAACCGCTGAAGCTCCGGCGTTGCGCAGCTTGGATGGAGCATTTGATGGTACTTCCAGTTTTCATCAAGCAGCGAGGCGAAGGCCGGCAGGTTACCCGCGCGGAGCGCGTCCCGCATCTGCGCGCCGACCTGCTTGAGACCGTGCATGCCGGGCAGGACGGTGCCGGTTTTGTTCTTGTAGTCGGCCAGGATGTCCAAATGAATGTTGCCGGCCAGATGGGCCTTGCCGGTGAAGACGAGCAAGAGGTTCTTCTCAAGTTGGCGCAGCGTATGCGGGCTGAGGGCGGGCACTTCGCGGGGAACATCGTTACCCACGAATTCCAGAAAGCTCAGCCCGCCGCAGGCGGCGGCGAACTGGTCCTGCGTGCCGGTCCAGTGGTTCAGGTCATCGCGTTCGGCTGCCGAAGCCATGTGAGCGACGGCGGTCTGATCGAATGATCCCGACTTGAATTGCGTGCAGATCGCGCATGTCACCACGGCGATCGCGGCGCTGCTGGACAGGCCCGAACCGGTGGGTATGTCGGAGTAAGTCGTGAGCGAAAACCCCCGGTTCGGAGCGGCCCGGCGGATACAGGCCTTGATCAGGTCCAGCTCGCCGTCGAGCGTCAGGGCATCGAGCGATGCCGCCGACTCCTTGTGGTTGAGGTCGATGGAATTGAGATGAACCCCGCTGTCGTCACGCGGTTCCAACGTGGCGTATGCGTAGTAATTGATGGCGGCATTGACGACGATGCCATGATGCTCGTGGCAGTAGGGCGGCACGTCGGTCCCGCCGCCGCCGAAGTCAATGCGGCCGGGGGCACGGGCACGTAAGATGCGACGTTCCGCCATCGAAGTTCCTTCCTTCAGCGTTTGAACGCGTGGAACACCATCCGGTGCGTCGGCAGCTCGCGGCGAAGAATCCTGCGTCCGATGGCCGTACCGATCCACCAGAGCCGCTCGAAGCCCGTCGGCCAGACAATCCGCACTTCCTCAAAGCCGGCGCAGCGCAGCATGGCGATGACGGCCGCCGGGTTCGGCCCGCACCAGTTCGTCGGGTCCTTCGACAGCTCGCTGCCGGGATAGAACGCGATGGCCGGCCGGCGAACGTAGAGCAGGTCCACGACGGTTTCGAGGATCAGTAACTCCCCGGTCAGTGCGGCCAGCCGGCGAAGGGCGCCCAGCGGGTCTTCCAGATGATACAGGACGCCGAGAAACAGGATGATGTCGAAAGTCCCGACGGTCTCGACGCTCAGATCCAGCACGTCGATGTCCCTTGATTCGACACGCGAGCCGAGCGCTTCATGGGCCAGGTCGAAGCCGGCTTTGGTCCCCCAACCGGCGCCGGACCAGCAGAAGTGGTCCGTCGCAAGCACGCGCTTTGCCCCGCGGCGTTCGGCCTCGAAGGAGTACGCACCGTCCCACGCTCCCACGTCGAGCACGGTCTTGCCGCGAAGGTCCGCCGGCAATCGGATGCGAGCAACACGTTTCGGCGTGTTGTTGGAGCCTGGTGTCACGATCCCGCCGCCGAGATCGATCGTGTGATACCACCGGATCCGGCTCACGCGTTGCTTCAGTTCCTCACGAGTCATGGATTGGTTAATGACCGGAGGCTGATGACCCAACTGATATTCCTTTTTATCCAGGGATGCCAGACCTGAGTTCGAAAATCATTTGCCAGATACGATCGATCTCCCCTCGTTCGACGACTTCCAACGGCTTTAGGTTGTTGAAAGCGGGATTCGGTGCCTCCAACCAGCTCGACACATAATTCGGGTCTATCACCTCAGCCAGAGCCTCCTGCAAGCGCTGCATTTCCGCCATTCGCTGTCTGCTTTGTGGGCTGAGCTTTTGACCGCTTTCCCAACCAGCGATGGCACGTTCGGAGAATGAGGTCAATCGGGCAAAGACCTTCCGACTGACCCCGAAGTTCTCACGGATGTTCTTGACCGCGATCCAGCCAGTGGCGGGTTGCGATTGCGTGAGGCTCCCTTTAGTGCGGTGGGTCGATCGCACGGGGCCGCCACGCGCATGCACTACGGGGCCTGATTCGCGCCGACCGCGCGATTCAGTTCGGATACGGTGTGAGTGTATGCGGGTGTGTGTGTCTGCTTTGGGCATCGCGGTTTTCCTCACACGATTATCGGCGCCGCCGGCGCTGAAGTCAAGCATATATTCATGAAAATATGCATGAATATTATCGCTTCAAATTGCTTTGCTGAACTACAATTGATCTTGGTGATCGATTTTCAAATAGCTCCGGCTTCTCAAAACATCCGGAAACACAACCAGCGTCGTTGCTCCAGGGACTCTCGCGGAGGGTGCAAGTAGGCCTTCAAGGCGAGCTTGATGCAGAGCACGGCCGATCGCCTGTGTCAGCGATTCTCGACCGAGATCGTTCTCTCGCCGCCAATCTGCCTCGATGATCTTTTTATGTGATAGGCCCAGTCTTACCAGCGTCCGCGCCGTCGTCAGATCTACGAGACGTTGAAGCCGAACCTGGACAGCCACAAATACCCGCGGCATCGCCTGCGGCAAGGGTATATTGAAATAGCGGTAGTGCGCGAGGCACTCGGACATCGCGGCTTCGGGACTGGAACTGCCGTAAACACTCGGGAAGCTTCTGGGTGGGTTCCAACGCCCCCCGAATAGCTGACTTCCCTTGCCGCTGATGAGGTCAGCCAAATTGGCGTACTCAGGAGTTACTGAGCGGTACACCACGCCTGACCACGTTCTTGCTGACCGCGCAAGCCGACGAGCGGCCTGTTGAAGATGGTCGAAGTCCTTGTACGATCGCAGAGTCATGTATATATGTATGATCGCGCTACTTCGACCATCGCCTTGATGTTCTCTGGCTTGACGTATGGCGCGATTGAGCAGGCGCTGGAGCAGATGAAACCGCCGCCGGGGGCGCCGGTCTCGATCATCTTGCGCACGTCCTGGCGGACGCCGTCGGGGGTCTTGTTGAGCAGCGTGCTCACCGAATCGACGTTGCCCTTGATGAAGATGCGGCCCTTGGTGCGGCGGATCGCATCCGGCAGTTCCACGTTGCCTAGGGGCGGCGGGTCGAGGCACTCCAGACCGTTGATCCCGCAGGCCATCATGTCTTCGAGCCGGTCGGAGATCGCCCCGCAGGTGTGCGTGTAGATGAAGCCGCCCTCAGCCCGCACGGCCTTGGCCAGTTCGCTCTCGTAGGGCACAACAAACTCGCGATAATCCTGCGGGCTGATGAGGCCGGCGCCGACCCACGGCGAGCTGATCTTGATCGCATCGCACCCGCGGCGGATCTGGGCGACGCTCCAGGCGATCGCGCTCTTGGTGCCCCACTCCAGCAGCTTGTGCACTTTCTCGCGGTCGGTCAGCAGGGAGATCATCATGCTCTCGGCCGACAGCAGGTTGAGTACGTGATCGAACGGCCCGCGCGTCTCGCCGTGAAGGCTGTAGCGGCCCTGCGATTTGTCCTTGAGGATGTCGATGATGCCGTACCAGTATTCGGGGATGTCCGCGACGCGGTGATAGTGATGCGTCGCCTTCCAGAGGTGCCACTGAAGGTAGCCGCCGGAAAAGTGCGCGTACAGCGGGTTTTCGAGGTCGATGGAGTCGATGTCGGGCCATTCGTAGCCCGGCGCGGCGAAGAAGATCGGGTCGTCGTCGCGCTGCACGCGAACGTAGCAGCCCTCCGGATAGACAAACTCCCACCCATCGGGGCAGTCGCGGCGTTTCGTGCCTTCGAGCCACTCCGGCGTGCGGCCGGGCTTGTGCATGAGAATGCCGTCGAAGTCATACAGTTCGCGCATCCGCCAGTAGGCTTCGGCGGTGGCTTCGCTGGTGGTGGCCTTGGCGATGGGGTCGATACCACTATTAAGAAGCGTATGCCCGGCCGCCATCTGGCACTGCACCGGCACCTGGTCGGGAATGCCCAACTCCATCGCTACTCGAACACGCTCGCGAGGGGTCATGCTCACCTTTCTCTGCAAGGACCGCGGCAACTTGCTCTACAGCGCAAAGTCACGATCGGTATCTCTGCGCTAGCAGCCTGTGGCAGAAGTGCGGCGGAGCGCCGTGGCACGGGCATCTTGCCCG
>CAYLLT010000072.1:0-31662 GCA_964384465.1 uncultured Planctomycetales bacterium | reverse complement strand
TTCCCGGAACGGCCCGGAGGGTGCTTCGCAGAAAAGGTACCTGACCCCTTTTTTCACCTTAAAACGGAGCAGACTCTTGGCTACTCAAAAGGTGCAATCCCAGGACGGGCGGAAACGACTCGGGATCGGCATGCTCGGCACGGGCTTCATGGGCAAGTGTCATAGCAATGCCTTCAGCCGCATCCCGCTCATGTACCCCGTCGCGGCGTTCGAGCCGCGGTTGCTGGTGCTCTGCGGCAGAGATGCGGCCAAGCTTGCGCGAGCGGCGGCAAGCTTCGGATTCGAGGAAACCACGACCGACTGGCACGATCTCGTAAACGATGACCGCATCGACGTGTTCGCCAACTGCGGTCCCGATCCCATGCACGTCGAGCCGAGCATCGCAGCTCTGCAGGCGGGCAGGCATGTCATCTGCGAGAAGCCGCTGGCGCTCTCCATCGAGGATGCGGCCCGCATGCGCGACGCCGCCCGCCGCGCGCGCGGCCAGGCCTTCTGCGTGTTCAACTACCGGTTCTTTCCGGCCGTGCGCCTGGCCCGCGATTGGATCGAGCAGGGTCGGCTGGGCACGATTTACCACATCCGCATCCATTATTTGCAGATGGCGGGTCACGATCCGTCTCTTCGCCCTGACCAGGTGTGGTATTCCTCCGGGTCCAGTTCCGGCACGCTCCAGGGCATCGGCAGCCATGCGATTGACCAGTGCCGGTTCCTGGTTGGCGAAATCAAGAGTGTTTCCGCCCTGGTGAAGGCCTTCAATCCCGACCGCGCCGTGCCCACCGAAGGCGGCCGAGGCGCGGTCAGCGACGAGGGGACGGCCGCGGCGCTGGAGTTCGCCAACGGAGCGATCGGCGTACTCGAGTGCTCGACCGTCGCCACAGGCAGAAACAATTATCTGGCCTGGGAAATCAACGGCAGCGCGGGCAGTGTCCGCTGGGACCTCTCGCATCCGAACAGCCTGTTCGCCTGCCTCGATCGCGACGATGACGCCGCCCTCGGTTTCACTGAGATCTCGGTTACACAGGATGCGCATCCGTATGTGGAAAACTGGTGGCCGCCCGGACACAATCTGGGCTGGGAACATGGGCACGTGATCCAACACTTCGAGTTCCTCAAGGCCATGGTTGAAAGCGACAGCGAAGAAAAGGGGTCAGGTTCATTTTCCCGGAACGGCCCGGAGGGTGCTTCGCAGAAAATGAACCTGACCCCTTTTCTTCGCCCCTACCTGCCCACATTCGAGGATGGATACCAGGTCATGCGTATCGTCCACGCCATTCGGGAATCGTCACGCTCAGGCAACCGGGTAGAGATTCCGCGCGCTTCGACTTGAGAAACGCCTTTGCCGGCCGCGTGCTTGATAATTTGAACCCGCTCAGCGGCCTCGGGGCTGCGGCTGCAACTCAAAGTCGGCCGGCCTCCGACCCTTCTTGTGCGCACCAAAGCCGAAGGGCGAGGGCTTGTACTCACCGACGATGTCCACGTCGGCGTGGCGGCTGATCTTGTCCTCCAATCCGAGACACCAGTAAGCGGCGTTGACCAGCAAGCGTCGCAACCCGGCGCTGTTCAAGTCCACCGAGGATCCCATGGTCGTCGTAAACACGCGTCCGCTCTGTCCCTTCGCGCCCTTGTACGTCTTGATCCAGGCGATGGGCATCATCGGGTCGTTCTGCTCGCCGGCGGCGGGTTTTTTAGAGTCCGGCCGCATTCCATCGAGCACCTGGCCCAGGACCAGGGGCTTGCTGTCGCCGGGCAGCGGAAGATGGACTGCGTAGACGTCGGTCGGCCCCCAGATGTCCTCGCAGCCCCTGACGATGGGGTGATTCCTCATGTCCGATACCCATCAGGTCGATTTCGAGACCTGCTACGTGACACAACGAGGCAGAGGGGTCGCGGTCATCAAGAAGGGGGAGATGGAGGCGAAAGAGCTACTCGCTCCACCGGAATCGTGGCTGGACACTTGGCGCTGGAACGTCCTTGAGGACGGAAGCGGCATCTATTTCTGCAAAGTATGACCCGGCAGGACAGCCGCAGTCTCGAAAGCCGAAGCCCCGATACCTCTGGTTCGCATTGCCGTGATTCTGGTGCGATTCGGCGGTGCGTGTGTCAATGCTGCTTGTTGGCTCTTCTTCAATTCGTGCAATTCGGATCAGCCGCGATGTTCGGTCCACTCATGCACCCCTGGAAAATCGCGTAATCGGCCGCATCCACGTCTGTGTCTGCATCGAGTCGCGCGTCCCCGCAGAGCGGATTGTTTTGCACGACGTTAACACCGCTCATGCAGCCCTGTAGGTGGCCGAAATCGGATAGATCCACATCGCCGTCACCGTCGAAATCGGGCCGTACGTGTGGCGTACACCCGCTGGCATCCACGATAGCACCGGGTAACGAATCTGGGCATTGATCGCATGGGTTGCCGACACCGTCTCCATCGGCATCTTGCTGGCCGGGATTACTGGCGCGGGGACAGTTGTCCGTTGAATTGGAGAGGCCGTCGCCGTCCATGTCATCGTCGCAGGCATCGCCGCGGCCGTCGGCATCGATATCGGACTGGTCCGTGTTGGGAACGAGCGGGCAGTTGTCGCACGCATCGCCTATGCCATCCCCGTCAGTGTCTGAATTGTCGGCATACGCAACCGTCGGGCACTTATCACAGGCGTCGATCCAGCCATCGCCGTCGAAATCCGGTTCGCACTCATCGGGTATCATGTTCTGATTACAATCCATGCTCGTCCCGTTGGTGACATCCACACCGTCGAAGACATCGTTGTGATTGCAGTCGAGGGGGAATTCGTAAGCGCCCATGTCAACGATCGGCGGTGTGCCGGCGCCGGTATCAGGGGTTTCTGGGTCGTCACGAAAACGAGGTTGGCCATCCAGATCAAGAGGAATGGGCTCGGTGACATTGCCGTCAGCGTCCAAGTCGTTCGTGTCCGCGGGCACGGCCGCATTATTGGCCGCATCGATGCAGAGCGAACCCGGGGAGAGTTGGAACGCGCCGTGCGCCGGATCATGGAACATGGGGTCGACGTCGATGTTCCCTTCTCCCGAGTATCCCCCCTGAACGTTGCTGAATGTGACCGCAATCGTCGATTGATCGGTGTTAGCAATCTCATTACCCCCGTCGCGGAAAATGCAATTGGCAGCGCTTAGGTTGCTCGGCTGCGCCGGGGTGGAAAAAGTCGAGTCGCATGCGACTGCCCTCCCGTTGGGTGCGGTGTTATTGGCAAAGGTGCAGTTGACCAGCACGGGCTTGCTGTGAAAAGAATATAAGGCGCCTCCCGGCCCGGTGGCTGCCGCGTTGGCTGTGAAGAGGCAATTGATCAGCGTAGCGTTGGAGTGGCTGTTCCAGATGCCACCCGCCCAGTTGGCCGCGTTCGCGCTGAATTTGCAGTTAAGCAGTGTCGGATCGCTGCCGTCGTTGTTATACATCGCGCCGGCGTCGGTAGCGGTGTTTCCGTCGAAGGAGCAGTCGATGACCGTCGGACTGCTCCCATCATTAAACATTGCCCCCGCGGTCATATTTGATCTGTTCACGCTGAAGGAACAGTTGCTCATCAAAGGGCTGCTGTCACTGTTGAACATTGCTCCCCCGAGAGAAGCGGCCCAGTTGCCGCTGAACGCGCAATTCAACAGGACGGGCGTACCGCCTGCATTATTGTGCATCGCGCCGCCCGTGCTGCTGGCGGCGTTGTCGATAAACTTGCAGTTGCTCACCTCGGGGCTGCTGCTGACATCGTTGAACATCCCGGCGCCGCCCGCCTGGGCCGAATTTCGATTAAATAAGCAATTGATTACCGCAGGACTCCCGCGGCTGTTGTAGAGGCCGGCGCCAACATTGTTCGGGAAGCTCCCGTTCGCATTCGCACCCGTCAGTGTGAAGCCGTCCAGGACAGCCGAGGCGTCCGCTCCACTGCCGGTGACCAGATGGTAGCTGTTTTCAGAACGCGTGGGTTCGTTGTACCGTACGTTGGAATTGTCGTTGCCGTTCAAGTCGCCGTTGAGCACGGACGCGTTGAGCTGGAGATTTCGATTGCTCAAATCGTAAATGTCTGGATCCTCATTGCCAGCAAATCCGCCGCGCACGGCCACATGCCGCAGGAGCTGGAAGGTGGCCGTGCGGCTGCCGAGCGTCTGCGCGCCGCCCTCATCCGGACGATACCGTCCGGCCGCGACCCAGATCTGCGTCACCGTCACGCCCGCACTTCGGGCAACGGCCAGAGCATCCTGAAGTCGTGCGAATGCGGTGGGCCAACTGCGGCCGTCGCCGCCGGGCGGGGCGTCCTGGTCCACAAACAGTACCCCGTCACAAGCGTCGCCTAGCCCATCGCCATCGCTGTCGGTCTGCGCGGGATTGGGGGTAATCGTGCAGTTATCCTGGCGGTTGATCACGCCATCGCCGTCATAGTCGCCGAAGGCGTCGTATTCGTAAGCACCCATGTCCACGACAGGCAGACCGGTCGAGCCCGCGCTGCCGCTGTCTGATGTATCCGGATCGTCCAGATAGCGGGGCGTCCCGCCGGCGTCGGTCGGCGTGCCGCTCAATCCCGCCGCATCATTGTTTCCAGCGTCGATGCAGGGGGATTTTGGCCAAAGCCGCAGGTCATCATCAGCCGTCCCAAGAAGGTTGTCCACGCCCACCGCATTGAGAAACAGCGGCTCCCGGTCAACGTTGCCGACGCCTGCCCAGCCGCCTTGAACGCAACTGTAGGAGACGGTGAGGACGCGATCGACGTGAGCGATTTGCGAGTCCACGCTGAAAGCGGAGGTGCCGCGTAGATTGCCCCAGAATATGCAGTTGGCGATCGTCGTATTGCTGGTGCGGTTGTAATATCCTCCTCCACCAAAAACACCGGTGGCAGAGTTCATGCTGAAAGTGCAGTTCGTCACGAATGTGGTGCTGCCCCAGTTGTAAATCCCGCCGCCGTAGCCTGTCGTCGAGTTCCCGCTGAAAACGCAGTTGGTGATTTTGGGTTCAGCAATTGCACTCGCGAGCCCTCCGCCGCCTCCGCTTCCTGCCGAATTCCCCTTGAAGATACAGCCGGTAATTATTGGGTGACTGAACGACCCAGTGTCCCCGGTATTGTAAATCCCGCCGCCGAATCCGCTGGAAACATTGGCGAGAAAGGTGCAGCGCTCCACGACCGGCGTATTCTGGTCGTTGTGCAGGGCCGCGCCAGTTCCTCCCGAACCGGTGGCGGAATTACCCTGGAAGAGGCAGTCCAGAATGCTGGACGAACCCCCTAACTCGTACATCGCCCCGCCTCTGGGAGCCGAGTTTCCGAAAAACTCGCAGTGTGACAGGTGGAAGCTGGCGCCCGCACTGTGGATGCCTCCTCCCGCAGATGCCGAGTTGTTACTGAAGACGCAGCCGGTGAGCGTCGGGGATCCAAAGAAGCTGGATATCCCCGCCCCGCCCTCATAGGAAGTGCCGACCTTGTTCCCGGTGAACAAACAGTTGGTGAACGTCGGGCTGCTCTCCTCGGTGTAGACTCCGGCTCCACGGGCGTCGCTGCCAGTCGCACTGTTTTCTCGGAATGTGCAGTTGAGCAGGGTGGGATCGCCGGTGACGCAGTACAGGCCGGCGCCAAGGTAATATGGCTGTGGCCAGTTGCCATTGGCGTTCCCACCGGCAATGGTGAAGCCATCCAGAACCGCCGTCGCGTTTGTGTTGCTGGCGGTGACGACGTGATAGCTGTTTTCGGCGTTATTCGAGAAGTTGGCTCCGTCATTGCCGGCCAGATCGCCGCTCAGCGAGGTTTGGTGTGCGGAGATGTCGCGATGATCCGGGTCCGGCGCGTTTATGCCCGCGTAGCCGCCCTTCAGCGTGACGCCGTTCAGGAGTTGAAAGGTGGCGCTGCGATTGCCCGGCGTTTGATTCTGCCCGCGGTCGGGCTTGTACGTGCCGGCGGCGACGCGGAGTTCATTCACGCCGCTGCCCGGCGCCGCGGCCGCCGCCAATGCGTCCTGAAGATAGGTGAAGGCGGTAGTCCAGGTTAGCCCGTCGCCGCCGGGCGGGGCCGACGCATCCACAACCCTCACCGGCTGGCCCAGCACCGATCCCGCGCCCAGGAGCAGGATGAGCGCCAGCGCGAGTCCGCACTTTGTTATGCTGCCGATCATGCGCATGGATGCTCTCATTGGACCCCTTGCAGTTCAGCTCATATTCTCGTCATCGTGTCGATGTTACAACCGAACGTCGTCGCGCCAAGACCGCGCCCGCGCCCAACATCAACAGCAGCAAGCTCGACGGCTCCGGAACGAACGACAGACCCGCCAGTCCGTTGGCCAGGCCCGTCGAGCCGATCTCGCTCAAGACTCCGGTGGTGGTGTTCAGCGTGTACAACCGGTCGGTCCCACCACTCTCCCCGTCCGCCACATAAAGTGCTCCGGACGCAGGATCGAAAGACATCCCGGCGGTCGCGCCCAATGCCGCGCTCAATGCGACGCTGCTCAGCGTAGCCCCCGTCGTCTTGTTCACGGTCACGAGGCGCTGCAATCCCGTATCCAGCACGAAGAGTGTTCCCGATGTGTTGAAGGCCATGGCCGACGGATCGCCGGCCAGCGAGCTGGGAAGCGGTGTGGCTGCGGCGGTGCTCGTATTCATGGTGAACAGCTTCCGCGCTCCCGCCTGCACGTCGTACATGCCGTAGAGAACGCCGGTCGTTGGATCGGACGCCAGGTCACCCTCGCTGATATTGGCCAGCCCCGTCGCGCCGATCTGTTGTGACTGACCGGTGGCTCGGTTGATGACGAATAACGAATTGGCATCCGTGGCGGCGGCGCTGTTGTTCAAACCGTAGAGCGTCCCATTGGAGAGGGCGATCCCTACAAGATTGTCAATTCCCGTAGAACGCGGATTACCGGCCGATCCGCTAAAAGGATCCACGTCGTACAGCACTGCGCCGGAAGGCCCCGAAAACCCGCTACCCAGTAAAGGAGTCCCTGTGCTGGTTCGCACCAGCCCAAGCACAAGAACGGACATGGTCACAACGCGGATGCTTTTCCCCAGCACTGTCACGTTTTTCTCCTCCTGAAACCCACGCGCTCGGCGGCGGGGTACCTCAAGCAAGGACACCTTAGCCGCTTACGGACCTTTTTGTCAACAAAAACCACCTAATTACCGCAAGACATTAGCAGGGGCGACCGACCACCATACTGACCCCATCGGCGCTTCAGTTTCCAGCACAATGTGTAAAACAGTTCGAGGACGGCCGCGTGCCGGCTCGACAGCACTTCCCATGACCTACGTTCAGGGGAGACGCCCGTTCTGGAGCTAAAGTGAGAGCAATTCGAGATCTACCAAAGCCCACAGCCGAGGATGTGCCGAGTATTCTGCTCGGGCCGGTTGCGCGATGCTGACTCACAGTGTAGAATGATCAGCCTCGTCTCCAATGAGGTTGATATGAGCATCGACATCCATTGGACCATGTACGCCAAGTCCGGTACGGCCGACCAGATGCAGGCGATTCTTCAGCGAATCGCCGATCATGCGGCTGAACTCGGATTCACAGATATCACGCCGATCACACACTTCACCGGCCCCAGCGCTAATTACGCCACCTATCCGGTGGGCGAGACCCGGTCCCTGCTCGTGGGTGGCCTCCAATGGTCGAAGGAGAGCAATGGAGGTTTCGAGGTTTATGCGCGCGAGGCAATTGCCTTTTCGTGCGTTCCGGGCGAAGGTGCCAGCAACGCCACTTTCGGATTCGCCAAGCACAAACCCCAAGCGATCAACGGCGGTCCGAGCGGATGTTCGCGCGGCTGGAGATGGAAAGGAGGCTGCACCACGCAGTACGCCAGTGAAACCGGGATCGAGAACTTCGTCACAACACACAAGCGTATGGTGGCTCTCGCCGAGTTCGCCAAGGCGCAGGGCGTCGTCACCGAGATCCGTGACGACACGCAATATGCTGAGCACCACGACGAGGACAAGCTGATCGAGTGCCTCCGATCATGGAATGGAGTGATGGCCGCATTGGCAGGCGCGATGAAGGACTCGGCTCAGGGGACGGCGAACTGCACGGAGTTCGCCATTCAGAAATTCAAGAACTTCGAGCGGATGGAAGCGATCAGAAGAGATGATCGAGACAAAAAAGAATCATGAGTATCGATCAGGACGCTGGGGCTGTAGGCTCTCTGACGATCAAGCCCGTCAACAGCCCGGCCACAGTCGTTTCGACGAGTGTGCCGAGAAACCATGTAATGGCGATCTTGTAGGGAATCGGCTGCACGGCGTACGTGCCGTATCCCATTGAGATTCCCGCCCCCAGCCCGAACAACACCCCGAATTTTACCGCTGTGGCGACGCTCTTCTTCCCCACGAAGAACGCATACAGACACACGAACACCGCCGACGCAATAAGCACCACCACGCGCATCAATCCCATCTTCATCTGCTCCATCGGCCGCCACAGTGACGCCGTTTCCTTGTACGTCTGAGCGAGAATGAATCCGTGGATGAGAAAGTCCAGCACCGACCACGCCACAAACACCGCAACCACTGCCAGAAAGATTCGCTTCATCATGCGAAGCCTCCCATGTTTGAGTTACTCGAATCACGATCTTTCCCCACAAACCATATCAGTTCCTGTGACTGCTTTGCAAATCCCGGCTGCAATCATCATCAACGCCATCCGCAAGACGACGGCGAGCTATGCAGCGGAGGCAGAAGCCAACGAGTTGACGGTAAAGATGATCTTGGGCGATACGCCGAACGATGTTTGGCGGAGTTACGCGTAGTCGGTTCCCACCCACGATACAATCGGCAATGCTAGGGGTAGCGGACAGACTGGGAATTCCGCCAGGAGACCTGCCTGTTCTCGATGTCTCTCTCGCGGTTGTCCGGTGTGGTGGGTTGCACCTGGCTAGGATGGGGTGGTTCGAGATTTCGGTCCCATTGTTACATCGTCCGGGGTTCATTCCCTTTCCCGCTCCGCCTCTGGTCGGCCTGGCCGGGCTCGCCCTTGGCGGCGCCCGTCGTCAACAGGAACACGGCGAGGATCTTGGCCCCACTCTGTAAACTCATGAATCGGCCTCTGGATCGCCCACGCCTCGGCGGCGCTCGGACGTGCTTCACTCTGCCGGTCGAAGCTTACCGTCCTTCGCCGAGATCACGACCGCCTTTCCAATGGTCGATCGAATACTCTGATCGGCCGCGCGGACCTCGTATTGATTGCCGTCGATCCGCACGTCGGCCGACCGTCCGCGCAGCTTGAGCCCCTTAATCGCCAACTGCGAGGCAAACGGCAGCGTATGCGGGTCAATTGCGATGTCGCCGTCGGGTCGCACGTGTACGGTCCATCGTCTTTGCCGGGGCGAGGCGCTTGGACTTGCAACGTTTCATGCCAGCCTTTCCCTCTATCTCTCCTAACCATTTTCATTTCAATAATTTGGCAAACTCCATCTGGCGGTTTGCCAAAAACTCACAGGCGTTTGCGAGCCGCAACCCCCGTGGCTCCATTCAGCGGATACCGCAAGCGGGAGCGAACCGTTCGCAAAGTTCCCCTTCGATTACACACCGCTGCGATTGGGTTGATCCTGGCATGTAAAGGGCAGCATAGCAGATAATGCCCTGCCGGTTGTACGACCAGCAAGTTGCCCGGTCGTGGTACTCGATTCGAGTTCGGACATCTTCGGACTCGCCGACATCGATCACGATGAACTGGCCGCCTCGGTCATCAAGGATGGCGTAATAGGCCTAAGAATTCCGCGCGAAGCATTGGAGAATGCCTGTGAGCAAGGAGAATTGATCGTGAATATTAGGCTGGTTTTATCGTTACTGGTCGGCCTCTGCCTGCTCGGCCCTACCGTCAGCGAGCGGAATGTGGACGATCCGTTGTTCAACTTCGACAAGATCTATCACGATCCACTGGACGTGAAGCTGATCGACTCTCGCGAGGAGAAAGGGCTGGTGATCGAGAAGCTCGAATACACTGCGGAGGTATACCAGGGCAAGCCGGTGCGCATTTTTGCCGTGCTGGCCTACCCGAAAGGCGGGAAGAATTTGCCCGCCATCTACTGGAGCCAGGGCGGCATGTATGAAGCCGATACATACTGGCCGCTCACCTGGGGGCCGAAGGGGTATATGTGCATTAACGTGACGCTGCCGCATGACATTTACAATTCGTTTGTGCGCTTCACCACCGAACGGCCGGAAGATGGCAACATGGCTCATCTGGCGGTGGCGCAAATGCGCGGCATTACGCTGCTCACAGAGCGCCCGGAAGTGGACGGCACGCGCATCGGCGTAGGCGGCAGTTCCTACGGAGGGTTCTTCGCCACGCTGATCGCAGGCGCCGACCCGCGGGTGAAGGCCGGTCTGTCCTTCTTCACCTCCGGCGAGCATAAGTTGGGCACCAACTACCCGCAGTTTACACAACTCCGCACGACCGACGAGGTTGGCATCTGGTCCGGCACCATCGACCCGGCGTGGCGGTTGAAGCGCAAGGCTGTTCCGTTCTTATGGGCGGTGGCCTCTGACGACCATTGGATGCACTTGCCAGCGGCCATCAAGACCTATCAGGATTCCATCGGCGAGAAGCGGCTGGCCATCGCGCCGAACTGGTATCATGCCTTCCCAGAAAACGTGGACCAGGAGTTGATCGACTGGTTCGATATCTATCTGATGAAAACCCGCAAGCCGTATAACCAGCCCTCCGCGTTGGAAGTGAAGAACGAAGACGGCAACCTGGCGGCGAGTTGGAATTGGACCGGTGACAATCCGGCGAAGAAGGCCGAACTGCTCGTCGCCTACGGACGCACGCGCCCATGGCATGATGGCTGGCTCTTCCGCTATCACCATGCGATCGCGGCAAAGATCACCGGCAATACCGCCAGAGCGGTCATTCCCGTACCCGAGCACGGACTGGAGATGCTTGTCTACGGCAATCTCACCGACGATCGCGATGTAATCACTTCCACAGAACCGATCACCGTGAAGCCGGAGCAGTTGAAAATCACCAGACTGGACAAGCTCAACCTCAACACCTCGCTGGTGGCGGATTTTTCCGCCGCGGAGATGCAATTCATCAGCCGCCACGGCGAGCCGGCGCCCGGCGTTATCGACAAAGAGATGAAACAGGCGGGCGAGCAAAGCCTGCGCGCGACCGGGACCGTCAATCTGAAGCTTGGCCACATTCCCGGGCACAGCCATCAGTTGACGCTAGGGATGCGTGCGGGGAACCCCACTACGGTGCGCGTGAGCGTGCACGCTTCGGCGCCCGCCGGGTGGCATATGCGTATCGTCGATATCCTGCGTCGCCAGCAACCCGACTCACCCGATATCGCTTTTGAGAATATCAAGCCGCCGGTTTACACCATGGACGCGGAGGTCGGAACCGAATGGAAGGAATACAAGCTGGACTGTCCGTTTGACGGCACGCCCATCGAGGGCTACACCCTGTCGATCGCTCCGACGGGCGGCGTGGCGACCTACTGGCTCGACACCATCAGCTTCACGCCGCAGTGGAAATGATCTCGATCCGTCGGTTGACCTCTGTGCTTCGGAGTCGTCTCATTGGAGTGAACTCGACGCGGCGCGACAACTCGCACAGGCCTGGCTCGTCAGATCGCTCAATGCAATCGTCTCCGCCGGTGCAACGGAGAAGTCGTTCCGCCCTCGCACTGCGTCCATAAATGCACGGTCCTGCTTGCCGATGGCTTCGTGATAGCCCCCCTCTTCGTCATCAGGTCGGTTTGATGCATCCTCTTCACCACAAACGCTGAGCCGGGAGAAGCCGTCGATGCGGAGCTCGCCGTTGCATGCCACCAGGTGAACGTGGAGCATCGGCGATGGGGCATCATACGAAAGCAGCGCACAAAGAGGCTGATGTTCCGGCCCCGCCAGCAGCAGACCGACATTGCGGCGCCCCGCATCCTCCCCTGGTGAAACGGCTCCGATCAGGATAATCCGATCACCAAACCAGAAGCGGTAGACGTCCAGAACATGGCAGGCATGGTGGAGCAGCACATCGTCGTTCCAAGTCCGGCTGGCGCCATCCGCTCCGGTCCCGGCGGGACGGTTCATCATGCGGACGAAGTTGGCCGCTTTGACTCCTCCAAGCCGCCCACTTTGCAGGATGGTCCGAGCGCGTTCGAACGACCAGATGAATCGACTGGTGTGTGCGACGGCCAGGATCAGGTTGCGGCGAGCCGCATCGGCGAAGAGGGCCTCCAATTCTTCACGCGGAGCCACGAGCGGAAATTCGATCAGCGCGTGCACGCCTGCCTCGATGGCCCGCCGGGCGTGAGCCAGATGAAGATCGGTCGGGGAGGCGACGATTACGGCATACGGCCGCGCAGCATGTAGAGCTTGCGCCAGATCGTTGAAAACGCCCCGAATGCCATGTCGCTCGGCGAAGTGCCTCGCCGGCTCATCGCGCGGACCGATCACCGCCACCAGCTCGACGTTGGGAATGGATCGGATGACCCGGGCGTGAATGTCGGCGACGACTCCGTATCCCACGATCGCGATCCGCGTAGCCGGCATGTCAGCGCCATCCTTGGAAGGGTTGGTAGGGCAACGCCTTTTCCGCGTCGGGGATCAGCTCCATCCCCAGGCCCGGGCCGTCGGGGAGCGGGATCATGCCCGCCGTCGGCATCAGCGGCGTTTTGACCAGTTTCGCGTGGAGCTCAAGGTCCTGCGGCGAGCCGATCATCTCCAGCATGAAGCCGTTGGGAATGGCCGCCAGAAGATGGGCGGCCATGGCGGTGGCGATCGGACCGTTCGGATTGTGCGGGCAGATCGGCACATAGCACGCCTCCGCCAGCGCGGCGATTTTCTTGGCCGCGGTGATCCCGCCGCAGTTGGCCACGTCCGGTTGCAGGATGGATACGCTTCGCGTTTCGAGATAGGGCTTGAATCCGTAGATCGTCGCCCAACGCTCGCCCGCGGCGATCGGCGTCTGGCTTCGCGCGGTAACGTCGCGCAACGCCGCGGGGTCTTCGGGCGGTATGGGCTCCTCGATGAACAGCAGCTTGTAGGGTTCGAGGGCCTCGCAGAGCCGGACCGCGTTGGCGGGACTGAGCCGTCCGTGACAATCGACGGCGATTTCGAAGTCCCTGCCGACGGCTGTCCGCCCGACGGCGAAGAACTCGGCGATGCGCTCGATTGTGGAGGTCGTGAACCACTCGGTCTCCCGTAGCGAGCGATGAATAGCGCCCGGAGCGCCCGAGTAGCCGGACGACGACGACTGGCCGTAGAACACCGGCAGCGTGGTCTTGGCGGCGTGAAAGCCCCAGGATCGGCAACGTTTGAGGTTCTCGGCGAACGCTTCGGGTGTCTCGCCCGCCGGGCAGTGGCAGTACACCGGGATCTGATCGCGGGTCGGCCCGCCCAGCAGCCGCCAGACCGGTACGCCGAGCGATTTGCCCTGCAGGTCCCACAATGCCGCATCGATCGCGCTGATCGCGGTGGCGTGCATCGGACCGCCGACCCAGAAGGAGTCGCGATACATTTTTTCCTGATGGTCTTCGATGCGCAAAGGATCGAGGCCGACCAGATACCTTGACAGTTCCTCCAGGTTTGTCTGGATGGTTCTGGAACGGCGTTTGAGCACGGTCTCGCCCAGGCCGACGAGACCCTCGTCCGTGTGGATCTCAACCACGATGCTATTGCGGAACCCCAAGCCGATCAGGCGCGTATGAACTTTGGTGATCTTCATGATGAGGGTCCCAATCCCCAGCAGCGAAACGCCGTCCCGCCGAGGATCGCTTCGCGCTCGTTCGCGTCGGGGATCAGCGATCCTTCAGCGAACAGCTTCACGCTATCCGCCAGGCTCTCGGTTTGTAACAGCAACGGGAAATCACTGGCCCAGATCATTCGATCCGCCCCGACCGTAGCGACCAGCTCCCGCACGCGCGGCCAGACGTCCCGATGCGGAAATGGCTCTGCCGAGAAGTGATACATGCCCGACAGGCCGAACACAATCCTCGGATGCGATCGCAACGCCCGAACGGCTGCGTGCCATTGCGGCGTGGGTTGCGCATCCCCCGTGGGCCAGCCCATGTGCGGGATGTAAAGCAGCAGTCCGGGGAAGTCCCGTGCCAGTTGCTCGAGCAATTCCAAGTGAACGCCGATGCCCGTGGGCAGATGCGCGATCAATGTCGAGCGATGCTTGTTCAACACTTCGATGCATGGGAGAGATTCGGCGATCATCTCCGCCGTCATGCGCGCCCCCAGGAATCGCACGCCGGCGGCTTCATCCGCTTCACCAGTCAAGAGCGTCTCCAGATGTCGAGCGGCGTCCGGCTTGCGAGTATCGACCAGACCGATCGCGCCGTAGCGTCCTTCGCCGCCGCGAACGATCGAAGCCAGGTAACTGTTGTCGAACTCGCCCATGTGCTGCACGAGGAGGCACGCGTCGATCCCAGCCGCTCGCGCCTGGGCATCGAGGGCCTCGAACGGCAGATGGCGCGTCCGACCGCAGTGTGCGTAGGCATCGATGATCACGGGCGGCACTACTCCCTCTTCAACCATCCGGTTGCGTGCAGAAGCTCCTGGAGCAAATGCATCTGGCGTTCGTTGAGCGGCAGGAACGGCGAGCGCGAGTAGCCGCCGTGGCGGCCCCACAGTTTGAGCATGCCGCGGTAGATCGGGATGTCCGCCGCCTCGCCGAGTTGGTTCCACGTGTACAGATGCACGATCGGCAGAATGCGCTGCCAAAGGCGGTTGGCCTCCGCGAGGTCCTTTTGTTCGGCGAGTGCCTGGTACATGTCGATCGCCTCGCGCGTCACAATATTGAGGATGCCGCTGATCCAGCCATGCGCTCCGGCGGCGATGGCTTCGTAGGCCGAGAGGAAGCTGCCGTAAAAAATGCGCATTCGATCGCCGACCAGGTGGACCAGATCATGCACCGGCACGACTGATTCCATCGTGCTCTTGACCATCTGCACGACATCCTGTTCGACCAGTTCGGCGATTTGCAGCGGCGTCAGTCCGGGCGAAGCCGTATTTCCGGGGTTGTTGTACAGCATGATGGGCCGATCGGTGTGACGGCGCAGGACACGATAATGCTCGAGCACGGCGGGAATTGGCGGCCGGCTGTAGTAGGGCAGGATCACGATGAAGGCATCGACGCCGATCTCCTGGGCCCGCTGCGACATTTCGACCGTCCACTTGGTCGCGGCATGACCGGTCCCGGCGATGATGGGCAGCCTCCCGCCGAACTCGGAAACCGCCATCTGGAAGAGCCGCTGGCGTTCGGCCATCGATAGGCTGATGAATTCACCGCTGGTGCCGGCGATGACCAGTCCGTTGATCGGCAGCCGCGCCAGCCAGCGCCAGTGGTCGAGCGTGGCGGCTTCGTCGATTTCGCCGTCCGCGGTGAAGAAAGTCATGGCCGCCGGGAAGATCCCCGAAAACCGCGACAGATCGAACCCCGCCATCGCTCAACCTCCTGATTTGCAGGAATACTCCGTGTGCCGCGTACGCCGCGGCCCATGCCTGCCGACCCGACGGTACACAAGGCTACAGCACACGTATGTCTGCTACTAGGCCGCCACACCGGGTTTTGTTAACGTCCGCGTTATGTTAATCTTGTGATGCACTCGACGGTGTTTCAATCGTTTGTGGTCGTCCAGAGCCGTCGTCGGATTTCACGTTCCCTCCGGATCGAAGGAGACGCATGGCCCCCCGCGATGCGCTGACTCTGGACTGCCCGGCCGTAAAAAACCCGGCGGTTGGATCGGGGGCCTGGAAATGGCTGATCTGTGGTGTTCTCTTTTTGGCCACTGTTCTCAACTACATCGACCGGCAAACGATCTCGGTTTGCGGGCCTATGATCTGCGACGAGTTTGGCCTGAACAACGAGCAGTTCGGGCAGATCTTGTCGGCATTCCGTTGGGCGTATGCGTTCGTGCAGATTCCGGCAGGATTCCTGGCGGACCGGTTTTCGGTGCGTTTGGTTTATGCACTGGCCGTCGGCGTCTGGTCCGGGGCGGGGATGGCATCGGCGTGGGTCGGCTCCGCGCGCGCGCTGCGGGCGACGCGCACGGTTCTTGGAATCGGCGAAGCCTTCAATTGGCCGTGCGCCCTGCGCGTCACCGCGGATATTCTGCCCCCGCAGGACCGCGGCCTGGGCAACGGCATCTTCAACAGCGGTTCGGCCATCGGAGCTCTCGTTGCTCCGTTGATCATCGGGCCGATCGCGATGCATTTCGGTTGGCGGCGGGCGTTTCTGGTCGTCGGCGCCCTTGGCGGGCTCTGGATCATGCTGTGGTGCGCGGCCACGCGGCGATCACGAATTGACCCCGGCGGCGGCCGTCCGATCATGAAAGCGTCTGACGCTCGCGGTGAGGGGGTTGGGCAATTGCTGACGATCTGCTGCACTCCCGGCTTCTGGCTGCTCGCGGCGGTTTCCGCCACCATCAACCCGTGTTGGTACTTCTGCGCGGAGTGGATCCCCAAGTACATGCATGACCAGCGCGGCTTCGGATATCTTTCCGCGGGGCTGGTGACGATTCCGATCTTTTTGGGCGCCGATTTCGGCAACTTGGGCGGCGGGGGCCTGGTCAAGATCCTGACCCGCCGCGGGTGGACGCTTCGTCGATCACGGGCCCTTGTCGTCATCGTCGGAGTTGCGCTCATCCTCAGTGCCGCGCCGGCCGTGGTGATCCCTCACGCCTGGGTGTGCATCGCACTGCTCGCCGCGGCGGCGTTCGGCATCACCGCCGTTCTGGCCAACTACCTGGCGTGCGTTCAAAGTGTTTCATCCGCCGGCGTGGGGCTGGTGGCCGGCCTGCTCGGGGCGCTGGGCAACGTCGTCGGGGCGACGGTCAACCCGTTCATCGGCGGGTATGTCGATCGGACCGGCAGCTACCGACTGGTCTTTACCCTGCTCGGCCTGCTGCCGCTGATCAGTCTCGCGGCGATTCTCTCGTTCGATGCACTCATGGAGAAGCGTCATGAAGCGACATCGTCGACCTGACTGGCGCGCGCTTCCGGCGATCCACATCTGCGCTTTGGCGACCGCTGCTGCCTTCGGCTCATCGACTGATACGCGCCTACCCGGCACGCAGGCCCTGGTCATGCCGGCCGACGTAGTGAAGGAGCAGCTTCAGCAGGTCTACGATTACTTTGGCCGGCGGATCGCCGAAGCCCAAGCCATTCGCGATCGCGACTGGAAGGTCGATTTCAGTTCAGCCGCCGCCTACGAGGCTTCGGTCGCACCGTTCCGCAAACGGTGTCGCGAGATGCTCGGCCTCGCTGACGTCAAGGGGGCTCCGGTTAATGCACACGCGGAAACGGTGAAGGACGGGGTCGGTTGTCGGGTGGAGCGCCTCTCCGTGGAGATGGTCCCGGGCCTTTCCGCCCGTGGCCTGCTGGTGATGCCCACCGGTCCGGGCCGTCATCCGTTGGCGGTCGCCTGCCCGGATGCCGACGTTTGGCCCGAACGCTTCGCGGGGCTTGAGGGCGCTGAACGAGCGGCGTCCTGGCTGACCGATCTGCTTGAGCACGGCGTAGCGGTCTACATACCCCAGTCCATCGAGCGGATGAAGGACCACCCTTACTGCCAGACGACGAACGACAAGGATCGTCGGCACATCCTGTATCGCCTGGGCTACGTCGTCGGCCGCACCATGCCGGGGCTCGACGTCCAGGACGCGCTTGCCGCGGTCGATTTCCTGGCAGCGCGTCCCGACATCGATCCCGAGCGCATCGCCATCATGGGGATTGGTCAAGGCGGAATGACGGCCCTGTATGCCGCGGCGCTCGAGCCGCGACTCACTATGGTGATCGTCGCGGATTACTTTCAGAAGCGGGATCAGTGCTGGCAGGAACCGGTGGATCGTCGCCTGCCGGCCCAATTGCTGACCTTCGGCGACGCGGAGGTCGCGGCCCTGATCGCACCGAGGCGGCTGCACCTGATCGGGAGAGAATCTCCAATCCCCGCGGATCTGAGCGAGTTCAACCGGGTCCGGCGATTCTATGAGGGCCTGAAGGCGGCGGATCGACTCAGCCAGGAGTCAGCAGCATCAGGTCAGGATGTCGCTGCGATGGCGGCCTCACAACTCGTCAAAATTTGGAGGCTGGTCAAGAAGCCCGCGGCGAATCTCCGGCCCTCATCGTTCATCTCGAACCAGGCGGCGACGGCGATCCGCAATCAGCACTTCGAGCAAAAGCTCGCTTACCTGCGCGGTCTCATCGACGCGAGCGAAGCCGAGCGAGAAAAGCGGTGGCGGCTCACGCAGCGCCCGGCATCCGAATTCCCCGCGATCAAACAGGCAATGCTGGAGGACTATCGCCAGCTCGTCGGCGAGGTGCCGAATGATGGAACGCCCTTGAATCCGCGCAGCGAACTCATCCTCATCACCGACAAGTTCAGGGCCTATCGCATCACACTCGATCTGGTCGCCGGCGTGCAGGTCTACGGGCATCTGCTGATCCCGCGCGGGCTCACCGGCCGCTTGCCGGCGGTCATCTGCCAGCACGGGCTGAGCGGCCAGCCGGAGATGATCTCCGGCATTGGCTGGAAGGAAGACACGGTTTATCACGAGTTCGGCCGGCGGCTTGCGGAACGGGGTTACGTTGTCTTCGCGCCGCTGCTGCTGCACCGTGACCCAGCCCCGCTGACCGACGAGCAATCCCGCAAAGCGGACGCGGTCGGCATGATGCGCATCGCCATGCCGATCGCCAAGACCCGTCGCGTGGTCGAGTTCCTGCGCACGCTGCCGCAGGTTGATCCTGATCAAATCGGCTACTACGGCCTCTCGTACGGCGGGTATTCAGCGATCTGGATTCCGCCGTTGGTCGAATCGCTGTCGCTCACCATCATCTCCGGCCACTTCAACGACTGGCGGGAGAAGATCACCGCCGACTCGCTCGCGACCAGTTATCTGCGGCACCCGTACGAAGACTTCTACAACTGGGACATCCTGCACCGCTTCACGCATCCCGAGTTGATCGCGATGATCGCCCCACGGCCGGTGTGCGTCGAGTTCGGCGAGCAGGACGGCATCACCACGCCGCAGTGGACGGCCCGCGCGTGGCGGCAGGTGTCCGCGATTCGCGATCACCTGGGCTTGGCGAATCGGATAACGCTGGCGCACTTCGACGGACCGCACGAGATCCACGGCATCGAGACGTTCGATTTCCTCGATCGTTTTTTGCAGACGGGGTCTGGCACCTTTTTGAATCAAAAGATCGAAGCAAAAAGGTGCCAGACCCCCTCGCCGGTCGGCCGGGACTACGAATATGCGCTGGGCGGCGGGGCGTACAATTGGTCCTCTTCGTTGCCGGTCACATGCGAGCCGTTTGTCACCGGGAACCTCGACGCCGGCGAGGGATCGCGCATGGCGGGCCGCTGCTGGATGCCCGCGGGGGCGAAGACGATGAGCGGCCTGGCGGTGAAGCTCTCGCGGGTTGGGCATCCGGGGGCAATCGAGTTGCGACTGGGAACCGAGTCGGGCAAGGATAATCTCGGCACGGCCACTATGGCGAGCGATACCGTCCTGCCGCTCTTTGAACAATGGTACGAGTTGCCCACTCCCCCCAAAGATCTTCCCGCCGGCGCCACAATCCATTGGTCACTTTCGTGCCGGAGCGGCTCAGCCCCCGCGGATTATTACATCGCATACGGCCCGCGCCCGATCGGCGGCAGGGACGATCCGCATCACTTTGGGTTGTCGTACCGGCTACTGACGGATCGCGCTGTCGATTCGCTGTGCAGCCCGAACCAGGAGCAACCGTTCCGGTTCGTGGCCCGGATGCTCGAGCCTTACTATGCGAATCCCCCGCCGATGACACCGCGGGCCGCACCTGCGGAGGCCGGCGAGGCGGTGATCACGCGCGATTGGACGATCCGCTTCGAATCCGATCCCGACGGCGTGATGAGGACAGCAGCCGGCGATCTGCAGCAGTTCCTCGCCGCCTGCACCCATCTCCAGGTGGAAATCCCCGGACGAACCGGCGCCGAGGAGGGCGCGCCCCGTATCGAACTCGGATTCGATCGGTCAAAGGCGGAGTTGGCGACCGATGAAAGCTACCGCGTGGAGGTCCAACCGCAGCGCATCACGATCAGCGGCCGTATGCCCCGGGGCGTCATGCGCGGCGTCTACTGGATCGAAGAGATGATGCGCTTCCGTGGCGGGTCGTTCGTGAAAACGGGCACCACCGTCCGTGATTGCCGATTCGCCCGCCGGCTCACTTCCTCGGTGGTGCCCTCGGACGCGAAATACGAGGAAACTTCGCACCCGCTGCTCTACAACGACGGGCTGCTCCAACATATCTCGCACCAGGGATTCAATGCCCTGTGGGTCTGGCTGAATGCGGAGGAAACCACGCTCGATTCCAGGGTCTTCCCGGAACTGAACGATCCCGAGGCCACGGTGCGTTTCGCACGGCTCAACGATCTGGTCCGGCGGGCCAGGCCCTACGGCATCGACGTGTATTGCTACTACGCCACGAACTATCACCACCCCGTTCCGCCGGCGTTCTACGAGAAGCATCCAGAAGCCCGCGGTGTCGGCTGGGGCAACGCGATGTGCACGTCGAACGAGCAGGTCCGCGCCTACCACGCGGAGAACGTGCGCACGCTCGTTCAGCACGTGCCCGGTTTGAAGGGCCTGGTGCTCATCTTCGACAGCGAAGGGTTTTTCTACTGCGGCAACACCGAGGCGAATCGGCAGGCCTGTCCGCGATGCCGGAAACGCACCTGCGTGGAGATCGCCACGGAATTGATCGGCTTGCTCAATGACGCGATGCACGCCGGCGGACCGGATCGGAAATTGATTCTCTGGCCCTACGGCCACGACAGCGGCGATCCGCGAGACTGGGTCATGCACCTGATTCCTCATCTCCCCAAGGACATCATTTTCCAGGTGCTCTTTTCGAAGGGCGATCGCATCGTGCGGGACGGCGTCGAGCACATCACCGGCGACTACAACATCTCCACCGTCGGACCGCAAATCCATTTTGAGGAGCAGCTCCAGGCAGCGCGGAAAGCCGGCCTGACGGTAATGGCCAAAACCGAGCACGCGATCAGCCAAGAATTCGTCTTCGTGCCGTACATTCCCTGCATGGAACAATGGCACCGGCGGGCGGCCCGGATGGGCGACTACCCATTGGGCGGGCTCTTTTGCAATTGGATGCACTACGGCTACACCCCCTCGCCGACGGCGGAGGTTCTCATGTGGGATTCGTGGACAGAAGCGCCGCCGATCGAGAAGCTCCTGTCGGACATGGCCACGCGCGATTACGGCGCCGCCGCGCCGCACGTCGTCAGCGCCTGGTCGCATTTCACCAAGGGCATCGAGCAATTCCCCTACTCGGATCCGGTCGTGCGAATTCCCGGGCCGTTGCAGAAGGGGCCATCGCAGCCGCTGTTTCTTGACCCCAAAGTCCCCAGCTTTGGCGGCTGGCGCGCCTGGCAGAATGACCTGAAATGGACGGAGCCCTGGGGGCCGAAGATCGCCGCGAAGTACCTGGGTCGGGTGGAACGGGAATTCGCCGCCGGCCTGGCCGAACTCGAGAAGGCCGCATCCCTGTGTGAGCCGGATCGACGGACAATGATCGAAAAGGAGATGAACATCGCCCGCGCCATCCGAGTATCGCTGCATACCATCCTCAACCTGATCGAGTGGGTTCCGGTCCGGGATGCTTATGCACAATCAACGGCGGAGACTGATAAAGGGAAACTTCGCGAACGGCTGATCGAGATCGCCCGCGACGAGCTGACCAACGCCAGGTCGATCCTGCCCGTCCTCGAAACCGATTCCCGGATCGGTTACTCAGCAACGGGCCAGCACGCCGGCCTGTTTACGCCGGCGCTGGTGCGCATCAAGATCGGCATGCTCGAAGACCTTTTGGAACGTGACCTTGCTCCGATGAAGCCATGAGAATGAACCACGACGATACTATGGCACGACGTGTTGTCGATGTATTCTCGTGGTTCATCATGCAGTTTGACGTCCAGGTTGAGCAGAGAGGGTTGACATGGAATCAAGTCTGCACCGCTGCATTTCGCCCAGCACCGGCTTTGCTGTCATGATTCCGCTTATTCGAGCACAACTCTGACGTCGGGTTTGTCGTGATAGATTTTTAACAAACCGCTGTCGGGAGCATATTGATAGCCCGCCGCCTCATGCTTCCTCGGCTCCTCCAATCTTGATAATTCAGTTCCCCCCGAATAGACCGCGGCCGGCGCGGATGCCAGCTTGAGGACGTCATAGCTTTTACCCATGCATTGGTAAGCGATCTGCTTGGGCTGATAATCGATTTTTCGCACGAAACTGGTGTATTGCAGAAGATGAGTTTCGTGCGCGGGCGCTGTTTCGGGAAGGCAGGACATCAGGCGCGTGTACTGGCTGTTCCACACCAGAACCATCGGAATCGAGCTGTACGTTATCCAGAATCCAATGCGCATTTTTCCATCCGACATCAGAAGCCATGTCGTGGAATTGGCAATCTGTTCCGCCAAATCGTGCTCGTGCTGATCGCCCGTCGCCTCGAAAAGCTTGGCGTGCGCTTCGGCCAGGCGGAGCTGATGGTGCATGTACAGCGTCTTGTCCCCCGTTTGCTCCGAGACCCCGGGAATTCCGGGATGATAGCCATCCGGCATCACCAGCGTGTGGTTGACCCAATCCACCAACCCTTTCGCCGTTCCAAGGTATGTTGAATTCTCGTTGCGGTGATCGACAAGATAGATGGCCAGCGCCAGCGGTACCCATTGATTGTACGACGTGGCGCTCCCCGCGTTGTCGAAGTCGCCGAAAAAGCCGGTCCATTGATTGGTTTTGACCGGATGATCCATCAGCCAATCGAACGCGCGTTGGCCGATGGCGCTATATTTTTGATCTCCCGTCGCTTCCGCCAAACGGTTGTAAAACTCAAAGTAGAAGAATTGGCTGCACGTATAGCCGACGGCAATTTTTCCGGTCTGGGCGTTGACGCGGAAGGGCCAGTTGCCTGCGGGTTCTTGAAATTTGGTCAGTGTGTCGGCGATCGCGACCGCATGCTCGAGGTATTTCTTCTCCCCGGTGATCGCATAGAGCTTGATCAGGTACGTCCCCAGATATGCCGACTTGTCCAGGTCGTAGCCCCAGTCCTTGTTGATCCAACTCCCATCGGGTTGATAAAAAAGGAAGCTGGGGGCGAGATGGGGCGCCGCATAAGTCTGCGGCGTTCCATTCACCAGTTGCCAGTCGGCGGTTTTGCGGGCGATTTCAAGGTATTTGGGGTCCCCCGTAAAAATATATTCCTCCACCGCGCCATCGATGTGCATTCCGTGGTTGAAGGCGAATTCACCCCCCGGCCAGAGTACGTTATTGCCTCCGACCCAATTACCCAGCAAATAGGGGGGTTGGTGACGCAACGAAGGGTGAAGCATCTCCGTTTCGACGTATTTCCCGCTGTCGAGCATCCAATCAGACGAAAGCTGCATCGTGTTTGCATAAGACTGCCGCGGAAGAAGTTTCCCCTCCCCATCGCGGCGTCCTGTTTGCGGCGTGATGATGTGATCGAAGTCCTTTAATTCGGAGAGCTGGTAATCCGAAAAATCGGCCTGGGTCTGCATGCTGAACAGCCCGACCTTGCCCTGGGTCGGATCGACGTCCCACACTTTGCGCCCAAGGTGCGGCTCCGTGCCCGCAAACGTAAAGGCCAGCGACGGCTTGCCATCCAGATAGCAATAGACATCTTTGCCATGCACATCCGCCTTGAGTTCATGCCATTGGCGGGCCGGGCCAGGCAATAGCATCTGATCGGCGGTGATGGCCGCGCGAGGCTTCGCGCAAATGCGCAACACCACGAAGGCCCCACCCTTTTTTTCCTGGATGGAATAGACGATAAAATCGTCCGCGTCGCGATAATGAATCGCGAGTCCCCCTTCCGCATGCAATTGCGGATGGCTCAGGCGGACTTTGACGCGAACCGTATAGCCCGCCAATCCCGGGTCGGCAGCCAGCAGCACCGCCTGTTCCTTCGAGCTCTGCGTGATTTGATCCTCGGCGGATTTCCATTCTCCGCCGACGCGTTCACGGGGGAGCTCCGCTGCCGCGGCCAAACTCAGGCTGAGTAGGATTTGCACCGCTGTAACAGCGCTGTAGGGCGCCGAAATCGTCATGGTTGGCATCGTTGTCGTGGTCGATATCCCGGTTCTCGCAGCCCGGTGCCACCGGCATCGACGGACCGGAGGCACAGGCTTTATAGAGCGTAACGTCGTTGGTGTCCACATCACCATCGCAGTCAAAATCATATTGGGATGTGCAGTCGACGCTGAGCGTGAGATTGTTGGTCGTCTGGATCGGCGGTTTCCACGCCAGGCCAACAGGCAAAATGCGGAAGCTCCGGCTCCTCGGCGTGCTTCGGCAATTCCCCGCTCGGTGGACAGACAACTCCTTGTTTTCGTCAGGAGCCTGCCGCTGATGCGCTCCAGAATCCCGACTCGACCAGAAATAGTATTCGAGGCGATAGTGGCTGCCTCAGCAACCAGGCGGCATGTTGGGTCCGTTTATGCAGTTGATGAAAGCCGGGACGTCTTGATAATCTACTGCCCCGTCGCCGTTGGAATCACCGGCCAGGCAGCCGGGCGCATAGGGAAAGCCGAAATCGGTGAGACACACCTGAAATCGGCCGAAGTCATCCTGATCCGCGTCCCCGTCGCTGTCGAAGTCCGCAAAGGCGATCACATCCAGATTAACTGCGACTGACTGCGGTGAGTTCGTAGCCGTCGTGTCGGCCACGTTGATGGCGCCGGTATAGTGGCCTCGGTCAAGTGTGGCCGTGTTATACGTGATTGACAAAGTGTCCCGCTCGCCTGTGCTCTTGCCGCTCCCCGGACTTGCGCTCAGCCAAGCCGCGCTCCCGCTGGCGGTGTAATTGAGCGGCCCAACTCCCATGTTGATGACAGTGAAAGTATCGCTCGGCACTTGCGTTCCCCTGGCGATGGTATGGGCGAACGGTGAGGTCGAGCCGAGTTGAATCACCGGCGGCTTGGCCACCGTGGAATCCACCAGAACGCGATCCAGGTAAAAATTTGCGGTGGTCGGGTGGGAATATGCGATGCGGAAATCGGCGCCGTTATTCTGGCGGTTGCCGAAATAAGCATCAGTCACGTGGTAGATCTTTCGCTTCCAGGTGTTGCTGTTGCCCAGGGTCACACTGCCGCCGTCCTTGTAAGCCCCGCCGCCAATCGAATCATACTGCAGGTGCAGGGAATAGTTGGTGCCGCTGCAACTGCCACAGCCGGTACCGCTGCAATTGGTGGTGCCGGCGCCCGTGCAGCAGCCGTCATAATAGTCAATCGTCACGCACAACTCGGGCCGGTTGCCCTGAAAAGCGAAACTATCGGACACTCCGAAGTACATATACAGATCAGTGGTGGTATTCACGTTTTTTCGGCAACTGATACTGCACTTGGTGGTCACCGCCGTGTTGCCGTCCCCGACGGTGATGAGCGTCATGCGGTCGGCGACGTCTTCGCCCAGATTGAAGGAAACTTCATCGCCGTTGCAGATCGTATCAATCGGGATCGTTGAACCGAGCGGAATCTGTTTGCGCAACATCCGTCCCGCCGCACCGGCCAGACGCATGTACCAGTCATTCGGATACCCTTCGAGTCCGATCCAATGATCGGTGGTCGGATAGTTGCTCGTGATCTTCAAGATGGCTGTGCCTTCATCCACCTCGTCGAACATGGCCACGAACATTTGATTCAAGCCCACGGTTTGGAACTGGTAGACCTGATCCCAGAGATGCTGCCCGCCGCGACGCGGGAAGTTGGAAGTGCCGGGCGGCAACTGCTGGAGGTTGTCCCAACTGAAGCCCGGCCACACCACTGGCAGGTATTGAATTCCAAGGCTGTTGCATTCGGCCACATCCGGCGCGACGAGGTTATTCTTGAAATTGATAATATCCTGCGTGGTCATATACCCGCCGACCGTCCACGGGTGGATGCAGTGCCAGCCCCGGTAGAACGCCGGCCAGCCAGTGGTGGTCACCGTGCGCCAGCCTCCCGGCACACCGCCGATGCAATAGTTGTTGCCATAGGTTGGGTCGTTCTTGAAGAAGTTCTGGATCTGCGTCGCCGTGCCAACGCTATAGCGATCGTCAAACAAGCCCCAGATGATGACCACAGGTTTGCCGTTGTGATGCAGATACCGCGGGTCATTGCGAATATTGGCAACAGTGCACAGGTGTTCCCAATCACTGACGATCATCTGGTACACCTGGCCCTCGGGGGTTCCGCTGGTGTCGTATTCAACGGCGAAGATGCGGCCGTGTGTGTTGGCCGCCGAACGTACATTTTGCAGGACATTGCCTTCCGTCGGCGGGTTGGTCACCCCGACAACAAACCGCTGCACAAAGGCTCCATCGATCCCGAATTCCTTCATCCATTTGAAGTGCCGCTCGACGGTCTTTAACGTGTGCGAGCTGAACAACTGCCCCATGCTGCTGTTCTGCAAAGTCACATGCGGGCAGGGGAACAATTCATCGATGTCGAGTTCGCTGACTTCCGGCCACAAGTCCACGTTGTACAAACCGGGGCCAATGTCGGTCGTGCTGCGGCTCCAATGTATGAATTGATTCCCCCCGTCGCCCGGGCAGGAGAACCAGCCCTGGTAACCGGCCACGATCTTGTTGTTCAAGGTGGTCGGATCAGCGACCTGAGCGTGGACGGCGGCAACCGGCGACAGAAGGATCCAGGAGAGAACCTTCGTCACGGCCCCGAAACAGAATCTCGTTCGCCGTCGCCTTGGGCGCATGAATCCGCACAACCGTGTTATTCCGCGACCAAACCTTGACCTTCATCATACCCTTCAGGGCCCGCCAAAGACAGGGGTCTGCGGCCTGTGCTCTGTCTGAAAACCCATCCCACGCGTTTCGCGAGATGCGTCTGCCTTCGCGGGGCGCACGCCGCCGGCCACAGAGGGCCGGCGCTACAGAGTTTCCCGAGATCCTGGACTGTACCGGAGGAGTAGAATACGGCGTGGTTTACCGGGCTATAACCGGTACCCGCGGCCTTGGGGCCGCCGGTGTCCCGGCGTAATTCCTGGGTTCGGAATGTTCTTGAGGACGGAAGCGAGATCTATTTCAGCCAAGCGTAACAATTGTCCGTGATCGGTTTTGCTTCGATTTTCGACGTGAACATGGAGTGTTTGGTCATGCGACGTTGCTGCATACTGTTGATCGGGAGTTTGAGCCTTCTCGTCTGGAATGTCGTCGCACGTGCGGAGGGCAAGAAGGCAGAGAGCGGCAAGGGCGACTGGCCCATGACGCGGGGAGGACGCTTGTGTGCCAATCGCGCGAGCGCCAGAGGCAACATCAAGTCAGCGCCCGAGGTGGCGTGGCGCTATTATGTCGGCAACACGACGGGAGGCGTGTTTTCGGCTGACTTCGAGGATAACGGACAGGTCGGGATCTATGCCGTTGAGAATTGGCGACTTGTGCGGCGCGATGCGAAACGTTCCGAGGTCTGGAGAAGCCCCCGCGTTACGCGCGGATGTTCGCTCGTCGGTTACGAGGACCTCGACGGCGATGGCCAGCGCGAGCCCTTGATGGTGGGTTCCGGGCTGAACAGCATGGCCCCGCTCTACTTCGTTTTCGATCCGAAGACGGGCGCGATCCGCTGGAAGGCCGAGTTGGCTGCCACCAACGGAGGCGACACCCGCTTCGGCAAGATCGATTCTTCACGAAAGGGCATGCAACTCGTGCGTGCATTGTTTCCGAACCCCGACGGCGGCGAACTGCACATGTTTTGCTGGGACAAGGGAATCGAGCGGGGATACTCCTTGTGGTCATGGCAGCGCCACGAGGATTTCATCTACTTCCCACAACTGGCAGTGGGAGATGTAAACGGGGACGGGCAGAATGAAATCCTGATGCTCACGCAGATGTGCGTCCGGCTGTTCGACAATCAGCTCGGCAACGAGATCGCCAGGGCGTCCTGGGGAAGCCGGTCACGGAGTTATGGCGGACAGTTCGGCCTGTGGCGGATGACGCCGGGTGATACCCCGAGCATCGTCGTGGTGAGCGCATTCAACAAGGTGTCGGTGGTCGATGTGGAGGTCGGCCCGTCAACGACCGACGACCACACCGCAAGCCCGCCGTCGAACTTGAACAACAACAAGTACAAACCACCCGAGAACATTCATCTGAAGTTGCGCTGGGACCATCCGTTTGAGCCGGGGGTGGGCGACTCGGATCTGAAGGGCGGATATGGGAGCGGAAATGTCGGGTTTTTCCCCGACAGCGTATGTGACGTGGATGGGGACGGCTGGAGCGAGGTGGTGGTGAACGAGTCCGCGGCCTATCCAGATGCAAGATGGCACACAGTCGTTCTGGCGGCCAAGGACGGCAAGGTCATTTCTGATACGCCGGGTAAAGTGATTGTCGGCGCCGCGGACGTGGATGGCGACGGCAAGACGGAGGTCTTCCTCAGAAACCGTATTGAAAGACATGACCCGGTCAGTGGCCCGGTGCAGGTGGCGGTCTGGCGGGAAGGGAAGGGTCTGGAGATCGTCTGGTCGGCACCCGTCGAGGGGGAGTTGGTGCGTGAACCCAATCCCGCTGACTTGCACTTGAGCCGTCACCCCGATGAAGGGACTCGGGTCAAACTGGCATCAGGCTCGGGGAAAAGTTCAAAAGTATTCTTCGTCAAGGCCGCCGACGGAAAGACGTATGCTTACGAAGCAGTGAGGGGTGCATTTCAGCCGGTGGCTGTCGATGCACCACCGGACCGGGTCCTGCCCCTGGCTGGCCTTGCCGCCACGCAAAGCCAACCGATGGAACCATCCTTGGCGGTCGACTTCGATGGTGATGGCACGAACGAATTGGTTCAACGGAATAGCGCCGGCGCATACGTGGTCCTGAAATCGCCCAAGCCAGGCGAGAAAGAGCCCAAGGTCATCGCCACGATCGACGGCCTGCTGAACCCGCCGGTCTTTGCCGATTTGGATGGTGACGGCAAGGTCGAGACGATTGCCATCCGCATGGGCGACTCGGAAGGGCCCGAGGTGAAGAAGCAGCCCTGCCTGGAAGTGACGCGGAGCGATGGCTCGCTCGTCTGGCGCAAGAGTTGGCCGGCGGATCACGCAAACAAATACACGCTTCACAAAGGCGGCTTCGGTATCCTGTTCGTCACCGTGGGCCATTTTACGGGAAAGAACCCGCTTGATGTCGCCGTCAGCTTCGCCGGCGAGAAAACCAACGGCAATACGGCCGTATTGGACGGCGCGACCGGCAGGATCGTCTGGAGCATCTCGAAGCTGTACCCCGACATGTATGGCGAGTGCTGGGACTTGTATCCGCCGGTTATCCTGGACGATGACGGCGACGGGCTGGACGATTGTGTCACCTGCTGCCAGACCGTGCATTACACCATCCTGCGCGGCACCGATGGAAAACAATTGATCCCCAAGCCCTTCGATGCGAGCAACCAGGGCTTCGGCGGCGAGAAGTCGCTCTTTCCCGGAGCCTGGACGACCGGGCCCATGCTGGGCGGTGGGGATGCGGATGGTGACGGTCGGCCTGAGATCGGCGTGTTTTCCAGTCAGGCGTCCGTGGGTGTCGCGCGCGTCGACGGCAAACAACTCTGGTTCCTGAACCTGCCGGTGGTCGATCAAGTTCCTTCCCCCGGCTGCTGGGCGGATATCGACGGCGACGGCAAGGACGAGATCGTCTACCTTTTCAAAGATGGCTTCGTGCGGGCCTACGATGGCATCACAGGGATCCTGCGATGGGAGGAGAACCTGGGTGCGACCGGCGCCCTCGTCGCGGCGGACCTGGACGGCGACGGGGCCGAGGAGATTCTTTTCAGTTCCGAGAAGGGGATACTGTATTGCCTGGGCAACAAGACCACCGGGCCGGATGGCTCGCACATTCAGTGGGCTAAAGAGGTTCCCGGCGTCCCGGCGCAGGCGATCGTGGTAGACATCAATGGTGACGGCATCGGCGAGATGCTCGTGCCGACTTCCGACGGTTATCTGTATTGCCTGGTCGCGGGTCGCTAATGTCGATCAAGACGCCTTTGCCAAGCTCCAGCGATGTTTCAACGGGCCGAACAACCCTCCGGCCATTGGCTGTAACGAACCGTGGTACGGAAATCTTGCGAAACCTACTCTGGTGTCAAGGCACATCTATCGCGCACGCCGGACTCGATGTCACCCCGCGAGCAATATCGGGTCAGTATTTTATGGCATTTTCACAGGCAAAGCGCTTGACCTTGATGTAGCGCGGCTCATTGAACCGGTAATTGTCTCGCTGGAACAGTGGACAGGCATTTCCCCTGGGGTTGAGATCCACGCAATCGTTCCCCTTGAATACGGCCGTATATTTGTGGCCAAAGCTTTCGAGCTGTTCAGTCCGTTCCTCAATCGGGAAATTCAAACTGACGGTCTGACCGGACCGGAGTTTGCCGCACACCACGTCATTCCCCTCCCAGGCAAATTCCCTGGGCTTGCCGTTCACTCTGCATGTGACTTTATCCTTGGCGATCCAATGATTCATGCGGACTTTTACCGCGGCGCATCGTTGCTTGATGTGGATATCCACGCGGCCGACGTAAGGGATGAAGCTGTCCACGTCTGCCCAGGGCGAGGTCCGGTTGAGCAATAGATTGACAGCCAGCTCTCCATTCTTGAAATTGAGGATGCTTTCCCAGGCGTAATAAAGCGCCCGCGCGCAGTTACCGGGGCAACAGCCATCGAGGCTATTGATGCGGAGCATTTCATTGGGCGCCGAGTGACAGGAAAACGCACCGACGACTTGCTCGGAAAGATGATCCGGAAAACAGTTAAATGTCACCGGTTCCGTGGGCAGCTTGTTCGTCTGCGCATAGACACGCAGAAAAGCCTCCATCTGGTCGGGACGAGTCCACTGGTGAGCGATCAGGCAATTGCGGACATAACGGTCGATATCGTCCCAATACTCATCACCCATGCCGAGTTGCGTTAATTTGACCGCGAGGGCGGTCATGTCGGCAATCGAACAACCTTCCATGTCCACCACTTCCCGGCTGTTTGTGAAAAAGCCGATCTGCGGGAAGGCAATCATGGTTTTCCCGGATTTAGCGAAGTCATAGGCTTTGCGGGCATATTCCGCCAGTTCAGGGTCCTGGGCCGCGATGGACCACTCCAACATGGCCTGGATGCCCAGAGTGATACAATGAAAATGGCTTTTCCAATCCTCCACGTAATGGGTCTCGCGGAGATACTCGATCAGTCCGTAGGCCAGGGTTCGGGCCGGTTCATAGTGCGAGACGCGATAATATTGCGCCAGACCCGTGATGATCCAGGTTTCCCATAACGATTTGTTTCTGGCAGACTCGCCGGTAGTCTGCTCGTTCATCGCAGCGATTTCCGCCTTGATTTCTTCCGGCGTCAACCGCTCGCCCGGGCTCAAGTTGAACCTCGGGAAGAAAGCAATCTTGCCGGTCTTGATCGCCACTTCGTTCAATCCATCCACAACGCCCCTGGCGGTCCGATTCCAGACTTCATCGCCGGTCGTCTGGTAATAGATGGCCAGGGCGCCGAGAAGACGGCCCGTAGCAACGGGCAAGGAACAATAAAAATCCTGGGGCGGCGCCTGCGTGGGGAGCCGCAGGTAATCACCATGATCCCATGGTCTTCCGATCCGCGGAATATAGAACAATCCATCGGGGCCGATGCAATGAAGCACTTGTTCGGCCCACGCCTTGTCGATTTCCAGCGCCTTCTGGCTGCCGCACATCA
>CAYLLT010000071.1:0-32353 GCA_964384465.1 uncultured Planctomycetales bacterium | reverse complement strand
AATATACTCTATCAATCTCAACCTGTCAAGGAGACTTTCACCACGGGCTGTTAGGCAACACCTGGGTAAAAACTTTTCGCAGACCATTGATACTCTAGTCTCCATCGGTGTTCTCACTCGTGCCACCAGCGGAGGTAAGACCGTGTACAAGATTCCATTCCTCTATCGAGATGGTCTTAATCTCACGCAAGGAAGAGCGAGGCCGCGTTCGGCGGCTAGATAGTCGGGAAAGTGGGCCATTCCATAATGCGGTCCGATTCCTTATTCATTATCTCGTCTTCATCTCGTCTTCGCGATTGACTTTCTGGGCAAAAAGTGCTATAGATCATCAGGATGGCGAAAAAGAGATCGGCCGGCCCCGACTACGGGACTCTATTTCGAGCACAGAAGTCGGCGTCGAACCTTCTGGTACTCTTCATTCCCAGTCGGGACCGCGACGACCGGCCCATCGACCAGGATACCTGGCGGCGAAAGGCCTTGGAGGCTCTCGGCAGGCTCTTTGGTGGGGCCACCGCATACCCGAAAGGCGAGGGTGTCTGGCGGGATGACGAGCAGGGAGGAAAACTCCTGTTTGATGAGCCGATCGTCGTCCAGTGTTACACCACGGAGCGGGCGATCGAGGAGAATGCGGATTCGCTGCGTGATTTTCTCGTTGACATGGGGACTCAGTGTCGCCAGGGAGCGGTTGGATTCGTCATCGACCGCGACTATTTGGAAATCCGGTTCCCACTGACGAAAAAACGGTAGATTGCCATGGCACGAAACGTCAAACATATCGCCAGGAAGATGGGGGCGGTTGTCGTCGCTCGAATTCCAGAGACCGGCGGAGGCGCATTCGGTGCCGCCCGGATCGCACGCATCGTGGACGCTCTTCAGAAGCGGCTCATTCCGGGTTCCGGTACGCGCCCGGGACGTCCGACCAGCCCCGACTGGTCGTTACATCCCAAAGTGCCGATGAGTTCCAAGACGCAGCGAAAGCTAAAGCGGCTCGCACGCGACTATAGCACACCCCAGCGAAAGCTCAGTCCCATGCAGGTTGCCGCCCAACTGCTGGAGGAAGTCCTCAATTCGTGCCCCGACGATTGAGCAGGAAACGATGAAAGTGACTCTGCCGCCATTGAAAACCTGCCCGATCTGTGGTTCGAAGCGAATCCGTCGTGAAACGGCCGTCGTCGAGTTTCCTGATGGCGCGTCGGTCCCAAACATCGTAGCCGACGTTTGCTCGTCCTGCGGCGAGCGGTTCTACGATGCGGTCGCGGCCCGGCGAATCTCGGCGTTGATACACCGACGAGCATCGTTCGACGATCTGATCAGGAAGGCCCACCGGGACGCTCGTGCGGCCGGGCTGACCAAAGCCCATCTCAGGCAAGCCATTCGTCGTGCCCGTCGACGCCGATGAGAGTGGTTGTTGAGGCAACGAATGAATCCGCCGACTTTTCCAACCAAACCGCTCGGCGCGAAGGCCTACGGCCACATCGCGCACCTGCCCGGCAGCCGTCTGGGGCCGGGGGATCACCGGATCACCGACGGCCAGGCCCGCATCTGCACGGAGAAGCTGCGCGACAAGCATGACCTCATCATCGTGCAGGAGAAACTGGACGGCAGTTGCGTGGCCGTTGCGCGGATCGAGGGGACGCTGGTTCCGCTGATGCGGGCCGGCTATCCGGCGGTGTCGTCGCACTACGCGCAGCACCGGATGTTTCACCTGTGGGTGATGACCCGGCTGCCGCAGTTCGAGTGGCTCGCCGAGGGCGAGCGGGTGTGCGGCGAATGGCTCGCGCAGGCGCACGGAACGCGCTACAATCTGCCGCACGAGCCGTTCGTCGCGTTCGACATCATGCGCGCCAAGGAGCGTGCGCTATTCAGCGAATTCTCGCAGCGCATCGCGCCCACCGGGCTGGTGATGCCGTGTCTCCTGCACGTCGGCGGGCCGCTTTCCATCCCGGACGCGCTCGCCAAGCTGAGTCCTGCCAGCCACGGCGCGATCGATCCGATCGAGGGCTGCGTGTGGCGGTGCGAACGAAAGGGCGCGGTTGATTTCCTGTGCAAATACGTCCGGCCCGACAAGGTCGATGGCTGCTACCTGCCGGAGCTCAGCGGCCAGGAACCGGTATGGAACTGGCGGCCATCCTGATCGGTGCGCATCAAAAAGCCCGCGATCGCTCGCGGGCTGATTATGCAGACCGTCTCAGGTATTGCGTCGGTTCAACCGCCGGCTACTTCTTGTTCTGGTAGTACGCCGTGTTGATTTCCACGAAACGCTTCCACTCTTCCGGCAAATCTTCCTCCGGGAAGATGGCCTTCACCGGGCATTCATCCACGCAGAGACCGCAATCGATGCACGTCTCCGGGTCGATGTAGAGCATCTCCGCCGTGGCGAAGTCCGCCTCTTCCTTGGTCGGGTGAATGCAGTCCACCGGGCAGACGGCCACACAGGCCGTATCCTTCGTGCCGATGCACGGCTCAGCGATATAGTGAGACATCAGAACCTCCGTTTACTTCCCCCGCCGCCACCTTGCTGGTGCGGTGAGGGCCATCATGCATTTATTATAGTGGGGGTACTCCGACCGACAAGAGTCCACGCCTGCCCCCATTTTCGATGTGTTCGATCATCCCTTGCTCAAATCACGCCTCGCGAGCGCTGCCGCGAGCGGCGAGAACGTCACGAATCTTCGCCGCCTGTTCGAAATTCTCCGACGCGATCGCATCGTACAACTGCTCGCGGAGCGTCCGGCGGCGGCGATAGCGACGGCGAATCTGCCGTTCGAAACGTCGCAACTCATCGACGAACGGCCGCAGGTCGTGACCTCGCTCGCCTCTCGCATGGCCGCAGTCGTCGTCGCAGCCCTGGATGGCGATGATGCCGCTCTTAAGCTGCTCGATCGCTTCATCAGGGTCCTGCACCAGCAGGGCGCGTTCCGCCCGGCAGCTCGCCTGGTGCATGATAATGAACGGGCGATACTGTTCGTGTTCGTCCACCAGATCGAGATCGGCCCCCTGCGACACCAGCAGATCCAGGATCGCCAGGTTGTGATCGGCGTCGCGGATCGCGCGGCGATAACAGGCGTCGGCCTCGTCGAGATCGTCCTCCTTCTGTGCCTGCTTGGCCAGCGCCATCAGGCTGATGCGCCGCCGGTAATACTGAAGCATCTCCCGCGTGAGTTCCTTCTGCCGCGATTCCGTAAGCGAGCAGCGCCCGGAATGTTCCGTTCGAGCGCGCACAAAATCGAGCATGCTCTCGGCGCCCAGGGGACGCTGTCCGTCGGGGCGACCGTCCAGCGCCATCTGAAGGACGCCCAGATCGATTCGCATCTGGATGAATACCTTCCCGTCCGACGCGGTGAATTTGCGCGCCCGTATGCTGCCCGGCTCGGCCGGCCAGTTGATCAGAAGCGGAGTTAAATCTTTAGCCATCGCTCGCGCCCTCAAAAGGAGCCGGCATTCTAACAAAAGGCCGCTCCGTGTGAAATGTTTTTTTAGGGTGCGCGGTTCGAGTCCGTATCGGCCCCCGGCGAGACATCCACCACGAAGACCTGGTCGAGGTCCCCGGCCTCAAAAAGGGGCATGACCGTGGCGTCGTAATAGACCGGCTTGGCCTGGTTGTGTTTCACCTCGCTGATCTTCCCGATGACCATGGCCACCGGTAGCCGCGGGTCGGCCGGATCCGAAGTCACCAGATCGCCCGCCTGGAGCAAGCCGGTTTCCACAAAATCGCGGGAGATCTCCGGAATCCGCATCCGGCCGCGTCCCGCCCCTTCCAGGACGAACTTGACCTCTTTCCCGCCGGCGGTCAGCGCCGGACGCTTCACGTCGCGCGGCGCGACCCGCACGCGCAGCGTCTTGTTGGCCTGCAAATCGCTGAGCAGCACCACGCGGGCGGCGAAAGGCCCGGTCTGTTCCACCCAGCCGATCAGGTACTCCCGGGCCAGGACATTGAGCTGGTCCCGCACGCCGCTCTCGCTGCCCGCATCGACAAACAACCGCGAAGCCACCCACTCGTCGCGCTTGATGTTCTGCATCGAGCCCTTGCCCACCAGCAGCGAGTCCCGTGCCGCCGCCGCGTCCAGCCCCAGGACGCGTGCCGGGATCAGCGCACCATGAGCCGGGAAACCCGGCATCGCGCGGATAAGCGTGAGCCCGTCGATGGTGGCTTGGCGTTCGGTGAGCTGCTGGCGGAGCGACGCGTTCTCATTCTCCTGCGCCTGTCGCTGGGCGAGCAGTTTGTCATGCTCCTCAGCCGGGATCGGCTCGCGGCGGTATTTCTTGATGGGCTCGACCAAGAGTTGGCCCGTCCTGCGGGCCGCCCACTGCGTCGGTGCGATCAACTGGGCGAGATTCCGGGCGGGCTGGAGAAAATCCTTCGGCAGCACCAGACTCAACGCCGATGCCGCCATCAGCAGGCCGAACGTGTGGCGTTTCGAAAGACGGAATTGACGGTAACGCATACAGCATCAGATGGAGAAACCAGTAGGGTGGGTCTAGACCCACCCTACTTCTCAAAGCTCGTCCTCATCGGACTCCATGGTGTCTTTCCACTCGTTGAGGTTCTCGAGGAAGATGCTGGTGCCGCGGGCGACGCACGTGAGCGGATCATCCGCCACCTGAACGTTCAGCCCGGTGGTCTGGTTGAGCACTGCGTCCAGCCCGCGAAGCAGCGAACCGCCGCCGGCCAGATAGATGCCGTCTTCCACCAGATCGGCGGCCAGTTCCGGCTCGGCCTTTTCCAGCGTTCGCACCACCGCTTCGACGATCAACCCCACCGGCTCCTTCAGCGATTCGCGAACCTCCTCGCTGCTGATGACCGCCTTCCGCGGCAGACCGCTGATCATGTCCCGGCCGCGAACCTCCATGCTCATCTCCTCAGGAAGTTCCGCCGCCGAGCCGATCTCGATCTTCACCTTCTCCGCCATCTGCGGCCCGATCATCAGGTTGTACGTTCGTTTCATGTAGTTGGCGATGGCTTCGTCCATGTCGTCGCCAGCCACGCGAATGGATTCGCAGACGCAGATATCGGCCAGCGAGAGGATGGCCACTTCGGTGGTCCCGCCGCCGATGTCGATGATCATCGACGCCCGCGGTTCCGCCACCGGCAGGCCCGCTCCGATTGCGGCCGCTTTCGGTTCGGGAACCAGATACACCCGCCGCGCGCCCGCCCGCTCGGCCGAATTGTAGACCGCGCGCTTCTCAACGGCCGTGATGCCCGACGGCACGGCGATCACCACGCGCGGATTCACGAACCATCGCCGCCCGTGCACCTTGCGAATGAAGTAGCCGAGCATCGCCTCGGTGATATCGAAATCGGCAATGACGCCGTCCATCAGCGGCCGAATGGCCGTGATCGTCCCCGGCGTTTTGCCGATCATCTCCTTGGCAACCAGCCCGACCGCATTCCCATTCTTGAGCACGCGATTCGTGCCCTTCTTCACCGCGACCACCGACGGCTCGTTGAGCACGATCCCTTCCCCGCGCACACAGACGAGCGTGTTGCACGTTCCCAGGTCGATGCCCATATCAAAACTGAACAATCCGAATAACGAATTAAACACGAAGCCGCCTTCCGCCCAACGTGGGAATGGTCGCTTGTTCAGAGCGCGCGCTTCTTATCGACCCCGGAATGTATGGGTGCGCGCCGTGGGCGGATTGTACACAACTCGTACCTGCGTTGCGAGTCAAATTGCCAACAATCACATGCCGGTTGTGAGTAAATGACATGAGCAAGCCCCGGCCAAGCCTGGACGGGGCTTTATAAACGTGTGTCCGTTTCGATATATCCGCTCAACCGCCCGCGGGAGGGAACAGCGAGCCGAAAAGCTGCGTGGACCGGACCGCCAGATAAACCGTACCGATGAACAGCAGCGCGGCGGCGACAACCAGGATGACGGTGTAGAGGTCGTCCTGGGGCGGGGCCTTGGGGCCGGTGATGTTTGGAGCAGCCATGTCACTTCTCCCGTTACAACGGGTTCCTCAAACAACTCACAGCGTCTACCGCGTGTTGAAACTCCGCTCGTCCAGCACGGTGTCGTTTTTACGCACCTGTTTGCCGCTGACCGCGATAATCTCGCCCACCGCCTCATTCGGGCTGACATCGCCGGTGATCTTCAGGTCAGCGATGTACTCCTTGAAGCCGTTCCGGGTGATGACCATGACCATATCCGGCTTCAGCCCGGAGGCTGAGCCCACGTCGATCATGGCCAGGTTTCCCTTGATCTCGGTCACGATCCCCTGGATGGGGCTGCTGGCGGCAGGCGACGCCGCCTCGACGGACGGGCTGGGGCTGTTGGTCAGCGGCTCGCCGGCCCGGCCGATGTTGGTCGACTTGCGCAGTTGGTCGTTCTCCTCGCGGCAGGCGACCATCTCCTGAAGCTTCTGGTTCAACTGCTGTTTGAGCACATCGGCTTCCGCCCGCTTCAGGTTCAATTGATCGGTCAGCCAGGTGCTCGTCGCCTGAAGATCGCGTTCGCGGGCCAGCGCCTTTTCCTTGGCATCGCCGAGTTCGTCGTTGTGTTTGCTCTTGACCTTCATTTCCGCGGTTAGTACGCCGAGCTGGGTTTCGAGCATATCGCGGCTTCGGGCGAGCTGGTCGCGTTCCTGCGTCAGCGTGTCGATCTTGCGCTCGTCTTCGCCGATACGCTGTTGCGCGTCCAGCACGCGTTTCTGCTCGTCGTCGCGAAGTGACTTGTAATACTGGATTTCGGAAGCGGCGATGGCCTTGGCGCTGCGTTCACTGGCCAGCGCCGTCTTGGCGTTATTCTGGTAATCCTCGGCCAGCGCTTTCCAGTTGTACGTGCGGGCGGCGAACTGAATCGCCATCGGCGTAAACACGAAAGCGAAAAAGCAGACCAGGATCACGAATATCTTCGTTGTGGTGGTCAAGGGCAGGCTCCTGCGTTCGTGCCGTTGATTGTCACCGGGCCACAATGCCCCGGCTGGGGGGAAGGATCAGAACCTCTCGTGGGTTTTTGGCACCGGCGTCTAGCCTGTGCATGCACCGGCGAGACGCCGGCGCCACACGGTTTGGAGTGCTGGACAACTCCTGTCAAATATAAACTTCCGTTCAAAACTATATCCGCGAAAATCAGCTTTGCAAGTGCTCCCCGGAGGTTCCTGACATTCCCGGGACTCGTGGTCCGAGGGTCTGATTACGACCCACGCCCCTGATCGGACTTGACCGCTCGCCTGGTGCAGGGTTGAATGAGCCTGGGAGCAGGCATCAGCACGATCAACGGAGCCGCGTGCGGCCCTCATACCGTCGTACTGGACGGTAACTGAACGGAAACACCCCCCGATGACCCACAAGGAGTATTCCATGGCGCAATTTTTGCAGGTTCGATCATCCGGGCGCCGCTTGGCTGCCGGCCTGCTCGTCGCGATCGTGGGATCTTCGGCGGTTGCGGGTGCCCCCAAAGCGCCCTGGGCCGGCGAGCAACTGGACCGCATCGAAGGCTGCCTCGCCTGGTGGGTCCCGCTGCCGCTCACGTCCATCGTCTCGATCGACTCCTACACCCTGCTCGACGGGTATCTCTATGCTATCGGCACCGACGCCCGTGTGCGCTCAATCCGGGCAGATACGGGCGACTACCTGTGGACCAGCCAGGTCGGCCAGCCGCCGGAGAAGATCTGGCCGCCCGCCGCGTACACCTGGGGCGGATTGGACGCCGCGGTCTTCACGCGGTTAAACGAAGCCGTCCTGATCGACCGCACCAGCGGCTTTCTCATCAAGCGGGTGCCGCTTCGTGCGCCCTCAACGACCTCCGTGGCCACGGGCGAGGACACCCTCTACGCACCATCCGTGGGCCGCCTGCTCTGGAATTACAGCGTCTCGCAGGCTTCGCCGCGCTGGAAGACGATGGGTTTCGCTCCCATCCTGCTGCCGCCGCTGTATGACCCGGCCGCCGATCTGGTGGTCTTCGTTGACCACAGCGGGCGCGTCCACGGTGTCGACTCCAAGATGCAACAGCGTTTCGCGCACAACCTCGACGGCGAGCCACGCATGCGACGCATGGCCATGGACGCGACCAGCATCTACGTCGCCACCACCGGTTCGACGAATACCCTGCACGCCCTGGACCGCCACACCGGCGAGCCGCTCCGCGAGGGCTACCGTCTCGAAGCCACCCCGCGGGGCGGACCCGTGGTCACCGCGACCAGCGTCTACCAGGCCACCGGAGAGGGCGGCCTGCACCGCATCGGCCTCACGCCCGATCTGCCCAACTGGTTCCACCGCAACGCGAAAATGTTCCTCGCCGAATGGCCGCACAGCGTGGCCGTCCTGCGCAACGACGGCAAGATCGACTTCGTCGATTCCCGCACCGGCAGCCCGGCGGCGGTGTTCGACGCCGACCGTTTCACCGACGGCGTGAGCAATGTGTGGAACGACGCGGTGATCGTCGCCAATAAGCAGGGCGACATCCGCTGCATCCGCCCCGCCGCAGCCAAGCCGCTCACGCTGGCCGGCTTCCGTCCGACCGCAGCAAGCACGCAACCCGCGACGACGCGCCCCGCAGCCGCCTCGCAACCCGCGGCCGTTGCGCCCGAACCCAACGCGCAGCCGACCGCTCAAGCGCCTCCTCCCTGACCGACTGAGTCCGCATCACTGCATTTGGGGTTGCGGCGCCAGCGCGTGGATGCGCTCCATCATCATCCGGCTCACGCTGGACAGCGTTTCCTTGTCCACCTTCTCGCCGTAGGCGCTGAGGTCCATCGGCTTGCCGAAGCGGACGCGGGCGCGGTGGCGGCGGGCGAAGGACTTGGCGACGTTGTCGTCGTAGATGGTGCCGGAGATGTGAACCGGGACCACTTTCGCTCTCGTCCGCAGGGCCAGCAGGGCGGCGCCGTCCTTGGGTTCGACGGTTTCACCGGGCTTGGCGATGCGGCCTTCGATGAAGATGCCGAGCGGCTTGCCGGACTTGAGATGCCGCAGGGCGGCCTTCGTCGCGCCGGTGTCGATCTGGTCGCGCTTCACCGGGATGCACTCCATCAGCTTGATGATGTGCCGGCCGATGGGCACGTGGGCGTACTCCTCGGCGATCATGAAGCCGAGCGGGCGGTTCGGGCAGCTCGCGATGATCAGCAGCGGGTCCACCGCGCATGTGTGGTTCGCGACCACGATCACCGGCCCCTCCGGCGGGATGGTGCAGATGCCCTCCCGCTTCAGCCGGAACCACCACTTGCAGTAGAACTCGTTGAGGTTCATCAAAAATCGCACGATCGGCTGAAACGGCGTATCCTTCAGACGAATGATGAGCGAGCCGATTCCCGTCGCAAGCACGATGACGGCCACGGCGAGCAGTATCCAGCCGACCCACCGGTCGATATTGTGCCATTCGGGGATGCCGATGATACCGGTGGCCAGGAGCAGGCCGGCCATCAAGGCCACGTCGCTGAGGCCGAAGATGCGGCCGCGGATGCGGTTGGGCACGATCCGCTGGAGGAGCGCACTGTAGCTGGTGATGACGCCCGCGGCGAACACACCGGAGAAAATGATGGCGAAGCCGCCCAGATGGTAGGCCAGACGAACGGGCATGTTGATGAGCACGCTGACCGCGAGCACCGTAATTGCGCCCGCGACGCCGATGAGCGACCAGGTGATGGCCATCTCGCTGCGCAGCGCGTTGCCGAGCGCGGTGAGGATCAGCGCGCCGGTGAGCATGCCCAGTCCGAGCCTGGCCTGAAAGAGGCCCATGTCCTGGTAACTCAGGCGATAGACATCTCGGACGACGGCGGGGATTGTGCTGCGAACGGCGGCGCCCGTGAGCCATACGACCACCGCGATGGCGATGAGCTGAGCGACGCGCCGATGCGTGCGGATGTAGCGGATGCCCTCGGCGACGCCGCCGGAAGTGGTTGCGTGCCGCAATCGCTGCGCTTCAGCGGCCGGCCGGCGGATCAGCAGCAGAAGGACCGCGCTGGCCAGGAACGTGCCCGCGTCGATGTGAAACGATATGCTGGGGTGATAATGCTCGGCGAGGTACCCGCCCAGCGCGACGGAGATCATGGTGGCGATCACACCGAGCCCGCTGGACATGGCGTTGGCGCGGACCAGCTCATCTTCGTGGATCAGTGTCGGCAGAAACGCGGAGCGGGCCGGAGAGAAGAGCGCCGCAAAAACACCGACGATTAGCAGCGGGGTGAATGCCTGCCAGTGCCCGCCGCCCGAGAACCGGCCGACGAGCCACATGAAATTGAACATGAGCGCGGCCCGGACCAGGTCGGCGAAAACCATGATCCCGCGGCGCGGCAGGCGGTCGGCGAGTATGCCGGTGACCGGCCCCAGGACGAAGAACGGCAGCATGAACATGAACGTGATCATGGCCTGGAGCTGGGTGAGATTCGGCGCGTGCATGGCGTCGCGCGTCTTGAGCAGCGCCATCTCCGAGATGTGATCGCCCATGGCGCTGACGCCGTAGGCCAGCCAGAGGAGCATGAAGTTTCGATTGCTGAACAAACCGGCGGCGGGCTGCGTTTGCTGTCGTGTTGTGTGCTGAGCGCTTGATGTTGAATGCTGAGTCACTGATCCCTGTTCCTGTGCTCTAAAAAAGCATCACGGCGATCAACACCGCCACGCCCACGCCGATGCCAATCAGACGCATCGGCAATCGGTCCGACCGGGCGTACAGAATGTTGGCTTCCGCCAGCACGATAATGACCAGTCCGACCCAGGTGATATTGTTGTGGGCGACCACGGCGAACAGGACCAGTATCGTCACGACTCCCACCAGGACCCACAGAAGAATCTGGTCCAGCAGCGTGACCTCACGAACTTCGGGTGCGGACCGGTTCGTCTCCCAGATGTCGCGGGGATGAAACTTGTTGCCGCATTCGGGGCAGCGCCGCTCGGTGAGGCCGGTCAGCGAATAGCCGCACGACTGGCACCGCAGGTCCCACGCTTGCGGGATCGGCTCACCGTCGTCGTATATGGAGGGGATCCTGCTCCGCATTAGCGTATGATCGTCGAAATCGCGGACCGCTCAACCGGCGCGACCGCGATGCCCGCGCGCACCCGGATGACATCGCGTTTCGGCCCGAACCGCCCGCCCCCTCCTCTCGTACCCGTAGAGGGTGCTCTTGACGCGGGGGCCAATTTCACTACCTTGAATGCCGGGCGCGGCCCGAAATGATCGGCATCCTGACTTATCCCTCCGCTCATAAGATACGTGTGCCGCGTTAATTATAAATCTTCAGGTCCACAAGGACCGCGGCAACTTGTTGCCGCAGTGATGCTGGAACGAATTTGCGGCAGCAAGCTGCCGTGGTCCTTTTTGATGCTCAAAACGCTCCAACTCTACGTCACCCGCGAATTGCTTAAGACGTTCGCGCTTACCGCCGTCGGCCTGACGCTCACGTTCAGCCTGTGCGGCGGCGTGCTCAACATGATCCAGGCGGAGGTGCTGACCACCGTCCAGATGGTGCGCGTCCTCGGGTTCATCCTGCCGGTCGCGCTGACGCTGACGCTGCCGGTGTCGGCCTTGTTCGCCTGCGCGATCGTCTACGGGCGGTTGGCCGCCGACAACGAGATCGACGCCTGCAAGGCCAGCGGCGTCAACATTCACCGGTTGTTCGCGCCGGCCATGGGTCTGAGCATCTGCACCGCGCTGTTCACGTTCGCGTTCACCAATTACGTCCTGCCCAATTTCATCGCACGGCTCGACGCCCTGGTGCGCAAGGACATGGAGAAGATCGTCATCCACGCGTTGAACACGCGCGGTTACGTCCGCAAGGCGCCGTACGTGGTCTACGCCCGTGACGCGAACCTCCGCGACGAGGACGGCCACAAGGTGATCGATATTCACAACGCCGCGTTCCTGGAGCTGGAGGGCGAAAACCTGCGGAGCTGCGGCACGGCCGATGCCGTGCGCGTGGACTTCCATACCAAGACTGGGGAGGGAAACCCCTCTGTGCAGGCGTCCATGTTCAACGTGCGCGGTATGGACCTCAAGCGCAACCAGTTTTACCAACTGGAGGAGCAGCCGATCCACTCGGTCGAGATCCCCAGCACGATGAGGCAGAAGCCGAAGTGGCTCACGCTCCCGCGGTTGATCAACTATCGACGGGACCCGGCAGCGTTACCGGAAATCCAGGAGCAACTGGACGGGATGCGGATGCAGATCCGCGAAGCGTCGTTCTATCAATATCTCCTCGACCAATGGAGGGGCCCGGAGAAGGTCATTCGACTGCGGGACGAACACCGCAGTTATGAGATTCGCGCCGAGCGGACCACTCAGGATGCGAACGATTTCAAGCCGGAGCTGCTCCAGGTGCGCATCACGCAGCAATGGGAGAGCCATGTGCGCACGTACAAGGCCGATCGCTGCTCGGTGAAGTTCAAGCGCGGGTTCGCCGGCGGGCCGAACATGGCGCAGTTTTTCCTGAGGGACCACGTCAGTTTCACCGATTCGCGCGACCCGCAGAACGCCGTCGAGATGAGGGAAATCGATCTGGAGGAAGTGGCCGTTCCCGCCGAGGCGGAACTCCCGGCCACACAGCTCTCGAATCGGCAGATTCTGGGATTGCCGTCCGATCCGAATGAACAACCGCACCTCATCGAGTTGCAGAAGGGCAAACCGAAGCCGCTCGGGCTCGGCGAGCGGATCGAGCACGGGCGCGTATCCACACGCAAGGATGTGGTCAAGCTGGCGCTGGATATCGCCGGCATCATTCATTCGCGGCTGGCGTTCAGCGTCAGCGTGCTGGTGACGCTTATCCTCGCGGCGGGGCTGGGCATCATCTATCGCGGCGGGCAGTTGCTGACCGCGTTTGTGATCAGCTTCGCGCCGGGCCTGCTGGTGGTGGTCATGAACATCATGGGCCGGCAACTGGCGGAAAACTTCGGCACGCACCTGATCGGCATTATTGTCATCTGGGCCGGCATCGGCCTCGTTGCCATCGCCGATGCGATCGTGCTGACGAAGTATTTGAGGAGATAGTTCGACTTTTGATATGCGTACGCTCGATCGATACCTGCTGCGATCCTTCCTGAGCAACTACGTCCTGTCGCTGGCGGTGTTGATCAGTCTGTACGTGGTGCTGGACCTGTTCGTCAATTTCGACGAGTTCACCGAGGGCGGCAAGCCGATCATCACCATCCTCGGCAACATCTTCAGCTATTACTGCTACAACCTGCCGCTCTATTTCTCGCAACTCTCCGGCGTGATCACCTTGTTCGCGGCGTGCGGCACATTCGCCCGCCTCCAGCGGCAGAATGAAATCACCGCCGTCCTGGCGTCCGGTACCAGCCTGTACCGTCTGGCCACGCCGATCGTGCTGGCGGCCTTGATCATGAACGGTTTGCTGGTGTTCGATCATGAAATGATCCTGCCGCAGGTGGCGCCGAAGCTGGTCCGGCAGCGCGATGATGTCGAGGGGATACGGGTTTACGAGGTCTGGTGCGTGCGCGACGGGGAGAACCGTCTCATCAACGCGCTCCAATTCTCGCCCGCGCAGAAGAAAATCCGCGGCCTCATCGTCATGGAGTTCAGGACGCATGCCGAGGAGGGCAACCAGCTTGGCGACGTGATCACGGCCGACAAGGCGGAATGGGACGATGCGCAGGGCGGCTGGCAGCTCTTCGGCGGCAAACGCATCAGCCTCGGCTCCCCCGACGACGACGCCATGAGCGCCGATCAGTCGCTGCGCCGGACGGCGGTCAAATTCTATGAGACCGAGCTGACGCCGGAAGAGCTGAAGCTGCGCCAGACGGCACAGTGGATGCAGTTTCTCAGCGTTCGCCAGCTTGGCCAGCTCGAAAGACGCGGCGACGTGAACCCCATTCAAATCGCCCAGATCAAGCACACGCGGTTCACCATGCCCATCAACAACATGATCCTCCTGCTGCTCGGGCTGTCGTTTTTCATGAACCGGCTGCCGACCAGCGTGCTCACGCAAGGCGGGCAGGCTTTAGCCACCTGTTCCTTCTCTTTCATGGTATCGTTCGCGGGCCAGCAGCTGGTCGGCTCGCCGGAAATCCCCGCCGCCCTGCCGGCGTGGCTGCCCATTTTCGTCTTCGGGCCGCTGGCGGTGGTGCTCATGGATAACGTAAAAACCTGAGCGGTGCGGGCTGACATTTCGTCTGTGCCCGCACCCGCTCAGATGGCCTCCGCATTGAAGCTGAGGGTTTAGAATCAAGGGAAGATCTTGAACAAATCCAACGAAGGGAAGAACAGGGTAAAATGAACATCGCCGAAGTCAGCCCCAGCCCCGCCTCGCGATGCGATTCACAAAACAGCGATTCATCTGAGCATCTCCTTACCTTCGTAACAGGTTTTCGTTCTCTCGTCCGGCCGGCATCCGCCGGCCTTGGACATGAATGCTTTCGGACCGACCCGCACGATCTGACCCAGATTCTCTGAAAAAACGCAGAAATGACGTTCGGTCGCCGGCAGCCATTTTGCGCGGCCGGGGCTTCATATATAATCAGGCCAAAGTGCCACCATCCGCGCGGTCGAGGATGTTTGGTCGAGGAACATACATGATTCGGGATACGAGACGGTTCGCCGGTGCTCTGCTGGGGATCTGCCCGTTCATATCGATTTGCGGTGGGGCCCAGCGCGCGGCCGCGGAGAACGCGCCACGTCAGCGTATGCTGCTCAACAGCGATAAGGCCGTCACCGCCGAATTCGATAATCTCTCAGCCACGAGCTATTACGCCGTGCTGATGTCTGTCCCGATCCTGTCGGTGTTGGCGGAGCCTGACCGCATTGATGTGGTCGTCGAAGATGCCGCCGGGGAGGTTGTCCGCAAGCGGCTCCATGCCGGCGATGCAGATCTGTATTTCACACTGAAGCCGCGGAAGGACGGCGCGGGCAAAGTTGTCGCCACCGCCACAGGCACGCCCGGCAAGACGTACGAACTCTCGGCCGCCATCCAGCTCATCCCCCTCAGCGGCAAGAGTAACGCCATCATCGCCGCCGGACCGAACAGCACCTGGCAGACCGCTCAGCCGATCGAGCTGGGCACGACCGTCTACGCCGGCAACGACGAACGGCCGTACATCCCCTCCGCCGACGGGCCGGAATCGACGTTCAAAGATCTGCTCGCCGGCGCCCAGTGGTTTACGTTCACTTACACAAAGGAATCGCCCGCGCTCGTACACTTCATCATCGACATGCTCGACCGCGAGGTGCCGGTCAACGTCACCATCTTCACGCACCAATCCGAACCCCCCACGCAAGTGGGGGGCCGGTCCGACCTAGTCCCGTACGAAGAGGGCATCGAGCGATTCGTGCCCGAGCAGTCCACCAGCTTCCATGGCCTGTATAAGCTGGCCGCCCGCACCATCAAGCCGGGCACGTATTACATCCGCGTCATGGGCAATCACCCCGCCTATCAGTTGCGCACGGACGTGTATGATTCTCCGCCGTATCTGAAGCCGGGCGTAACGCGCGAAGAGGCGGCCCGGAAAGCCATCCGCGTGGGCATGGATTATCTGATCCGCAAGGGCGACAGTTGGCACGCCAACACGCCCCGCCGCGGCGGCGTCGTGCTGCGGACATCGACAGCGCTTCAGGAGACGCAGCTCTGCATCGCGTGTCACCCGACGCACTTCACCACGCGCGGCGAATTGGTCGCCGTCGAAAACGGCTGGCCCGTCCGCGAGCGGCAGGCGATGAAGTTCCTCACCGAGCGGCTCTACAACAACCCCCGGCCGATCTACGGCCTGCCGGATACCGCGTGGGTGCGCGTGATCAGCGCGCCCGGCAGCGTCATCTCGCGCATGGCCTACATGGCCGGCGAATTCGAGAAGCGCATCAGCCACGAGCAGCGGGCCGGCATTATGGACGACGAGGTCCATTTGCTGGAGCGGTACTGGGTCGGCGTCGAGCACCCCATCACCGAGAGCAACGGCAACGCCCCGCGCGTGAGCGGCTTCGAGATCGCGCTGCACAGTTGGCTGGTGTTTGACGAGCAGTATCGCCGCACGCGCGACGCGAAGTATCTCGACTTCCGCTGGCGGTGCGAGAAGGTCGTGCACGACAACGATCCCATCGACATGCTGGACCTGTCGTGGAAAGCGGTCGGACTGGCGACGTTCGATCGCGATCTCTACGCCGATGAAATCCGTGCGATCGTCGCGCGGATCTTCTCCTATCAGAAGCCGGACGGCACCTGGCCGATGGCGTTCGGCGAGAAGAGCGTCGGCTTCGACTACTACGCCAAGAAGCACACCGAGATGGCAACGCCGCTCGCCCCCGACGGCAAGCCGATGTACTCGGAATTTCAGACGTATCATTCCATCTACGCGCTGGCCAAGTGCGGTGTCACGCTCAAGGATGAGCGATTGGCCAAAGCGGTCGATTGGTGCCTCGCCCGGCAGTGGTCGCACGGCGGATGGCAGGGTAACACCGATTACAAGAATTTTGACACCGTTTTTCGTGAGACGCAGTTCGCGGTGATGGCGTTGTCGCAGTTGTACCCCGGTCCCGGCAGCGACGGCTGGATGGCCGCGTTCCCGCCGGCGCCGGCATCGATTCCGCTCGATTCCGTCGACGATACGCTCGCCGCGCTTCAGCAGTATTGGCAAACGCCCGATACGAAAGTGCTCGAACAGGTGCGGGCGGCGCTGTCCCATCCGCAGCCGCTCGTGCGCGAGGCGGCGGCACAGTGCCTCGGCCGCATCGCCGACGCCGACAGTCTGCCACAGCTTGCCAAAGCCCTTGGCGATCCGAGCAAAATGGTCCAGCGCGCCGCCGCCGCAGCCATCCGCGAGATCGCCACGCGCCAAGGACCGCGGCAACTTGTTGCCGCACACGACATCATCCTCGCCGCCCTCAATTCCAAAGACGATCGCACCCGCTGGGGCGCGACCATGATCTTCAATCAGCACTTCCGCTATCTCGCCCAGGACACAGCGCTCATCCCGGCGCTGGTCGAACGCATGCAGCACGATCCGGCCGTGATCGTTCGCATGACGGCTGCTCAAGCGCTGTCCAAATGGTGGTTCTGGCTGAAGGATACGCAGCCGCGCGTGCCCATCGAAAAAGCATTCACCGACGCGATGGCCCACCCCGAGCACCCGTGGGTGCGGCGGGCGCTCATCGAAGGCTTCCGCAACATGCAGGACGACAACACGCGCTATCTTTACAACACGTGGACGGTCGCGATGAAACGGCCGGAAGACCAAAAGACGGTGGAGGCCGCGCACAAGCGGAGCGTGTACGAGCAGGCCCAGCGCATCCTCGACGTGCTCAAGAACGGCAACGACTTGCAGCGCGACGGCGTGCTGCGCAGCTTCTACACGTTCCACTTGCAGGAGGGCGCGGGCGATCTGAACCTCATCGCGAAGGTCACTCTCCCCGAAACATTCCTGCGTGAAGGCACCGCCGAGCGCGGCGAGAACAAGTGGCTCGACGGTTACAAGGCGGCGGTCACGTACGACCCGCTCACCATGGGCACGGGGACGAACGCGCGCCTGGGCAACGACAGCGAACCGCCGGAATATCAAGACGATTCGGGGCCGCTCATCGCGCAGGCGCTGGCGGCGGTATTGCGGCCGGAGGCGGGCGGTGCCGCGCCGTTGAATGCGGGCGTGCTCAAGGCGCTGCGGCAAACCCGCGGCGTGCCGGTGGGGCCGGATTTCTCGGTCGCACTCGTGCGGTTGACCGCCAACCTCAGCCCCATGCCCATCCGCGAAGGCAGCGACAACCAGCCGCCGCCGGTGACAAAAGCGAAATCCGAACCCCTCACGCCAGTGAGGGGCCGGCCGCGTCCAGCCCGCCGAAAACCCAAAGCCCCCGCCGCCGCAGCAGCGATTTCCGCACCATCACCATCTGCGGCCAAAGCCGGCGATCAATCCGCCGAGATATACGCCCTCCTGCGCGAGCTGCTGCCCACGCGGATCAGCGACGGCCCGGCGGTCTTCCAACCGATGGCCGATCTCATCGCGAAAGGCAGCGGCGAGGCGCTGGGCGTGGCCGGCGCGGTTCTCGCGAACCCGGGCACGGCCGCCATCGCCAATTCGCCGGCGGTTTCCGATGCGCTCAAAAAACGTCTGGTCGCTGCGCCGATTGACGATCCCGATCTGCCGGCGCTGATCGCTTGCGCAACCCGCGTCACCGCGATCCAGGATGAGGAAGCGTTCACCGCCAAACTGTTCGCGGTCATGGAGTCCGACCCATCGGCGGCGAAGGAGAGCGTAGCCCGGCTGATGATCGCATCGCCGAAGTTTCTCGCCGCAGGCGAAGCGCGAAAGCAGTTCGAGGGCATGATGCGGACCGCGGACAAGGACCTCATGCTGCTTCTGCTCAAGGTGGCCGCCGGCGGCGATTTCAGCCGGCCGGATTCGGAGCTGGGGCTGAACCTCGCGCTGGGCATCGTGACCACGGCACTGAACCACGACGATGCCGGCGTGAAGCTCAAAGCGGTCGATACCGTGCGGGCCATCCCCAAGATTCAGACCAACCCGGCGGTGGTGACCGCCGTGCGCGAGCTGGCCAAGGAAGAGGGCCAGGCCAGCGCGTCGGCCAAAACCCTGCTCGCCTCGTTCGATGCTCGGGGCAAGCTCGCCGGCAAGAACGTCAGCGATCTGCTCGATTTCCAGTTCTTCGCAAAGAAGGTGCAGCCGATCCTCCAGACGCGCGGCGAAGACCGCAACGCCTGCGTCATGTGCCACGCCAATCACAGCATCCTGCGGCTGAACGAGCCTGATGCTGACGGCAGGCTGACCGCCGCCCAGCTCCGCGAGAACTATCGCAACGCCACCAAGGTGGTGGACCTCAGCCAGCCGGAAGACAGCCTGATACTGCGCAAGCCGACTTCGCCGTTCGACGGCATCGGCGTGCCCGGCGCCTACCTGCGCACGCACGGCGGCGACATCCGCTGGCCGGACGGCAAGAACAGTGAGCAGTACCGCACCATCCTCCAGTGGATTCAGGGCGCGAAGGTGACGACGACCACGCGCCCCGCCACGTCGCGACCGGCGAAGGTGGCGCAAGTACGGGCCGACGAGAGAAAATGACCGGTCATTTATCCCGGTGCCGACCCCGTATCTGCCGGCCTGGAGCCGCGCGAGCGGAACATCGGCGGCGCTCCGAGATGCTGCTCGAGAAATCTGAACATCCGTTCCGCATACCCGGCTGGATCAGTGGTGATAATGTTGCTATGCGGCCCCGGCCCATACCAGATCTCCCGCGGCCCCGTCGCGGCTTCAAACAGACGCCGTGAATGTGATGCCGGCATGACCACGTCCTCATCGCCGTGAATGATCATGACGGGTCGCGAACCCAAAGAGGCGACGGCTTTCTCGGCGGACTCAGCAAAGAAACTGGTGCCGGTTTGCAATGACATGAGCGCAAGCAGCCAATCCACAGCGAGCCGCCCGAGCACCGGCACCATCCCAGCCCGTTCCATCGCCAATTCGTGGGGTGATATAAATGGGCTGTCGAGGATGACGGCGTCGATTCGCGGATCGGCAGCGGCAGCCAACGCCAGCGCCATCGCCCCCTGTGAAGAACCCAGCCCCACCAGCACCTTCGATTGCTCCGGATGTTCTCGCTTCAACCAATCGACTGCTGATAGCACATCCTCTCGTTCGCTGATGCCGTATGTGGCGGTCCGACCATCGCTCGCGCCATGTGCCCGAAAATCGAAGAACATGACGTTGTAGCCCCGGTACGCGAGAGGCCCCAGGAACCACACGAAGTTTCCTTTGTTCGCGCCGGCCCCGTGGCAGATCAGGATGGTGCGCTCCGCACCCTTCTCCGGAATGAACCAACCGTCCAGCGTCAGGCCGCTCCTGGCAGGGATGCGGACCGACTCGAAGCGCATGTTAAAGGTTGTGAATGGATCCTCACCGTCACGCAGTTTGCAGCGATGGGTTAATACAGTGCTGAGGAACAGTGGAATGAAGATAGTCGCGGTCAGCGTTGCCCGGCCGAATGGAATCAGGCGAACCGCGAGCGGCACTGATTGACCGCGACGCTTCTGGAGTCGCGCCCATCGTACCCAGCGCTGCCCCCACCTTCCGACGGAGCGTTTCCAGATCGCCCACAGCAGCCGCCATGCGATCGTGAACCATAAGACGATCCCGACCTCCTGAATCGGCACTTTCGCTCCAGCGATGTACGCAACGACTTCCAGCGCCGCGCCGATCAGCAGGCTCATCACGACCACATAAAACACGAGCGAACGAATGCGGACTCGCCGGGTCTCCGGGTAACGCCATAGCAACAAGCCCCCCAGCGCTGCCGGAGCGAGCACAAACAAACTTGCGCCAATCGAGCAGGTCACTCAGTCGCTCCGTAAAGGCAGATCCTGTCCGCGGTGTCAACCGTCAGAAAACATCTGATTCTATACTCCGCAGGGAAACGCGGGGAATAGAATTCGTTTTCAAGCGGTTTGTGATAGTATGGTCGGATCGATCAGCCGAGGTTCGTCTATCCCGCAGGAGGTCGCATGACCGCGCTTTCTCTTCGAGTCCCGTTCAGTCGCGGTATCTCTTGTTATTACCGGCCGTTGATCCTGGCCGCAGCGGCAATCACGCTGCTGAGCGTATTCTGGTTCGCGTCGCGCTATCCGCAACTGCTCACCAAAGCAAAGCACGTCGGGCAGGTACTGCCGAGCATGGCCTACAGCCACGAAGCCCTCGCCGTGGCGGCAGACGCCCCCGTCTGGCAGAGAATCCTGGTCGGCGCTGTAAGCTGGCTCGACAGCATGAAGATCGGCATGACTTTCGGCGTGCTCTTTGGCGCGTTACTGCACACCGTCCTGCGTTATTATCCCCTGAAGATCGGCAAAAACCTCTACCTGAATTCCTTGAAAGGGGCGTTGGTGGGCGTGCCGATGGGCGTGTGCGCCAACTGCGCGGTCCCCGCGGCCTGCGGCGTCACGCGTGGCCATGGGCGCATCGAAGTGGCGCTGGGTTTTCTGTTCAGCTCGCCCAATTTCAACCCCGTCGTTGTTATGATGACCTTCACGGCCTTGCCGCTGGCGATGAGCCTCACGAAATATGCCATCTTGCTCGGAGTGATACTCATCGTCGTACCCGGCGTGATCTCTTGGCTCGAGCGGGTCAAGCCCCTGGAGGTGCTCACGGTCGGTGAGGCGGCAGCTTGTGCCCTGCCTCTTGCATCTGACGATTGCACTGAGACATTCGGGGCTGTGTTCAAGGAGTTGACCTGGGACTACGCAAAGAACGCGTGGATGCTGGTTAAGCCCACCGTGACGATCATGCTGCTGGCCAGTCTTGTCTCGGCGACGGTGCTGACGCTGGTACCCTGGTCGAGCCTGCTGTCCGAACTGACACCGGCGCGGCTGGCCCTGGTCGGCGTGATTTCAGTGTTCATGCCCGTTCCCATCGCCCTCGATGTCATGTTCGCCGCCCAACTGCATCAGCAAGGCGTGCCGGCCGGGTATGTCATGCTCTTTGCCATGACCCTGGGCACGTACAGCATCATCCCCAGCATCTACTTGTGGCGCGAAGTCTCGAAACCGCTGGCCGTGATTCTCTTCGCCTTCTTCCTGGCCCTCGGCCTGATTCTGGGTCTGCTGTTCTAAAAAACCCCACAACGGCAACCGCCATCACATCTGGACGCAGACGCTTCCTGCCGGGATGCTATCCCGCGTGGAGCCGATCGTCATAAACACATCGCGTAACGAGCGGCAACTAAACTGGCGCGGGGTGGTGCTGGCCATTGTTTTGATCGCGCTGCCGATCCGGCTGTATCTCGCGGTCACGGCGGCGATGATCAGCCGCGATGGGGTAGAGTTCATCTGGTACGCGCAGGGGCTGGCCCGCGAGCCGGTCGCGGAGATGAAGCGGCAGGCGCAGCACCCGCTGTATCCGGCGATGGTGCTGGCGGCGCACCGGGTCATGGAAGCCGTTTGCGGAGGCAGCCGCCCTTTCCCGCCGACGCCGGCCACGGGGGGCCGGCGCTACTGGGGAATGCTTTCCGATCCGGTCCTGAGCTGGCAGGCGGCGGCGATGGCGGTGACGCTGATCGGCGGATTGGCCGTCGTAGTCGCCGTCCATGCCGTGGCGCGAGCGCTGTTTGATGCCCGTGTCGCGCTGATCGCGGCGCTGATGGCTGCGGCGGCGGCGGAGTTGTGCCAGCTTTCGGCCGACGCGCTGACGGACATGCCGCACCTGGCGGTTTACCTCTTCGCACTGGCAGCCGGAATTCGCGGCATCACCGGCCGCTCCTGGCGATGGTTGTTCTTGTGCGGCGCTCTGTCGGGATTCGCTCACCTGTTGCGGCCGGAAGGCGCGGAGGCGGCGGTCGCGATCGTCACAATCGCTCTCGTGCATCGATCGTTCCGGTTGCGGCAGCGAGTGACCGGTGTGCTCGCGGTGGTGATGGGAGCGGCGCTGGTGGCATCGCCTTACATGCTCGTGACCGGCAAACTCGTGCAGAAGAAATCGATCGGGCAGTTCCTGCCGTGGATGGGCGCTGAAGATCGATACCAGGGGCTTACGCCCCTGGCTAATCACTTTTGCCCTTCCAGGGCGACTGCCGCGATTGGTGATACCGCAGGTAACGACGCAGCAGCCATTTTGAACGTCACGAAGGCACTGGGCACTATCGGCGAGAAGTACGGCCGGTCGCTACGTGTGACCTTCCTGATTCCGGCGATCGCCTGGTGGTTATTGCGGCGGCGCTCGCCGAGTGAGGCCCCGGCCGTATCCGGGATCGGCGGCAGGGTCGTGGCGGTCGCGGCGGGCCTGCACCTGGTGATCCTGCTGGCGCTGATCTTCCGGTTCGACTACTGGGACATGATGAGCATACGGCACGTCATGATCCTGACGGGTCTGACGCTGCCGTTCGCGGCGGCGGGCGTGGCGGCGATTCTGGATATGGTCCCGCAACCGCGGCGGCGGACGGCGGCCATCCTGCTGACGATCGGGCTGGTGGGCCCGACGCTGCCGTGGATGCTGGAGCGGCGAAACGCGGATAATCTCTATCTCCGCCGGACGGGGGAATGGCTGCGGGCGAACAGCCAAGGGAAGCCCCGCGTGCTGACGACACGTCATGCCGTCTCGTTCTATGCCGACGGCATCGACGTGCGCTCGCCGCTGGAGGCGGATGTTGAAGCGATCCTGGCCGAAGCCCGCCGGCTGAAGCCGAATTATCTGGTGTTCGATCAGCGGCGGATGCTGCGGGACAAGCGGGATTTCTTCGAAACACTGGAAACGTCGCTGCTGCCCGGCGAATCACTACAGAAAATCCACGTCGAGCCGCAGCAGCAGAAGCGCTGGCTCGATCGCGCGATCGTGTATCGTTATCGGCCGCCGTCTTGACGGAACATCATCGGGCGTATAAAGCTCAGGGCGTTCTCGAACATCGGATTGAACCGCCAAGACGCCAAAACGCCAAGATCACTCTCATGTGATGACTCATTCTTCTTGGCAACTTGGCGTCTTGGAGGTTTTTAGAAGCATCGTTTGGAGAGACAGATATGGCGACTCGGATACTGGCATTCATGGCCCATCCGGATGACGTGGAGTTCACCTGCGCGGGCACGCTGGCGCGGCTCAAGCAGGAGGCGGGGTGCCAGATCGTGATCGCCACCGCGACCAGCGGCGACTGCGGCACGATGGAGCACGGTCCCGCCGAGATCGCCCGCATCCGGCATCAGGAGGCGCTGAACGCCGCCAAACTGCTCGATGCCGATTACTATGCCGGCCGTTGCACCGACCTGCTGGTGATGTACGATCAGCCGACGCTTCGACACTTCGTCGAGGTGGTGCGGAAGGCCCGGCCGGACATCGTCATCACGCATCCGCCGGACGATTACATGATCGACCACGAGATCGTGAGCCGCCTGGTCCGCACCGCTTCGTTCGGGGCGCCGGCGCCGAACTTCCTGACGTTTGACGAGGATCCCGCGCCGCGGATCGAACACGTCCCGCACCTCTACTACGCCGATCCGGTCGAAGGGAAGGATTTGTTTGGCCGGGAAGCGGTGCCGGGCTTCGTGGTGGACATTACCGGCGTGATGCCGCTCAAGGAGAAAACGCTGGCCAGCCACGTGTCGCAGCGGGAGTGGCTGCGGGCCCACCACGGCATGGACGAGTACATCGAGGCGATGAAGCGGGCCGGCGCCGTCGCCGGCAAGCGCATCGGCAAGACCTACGGCGAAGGCTTCCGCCAGCATCTGGGCCACGCCTATCCGCAGAACAATCGCATCGCGGAGCTGCTGAAGATTTCGTGAAAGTTCGACCCATATCGTTGAAGTCAAGGGTCGTCGACGACCCAAGTCCGGTGGGGCGAGCACTGCCCGCCCTACTCTGCCTGGCTTTGTGTGTCGCGGTAGAGGGCGGGGAACCTCTGCCGGGAACGCAGCCGCTTGAAGAGCAGGGCGATCTCGCGGCACGCATGGTGGCGGGAATCGACGCGTATCTGACCCGCGAACTGGCGGAGGCGGCCCAGAACCGGCAGGCGACGTGGAAGCCGGACGTCAGCTCGCTGGAGGCATTCCAGCGCTGGGTGGAGCCGCGACGTGCCCGGCTGCGGAAGATCATCGGAGCGGAGGATTCGCGCCAGCCCGCGAAGGCCCTCGATCTGCTCGCGACCACCACGCAACCGGCGCAGCTCGGCACCGGCGCGGGGTTTTTTAAGATTCATGCCGTGCGCTGGCCGGTGTTCGACGGTGTCGATGCGGAAGGACTGCTGCTCGAACCCGACAAACCCGCGACGGCGAATGTCGTCGCCCTGCCGGATGCGGACTGGACGCCCGAGCAACTGGTGGGTCTGACTCCGGGTGTGCCGCCGATATCGCAGTTCGCCCGCCGGCTCGCGGAGAACGGCTGCCGCGTGCTGGTGCCGACGCTGATCGACCGGGCGGACACATTTTCCGGCAATCCAAAAGTGCACTTCACGAATCAGCCGCATCGCGAATTTGTTTACCGCGCGGCCTACATGATGGGCCGCCACATCATCGGCTACGAAGTGCAGAAGGTGCTGGCGGCGGTGGATTGGTTCGAGGCGCATGCAGGCGGGACGCCTGCACCACAACGTGACGAGAAGCTTCGCATCGGCGTGATCGGTTACGGCGAAGGCGGATTGCTCGCGCTGTACAGTGCGGCGCTCGATCCGCGGATCGATGCGGCGGTGGTCAGCGGATATTTCCAGCCGCGCGAGGGACTCTGGCGCGAACCGATCTACCGCAACGTGTGGTCGCTGCTGCACGAGTTCGGCGATGCGGAGCTGCTGACGATGATCGCGCCGCGAACGGCGATCATCGACGCCTGCAAGCATCCGCAGGTGTCCGGCCCGCCGCCCGCGCGCGAGGATCGTAACGGCGCGGCTCCGGGCGTGCTGGAGACGCCGCCGGCGGAGGCGGTCCGCGGCGAATTCGAGCGGGCACACCGAATGCTTCCGGTGCTGGAGTTGTCGGGACGTTTCGAGCTGGATGAGGGCGAGAACGGGCCCGACCTGCCCGGCTCGCCGGCTGTCCTCAGCGCTTTTCTGCACTCACTCGGCATTCATAAGGACCTCGCGCCCGGCGGGGAGCCGGTGATCGCGTCGGCGATCGATCCGAACGTAACGTCGGCCCCGCGTGGCCGGCGGCAGTTCGACCAACTCAACGAATGGACGCAGCGCCTGGTGCGCAGCAGTGCCGACCGCCGGCAGCGGTTCTGGTCGAAGGCTGACAGCTCTTCCGTCGAGCGATGGGTGGAGACGACAAAATTCTATCGCGATTACTTCCGGGATGAGGTGATCGGCCGACTGCCAGCACCAACGGTGCCGGGCAGCGCTCGCTCGCGACTGGTGTACGACGAACCGAAGTGGCGCGGGTACGACGTGGTGCTCGATCTCTATCCCGACGTGTTCGCTTCGGGCATTCTGCTTGTGCCGCGCGATTTGAAGCCCGGCGAGCGCCGGCCGGTCGTGGTCTGCCAGCACGGCCTCGAAGGAACGCCGCGGGATACCATCACCGGTGAGGGCCAAGGGTTTAAATACTACCAGTCGTTCTCGGCGCGCCTCGCGGAGCGCGGATTTGTCGTCTACGCCCCGCAGAACCCGTACATCGGGCAGGACAAGTTCCGCGTCCTTCAGCGCAAGGCGAATCCGCTCAAGCTCTCCCTTTTTTCGTTCATCGTCCGCCAGCACGAGCGCACGCTCCAGTGGCTCGCCGAGCAGCCGTTCGTCGATGCGAAGCGAATCGGTTTCTACGGCCTGTCGTACGGCGGCAAGACCGCGATGCGCGTGCCGGCGCTGCTGAGCGAGTATGCGTTGTCGATCTGCTCGGGCGACTTCAACGAGTGGATCGTCAAATGTACCTCGCTCGATCACCCGACGAGCTACATCTTCAACGACGAATACGAGATGTTCGAGTTCGACCTGGGCAACACGTTCAACTACGCCGAGATGGCCGGCCTGATCGCCCCGCGGCCGTTCATGGTCGAGCGCGGCCACCGCGACCCGGTCGCGCTCGACGAGTGGGTCGCGTGGGAATACGCCAAAGTCCGGCGGCTGTACGATACGCTCGGCCTGCCGGACGGCACCACCGCCATCGAGTTCTTCAACGGCCCGCATCAGATCCACGGCGTCGGCACGTTCTCCTTCCTGCACCGGCACCTCGATTGGCCGGAGAAACTGGAATAATTTGGCTGGTTTGGCGGTTTACTCGTTTAGAGCGCCCGGGGGAGGCGGCACATCACGGAATCGGGGATGCTGGAGCTGTGTTCAGCCGGCCGTGCCACCGCAGGCGGCATGGCTGAACCCAAGGTGCGGTGCCGCAGGCGGCCACGAGAAATCGGGGAGGTGCCGCAGGCGGCACCGCTTGTTTCGGGGCCGGGTGTTGCATGCCGGCAACCGTGTTGCGATAAGGGTCTCATGCCGACCACGCCGGCCGCATTTAATCGCCTGGCTATGCCGCACCTTGACTCAGTCTATCGAATGGCCCGCCGATTAACCGGAAATGATGCCGAGGCGGAAGACCTGACCCAGGACACGTTTCTCCGCGCCTACCGGGGGTTCGACCGGTTCGAGCTGCGCAAATACGGGGCCAAGCCGTGGCTGCTCAAGATCCTGCACAACACTTTTTACACCGGGCTGGGCAAGCGTGCCCGGCAGCCGACGTTAATGGAGGATGTGGACTTCGACGATTTCGCCGCCGAGCTGGAGCAACCTTCAGCCGGCGAGCTGGGCATGGCCGATGTGAATTGGGAATCGTTCGATCAGGAACTCAAAACGGCGATCGGCAGGCTGTCGCCGGAATATCGCGAGGTGCTGCTGTTGTGGGCTTTGGAGAGTTTAAGCTACAAGCAGATCGCCGAGGTGTGCGGCTGTGCGGTGGGCACGGTGATGAGCCGTTTGTACCGGGCCCGTCATCAGGTCAGCCGAGAATTGGCGGGTTACGCAAAGAGAAAAGGGCTCCACCCGGGCGAGGGGCGTATCCGAACCCCTCACGAAAGTGAGGGGCCCAAAGGTTCGTGACGATCGGCCCCCGACTTGCGTCGGGGGTTCGGATCCAGACGACAGCGTGACGCATGACTTGCAAGGAAGTTCGCAAATTCATCTATACCTTCGCCGATGGCGAGCTTGAGACGCGCGAGACGGCCGAGGTGCTCGAGCATCTCAAGATGTGCCCGGACTGCTGCCGGCAGGTGAACGCCCAGCAGCAGCTCAAAGGGTCGATCGCCCGCGTGATGAACGAATCCAAGGCGCCCGCGTCGGTGGCCGGCGCGGTACGCGCGATCATCGCGCGCGAAGCATCGAAGGTCCCCAGCGCTGGCCGGTGGCGCGACCGGCTCCACCTGTCGCTGGCCGTTGCCGCCGCTTTTGCCGCGGCGTTTTGGGGGATCTGGCAATTCCTTCCTTCCAGAATTGAGCCGGGCGCCGTCCTGGCGGAGGTGCCGGTCACCGATTCGGGCCCGCTGGCGGTCAAGCTGGCGGACAATGTCGCGGCCCTCCATCTCACATGCGTCAAGCTGGGCCCCGCCCACCATAACCCGCTGTTCAGCCATAATCCGTTGGAGATCGCGGCCGCGATGGGCAAAAAGATGGGCATCGCCGTGCTCGCGATCGGAGAACTCGATCTCACGTCCTGTCGAAGCCCGTTCGAGAGCGCCAGCGACACCTGCACGCTGGTGGATACCGAGGGAAAACCGCACGCCGTCTGCCACATGATTTATCACGGCGAGTCGGGGGATACGGTCTCCGTGCTGTCGATGCGGGCGTTGAAAGAAATGAAGGTGTTGAAGCAGCGTAAGGAAGGCGGCCGGATGTACGCCCTGCTGTCGCCGCATGAATCGACGCCCTGCCGGCCGACCACCATCGTGGCCTGGAACGTCGATCCAGATCCCAATATTTCTAATAACCAGCTTGCACCAGCTACTTACCTGGTCTACGCCCCCGTCGCCCCCCAGGCTGCGATCCACATGGTCGAGCCGCTGCGCGTCGCCCTCTCACGCTCGCCCGAGCTCCAGCACGTCTTCCTCGCCGCCCTCGAATGATGGAATCGCGACGTTTTCGCATCGAAGCCGCTAATACGGCAACACTTACGAACAAACATAAGTTTCGGTGGAATAATTCTTGACCTGCGTGCGGTAGTTGTTATACTTGCGTCTGATAAAAGGCCAGGATGCGCCTTTGCACGGCCGCAATCGCGTGCGGTCGAGTCGGGCCAGGGCAATCCGAACCGATCACCTCGAACCGTTCATAACGGCGGCCCCTCGAATCGAACCCTCTGCGCGTACGTGGAGGAGGCGGAAAGAGCAGCTCATATCGCGGAGTGGGAAAAGGCGAATCTCGATTATCGTAAGCCATTCAGGAGGATTGAACATGAAGCGCCTGCCGATCTTGGCTTTCACGCTCGCTTTGTTTAGCTGCGTGGTTGCAGCACCTGCTCAGAACGACGACATCAACTCCAGGTGGCCGCAGCAGGATCATCCGCCGGCCAAGTCCGACAAACCGCTTTCCCCCGACTTGGCGATCCAGATTCAGGCGGCGACGACGGTCGTCGACCTAGCCGTGTCGGCGGGCTTCAACGTAGCCAACCGAAATCTGGGCGCCGAGCCGAGTCTCGCGGTCAATCCCACGAACACGCAGCAGATCGTGGTCCTCTCGTTCGCGGGCAGCTTCTGGGATGGCGCCGGCCCGGCTCCTCTTTGGCTATCCAACAACGGCGGCTTGAATTGGGCGCAAGTCTTGAGCATTCCAGAACCTCGCACCGTCATTCAGGACAATTGCCCCTGCGATCAGGCGCCGGACTTTGGCCAAGATGGCATTTTTTACGCGACCTTTCTCAGGTCTGATGGCAACATCTACACCGGCCAATCCACCAATCCTGCCAACCTTGCCAACTGGTCATGGAACCCGGCCGGGGCAGGGATGACCATGCGCACGAACCGCTTTGGCGTCGGTAACTCAGACCAGCCGTGGCTGTGGACCGGCCGAGATCCGGCCAACGCCAACAACACCAATGTGTATGTCGCCTACGACGATTTTACAGGATTCGGTATCCCGCTCATTCGCAACGCGGCCTCACTGGCGGTGAATCCGCCGAGTTTCCCGCTGGGCCAGGACCGAACGGTCAACACGTTGGCCACTCCTTTGGCCGCCAACCCGGGCAACCGCATTACGGTCGCTACGAACGGTAAGGTGTATAACATTCATTCCAAATCGGTGAATCTGGGTGGCGGCGCCAAGCTCACGATTTATATCGTCAATCGGTCCACCGACCAAGGCCAAACGTGGACAGTCGCCGGCGGCGGCGCTCCGGGCGGTGGCATCGTCGTTGCCACCGGTCCCGCCAAGCACGGATTCGGGTTCAAGCTCGGTGGCAACAACCAATTGCTCGGCAGCATCACCGCCATCGCCGTGGACCCCAACACGGAGGTCGTCTATGCCGCCTACGGTCTGCAAGATCCGGGCAGTGGGGTGAACAAGATCCGCGTCCGCAAGCTGATGCCCAACGGCGCCGGCGGTTATAACCTGGGCGGCCCGCAGACCATCGTCTTTTCCAACATCGAGCAGGCCCTGCCGGCCATTGCGGTATTACCGTCGGGTGAAGCGGGGCTCATGTTCACGACCTTCTCCGGAACCACATATCAGGTTCGCTTCCAGCAGTCGGCGGATGGATTCGCAACGCTCTCCTCGACCAGCTTCCCGAACACGTTTACGAATTTCGCACCCCCTTCCCCTCTGGCGCCGAGCGGCAACCTCAATGACCGACAACGCATCCTGGGAGACTATGAACAGATCAAGGCCGCCGGAAACACCTACTACGGGACGTTCGCGGCGCGCGGATCGGCCGGACTCAATCAACAGAGCGTCGATCCGTACTTTTTCAAAGCCGATGGCCTGGCACCGCAGGCCAACGAAGCCTGTTGTAAGCCCGATGGCACCTGCCAGAACTTGCCGCCGGCGAGCTGCCGCTCGATCCGCGGCGTGCCCCAAGGCAACGGCACGGCCTGCGCCACGGCCAACTGCGGCGCGGCGGGCGCTTGCTGCCTGGCCGGGGGGGTGTGCAACCTCCAGACGCGCGCGAATTGCCTGGCCGCAGGTGGAACTTTTCAGGGTACGGGCAGCGCCTGCGCGGCGGCGCAGGCCTGCTACCTGTCCAACGGCACCTGCGTCATGCTCCCGCCGATCTGCTGCGATGCCCAGGGAGGCACGCCCCAAGGGCCCGGCAGCACCTGTGCCGCCAATCAGCGGTGTTGCCTGCCGGATCGAACCTGCCGGAACAGCGATCCCAATGCCTGTGCGCTGGCTGGCGGCACACCGGGTGGCGCCGGCTCCACCTGCGCCGACACACCGAATGAGCAATGCTGCCTGCCGGATGGCTCCTGCGCGAACATGCATCCAGCCTGCTGTACTGCGGCCGGCGGCGCGACCGGCGGCCCCGGCTCCGCCTGCGGTGCTGCTGAGCAATGCTGCCTGCCCGATCGGAGTTGCATCAACACAGATCCGGTCTGCTGCGCGGCGGTCGGAGGCATGCCTGGAGGCCCGGGAACAGCCTGCGGAGCCCTCGAAAGTTGCTGTCTTCCCAGTGGCGTCTGCATCAACACCGATCCGGCTTGCTGTACGATGGTCTTCCCCGACCCCAATAACCCGCCCGCCCCCGACCCCAATAACCCCGCCGGTATCGCGGGCGGCCCCGGGACCGCGTGCGCCGCTTCTGAAGCCTGCTGCTTAGCGGCGGGTGAATGTCGAGATTTGGATCCCAACTGCTGCGCCGGGTTGGGTGGAACGGCCGAAGGGGTCGGCACGTCATGCACGGTTGCCCAACGGTGTTGTCTGCCGGATGGGACCTGCCAGGACCTGGATCCGCTTTGCTGTGCGCGGCTCGGCGGCGCCGCCGGCGGGGCCAATACGTTCTGCACTCTCCAGGCGTGCTGCCTGCCCGACGGGAGCTGCATCGATACCGATCCCGCCTGCTGCGCTGGATTGGGAGGGGTCGTCCATGTCGGGCCTTGCAGCGCCAATGAGTGTCCGCAGCCAGAGGCGTGCTGTCTGCCCAACGGAAACTGTGTGGACACGCTCCCCGGTGATTGTGCCGCCCAGGGTGGTACGCCGCAGGGACCTGGAACCACCTGTGCGACTCTGATTCCGCCGTGCCCGCAGCTACAAGCGTGCTGTTTCCCGGGCGGTGGATGCGACGACCTCGACCCGAACACCTGCGTCACCCAGGGCGGCACGCCGAAGGGACCCGGCACGACCTGCGCGACGCTGAACCCGCCGTGCCCGCAACCTTGCTCACGCACGATTGCGAGCGTGAGCCGCCGGGTGTTCTACAACAATTCGTTCTTCGACTCGGCCGCAGCGGCGTGCAACACGCTGGTGGGCCAGACGTGCAACGACAACACCGCCATCGCCACGGATAAGACGGCGCTGAGTCCGGGCGGGACGGCGACCACCGCCAACTACATCAGCCATAGCCGGAGCATCAATGGCTTGATGATTGATGTGACGCCGGGTCCGGGTTGCAGCCCGCTGCCGGCAGGACCGCTGGCCGCGTCGAACTTTGAGTTCAGGATTGCCAACAGCCAGAATCTGGGATCCTACGTGCTGGCGGCGGCGCCAACCAGCATCAATGTGACGCCCGGCGGCGGGACCAGCGGTTCGGACCGGATTGTGATCATCTGGGCGAACAACGCCATTCCGAACACCCGCTGGCTGCGCGTGCTGGTCAAGTCGAACGCCAGCGGCGGCAGTATCAACCTGGGAATAGACAACATCTTCTACTATGGTATAGCCATTGGTGAGAGCCTGACCCCGAGTGGCTCACGTGCCATCGTCAATTCGACCGACGAGATCGATGCCCGGAACCATCCGCACAACACGCTCAGCCGCGTTCCCGTGGCGACAAACTCCACATACGCGGTGGCCAATGCTCCTGATGCGAGATACGACTATGACAAGAGCAGTACGGTCAGTGCGACTGACGAGATCATCGCCCGCAACAATCCGACGAA
>CAYLLT010000070.1:28173-32354 GCA_964384465.1 uncultured Planctomycetales bacterium | reverse complement strand
CCTTCCGCATCACCGACATCCACGAAGACGGCCGGGGCGGCATCGCCGCCATGCGGCAGGCGCTTCAGGACGCGCAGCTCCAGCCCGCCGACATCGACTACATCTCCGCCCATGGCACCGGCACGGAAGAGAACGACAAGATCGAATCGCTGGCCATCCGCGGCGTCTTCGGCGACCTCGCCGGCAAGGTCCCCATCAGCTCCATCAAGAGCATGATGGGCCACCTGATCGCCGCCGCCGGCGCGGTCGAGCTGATCACCTGCATCCTGGCCATCCGCGACGGCGCCCTGCCCCCCACCACCAATTACCAGAACCCCGACCCCAACTGCCCGCTCGACTACGTCCCCAACCAGGCACGGCACGCGCCGGTGGAAGCCGCCCTCAGCAACAGCTTCGGCTTCGGCGGCCAGAACGATACGTTGATCGTCACCCGCATGGCGTGAAGTTGAGTTTCGTCGTGAACCAACTACCGAGACTTGCCCTTTACCAATCAGGCTTGGATAATAGTACACTGTTGGAGCACATGCGGACGGAGGAGTCGAATATGTCGGACGCGGACATTGCCATCCAAGTCAAGTCCCTTCGGGCTCAGCTCGACGTGCTGGCGGCCAAACTGCGAAGCGGCCAACCCACTAACGGACACACACTGGCGGATCTCCGTGGAATCTTGGCTGACCAATCTCAGACTTCCGCGGAGGACATCGACCGCGCCATCTACCACGCTCCGCCCGCCGATCCAACATGATCTATGTCGTGGACACCGCACCGAAAGCACCGACAAAAACGGACTTGTCGGCGCCACCCAACCGGGCTTAAAATGGTGTACACTTCAAGTAGTCCATTCGGAGGACGCCTATGAATTCGGTGAATCTGAAGCAGGCTCGCATGCGGCTCGGTGGGCTGGTCGAAGCGGCTGAGCGCGGCGAGACCGTTATTATCACCCGCAGAGGCCGCCAGGTGGCTCGCCTGGTAGCGGCCCAGGAGAAACCCCTGCGCGGGTTGCCGAACCTGACTAAGTTCCGCTCGTCCCTAGCCATCAAAGGACGTCGCCTGACCAATGAACTTCTGGCCCTGCGACACGAGGAGCGGCATTGACGCATTATCTGGATACCAGCGTTCTGACCGCTTACTATAGCCCGGAACCGCGTAGCGCGTCCGTGCAACGCGTATTGTCCCGGATCGAAGGTCCGACGGTCAGTCCCCTGGTGGAGGTGGAGTTATATTGTGCCATCGCCCGCAAGGTGCGCGGGGGTGGCTTGGAGGCGAGCGATGCCCGGCGCATCTTCGCTCAGTTCCAGTTGCATCTGGCTGAGCCCCGGTTCCACTTGGTGTCCCTTCAGAACGGCGAGTTCCGCCTCGCCAGGGAATGGATCGGAGAAATGGTCTCGCCGCTCCGTGTGCTGGACGCACTTCACTTGGCCGCTGCTTTCGCTCACGGCCTATGTCTGTTGACGGCCGACCGGGAACTGGCCCGATCCGCCCGACATTTCGGCGTGAACCACAAGCTCGTCGCCTGAAGACGATGGGAGCGGCACGATCATCTCTGAAATCGGGCGAAGACGAAATGAGCGACTTGAACATTGTTCAGCAGATCGAATCCACCGGCGTGGTGGCCATCATTCGCGTGGCGGGCAGCGGCGAGCTGATCGACGTGGTCCGCGCGCTGCGCGAGGGCGGGCTGACGTGCATCGAAGTGACCATGACCACGCCCAACGCGCTGGAGGTGATCCGCGCGGCGCGGCAGGCGATGGGCGATAACGCGGCCATCGGCGTGGGGACGGTGCTCGATGCCGAGACCGCGCGGGCGGCGATACTGGCCGGCGCTCAGTTCGTGGTCTCGCCGATTCTCGATCTGCCCACCATCGCTCTCTGCCGGCGGTACAGCGTGCCGATCCTGCCGGGCTGCATGACGCCGACCGAGATCGTCCGCGCGTGGGAGGCCGGCGCGGATTTCGTCAAAGTGTTCCCCACGACTTCGCTGGGGGCGAAATTCATCCGCGACCTTCGCGGGCCGCTGCCGCAGATCAAGCTGGTGCCCACCGGCGGGATCGACTTGAACAACGCCGCCGATTTCATCCGCGCCGGCGCGACCGCCGTGGGCGCGGGCTCCTCGCTGGTCGGCCCGGAGGCCGTTCGCAACCGCGACTTTGCCGGCATCCGATCCGCCGCCGCTCAATGGCTCCAACGTGTGCGCGAAGCCCGTGAATCCAAGTGAACCCAAATCGTCAAGCATGATCGCGCTGAAGCTCGCCGGTTCATTTCTGCTGCCGGCTGGCGATGGGGATGCCGCCGAAGATACGCTGTGGCGCACCGCCGGCCGGTGGCTGGTCGTCTGGGGACTGCTGTTCGGCATCGTCTATGCAACGGTTTTCCGCGTGGCCTGGAAGTTGTTCGGCGAATACCAATACATTCGTTTTGTGCCCGCGGCCTGCGTGCTCGCGGCCGATCTGGCATTCGGGGGTTATCGCCTGTTGTGGGGCGCGACCCGCATCGTCGGCGGACGAGACGCGAGTCGCGATGGCTCGTCTGCGCCGCTCGCGTTGCCCGGCGTTCTTACCGTGGTGCTGATCGCGATTCTCAAGTACGCGCTGCTGCTTTCGATTCCGGTCGGCGTCACCCAGGCCGCCAGCAGCCAATGGTCGACCTGGCACGCGCGGCTGGGCGTCCTCTATCCGCAGGCCATCTATCGCCCGCTCATCCTCATGCCGCTCTGGGGGCGATGGGCTATGATGCTGGCCATGTCCATCGGCCGGACTTCACCCGATGCCTCCACTCGCCTGCGGCAGATGGCGGCCGGTGTGCGGCTGCCGCTCATCATGGTTTACTGGCTCCTGTGCGCCCTTCTGACCGTCCTGTACGGCGGCGGATCGGTCGGCTACCTGGCCAGGGGGGTGGTCATCGGTTTGGGCGTCATGGTCGTCTCCTACCTGGTCAGTTTCGTGCTGGCCCGGCAGAGCGACGGGCAGAATGAGGCCACCGTCGGGGCCGCCGGGCTGGCCGGAGAGATCACCTTTCTATGCCTCTATCTGTCTGTGGCCAGTCGTATCTACTGGTACTGATTGAGCTTGCCGCAGCCGGCGAATGTCGAGCCCCGCCCAATCCGGCTATAGCTTCACCCTACGGATGACCGATAACGACCGCTAGCCGGCGGTGGAGTACCGCCGAGCGGCCCCTCAGTGGTTGCGGGCCGATGGAGGCAGGATGCCGTCCAGTCGATCACGCCAACCGGTATCCCGCGCTATTCGTTCGCCACGCAAGCCAGCCATCGCGGTGCTGATGGTTGGCGTGATCGCTGCGCTGAGCGCGATCGCGTCGGCCGCGGATTCGCCGACCGCTGTCCGCTCACGGGATGTCGAACTGCACTACCGGCTCGGCGACGCCGGTCCGCGTGTGGAAGTCGAACTCTGGTATACCCGCGACCGCGGCGCAACCTGGCATCGCTACGGCATCGATGAAGACCGCCGCAGCCCGTTGGTGTTCACCGCGCCGGCCGAAGGACTGTACGGCTTCATATTGATTGTGCGCGACGGTCAGCGCCGCTCCAGCGATACGCCCAGGCCGTTCCAGCCGCCGCAGCGCTGGGTGTTTGTCGATTACACGCCGCCGCTGGTGCAGTGGGACGGCGTCGAGCCGGCGGAAGACTTCGCCGCCCGCCGCGTGCTGCATCTCCGCTGGACCAGTCACGATGACAACTTCCCCAGTCGGCCGGTGGCGCTGGCCTACCAATCCTCGATCGATCAGACGTGGCACACGATTGACGCCGCGCTGCCCGAACTGGCCCGATATGACTGGGCCATTCCGGCGGATGTGACCGGTCAGCTCACGTTGAAACTCACCGTGCGCGACCTCGGCGGGCAGGTGGTCGAGCGGTTGCAGGGTCCGCTGCCTATCCAGCGATGGCTGTCGGCGGTTGCGAAGCCCGCTGCGACCCGGCCGGCGCCGGTAGCGGCCAGTCAGCCCGCCGCCGCGCCGCAACAACTGGTGAATCTGGTGCAGCGCCGCAAGACGGAGGAGCTGTACCAACAGGGCGGCTGGCATCTGGCCCGCGGGCAATACGAAATTGCCGCGGAGCGTTTTCGCGAGGCACTCGAAATCGATCCGGATTGTCTCCCGGCGATGAATGACCTCGGCGGGATTTACTATCAGCAGAAGGACTACGCAAAAGCGTTGGAACAGTACCG
>CAYLLT010000070.1:0-28163 GCA_964384465.1 uncultured Planctomycetales bacterium | reverse complement strand
CGCAGCGTTCTCGTCCGCGACGGCGGCCACGTCGGTGCATTACGCGGCATGGCGCTGGCCCACGTCGGCCGCAAGGAGTATGCTCAATCGCGCGACGCGCTCCAGCGGCTGCTGTCGGCGAACAAGAAGGATGCCGAGGCGTGGCTGGATCTGGGCGACGTGCTGTTCATGATGGGCGATGGGACGGATGCGCGGTCGCACTGGAGCCGGGCGGCCGAGGTGGACCATTCGGCCGAAGCGGTGATCCGCAAGGCCCGCCGCCGGCTGGAATTGTATGGAACGGTGAATTCGCCGGAACCGGTCAGCGCTGTTTCGAGACGCTAAAATACACGCTCATGGCCGTTAAGACAGTCAAATCGCCGAAACCGGCACCCGCGCTGCCGCCGATCTGTGTCGTGTACGGCGCGGAGGCATTTCTCAAGCGGCAGGCTATCGCGGATATTGTCGATCGCGTGCTGGGAAACGCGGACCGCTCGCTGGCGCTGAGCGAGTACGACGGCGGAGCGGCGATCGCACTGGCCGGCGTGCTCGACGATCTGCGGACGCTGCCGTTCCTGAGCGATCGGCGATTAGTGCTCGTCCGCGACGCCGACAAGTTCATCACCGACAATCGCGCGGCGCTGGAGGATTACGCGGATCAGCCCAGCCCGACCGGCGTGCTGCTGATGGAATGCCGATCTTTTCCCGGCAGCACGAAGCTGGCCAAGCGCGTGCAGGCCATTGGTGAAGCGATCGAGTGCAAGCCGGTGGCGGCCCGCGCGGTGCCGGGCTGGCTGGTGAACCGATGCAAGGATTCATACAACAAGCGGCTCGATGCACAGGCCGCCGCACTGCTCCAGGCGTTCATCGGCGATGATCTCGGGCTGCTCGACAGCGAGCTGCTGAAGCTATCGCTGTACGTGGGCGATCGGCCGGCGATCGCCGCCGACGACGTGCAGGCGCTCGTCGTCCAGACGCGCGAGGAACAGGTCTGGGGCATCCTGTCGGCCATCGCCACGGGCGATGAGGCGAAGGCGCTCACGATCTGGGAGCAAGTGTGGGAGACCGATCGTGCCGCGCAAGGCCGCTCGATTGCCGGAATCGCCTACAAAGTGCGGCAACTGCTCAGCGCCAGGCACGCACAGCAGGCCGGCGCACCGATGAACGAGTTGGCCAAGCTGCTGATGATCTGGGGCGATTTCGACCGCGTGCGTGCGGAGCTGGCGGCGTTCTCGACCGTGCAGGTCGAGCGGATGCTGTGCCGGTTGCTGGAGGCCGACGTGGCTGTCAAGTCCGGCCTGGCCACGGTGCAATCCGCGATCGAGGCGTTTATCATTGACGCGTGCCGAGCGCGATCCGCCCGCGCTCGCCGCGCGACTGGTTGACAGGAGTGGAACCGTTGCGTCTCTGCGGAGAAAATAAAGTCCTTCTCTTTTGACCCGGAGGGTCATATGCGACAGGCATGGATGCCCATCTCTCTGATCGTGTTCGCCGTTCTGGTTATCGCCGGTTGCGATGGTGCGAATTGGAATACCGCCTTCTCGCAACCCGGCTCCGACAAACCCGCCGCACGACGGGTCACTTCGGAGCCGATTCAGACCGCAACGAACGCCGAATCCGCCGCGGGCGTCCCGGTTGACTATTCGAAAGAGCCGCCATCCGCCCTGACTCGCGAGAGGCCCGCCGGTTCGGACGGCACGGTCGCTCCGCTGGCGGCGCAGGTGCAGTCGTTCGTGGGCCGATTCCCCGCGGACAACGCCGCCGGTCCAGCCGCCGGGCCGCCAACGCAGAAACCCGACATCTCGACCACCGCGGCTCCAGTCGCCGCCTCAAATGGAGCGGCGACACCCGTCATGCCGCCCACCGGCATCGTTGAACCTTCGCCCGCGGTGGCCGCATCACCGCCGAAAGCAGAGCCTCCGCCCGTGGCTCCCGCGAACCCGCCGGCGACAGCGGCAGCTCAGCCGCCGCTCGCAACGACCGCCATGGCGCCCGCCGATCTAAAACCACCGGCTCTATCCGAATTCATGGCCAGTCCGGAGCCGATGCGTCTGCCCGCGCCGTCGCCCGGCCTGCCGGCCGATCTGCGCATCGAGTTGACGGACGTGCGGCCGGCGGCGAATGCCGCGGTGGGAGCGACCACGCGGCCCGCCGCCAACCCCGCCAACCAGCCCGTTCAGAAGACAACTCCCGCGCCGGCGACCGGCATCACCGCGCTCATCGACGAGCTGGAGCAATCGGTGACGATGCACCCGCAGCAACTGGACGATCAGTTCAAGCTTCGGCTGCTGTACAGTGCGACCGGTCAGCACGACAAGGCCGCCGGGCCGATCGCCGGGGCCGACCCGGTACAGGCCGACCTGCTCACAGCGGTTTTCCGAATGATCGCGGCGGCCCGCCAGTCCATCCACGATCCCGCCACCGCCGCACCTGTAGCGCTGGCGACAGTCGATGAACTGCGAAGGCTCATCAGCCGGCAGTCGCCGGTGATCATCCCCAAGATCGCGCTGGTCACACGAGTGAACAGCTTCGGCGATTACGACGCCGTCTCGCCGCCGCGCTTCCCCGCCGGCCAGCCGGTGCACGTGTTCCTCTATACAGAGGTATCCAACTTCCGCAGCGAGCCGGACGACAACCGCCTGCGCACGCTGCTGGCTGAGAAGGTGGAGATCTTCGACGCCGCCGGCGCTTGTGTCTGGCAGCGCTCGGAGCCGACCATCGAGGACCGCGCCCTCAGCCCCCGCCGCGACTTCTTCATGACCATGGAAGTGCAGTTACCCGCCGACACGCCGCCCGGCGATTACGTGCTCAAGGTCACGGTCGAGGACAAGCTCGGCGCCAGCACCGACCAGCAGCGCATGACATTTACCATCGCAGCCAGGTGAACTGTACTGCTAAGACGGCACGACGGTTACTGAACCGAACTGACGGAAGTGGTGATCGAACGCGAACGCTTGTTGTATCCCGAGCCGCTCGATGATGACCTTGCTGGTGCAATCGGTAAAGCTCCACTCCTTATCCCGATACCTACGGAAAATGCTCCAGGCTGATTGTATATCGGTTTCGGTCAGGTAAAGGAGACGCGCCAATTGACCTGAGAAGAACATCTCTCCCACCTCAATCGCCTCAGATGTGAACCCACGAGCCTTGAGCAGCGTCAATGTCTCATCTACAACGTAATCAGTCGTGAGAAGAGGCTGGCTATTGCTGTCGAGCCAACGTTTAGCCTGAACATGGCGGGCGTCATCAGGTACCGCGCTGGCGAACCACGCGCCGGTATCAACGAAGATCATGACTTTCTGGGTGCCCCGTAGAGATAGTGATCGTGGTCTATACTTCCCGTCTCGGGTGTGCCGGACTTGGGTGCAAGAGCGGCAATTGCCGCCAATTTTGCCGCAGCCGCTCTCGGATCGGGGAATAGATCATCCTGCGGCACGATCACTTCGACGTGGGTGCCCTCGGCGAGATCAATGTCCGCGGTGGGGCGAAAGACGCCACCTTCGTAAACGGCTTGGATTGTCATAATGATCGCTGCCTCCAATCACTCTGATTATAGCAAATTGCCGGCGCTCAGGTTTTCGCTTTCAGTTTTTTCATACGTGTCCTGCCGTTGGCGCTCGCGGTCTGCCGGCGGACGATGCCGCCGACTTTGGCGGGCAGGCCGAAGAGGCGGATGAAGCCGGTGGCGTCGGACTGGTTGTACTCGTCGCCCATGGTGAAGCTGGCCAGCTTCGGCGAATAGAGCGAGAAGTCGCTCTTTGTCCCGACCACGCGGCAGTTGCCTTTATAGAGCTTCACGCGGGCGGTGCCGGTGACGGGCTGGGCCACCGCGTTGAAGAACGCGTCGAGGGCTTCGCGCAGCGGTGTGTACCACTGGCCGTAGTAGACCAGCTCGGCATAGCGGTGCGAGACGAGTTCCTTATAGTGAAGCGTGTCGCGGTCGAGGCAGATGTGCTCGAGGGCCTGGTGGGCTTCGCGCAGGATGGTGCCGCCGGGCGTCTCGTAGACGCCGCGTGATTTCATGCCCACCAGGCGGTTCTCGACGAGGTCGATCTGGCCGACGGCGTGCTTGCCGCCGAGATCGTTGAGTTTCTCGATGATGGCGACGCCGTCCATGCGTTTGCCATCCACGGCGACGGGGATGCCCTGCTCGAACTCGACGGTGACATATTCGGCCTTGTTCGGGGCTTTCTCGATCGGCACGCTGAGCACGAGCATCTCGTCGCGCGGCTCCTTGTCGGTGCTCTCCAGCTCGCCGCCCTCGTGCGAGAGGTGCCAGAGGTTGCGGTCGCGCGAGTAGATGCTCTTTTTAGAGGCTTCTACGGGTATGCCGCGGGCGTTGGCATATTCGACGGCGGCCTCGCGGCTGCGCAGCTCGAACCGCGGGTCCTTCCACGGGGCGATGATCTTCAGCGACGGGTCGAGGGCCATGTAGGTCAGCTCGAAGCGGACCTGGTCGTTGCCCTTGCCGGTCGCGCCGTGGGCGACGGCGTCGGCGCCGTATTCCTGGGCCACCCGCACCTGCTCCTTGGCGATCAGCGGCCGGGCGATGGACGTGCCCAGCAGGTACTTGCCTTCGTAGATCGCGCCGCTCTTGAGCATCGGCCAGAGGAAGTCGTCCACGAATTCGTGCCGCAGGTCGCTGATGACACACTCGCTCGCGCCGCTCTTGAGCGCCTTCTTCTGAATGGCTTTCAGCTCGTCACCCTGGCCGAGCTCGGCGGCATAGGCGATCACTTCGCACCCGTACGTCTCGCGAATCCACGGCAGGATGACGCTGGTATCGAGGCCGCCGGAGTAGGCGAGGACAACCTTTTTAACCTTGTCTGGCATGTCTCATTTCCTCATTCTTGTGTGGTTTGGTCGAAGAAGCCGAAAACGTTGCGGGTTTCCGTCGTGGACGGTTGGCATCATAGCACCCAAGCCAGAAAGAATCTATAATGATATGGGATGCGATTCAAATGGATCGAATGGAATCGCGCCCACATCGCCCGGCACGGCGTGACTGAGCGGGAAGCGGAAGAAGTCGTGTCCGCCCCGACCACGGCTCATCGTATTCGTCGTGATGGTACGGTGGTCTCGCGCGGTGTCACTCGATCGGGTAGGCGGCTGTGTGTTGTCTGGCGTGAAGATGAAGCGCCAGATATTTTTGCCGATCTTGAGTCTTTGGTATTTGTCATTACTGCGTTCGAGGTATAGAGATATGCGACGTACGCCAGCAAAGGACAACGCGAAGCTGCCCGATGACCTGGACAAATTGGAGGCCATTGCTCGCCGCGCGCCGAAGCAATGGCGGACCGTTCGGGCTTTGGAATCCGCGGGGTTTGTTCGCATTCGCGGCGGGGTGCGGCAAGCGCTTCGCATGTCCCGAATGAGGCGGCTCGCGCGCCAGATGACGGCTCTGCGCAAGCGAGCGGGATTAACCCCTGCGCAGGTTGCCCGGCGCATGGGGATTACGCCCGCGACCCTCACACGATTGGAAAATCAGAACCCCGATGAGTTGACCCTGAAGATGCTCGACCTCTATGCCGAGGCGGTCGGCGCGGACGTTTGCCTGTCGTTGCAGCCCATCGGCAGGCAAGACGCGGTGAGTGATGGTTAATGCGTGATGAATCAAAAGGTGTCGATTCTTTCGGGCGGCGGCTCCGATGAAGAAGTCAATGGAACTCCCTGCCGGTCGTCAATAATCAGGGATGTCCCCTTTACTCCCCCATCGCGTTCCATCGTGATGCAGTAATCGTGGAAGCCGACCGATCGCCAGAAAGCGATAGCGGTCTCGTTACCGACGAGCACGTCAAGCCGGATGCGCGAACCGTCCCATGCGTTATTGCATAGCCAGTCCATAGCGGTACGGCCAACTCCCTGACGGCGGAACTCCGGCTCCACGAAGAATTGGCGGATGTATACGTGCTCCGGCTCATGGCGGAAAAGCGTATAGCCGAGCGTCTCACCGCCGCGTTCGAACAGAACGACTTTATACTCCCCTGCCAACCAGCGGGCCATCCGCTCTTTCAGCTCCGGGAGGGTCATCGGGTTGCGATGACCCTCGTCGCGGATCAGTTGCTGATTGAGACGTGCGAGCAGATCGACGTCGGAAGCTCCGGCCTCTCGATAATTCAGCGAGATCTGTTCTTGCCGGATCATGTTGTAGCACCCAAACGTGAGAGCACCACTTGGCGCATGAGGTCGGCGGGGGCGTCTTTGCCCGTCCAGAGTTTGAACTGGGCGGCGGCCTGGTTGATGAACATGGTGAGGCCGTCGATGGTCTTGCAGCCGAGGTTCTGGGCTTCGCGGAGCAGGAGCGTCTCGGTGGGGTTGGCGATGGTATCGAGAACGATGGCGTCTTCGCGGAGCTTCTGGACCGGCAGGGGTGTGTGGTCGGTCTGCGGCCACATGCCGACGCTGGTGCAGTTGATGATGACGCGGGCGTCAGGGCCGGGGCGGTGGTTCCACGTACCGACGTGGGTGCCGAATTCCTTGGCGAGTGCTTCGGCCTTGGCGAGCGTGCGGTTGAAGATGGTGACGCGGGCGCCGCAGTTGGTGAGGCCGGCGACGATCGCGCGGGCCGCGCCGCCGGCGCCGAGGACGGCGAACGAATACTCCGCGAGACCCTTGCGGTCACAATTCAGGCCGGTGCAGAGGGCGTCGAGGGCGCCGGCGTAGTCGGTGTTATAGGCGGCGAGGCCGCCTATTGCGGATTGCGGATTGCGAATTGCGGATTGGGGGAGCATTGCCGATTTCTGATTTTCGATTTCCGATTGGGCCGGCGTCTCTCGTGGTGTGATGACCAGCGTGTTGGCGGCGCCGATGCGTTCGGCTAGCGGTTCGATGGTGCCGCCGTGCTCGCGGACGTAGCGCAGCAGGTTCTCCTTGTGCGGGATGGTGACGCTGCAACCGCGCAGGTCGAGCCACGGGCGCTGGAGGCAGGCGTCGAGGAACGCGGCGAAGGATTCGTAGCCCGGCTCGACGCGCAGGTGCAGGTACACGCCGTCGTGGCCGAGGGCGGTGAAGGCGGCGTTGTGAATGTGCGGGCTCATCGAGTGGGCGACGGGGCAGCCGATGACGCCGTAGACCTGCGTGGCCGGCCCGATGGCGTCCCAGCGGTAGACGGAGCGCATCTCGCTGACAGTCAATTGGCCGGGGGCGGATTCCTTGCCCTCGTCGAGCGAGGCGAAGGTCAGGAATGCACCGAATTTCTTCGCCAGCACGCGCGTGATGACGCCGGCTTCGCCCATCGAGAGGGCGATGGTAGGTTTGCGCTTCACCGACTCGCGCAGCGCGTCGAGCATGCGGACCGCGTCCGCAATGGTGTTGGCTTTGCAGGCCAATTTGGCGACTTCGCAGCGCTCCGCGGAGATTTCTTTCAAGAGATCCCCCAAGCCCTCCGGTGTCTTCTCGAAATCATGACGAGACAGGATGAGGTGCAAATCGGCGACGTTATGGTCCGCCGTCCGATCCGTTAGACCGTTCCAGGCAGAACGCCTCAAGCCGGCGTACTCCAGATCGATATACGAACGTGGAGAGTAGAGATGCTCGAGCAACTGCCGACGAGCGCGCTCATCGCCGCGATATTGTCCACCCTCCTCGGCGACTCGGCAGGTAAGGATTACCGGCGTTCCCTGGTCGAGGATCATCACCAGCGCCTTGTTCAGTTCATCGAAACTCGAAGAGAAATCGAGGTGGTCGAGGCGCAGCTCAATCATTTCCGCACCGGCGGTGATGGCAGTACGGGCATCGAGGCCCATCTGCTCGCAGGTAGTGGCGGTGATGGGGACGCAGAGCTTGGTCATGGTCGCGGCTCATTATGACCCCTCGCTTGCGCTCGGGGCTCTGAACGGCCGGTACGGAGCCCGGCCGCTACCACACCGGCGAGACGCCGGTGCCACACCTCATGGTGAATCCGCCTCGGCCGGGTGCGTGCCGGCGATGGCGCGGTTGATCGCTTTCAGGAACGCGAGCACGCTGGCTTCGATCACGTCGGTGGAGCGGCCGCGGCCGCGGTAGGAGCGGCCGTTGGCTACGAGTTCCAGTTGGACTTCGCCCTGGGCGTCGCGGCCGCCGGTTACGGCTCGCAGATCGTAGTTGCGCAGCGTGGCATCGACGCCGGTGAGCCGCATGATGCACGAGAAGGCAGCGTCGATGGGGCCGTCGCCGATGGCGGCGTCTTGGACTTCGGAGCCTTCCGCGACATTCCGCAGGCGGACGGTGGCGGTGGGGACAACGTGCGTGCCGCTGCTGGTCTGGACGCTGACCAGCTCCCACGTGCGGCGGGAATCGGTCTCCTCGAACAACTGCTTGACGATGACCTCCAGGTCTTCGTCGAAGACTTCCTTCTTGCGGTCGGCCAGTGCCTTGAACTGCTCGAACACTTGGTCGAGCCGGGCGTCGTTCAGCTCGTGGCCCAGGTGCACCAACCGGTCGCGCAGAGCGTGACGGCCGGAGTGCTTGCCCAGCACCAGCTTGGACGCGGTGATGCCCACATCCTCCGGGTTCATGATCTCATACGTGGAGCGGTGTGCGAGCATGCCGTGCTGGTGGATGCCGGCTTCGTGCGCAAACGCGTTCTCACCCACGATGGCTTTGTTGCGCTGCACGTGGATGCCGGTCAGCGAGCTGACCAGGCGCGAGATCGGGTAGATGCGCCGCGTGTTGATGCGCGTTTGACAACGGAACACGTCCGGCCGCGTGCGGACGGCCATGACGATTTCTTCGAGGCTGGCGTTGCCGGCGCGTTCGCCCAGGCCGTTGACAGTGCATTCGATCTGGCGGGCGCCGGCCTGCACCGCGGCCAGTGAGTTCGCCACCGCCAGGCCCAGATCGTTGTGACAATGCACGCTGATCACGGCCTTGTTGATGTTCTTCACCGTGGCGAACAGGTGCTGGATGATGCGCATGAAATGGTCGGGCGTGGAGTAGCCGACCGTGTCCGGGATGTTCACCGTGGTGGCGCCGGCGTCGATCGTCGCCTCAACGACCTGGCTCAAGAACGGCAGCTCGGTGCGCGAGGCGTCCTCCGGCGAGAACTCCACGTCCTCGACGAAACTCTTCGCCAGCTTCACGCCCTCGACGCTCAGCTTGATGATCTCCTCCTCCGCGCGTTTCAGCTTGTACTGGCGGTGGATGGCGGAGGTGGCACAGAAGACGTGGATGCGCGGCCTGGCGGCGTCCTTGACGGCTTCGGCTGCGCGAGCGATGTCCTTATCCACGCAGCGGGCCAAACCCGCCACGCTACAGTTCTTCACCGCGCCGGCCACCGCGCGGACGGCCTCGAAATCGTCCGGCGAGGTGATGGGGAAGCCGGCCTCGATGATATCCACGTTGAGCAGCTCGAGCTGTTTGGCGATCTCCACCTTCTCCGCGGTGTTGAGCGATGCGCCGGGCGATTGCTCGCCGTCGCGCAGCGTGGTGTCGAAGATGCGGATCATGGGCAGATCCGTCGCCGGTTGCTCTTGAGCTGACATGGACAGGACTCCTGAGTCGTTTAGGCCAACTCAAAGGTCGGCCGCTACAGTAAGGTGGGTCGAGACCCACCCTACGGGGAAATAAAAAAAGCCCCACGCTCACTTGCGTAGGGCTCTTCGATTCAGCTTAGCTGCTTTGTGGCCGGTCAGCCACCCGAAGGCCCTACGCGCTGGCTAAGCAGGAGCAGCCCCAGCAGGAGCTGGAAGCGGCCAGCGAAATCACCCAGGGTCTTCGGTAGCATCGTCATCATCGTAAACAATAGTATCGGCCATTCCGGGACGTGTCAATAGTTCAAAAATCTGCGTTGACGGCTTGTTGGGGCAGTTCTAGAGTGAGGGGATGCCGAATCCGCCGCCGATTCAACCCGATTCGACCGCGCTGCTGATCGTGGACGTTCAGGAGCGGCTGCTGCCGACGATCCATCAGAATGAGGCCATCATCCCGGCCATCCAGCGGATGATCGAAGCCGCGAAAATCCTGGCCATACCCATTCTCGCCACCGAACAGTATCCGGCGGGGATCGGACCGACGGCCGCGAGCATTCGCGCGTGCTGGGGCGACGTGCGGGCCATCGAGAAGCTGCGGTTCAGTGCCTGCGTCGAGCCGCTGATCGAGCAGCTTCGCCGGCGGGAACGTTCGCATGTCATCGTGACCGGCATCGAGACGCACGTGTGCGTGCAGCAGACAACGCTGGACCTGCTGCGACTCGGATACTCGCCCTACGTGTGCGCGGATGCGGCGTCGTCGCGGCGTGCGATCGATCGCGACGTGGCCTTCGAGCGCATGCGGCAGGCCGGCGCGATCATCACCACGACCGAGAGCGTCATGTTCGAGCTGCTCGGTCAGGCCGGCACCGACGTGTTCAAACAGATCCTGCGCCTGATCAAGTGAGCCATTGAGTGTGCCACTGCCGTGTCGGCAGTGCCGAGAATTCCGCCATGCCGGTCCGTAAGAAAAAAGCCGTCAAATCCGCTCGTCAAGCCAAGTCCGTACGCGATGGCACGCCGGACGCACTGGATGCCGCGTTCGCACTGCCGACGGGCTACAACTACCACTCGCAGGATTTTTTCGGCGAGGAAATGTTCGCCGAGATCACGCGGCTTCGCGTCGAGCAGCCGGACCTGATCGGAAAGGAGCTGAAAGCCCGCAAGCGGCGGCCGGCGCTGACCCCGGACGGCTTCCTCGTCATCCTGGCGGGCGATCATCCCGCACGGATGGCGACCAGCATCCTGGACGATCCGGTGGGCCTCGGTAATCGTCTGGAGTATCTCGGCCGCATCGCCCGCGTGATGGCCGTCTCGAACATCGACGGCTGCATGGCCACCGCGGATGTGATCGAAGATCTCGTTCTTGCGAATTACCTCTACAAGCAGCGGAGTGGTGGCAGGAGTTTTCTCGACGGCCGGCTGCTGGTCGGTTGCATGAACCGCAGCGGCGTGGCCGGCGCGGTGGCGGAACTGCTCGACTGCGAGACGAGCTATCTGTCCGCTCAGCGGATTGTCGATGCGAATCTCGACGCCGCCAAGATCATGTGGCGGTTCCCCATCGATCAACGCGACCCGCTCGATCATTATGCCATCGAGACCATGCAGCGCGTGGCCCGGTTGTGCTCGGATTGTCATGATCTGAACGTGCCGGTGATGCTCGAACCGATCGCCGTCGTCAAGACGAAGGAGGGGAACTACAAGTTCAGCCACAACCCCGAGCACGTGATCCGCATGGTCAGCGCCGGCAACGGGCTGTCCCATACCACCGCCGATACGTGGATCAAGATCCCGTTCACGCCCGACTATGCCCGCGTGTGCAAGGCGACGACGCTGCCGATCCTCATGCTGGGCGGTGAATCGACCGGCCATCCGGGGACCACGATCGAAAACTTCGCGCAGGGCATGGCCAGCGGACCGAACGTCCGCGGCGCGCTTGTCGGCCGCAACGTGATCTTCCCCGGCCGCGAAGACCCGGCGGTCATCGCCGAGGCGATCAATCTGTGTGTGCACAAACGCTGCACACCCCGGCAAGCGATCGATGAGGCCCGCCTGCTGCGGGCGACGCAATTCGACCTGTTCATATAACAGCGCAAAACGGTTATAATCATGGGAAAGCGGTGCCTGATGAATACGGACGTGCAAAGTCGAGGTCATGGATATGCCGGTTGCTGAACCCAGTACGAAGCGCTGGATGCGCGAAGAATACTACCGCATGGGCGAACTGGGCTGGTTCCAGGGGCAGCGGGTCGAGCTGATCGACGGAGAGATTATCGAGATGTCTCCACATGGAAATCCTCACGCGGTGGGTATCGGATTGGCGCAATGTGTTCTCTCGCGCGTGTTCGGAGATGACCACTGGGTCCGTGTTCAACTGCCACTTCGTGTCGGCCCCCAGTCCGAACCTGAACCGGACGCGGCTGTGGTTCAGGGCACGCCGCGGGATTACACCGATCACCCCACGTCTGCGTTGTTGGTTGTCGAAGTCGCAGATGCAACTCTGTCTTACGACACCAAGCGGAAGACCGGACTGTATGCCAGCGCGGGCATCACGGACTATTGGGTAGTGAATCTGGTGGATATGTGCTTGGAGGTGTACCGCCAGCCGGTGCCTGATGCGTCTACACCATTCGGTCACAGTTACGCCGAGGTGAAGCGTTTGGGCGGGAGTGAACGCGTCACGCCATTGGCGCGGCCGCAGTTGCATATCCTGGTTTCGGATTTACTTCCCTGAGTTACGCCTTCACCACGTTTTTCTTCGAGCCGTTCACGCTGTCGCAGGCGTTGCGGGTATCGACCACGAGTTTGGAGTTCGCGACGATCATCTCATAGTCGTACGCGCTGTGGTCGGTGGCGATCAGCACGCAGTCGTATTTTTTCAGATTTTCCGGCGTGAGCGGGATCGATTTCATCTTGAGATCGTGCTCGCGCTGCTTGTGCGTGGTGGGCACATGCGGGTCGTTGTAATCGACTTCCGCGCCGCGAGCCTTGAGCTTTTCGATCAGCTCGATGGAGGGCGATTCGCGGATGTCGTCCACGTCCTTCTTGTAGGCGAGGCCGAGCACGAGAATTTTTGAGCCGTTGATCGGCTTCTTGAACCGATTAAGGGCCTGCGAGACGTGCTCGATGACGTACTCGGGCATGGCGGTGTTGATCTCGCCGGCCAACTCGATGAACCGCGTGCTGATGCCGAACTGACGGGCTTTCCAGGTGAGGTAAAACGGGTCGATGGGGATGCAGTGGCCGCCCAGGCCCGGCCCGGGGTAGAACGCCTGGAAGCCGAACGGCTTGGTTTTCGCGGCGTTGATCACCTCCCACACGTCGATGCCCATCTTCTCGAAACACATCTTGAGCTCGTTGACCAGCGCGATGTTGATGCAGCGATAGACGTTCTCGACGATCTTGGCCGCCTCGGCCACTTCGCAGCTCGAAACGGGGACGATGTTGGCGACCGCCTGGCTGTAGAGGGCGGTCGCGAGCTTGAGGCTCTTGGGGTCGTAGCCGCCGACGAGTTTGGTGATGGTCTCCGTTGAAAAATCCTTGCGGCCGGGGTCCTCGCGCTCGGGCGAATAGGCCAGGTAGAAGTCTTTGCCAGCTTTGAGGCCGCTACGCTCCAGGATCGGCCTGACCAGGTCGCGCGTGGTGCCGGGATAGGTGGTGCTCTCGAGGACGATCAACTGGTCCGCCCGGAGCTGGCAGGCGATGGTCTCGGCCGTCTTCTCGACATACGTCATATCCGGGTCGCGCATCTTCGACAGCGGCGTCGGCACGCAAATCAGGATGGCGTCACATTCTCGCAGGTCTCTGGCGTCGTAGGACGCTTCAAACTGTTTACCGGACCGGAGCTGCCTGATCATCGAGTCGGGGATGTGTTTGATGTAGCTCTTGCCCGCGTTCAGGGCCGTGACCTTGCGTTCGTCCACGTCGTACCCGAGGACGCAAAATCCCGCCCCGCAGAAAGTGCGGGCCAGCGGCAGGCCCACGTAGCCCATGCCGATAATCCCGACGCGGGCCTCTTTCGTCTGAATTTTTTCCAGCAGTTGCTTATCGGACAAACCTGCACTCCTTCTCGGTTTCACCAGCGTGGGCGTCAACATCGCGGTCATCTTAAGACTCCGAATTTCGTTCGCAAGACGCGGAAAACGACACTTCCCCCCTGTTATAGGCATACGCGACCATGCTCGCGCTCGTTCGGTTTTTCGGCATCTGAAGGGCGTCTATCCACCTTGTCTATGAGAATCCTCGCGTGCGACGGCGTGGTTCAGCCCGCGGTGGGGCGGCGAGGCGGCGGCGGGCGAGGCGTACGGCCTTCGGCGATAGGTCGCAGCCGATCCAATCCCGCCCCAGTCGCTGGGCGACGGCCAGCGTGGTGCCGCTGCCGCAGAAAAAGTCGCCGACGCGATCGCCCGGATCGGTCGCCGCGGTGATGATGCGTTCGAGCAGGCTTTCCGGCTTCTGCGTGGGATAGCCGGTGCGCTCCAGCGAGACGGTCGAGAGAAACGGGATTTCCCAGACGTCGGTCATCGCCGGCCCGTCGGGATGGAAGTAGAGCCGCCCCGCCCGCGTCTGCTTATAGGGCCGGCCGGTCTCGTCGTAGTTCAGCCCGTCCGTCCGGAAGCGCCCCTCGCGCTGGAGGTTGAATTTCTGCCGCCCCCGGCAGCGGGCATAGACGAGGATGGTGTCGTGCTTGCGGGCGAACCAGCGCGTGCTGCGGCCGCCGGTGCGATACGACCAGATGATCTCGTTGAGAAAGTGGTCGTAGCCGAAGATATCGTCCAACAGCAACTTGACGTAATGCACGGCGTGCCAGTCGAGATGGACGTAAAGCGTTCCGGATGGCGTGAGCAGCCGCCGCATCTGTTCGAGCCGCGGCCGGAGGAATTCGAGATAACCCCGCATCCCACCGGGCCAGCAGTCGCGAACGCGATGCTGCCCATTGGCCTGCGTATGGTTCCTGCCGGTAAAGAACGGCGGATCGGCATAAACAAGCTCGCAATGCGCATCCGGGAGTGTAGACATGAACGCTAGGTTGTCGCCGCAAGCGATTTTGTTCGCGCCCGCATCTCTGGAACGGACCTGCCGTTTGCCGCGCATCAGGTGAACTCTCTACTTTTTCAACATCAGCAGCATGCCCTGCCCGGGCGCCAGCCAGGTGTTCTCGCCGGCCCACGGCTCCATGCCGCCCGAATAGGCGCTGACCACGTGAATAGTGCCGCCGTCCTTGAATTTCACGTCGAACGGCGTCGAGCGGCGGAGATCTTTGTTGACGATCAGCACGAATGGCTCGCCCTTCGGCCCTTCAAACTCACCTACAACGAAAGTGCTGCCCGAAATCGCGCTGAGATACCGACTGGAATCCAGCTTCGCGGCGCTGGCCGGTCCGTAGGGATAATGAAACACGTTGACGCTCTTGAGCTTGATGTAGGTGGGCCCGAGCCGCTGGATTTGCAGATTCACCCGCAGCAGCATGTCCCACGTCGGCGTTTTGTGGCCGAACTGATCGATCGCACCGAGGCGGTAGTTACCGATGGCCGGCGTGAAATACGTGAAGTAGCTCAGGCCGCGCACGCCATAGGCGAGGCTGCTGTAGGCTTGAAATCGCAGGCCGCCTTCTGTCGGCTCCGCGTAATGAAAGTGGGCATTGCCCAGCACGATATTCCAGAACGGAAGGTTGTGCTTGAGTGAGAGTTTCCGCACGACTTCGAGATTCTCGTAGTAACCGTCGCGCAGGCTGCCGTCGTCCATCAGGGAGTAGTTGTCATAGCTGACGAACGACGGCTTGACCCGCGTGATGAAAGACTCGACGTAATCTTCGTAGTCTTTGGCGCCGACCTGCCCGGCGTTCACGTAGATGGGAAAGAGATTGATATAGGTCCGTTTGTTAGGGGCGGCCTCCCGGACGGCGGCGGCGAATCGGCCCAGCGCGGGAAAGAGCGGCACGCTCGGCTCATCCCGCAGATAGAACCCGTAGACCGCCGGGTGGTCGCGGAGCTTTTCGGTCGCCGCCAGTACACGTTTCCTGACCTCGACCTCATCCAGCGAGGCCAGGTCATCGCCTACGTGAATCCGCGGATCGGACACAATGCACTTCAGCCCCGCCGCACCCACCGCCTCGACACCCTCCGGCGCGACGAACCCCGCCAGATTGAACCCGCACGCCTTGATCTCATCGAGCACCGACTTGTCGCCGGGCGTCCCGCCCCACGGCAGGATCGCAAAATCCTCCGGCGCTAGCGCCGGCCCCTCGCCGGCGGCGAATTCGGAAAGCAATCCAAGCGATAAAAGACAGATCAGCGTCAATCGACTTGCACGACGGACGTGCCGGAATTCACCCTGGTATTCCATCTCAACTCTTCTCCGTGTCTACGCGGTTGGCCTTACCCTATCTGACCGGCGCGCTACGACTTGGGAGCTTCTTTTGGTTTTTTTGCGGCGTCGCCCGGCTGCTGGGGCTTGGGGTGGTCCTTGCGCCACTGTTCCATGCCGGCCGGCGGAGGAAACGCCTTGGCCGGATCGAGCCCCTCCTGATCGCACTGCTGCTCCAGGAACCCGGCCACGTCGTCAAAGCACTGCTGGCGAATCTCAAGTTGTTCGCGGGTCCAGACCAGCGAACGATCGATCAGCGGATACTCGTAATTGAGCACGTAACCGGCCAGACCGTCGGCGCGCATCCGCGCGAACGGGGGCAGTTGCCGCCGCCCCTGCGGATCGTCGATCTTGTCCTTCTGATACATCTCGTAAACCAGCACCGCGTTGCGGACGCTGGCGGTGAACTCATCGGCATTCCCTGCGGCCAGCGCGATGTATCCGCTGTTCAGCAGGGAATAAATCAGGTAGGCGGCCTCGGTGTAGCTGTCAACCATCTCGCTCAACTGGCTGCGGACGAACTCGTCGAGGCTCTGGAGATACTGCTCCTGCGTGGTGCCACGAAACAAGTCTTTGTAGTTGACGGCGAGATAATCGAGGTATTTGCGGGCTTCGTCGACCTGGCCGGACAGGTAGAACGCCACGATGGCCGATTGTAGGTTGTTCACATGCCCGCTGCGCAGCGTCTCGCCGGCCGTATCGCCGACTTTCTCGTCTTCTTCAGCATGCTTCTTGCCCAGTTCGAGGTACTTCTTGTGCATCGCCTCCACATATCGCAGGTCCGGCGTGAAATTGAGAAACGAATTCATCGGATCATCGGGGTCCGTTCGCAGGACGAGCCGTCCCGTCTTCGCCAGCGTGGCCAGCGAGAACAGCATGATGCGGTCGGTGTTGAGTATGTCGAACTCTTTCACGTTTTTGGCTTCGGTGCCCCGGTGCGTGCCGTACATCGCCCAGTACATGGCCTGCGACCAGGGCGTTCGCCAGTCGATGGGCAGCGGCTCGTCGGTCCCGAACTGACTGCTCATCGCCAGCATGAACTGCGGATCCATCTTGTACTGTTCGCGAAGCACCTTGGCCCGCAGGTACGCCAGCAGCGCGTCGAGGTCCGACGGGTTGGCCTGACGCAAGAACGCGAATAACGGGTCTTGATCCTTCGGCTGCGCGGACTCCTTCCTAAAGCCGGCGACGGTTTGTGTCAGCAGATACTTCTTATGCTTGCGGAAGAATGTCTCCTCCAGCGGGTGGTAGATCCGCTGGCTGCTGGTGCCGGCGTTCACGTCGATGCCCATCGCGGCGAGCGAATCGATCATCGGGGCCACGCCCGGATGCGCCGCGATCAACCCGGCCAGCGTGCGCGGCGCTTCCGCGACCGGCCGGAACCAGTCGATCGCCTGCTTTCGGGTGGCCCCGCCCGGCGGCGCACCCAGCAGGATGTCCATCGTGCCCGCCCACACCCGCTTGTAGGCGCCGTGGAAGTCGTCCATCCGGTCGCCCACCTTGTGGAACCATATCCAGGCGAGCTGATGATAGAGCGGCACGACGCGTTCGTTGTTCGGAATCCCCTCATCGCGGAGCAGCCGGATGCCGTTGTACACCCATTGCCAGCGCTCCTGCGCGGTATGCGTGGCCACCGAGATGTTGTACGACATGTTCCACGCCTGGAAGACCCACACGGACGGGAAGCGCGGATACAGCACGCAGATCCACTTGGCGAGCTGATGGGCCTCGTAGTATTTGCCCTCTTCCTTGAGCCGGTCCGCCCGCATCCAGAGAATGTCGGCGGCGAGGCCGCGGAACGCACCGCCCGCCGCGCTGACCCACGCGTATTCGGGCGGAAGCTCCTTGTAGATGTTCGACTGGAGGACGAGTTGAAGGTCCTTTCGCTGCGTGTTGATCGGCTTCTGCAACGCGGCGGCCAGCGCGATGCACAGCCCCGCCGCCAGCAGCGCGCCGATCTGAATCAGCGTCGCATTCCGCTGCGCCTCGACCTTGGCGATGACGAATTCAGCAGTATCGGGTGCGATAGCCACACTACACTCCAGACTCGTCGAGTTGAGAGATCCGAACCCGGCACGCAAGTGCCGGGCCGACCCCGCACTTGCGTGCGGGGTTCCGATCCGCAATCCCTACACCGTTACCTGCGCCAATTCCCGCTTGGTCAACACCAGACACCCCACGGCGCCCACGATCAATCCCTTAATAAACACCAGCACGAACAGCGACTGAAGCACCCACAGGAGCGTGACCACGCGGCCGCTGACCAGCGTGCTGACCGGGTCGAACTGCGAGAAGTCGGGAACCAGCTTCATGACGTCGGATACCATCGTGTCGAACAGCAGCCACACCGACTTGGCGACCAGGTACTCCGTATTCGGCAGATTGGCGGAGATCGCCACCGCCCCTCTCCAGATCGCCAGCACGAAGATCACGGCCGCCGCTCCCTGGAGAACCATCCACAGCTTGGCCCGTTCCCCGACCGACAGGTGTGTCGCCCACACCGCCAGGCCCAGGATCGACAGCAGCCAGCCGCTCCGGGCCAGCCAGACCACATCCATCGGACGGTTCTCTTCCGTGAGCACCCACTGCCGGGCCTCCATGAGGAAACCGGCCGAAGAAGCAAAAAACAGTACAATGAAGCACGGCAGGCACGCCACCGGGAAGGACAGAAAGCTGGAGGCCAGCAGTCCCAGCACCGCCAGAAACGCCAGCCGGCACCAGATCACCGCCAGCGCGCGGAACAGGTTCCAGTGAAACGTCCCGATGTCGTAGAGCAGCATCAAGCTGTCGTCCCCCTCGAACATCATGGAGTTTTTCGGGTCGAGATTGGCCATGCGGAAATACAGCGTCCCGTCGGCGTTGACCGCATGGGTGGGCACCTCAATGGAGGAAACGCGCTCCACGATCATCTTCCTCGTCGCCTCGTTCGTCAGGGTATTGACGTCATTGCGGTCGCCGGCCTGATAAAGGACTTCAAACTCCAGGTCGTCCACACCGGTCGGCGTCTTGGGTTTGAGCTGAATGTGGATCCACTTGCCCTCCGTGCGATCCACCAGCAGGCCCTTGAACGCGTACTCCTTCACCTCTTGCGGGCCGAGCGACGACCACGACCGATTCAACTCGTCCTCGATCTGCCGGCGGAGATCGGCCTGGCCGGCCGGGCTGACGTTCTCCAGCCGGCCTTCTTCACGCAGCCTGCGGATACGCTCGTCCACGTGGATGGACATGTCCGGCTTCTCCGGGTGGGCGCCGTAGCGGGCGCTGAGCACTTCCGACTCCAGCGCTTCGCGGTCGCCGGGAACGGTCGTGGGCCGAGTACTGAGATATTTTGTGAATCCCCAAACGGTCACGCCGGTCAGCAGCAGCAAACCCGCGTTGAGTGTGGCGATGCCCACCCACTTGCCGACGAAGAACTGCCATCGCGGAATCGGCTTGCTGGCCACCATGAAGATAAATTTCTGCCGAATCTCGTTGGCAATCGAGCCGCAGGATAGAAACACCGTGAGCACGCTGAGCAGGAAGCCGACCGCGCCGAGCGAATACGCCAGGAAACTCTGCACTTGGCTCTTGACCGTCACACCGTCCCCGGCAACGGCGAACGGCATCACCGGCAGGATGACGACGATGATGCCGATGAAAACCAGGGCGATTTTCATCCGCACGCCCTCCGCGATCATGTGTCGGGCGACGGCCCAGATGCGCGACATGGCGGGCTACTCCTGCGGCTTCGAGGGCGGCTCGGACCGGTGGACGAGATTTTCGATCAAATCGCGATCGACGGGTGATTCGGGCGGAGACTCCGCCCGATCAGAGCCGGCCTCTGTGAGGCCGGAACGATGCACAAGCTCCTCGATCAGGTGAGCATCCGGCGCGGCCGCGACCGTCCGTCCATCCTCAGCGGCGGCCTCGCGGGCAACCGGGCGCTGGGCGGCGGCCACGAGCGATTGGACGACCGTGTCGCTCTCCGTTCCGGAATCGGCCAGGAAGCCGGCGATCTGGCCGCCGGCCGTGACGCCGGACGTCTGCTGCCGCGTCTGCTGGGCCTCGCGCACGATCCGCAGAAAGTACGTTTCGAGCTTGTCGGATGGCGTGGTCACGCTCACCAGTTGCTTGTTCGCTTCCTTCTCCACGAGTTGGCGGATGCGGGCGATCATGTCATCGCTGAGGCGCTCGGTGACGATCTGCGTGAGGTTCTGCCGGCTGAGCAGCTCGTGAATATCGCCCATCGCCTGGCGCTTCCCGCCGTAGAGGATCGTCACCCGTTGGCAGACATCTTCGACGTCCCCCAGCAGATGACTGCTCAGGAGGATCGTTTTGCGTTTCTCGCGATTCAGGAAGACGATGAGGTCCTTGATCTCGCGCGTGCCGATCGGGTCCAGCCCGGTGGTGGGTTCGTCGAGGATCAGCAGGTCGGGGTCGTTGATGAGCGCCTGGGCCAGCCCGATCCGCCGGGCCATGCCTTTGGAGTATTCGCCGACGCGCCGCCGCGCCTCGCGCGTCAGGCCCACCATCTCCAGCAGTTGCTCGACGCGCCGATGCCGGTCCTGCCGCGGGATCTGAAACAGCCGGCCGTAATAATCGAGCGTCTCCCGCGCATTGAGGAAGCGGTAAAGGTAAGACTCTTCCGGCAGATATCCGATCCGTGATTTGATGGCGACATTCGTGGGCGCATGCCCGAGGACGCGGATGCGCCCGCGCGTCGGATACAGCAGACCGAGCAGCATCTTGATCGTCGTGCTCTTGCCCGAGCCGTTCGGCCCCAGCAGCCCGAACACTTCGTGTTGATGAATGTCCAGATCGAGCCGATCGACCGCCACCACCCGCTGGCGATGCCAGAAGTCTTTGAAGACCTTGGTAAGCCCGACGGTCTGGACCACGGATGTGTCGGCGTTCTGCATAAATCTAACGGTCCAAATTGAGAATTGAGAATTGAGAATTGAGAAACAGCATGATGATGCCGAAGCAGGTCAATTGATCTCCATCTCTCATTCTCTCCATCTCTCAATCTCCCCCTCTCCCCCTCTCCCACTCTTTATTACTTCCTGGCGTCCTGAGTTTTCTTGAGCCGCGCTTCGCGTTCCTGCTGCCGGGTCTCCTCGGGGTTCTTGTTCAACCAGATGACCTTGTGGCCAGGCGGGAGGAACCAGCGCGACAGGCTGGCCTGCGAAAAGATTTCGCCGATCATGTCCTGTAGCAGGCGCTCGCGGACCAGCTCGGGGTCGCGGCGATACGCATCGAGGAATGTGAGGAACCTCTCCGACCGGGTTTGCGCCTCCTGGACGATCTTGTTGCGCAGACTGATCGCCGCCTGAATTTTCTTGGCCGCCTCGCCGGTGGCCTCCTCGGTCAGAATCTTCTCTATTTTCTGTATGATCGGGGCCTGGCCGGCCTCGCCCTCCACCTGGTCCAGTTTCTCGATCTCCTGGCGCAACGGCTCCCACGCCGGCCCGGCGGCTCCCTTCAACTTCTTCTCCCACTCCTCGTTCGCCTGCTGGATCAGTTGCCGCATCTTGTTTTCAGCTTCGGAGAGAGCCAGAAAATCGTCCTTGACCTGTAGCGGGTAGTGCGATTTCTCCACCGACAGGATTTCGATCGTGATCCCGCTCTCGAGCGCGTCGAGCTGTGACTGTGCCCGCGCGCGGACCTTGTCCACCATCCGTGCCGGGTCCTTCCATAAAACGTCCGCCGTCGTTCGCACGGCCTGCGCCACCGTGGACTCGTGAATCACGGATTGCAGCAGTTTCGACTCGTCGCTGACGTTCTTGACGAAATTGTTCGCGTCCGTGATTTTGTAGCTGGCCTTGGTGAGCAGGTGCATGATCGCGCGGTCGCCGGTGAGCAGCGCGCCGTCCGTCGCCGGATCCAGCCCGCTGGTGCGGGCGCCGGCCTCGCTCAGGTCGCGGGCCTTTTCCGCATCGGTCTGGTTCAGCCAGAATGCGTCGATCAGAATGGTTCGCGCCACGGTGGGGACGCGGACCTTCGAATGGATCGGATACGGCAGCGCCACATGGAGGCCCGGCCCGAGCGGCGGGCCGACCTGTTTGCCGAACCGCGAGAGGACCACGACCTCGTTCTGATCGACCCGGAACGTGCCGCTGCCCAGGAACAGGATGACCACGCCGAGCATGATCAGCTTGAGCACGCGGAAGCTGGCCCGCAGCGCGTCGGCCAGCGACTGGTTCGCCGGATCGAGCGGCTCCTCGATCACGGACAGTGCCTGCTCGTTCGAGCTTTCATCAGGCTCGTGTTCGTGCGGACCAGTCGGAGGATGTTCTTCAGTTTCGCTCATGTTTCACAGTCTGTTTAAGGTTTCCCGATCCATCTGAGCTTTCGAGCCCGTATCCCTGAGCATCAATGCACCTTGATCATTTCGGGCGGCGCCAGCTCGCTCAGCGAATCGTCCCCCGGACGGCTGGTGGCGATGCTGCGCCTCTCCGCCGGCTGCGTCGTCGCCGGCATAGAAAACAACAGATCGAGCAACGGCGAATTCTGATCGAACACCAGCGTCGTCATGCGTTCCTTGAGCAGCTTGGGCAGGTTCTCGACCTTCAGCAGGAATACGGCCAGGGCCGGGTCCTTGCTGAACGTCGCGTTGTATGTATTGGCCTGCTCAAGCCCCTTGTTGACGATCGCCGAAGCCTGCCGGTCGGTGAAGGAGAGGATCGTATCGGCGATGCCGTCGGCGGTCGCCTTGATCTCTTTGGCCTTCGACTCGCCCGCGCTGGTGTAACCGGCCACCATCGCCTTGCGTTCCTGCCGCATGGCCTCAAACACCGTCTCGGTGATCCGCTGCGGCAACGCGAGCTTTTCGATCCCGATCGACAGCACATTGATGCCGAACAGATTGGCCGCCTTCTTGCCGACCTCCGCCAGGATCTCCTTCTCGATCTTGTCGTACTGCAGCTCATCCTGCTGCGTCGAGACAAACTGATGGAAATCGTAACGGCTGATCACCGTCTTCTGGTCGTTGCGGACCAGCGTTTTGAGCCTCTCTTCGGCCTCTTTCATGCCGCCGCAGGTGCGGTTGAATTGATACGCATCCTTGATCCGCCAGCCGATGGCGGTCGTAACGATGATCGGTTTGCCGTCCCGCGTCGGCGTCTCTTCGCCGATGGTGGAGGTCAACTGGATGCGGTTGTCGTATTTCTTCACGTCCTGAATCGGCCACGGCCATTGGGCATACAGCCCCGGCTCGGTGATAACGTCGCCGGGCTTGTTGTTGGCCGGGTCGGGCGGAGCAGCCTTGCCGAATGTCTTCAGCACCGCCACTTCCGTGAACCGCACCTGAAACGTCATCATGTAAAGGGCGAGCACCAGCACCAGCAACGCCCCGGCGATCAATGAGGGCCAACTCCGGTTCATGGCATCAAACTCCAATTCCTACTCTTGTTTCTGTAAGGCCGTATCCAGCGGCGCGCTCATCGGGTCCTGGAGGTTTAACTGTAGTGTGCCCTCGGACGCGATCACATACTTACGGATGCCATCGCCGGATTCGGACAGGCTGTTGAAAATCTTTCGCAGCCGGTACACCTCGGGAGCCGCGTTCTTGGCGATCATCTCCTGCACGAAAGCCATCGCCTGGCCGTGAGCGCGGTTTTCCTTTTGCCATCGGCGGGCCCGCGCCGCCGCGACCCGTTCGGCCGCCCGGCCGCCGACCGGCGGTATGCCGTCGTCCGCTTTGCCGAAAAAGAGCGTATCCAGCCGCCGCCGCGCGGCTTCCACGTCCGACGATGAACCCGAACCTTCAATCCGGTTCAGCTCGCGGATGGCGTTCGACAACTGCCTGGCTCGCTCCACATCACCGGCGGCTTCGGAGAGACGTTTGTTGGATTCCGCATCGGCGGCGCGAATGCTCGCCTTCATCGTCTGCTCGGCCCCCACCACTCTCTGGAAATCCTCGGCCGTCGATTCCGGCGGGTGCACGCCCTGTAAACCCAGAAAGACGATTTCGATCCCCAGGTTCTCCCTATCCGCTTTTTGCTGGATCGTTTCCTGCAACGCCCGCTCGATATCGCCGCGCTGACCGCCGATCAGCCCGTTCACATCGACGCTGGCGCAGTAGCGGATGATCTCGCGATTCGCGATCGTCTTGAGCGTCGGCTCCGGTCGCGTGTAGTTGTTCAGCCACTCGTGCGCGTCGCGGATCCGATACTGGATCGAGACCGCCACCCGCATCAGGCTGACCGCCACAGCCTCACCGGTTTTGGAGTCGGTATCCCCGGCCGCCGACGGTGCCGGTTGGACGTCCGTCGATCCGGCCGGCCGCGTCATCAATGAACCCGGCGGAGTCACCGTGCCCGCACGATTCAGATAACCGGCCAGTTTCGGCGTCGCGACCAGCACCTCCAGGTGCGGTTCCTGTGCGTGCTTGTTGGTCCAGAGAATCAGTTCGTCTTTCTTCTGGTTCTTCTCGGGCGGCGCTTCCAGGCCGATCTGGAGCTCGTGGATCTTGGAAGTAGCCACTTTGTAGGCGGTGTCGATCGGCCACGGCCACTTCACACGGATGCCGGGATCGAGCACGCCTTTCTGACGCTTGCCGAACCGCTCGATCACCGCCTGCTCGTTGGTATCCACGAATACGAAACTGCTCGCGGTCAGCAGCGCCAATACCGCGAAACCCATCAGCGGCACGACCGACCGCTGCATCAGCTTGTAGAACCATGTCGATGAGACTTCGAAACCGAACTGATAGTTGAGGGCGTCGGCGATCGAGCGGGCGATCCCGCCCGGCTCGCTGAACAGGCCGAACAACCGGCTCTCGAACGCCGGCCGCGGCTCCTCCTCCGGCGCCCGCGGGCGGTAGAAATCCAGCACAAAATTCAGCGTGATCTCCGCCGCCAGCACCAGCAGCAGGATCCGCAGCACCACCGCCAGCACGCGCTCGGGCGCCGGCGACTCGAAAAAGTGCAGCGCCGCCAGTGTCGCCACCAGTGCCGCCGCACCCAGCGTCACGCCCATCAGCCAGCTCGCCCCGGCCCGGAGCATTCGCCAGTCCGGCTGGCGGGCCATGCCGGTCGCATAGCGCGAGAGCAGGAAACTGAGGAACGCCGCCCCGCCCACGAACCAGATCAGCATCCCGACGTTTTCGATGTCTTTCCAATCATCGGCCCGCACGCTGTGGTTGATCGCCCACGACCAGCCGAACACCGCCGCCGCAAGCAGCTCGACAATGACCGCTATGGTGAACGCGGGCAGCAGCCATCGGAACATCCACCGCAGCCGCCGCCGGGCGAGCAGGAGTTCTTCGTCGTCGATATCGAAGATCGCCGCCCCGCCCGTGCCGCTCTCGCGCTCACGGCGGAGCTGCTCCGACTCAAACGTCTCGTCCTGGACCAGGACCCGCTGGTGGTAAACCAGGAGGAGAAAGACCCAGATGGTCACGCCGATGGCGCTGAGCAGGGCCACAGCCCGCATGGCTTCAGACTCGCTCCAGACGGTCAGCACCGCAAAAAACGCGGCCAGAAGGACCTGGAATCCCAGGCCAACCCACGCCACGGTGCGTGCCCGACGTTCAGGTCTGTGCTCGATCATACGTATTCCCGTAGGCCCCGCCTGCCGGGCGGGGCTGGTCCCGCCCGGCAGGCGGGACCTACAGACGAGCGGTCAAAAAGAGCCATTGGGTCAGTTCAAATACCTGCCATCGATCAGTGGACGGCTGAGCGGCGTACTTTACAATAACCGCAACACGCTGCCAAGCTGGTGCCGCCGCGAACACGTGCTCGTGACCGGCACCGGCAAGCGGTAATACTCAGCCGGATCAGCCATTAAGCATGTTCAACAAGCTCTGGGGCATCATCACCAACAGCTTCACGGAGACCATCCGGCAGCCGATTTACGGCATTCTGATGCTGGTGGCGGCCGGGCTGCTGGTGCTCAACGTCGGTCTTGTCGGATACACGCTGGATATCAGCAGCGACTCCGGGATCACCGGCGACAATAAGCTGCTCAAAGACGTTGGTCTTTCTACGTTGCTGCTCTTCGGATTGTTTTTGGCGGCCTTCAGTGCCGCCGGAATTCTGTCCCAGGAGATCGAGAACAAGACCGTCCTGACCGTCATCAGCAAGCCGGTCAGCCGGCCGCTGTTCCTGGTGGGCAAATTCACCGGCCTGGCGGGGGCACTGGCGGTGGCATTCTATCTGTGCGGGATCGTGTTCCTGCTGACCATGCGGCACAAGGTGCTCGAGCGCTCCAGCCAGGACTTCGACCTGCCGGTGATTCTGTTCGGCGCCGGCGCCCTGCTCATCAGCCTCATCGCCGCCGCATTCTGTAACTACTTGTACGACATGCAGTTCTCGTCCACTTCAATAGCGTTGGCGGTGCCGCTCATGACCCTGGCCCTGGCCCTGGTCGCCCTCATCGGGCCGGATTGGAAAATCCAGACGTTCGGGAAGGATTTCGTGGACGGGCAGTTGATCGCCGCGATGACGCTGGTCTTCGCCATGGTCATGATCCTCACTTCAGTGGCCGTGGCCGCCTCCACCCGGCTTGGGCAGGTCATGACCCTGACGCTCTGCACCGTGATGCTGCTCACCGGCCTGGTTTCGGATGCCATGTTCGGCCAATACCGCGAGGAGCACGCCGCCGCCCGGCTGGCCTACTGGATCTCGCCGAACCTGGCCTTCCTGTGGGTGACCGACGCCATCACGCAGAACAACCACATCACGTTTCAATACGTCGCCACCGCCTCGCTGTACGCGCTGCTGATCGTGCTCGCCTGGCTGCTGATCGGCGTAGCCCTCTTCGAGAAGCGCGAGGTGGGATGAGGTAGCGGCCGGGCTCCGTACCGGCCGTCTTTCACCCCGCCTTGCGAAGGAGGGGCCGGGGGGGGCAAAATCGCCGTCGCCGTCGTTGCGTCATCATCAAGCCCATTAGCCCGAGCGTCGATGTCTGCGCGAGTATGCAGAGCGATGGCCGCAGAACCGCATCCACATCAGGCCGAGCAAAGTCAACGGCATCATCGATGCCCCACCCGCTCCGCAGGGTGCGGCGCCAGCACCACACTGATTTGACTGTGGGGGGTCCGGCTGCGGGATCGGCTGCCCCTGATCGGGGGGAACGATAAGTTGCGCGTCCGAGCAACCGTTGGCATTCACCGCTGCACCTGAGGGCGTATTGGCACATCGGTCATGGCAATCGGCGACACCATCGGCGTCCGTGTCTGTATCCTCTATGCCACAGTCGCATTGGCCTCGAGCGACCTTTCTAGGGTCGTTAGGACACCCATCAGTACAATTTGGTTCACCATCACCATCGCCGTCATCAGCACAGGCCTGACCACATCCGGGCACTTCCGGTTGACCGCAGCCACAAGCACCGGCACTGGTCTTGCTCGGGTCGTCGGGGCATCCATCACAGGCATCACCGGCCGAATCACCGTCACTGTCCGACTGATCCGCGTTCAGGATGGCCGGACAGTTGTCGATCGAATCGAGGATACCGTCGCCATCTGTATCTACTGGAGGCAAGGTACAGCCGTCGCTACCGACAGCGTTTCCGAGGGGTGTATCCGGACATCCGTCTCGATCGTCGCTTACTCCGTCAGCGTCGGTGTCGAGTTGTGAGGCGCTGCATCCTAGACCATCAACTGCCTCCTCGAACGGAGTTTCGGGGCAAGCATCAGAGCAATCGTCCACGAGATCGCCGTCAAGATCGCCACCACAACCCCCGCCTCCGTCGGGAGCACGCCGGGGCATGGCCTTGTACCGACAGAATCTTCCATCGGTGCCCGAATCCTGCAGATTTGGGCACTGCGAATCATTTCCCGTGCATGCATCACTCGCAGAGAAGATGACATCCGAACCGAAAGACACTTCCTCCAAAGGGACCGGTGACCAGTTGCCGCCGAGTCTTCTGTCAACGTAGAAATGAATGTGGGGAGAACTCGCGCAACCCAACTTATCGTTGTAACCAATGACCTCACCGGCTACTACCGTTTCTGGCATATCGGATCGAGGCTGTAAGTGGAGGTAATTCGTACGAACCTCTGTCCCATTGAGATCGACGCCCGTAATCTGGACGACATAGTATTGCGTCCCGTCGCACAGGAGCGGAGCGGTAACGTGAACAGTTCCCGAGTTTGCCGCTCTGACTCGTTTTCCCTTGGACAAAGACTGAGGAGTACATCCACCAGGTATAGAGTAGTAGAAGTCTGCTGCGTAAGGAGCGCCTTGGTTTGGATGCGATTGAGTCTGGCCCTTTTTCCAATATGTCTGCGGATACCAATACTGCTGAGAAAGTCCATCCTCTACAGCATCCCACGGCACCCTCAGACGAATCGCGGTTGTTGAGGTAGAACCCTCCTGCTGAATCGTGTGTGTCTGGCCCTGCACGGTGATGATCGCGTCACGCCCAGAAGTGTTGGTGTTGGCCTGC
>CAYLLT010000069.1:19563-32788 GCA_964384465.1 uncultured Planctomycetales bacterium | reverse complement strand
CCGATCATCGAGTTTGGCGGCCGGTACGGAGCCCGGCCGCTACGGAGAACCGATCTTGCACCGAGTTAACATGGCTTCTCAAACACCCTCTTACGGAACAACGATCTCGCGCGTCTGAAAAGGTATTCCTTCTGTTGACTGCATGACCGCTTGTACAACATCACCGGAAACCAGCGGGAGGTTGCTCACGGTCACCGAGTTGAGTCCGTTCGGCGCCACAGCCTGTCCGATCTGGGTCCCGTTCTTGTACAGCGTCACGCTGGCCGCATCGCCATCCACGCCGGAGACCGTGACCGAGGTCGCTCCGATGGAGAGCGGATCGATGCTCGGCGCGGCCACCTCGATGCGGTGAAGCTCGAAATCGTCAGCATAGATGCTGTAGGATTCGTTGCCCGGCAGGTCCCGGACCACGATGAACATCTCGATGTTGTGCACCGTGGCGGGCATACGCACCGGACAGGCGAAGGTGATCCATTCGCCGGCCACCGGCTGCATTTGAATCAGGCCGCTGGCGGTCACGAAGTCGCCGCCGATTGTGGTACCGGTCCGGCCGACCGCCTGAAGGTACATCGCGCCCGTGCTGGGCAGCGTGTTGGCATAAGCCCGAATGGACAGCACGTAATCGACGGTCGTGGCATTCGAGATGTTCGAGATTCTCTGGTAGAGGTAGGACTCCTTTCCGCTGGTGCCGGCAATCTTGACCACTTTGCTCGGGCTGGAGCCGGACACGGGATCAGTCGCGACCGAGAACGGATTGGTGATGCCGTCGGGGGCGTTGGCGTGCCAGTTCTCATCATACAGGTTGGTGTTCTCGAAGCCGGATTCGGCATTGAGCGGCGCCATGGCCGGCGCCTGGCATAGGTGGTTCCACACGCTCTTGGAGATGGTCAGTTCGGTCGTCAGATCCGGGTAGCTCGCCGGGTTGATGCTGGCGACCGCGGCGGTCACGGCCGGGTCGTTCTTGTGCGCGAGGAGCCGGAACATCAGGTCGCGGTCCCAACGCTTGCCCAGGATGTCGGTGAGGTCGTGCTTGGCCAGGCCACCCGGCAGACCCATGACATTATCGTTGCCGTGGTTATTGTCCAGCGGCCACATCTTGGCGATATCCTGCCGGTTTTGCTCGGCGGCGATGCTGCTTACCAGCACGGTGGCGGCTTTGCCGACCTGGCTGCCCAGTGCCTCAGTGTGGGCCATGGTCGATGCGTGCCGGGCCTGGCCGGTCATGCCCCAGAAGCTGTATTGTGCTCGCATTAAGCGGGCCCGATTCTTCTGATCGACGGTCGCTGAATTGCTCGCCGCCGCTGCCGACACGCAACTGTCCAGCGTCTGGGCGCTGCGCTCCAGAAGATCAACCACCGTCGCGTTGTCCAGGTACTCGGTCGCACACACGGTCTCGAAAGAGCCTTTGGCGTTCTTCAGATAATTGAGCGTCTTCGCGCCGGCGCCGTCGGTGCCGGACCAGAAGCGATCCCAATCCGTGTAGAACTTGACCAGATACGGCGCCGCCTCGGGTCCGACCGCCGCCACCGACCAATCGCTCAACAGGCCGGTGCCGTTCGGGTCGTCGAAAATCTTCGTCTCCGGCTTCCACAGCAGCTTGAAGTAGGCGTAGAACTTGAACGCCTCGGACCAGTTGGGGTAGTGCTCGGACCGGTTGTGACGCACGCCGGCCTTATAATCCGACTGAAGATACCGCGACATTTCCGACAGGTGCACGACCGGAGCCAGCACGCTGCTGATGTAGTCGTAAGCGCCCAGATCGCCCGTGGTCACGCTCGACCAGCGCTGCAGCATGGTTTCGTATTGCGCCCGCTGACCGACACCGGCACGATCATCCACCAGCTTCAGACGCTCGAACGCGATGAAGGGGATGATGTGTGAATCCAGACGGTTGGAGCCGCCGAAGCCCGGCCGGCCGTCACGAGTCATCCGGTCCGGTGCGTCAAACGTTTCGTGATAAACCAGGGCGCCCAGGTACCGGGAGTTGCCGTAGCCGTAAGCCGGACCACGCAGCACCGCCATCGTCTCGTTCGCCCACTGGAAGTAGCTCCAGGACACGTCCCGGAAGTCAACACTGTTGAAGGCAACCTTGGTCGAGGCGCCATCGGTCATCTGGTTCATCGTGCAACCCGCGGCCACGGGTTCCCGCGCGAATGACGCTGCGCTCCGGTCGAACCGGGTGCCCGAACCGGAATCCTCGTTGCCGATCGGGAAGCTGCTGGCTTCGCTGTTGGCATCGAAGTACATCTTCAGGCGCTTGGCCGCTTCGGGGGCCAGTTCGACCGCCGAGAAGTTGGGGTCCCAGTCGGTATCGTTATCGCTGCCGGGGACGGCGCCGTCCGGGTAGAACTCGGGGTGCGAACCCCCGTAAACGCTCCTGGGGAACAGATGGTGCGTATTGTGCGTCGGATCCACCCGCAGGCTGGCCCGCATGAACCGCGACCACCGCTGATGCGTCGAGATCACCGCATTGCCCGAGTAGCCGTAGCCGCTGCCATAGCGGGTCAGATACGCCGGGTTCTCGCGAACCTCGGCCGACGGGAGCGTCAGGAAGGTGTGTGCCGGCACATGATCGCCGCGGACGAGAACCTTGCCCGCGCCGTCCGCTGGAGCACCCACCAGCGCCGGCTGGATGTTCGCCAGCTCGGCGGATGTGAAATGTGAATCCGGCATCACCCAGCGGACGCCCAGGTTGCGCTCCAGAAATTCGTAGGCTCCGTTCTGCGTGCCTTCCTCGGTCGGGCCGGCGATCACGTAGTTGGTGTCATCGAGGCCCTTCAGGACGTATCCTTCAGCATCCAGGTTGTCGAAACTGACCGCGGTCGCGCCGCACTGCGACTGGCCCAGATGAATGTTCACGCCCACGCCCGATGACAGGCAGCTCGTACCGATCTCCACGGTGGCGTTCGGCAGCCCCTCGGCCAGGTAGCTCTTGAGCAGCTCGGCGGTGGCTTCGCGCTGTAGTTTGCCTTGGAGGTGATAGATCCGGATAGCGGTCTGGCCGGGGATGGCGTCCGGGCACCGGATGACCGACTCCAGCCGGATCGAACTGTCGGAGAGTTTCTCCCTGATCCTGAAAGCTCTGAGCATGCCCGGGCTGAGGTCTTCGTTGTAGTATCCCTTCACCTGCGTGACCTGGAAAGTATCGCCGGGTGCGAAGGTGTAGCCCCCGAACGCGTTCGTCGTGGCGGTCAGGACGCGCGTCGCGGGGTCGAACGAAGCATCCGTCACCGTGGTGCGGGAGGGGATCACGATCCGAACCGCACTGTGGGCCCAGTCCACGATGCTCACCGATTGGCTCAACGTGACCGGCGCACACGGCGGACGCGAGGCCTGCACGGTCAAAGTGACCGAGGAAGCGATGATGTCCGAGGTCAGCACCAGGTCCCCGCCGGTGCTCGTGGCGGGCGATCCTGAAGGAGCCTGGCCGCTCCACAACTGATAGGCGACTCCGCTTTCAGATCCTTGCACGGTCACCTGCACGGGCGAAGGGTTCTGGGAGATGCCATCGGTTGAAAGCGTGACCACCCGATCAGTTAGTGGCGCCACACACGGCATGGGCGGCGTGATCAGGAGCAGGCCGTTGAGACTGTTGGTCGGGTTGCTTTTGGCGACGTTTTCGTCGGACGGATTGACCTGGCCGTCTCGATTGTAGTCATAAGGGAAGTCAACCGGAGCGATTTTGGAACGGTTGTTGCGGGCATCAGTCTGATCCTTCGAATCGACCAGGAACCGCATGCTGAGCGGCGTTTTGCTTTCTCCAATGGCCACGCCCCAGTAATGCACATCGCTCGTCGTCAGGCCGGTATCGGCATTCACCAGGACGGTCACCTGGAGCCACCGGGTATTGGGGATGGCCTTGGTCGCCCAGATGAGGGTGATGCGGTCGGAGCCGCCAATGCCTTTGCCGGCCGAAACCGTCACGCTCGCCGGGGCGGGAGCGGGCGACCAGGCGGCGGGATTGGCAGTGTTGCCCATCCGGAAGACGAAGTCATCCGCGGCAATCGTGGCGGCATTGCCGGGTCGGCTGATGTCCACCATGATCCCGTTGATGCTCTTGTCGTAGCTGATGTAATTGGCGGGCGTCGCCGGCACGCCGGGCAGCAGGGCTGTCTTGTCGATGGCGATCGCATCGGCGTCATCATTGTTGGCGCCGGCGATTGACGGCTGAGCGGCCGCGTTGTTCCCGTCGAAATAGGACTGGTTGTAGAACACGTACCGCCCGACCACTGACGAGGCCGCCGTCGCGGCAGCGGCCGAGCCACCCATCATCACCAGGCACACCACCGATCCGACTCTCCACCTGTTAGCTTTCATGTCCGTTTCCTTTCTTTCGATTCCCGTCGCCTCGCACCCCGCCGGACCGACGGCTGAGTAACCAGGCAAATTGTTCTGCCCTGCTTTCGCGGTCGGGGGCCGGGACTGACACGGGAATCGGGCGATCTACGGGGGATAAAAGGGGTGGATCTGGCCAAAAAAGGCGGTGTGAAATCAGATCAGATTTTTTGTGCTTCGTGTGTCAGAAGCCGCGGGATCGAACGAAAGCAGTCCCGGATGGACACACTTTTATTGAGGAGATGATCGAGAAGGGAAGGAATGCTCCCTGGGGTGGGGTTACGGTGGGCCGGCTGATCGGAGGGCCGGCTCACCGCGTTTTTTATGCGCCATGACCATGCCTGCTCCCCAGGCGGGCCGGCGACCGCGTCGCACAATCTCAAAAAATTCGCGGGCGCTGGTGTCAGGTCACGCGGGGCCGCACGAAAGCAATCCCGGATGGAGCGCACGGGCCTGATCGTCAGGCCCCTCCATCCATATTTGAGAAGCCTGGGAGCGGGGAGCGGTGGGCCGGTTGCTTTTTGGAGCCCGGCCCACCGCACTTTTTTCATCATGAAAATCTTTTTTCGATGTCCTTCACGCGGTTCGCCGGTCTCCCGCCCGCCATTGCGTTATGCCGGGAAAATCGCCTTTTTGAAAATTCTTTTGGTGACCGTGTCAGGTCGAGGCCGGCTCGACGAAAGCAGAATGATCGCAGACCCAGTTTAAGAAGGAGAAAGCTCATGTCTGATTTCGTTCAACGTTCGAGACGATCGTCGCGGGTATCGGAACTGCTGGAAGTGCTGGTCATCGTGCTGGTGGACGTGGTGGGGCTCTGTTTTCTATGCAGCCGGGGGTTCGGGATTTAACCGGCATCATGCTTCTTCAAGAAAAGGAAATGGTCATGCGAATATCTTCACCTCGCGGAACGGCCGGCACGGTCGGCAAAATCTATTCACGGAACCCTCGATCGACGACGCGGGCGGCGCTGGGGGCGATCGCCGCGACAGGCATACCGCTCCTGCTGCTCATCGGACTACGACAGTTTTTGTTCGGATAGCGATTTCCATGAGGCGCGGCGGCTGATGCCCCCGCCTCTGTCGAGATACTCTCCCCCTGGCGGGCTGGGCACGACCGCGCACGGTGCCCAGCTCGCACCTTTTTGTCGTACTAGGCCATGCAAAAAAGTCAGCAAACGGTGTCAGGTTCCGGTTCGGCGCGCGAAAGCAGAGCGTCTGAGAAGCTGTGAGAAGCATGGCCTGGGCCAATTTACTTTGTGGCGGCCGGTGTGCACGCCGGCCGCCACCGCTTTTCATGCTCTCTCGGGGGAACGAACTCGTCTCTGAACAGGAGAAACGATCGATGACTCTCGCCACGCTATTTGGCCACCGCCCGGCAAACCAATGCCACCACTGCGGCTGGTTCACGACATCACAGTCACCGCAATGCCGCTATTGCGGCCGGGATTTCCCGCCGCGCGAATTCCGCCCGGATGAGCCGGCCGAGACGCCTGGTCATAGCGTCCGTACCTCGCGCCAAGCTCAGCCGGCCGGCCGGATTTGATCGAAATTTCATCTTGCAGAGGGGGCGCCAAGTGCCACTGAACAGATACATGCACTATTGCATCAAGCGGGCACGAGAAGTTATACTAATCGCTTTCATCCAACGACGAATCGAGGCGATTCTCCGGTGGTTGAGGCGACTCATGATCACCGCTACCAACACCGAGTTGCTTGTCGGACTCCAGGATCCCCAGAATTCCGGCGCCTGGAACCAGTTCTTTGATCGGTATCAGAAGCTGTTGATCTCATTCGGGCGGCGGCTCGGGCTTAATGAGACGGACGCCGAGGATGCCGCGCAGGAGGCGCTGGTCGCGTTCGCCGCCGCGTACCGCGAAGGCAAATACGACCGCACCAAGGGCCGTCTGCGCACCTGGCTCTCCGGCATCGCCACCAACAAAATCCGCGATGTGCAGCGCCGCCGGCGCAGCACCGTCCAGTTGCCCGACAGCGAGGAGGGGCAGGATCCGTTCCAGGAATTGCCCGACCAGAGCACGATGGACGAAGTGTGGGACGAGGAGTGGAAGCAGTCGGTGCTCAAGGCCTGCCTCCAGGAGGTTCGCCAGCACGTTGAACCGCGCACGATGCAGGCCTTTGAATTGTTCGTGTTCCAGGACTGGCCCGCCGAACGGGTGGCCGAGCATCTCAAGATATCCGTCGATTCCGTATTCCAGGCCAAGACGCGCATCTTGAAGCGCATGCGGAAGGTCCGCGAATACATGGAGCAGAACTGGTAATCGAGTTAACATCATGCAAGCCTGCCCATCCGATGAGCAACTCCGGCTGCTGAATGACGGGGGACTCTCCTCCGAAACGGGAGCCGAGATCAAAGCCCATGTCGAAAGCTGTTCCCAGTGTCTCCACCGCCTGGGCCGCACGCAAACCATTCCGCTGGCCAAACTGAACGAGCTGGACGAACTCTTGCAGCGCTCGTCAGAACAGATGACGCGCAGCCTGAAGCCGCCGCCGGCCGAGAGCCAGACGCCGCTGATCGATTCGATCGCCGGTTACGAGTTGACGCGGGAGATCCACCGCGGCGGGCAGGGCGTGGTCTACCAGGCCATCCAGAAGGTGACCAAGCGCAAGGTCGCGATCAAGGTCATGCGCGAGGGGCCGTTCGCCGGGGCCAAGGACAAGGCCCGCTTCGAACGCGAAGTGCAGATCCTGGCCGCGCTGAACCATCCCAATATCGTCGCGATTCACGACAGCGGCGTCGCCGCGGGCAACTTCTATTACGTCATGGAATACATCTCCGGCCAGTCGCTGGATGTGTGGATGACCAGCGCGCAGCGGAGCATCAAGGACACGCTGGCGCTCTTCGTCAAGATCTGCGAGGCGGTCAGCGCCGCCCACCTGCGTGGGGTGATCCACCGCGACCTCAAGCCGGGCAACATCCGCGTGGACCCGCGCGGCGAGCCGTACGTCCTGGACTTCGGCCTGGCCAAGATGGTCACCGGCGGCGTCACGGAGGAATCGCGCCCGCAGGTGATGACCGTCACCGGCCAGTTCATGGGCAGCCTGCCGTGGGCCTCGCCGGAACAGGCCGAAGGCATGCCCAGCAAGATCGATATCCGCACGGATGTGTACTCGCTGGGCGTGATCCTGTACCAGATGCTGACCAACCGGTTCCCCTACGAGGTGATCGGCCCGATGCGGGACGTTCTGGATCGGATCATGAACGCCGAGCCGGTCCGCCCGAGCACCATTGATACGGGGACCGAAGTAGCGTCGGCCCCCGGTTCGACCGCGAGCTCACCGCCGAGCGGTGGCCGTCGTACCGGATCGACCACCGGCCGCTGGCTGCTCCGCGGCTTGTCGGGCGGCAAGCGCCGCATCGACAACGAGGTCGAGACTATCGTGCTCAAGTGCCTGGCCAAGGAGCGTGATCGTCGTTACCAATCGGCCGGCGAGCTGGCCCGCGACATTCGGTACTATCTGTCGGGCAACCCGATTGAAGCCAAGCGCGACAGCGCCACCTATATGCTCCGCAAGCTGCTGTTCCGCCACGGGTTCGAGACGCTGACGGTGGCGACGGTACTCATCATCCTCTTCGGCGCCGGCGGGATCGCGGTGGATCAATACTGGCAGGCGCGCAAGGCGACGGCGGCGCAAGCCCTCAGCGCGCAGCAAGCCGGCGCCAGTAGCGGGGTAGCCGGTATGGCCGTGGCGGAGGCCATGCCCACCATGCAGGACATGTATTTCCCCTGGTTCCTGTCGGAGTGGACTCAGGGGCGGCTGAAGGAAGCCCGGGAGGTTCAGCGGAGAGCGAAGGGATGCCACCCCGCGGTATTTGAGGCGATGGTGTTCTTGCTGGACGAGACCTATACGCTCGAGCGGCTACGCGAGCGTTTGTCTCCAGACGATGAACCGACGGCGTATTACGCGGCCGCGGAGCGCGAGATGAAGGCGGGCCGTAAGGCCGGCGCGGTCAAGTATTATCAACTCAGTCTGAATGCCAAGGGAAACCATTACTACCAATCGTCGGTCCAGGCGCGATTGGATCAGTTGTCCGGGTCTGGTACAGCCGCTGGTGGTGACGGGCAATCGGCGGCGTCGCAGCCGGCACAGCTATCGCATTCGACAGAGAGCAAAGGGGAACCCGATGAAAACTGAACACAATCCGAACCCCCGACGCAAGTCGGGGGCAAGACAGGCCCCGCACTCGCGTGCGGGGTTCGGACAAGGTGCGTGCCGCCCTGCCGGCTTTACGCTGCTGGAGTTGCTGGTGGTTGTCGCCATCATCGCCCTGCTGGTGGCCATCCTGATTCCCACGCTGCGTCAGGCCCGCGACCAGTCGCGGCGCGCCGCCTGCCTGGCCAACGTCCACCAGATCGCCATCGCCTATCAGAATTATCTCACCGCCAACAACGGCCGATTCATGCAATGGGTCAGGGCCAACGCCAATTACGGCGGCATACAGGGACTCGATCCCCTATATCAGGTAGCCAAGCCGTTGAACAAGTATCTCGGGTTTCCGGCCAGAACCAACGATGCAAAAGTGTTCCGGTGCCCTTCCGACACGGGAAGTACCCAGGCCCGCCAGCCGACCTGCTATGAAGCCGTGGGTACAAGTTATCTCATCAGCGAGATGTTCGCGGTGGATAGGCTTCAAACATTACCGTTTGATCCCTGCAACCAGCCGCCACGCTCATTAAAAAAAGAGATCAACAAGCGAATCCAGGCTACGGTCATGGATCCTTTTCTTAATCCTAAGGCTCCTCCCCCGGGATCCTGGGGCCCCAAAGGCCTTAAGCGCGACCAGGTGACCACCGACCCCTCGCGGCTGCTTCTGCTCGGCGATCATGACTGGCTGAACACCTGGGATTTTCAGATTGTTGAGGTCGCGGATTGGCATGGGCGGCGCCATTCGTACAGCATGGCCTTCATGGACGGACACGCCGAGTTCCTCGCCCTCCGCAAGGGTATGCATGTAACACCGAAATACACGGTGATTCCGTTCAAAGATCTGCTCCCGTTGGCCAGTACGCCCCCCTGCGGCCAGGAGGTGCCGCTGCCGTGGGAACCGTAGCTATGGCATTATAGGGTCGGTGATCAAGTCAACGGCCCGCTGGGGCTGTGGCGGATTGGCCCTGTATACCAGGAAGAGGATCGGCCAACCCGCCGCTGCCCCAATCTGGATTTCAACCTGAGTGGCGAAACCATCGACACTGACGACATGCTGACCGTCAAACCCCTGGTCACATCGCCCCCGCGAAAAGCGCTCTGCCCGTAGCGGATCGTGAAGCACCCCTTCGGATCCAACTCTCAGTCCGCCCAGCGATATGGCCGGAGCGTGGCGGGCGATACAATTGCGAGGGGAATCGATTGCGCGTGCGGACGCAGGACTATGAAGTATCGCGCTTTGGGGCGAACGGGTCTGCAACTGTCGCCATTCGGGCTGTCGCTCGACGGCGCCGGCGTGGGAGCGCATCCTGCGCCGCAATCGGCCAACTGGTGCGACATCCGGTCGGATATCGACAAAGCGGATTGGGGGCGACTCGCGGCACTGCTGGCCGCTCCCGGCTCGACACGAGCCGGCTCTGCCAGCGTCCAAACCGGCTCTGTCATCGTCCAGGCCCGCGTGGGTCCGGACGCGTGGGACCGGCACATGTTGATGGTCTGCGAAGCGCTGCTCGCGCAAACGCGGCTGAGCACCATCCATTTATGGCAATTGGATGGGTTTGACCTCGAGCGGATCAAGGGCGGCGAACCGTTCAACATGATGCAGAGGCTGCGCGATGCCGGACGGATTGGTTTCTTCAGCGTGCGCGTCGAGTCTCCCGTGGATGCCCTGTGGCTGATCGAGAACGCGCCGGTGCACGCGATCACACTGGATGCCGACCTCGACACACGGGAGTGGCACGAGCTGATCGGCATCGCGGCGGAGGCGGGCGTCGGCCTGATCGCGACCGCCCGATGCGTCCGGGGCGAGAGCGGACAGGCGTGGCGTTTGCTGCACGAAAGCAGCATCGCGAGTTTTGCCTGGCCGATCGGAAATGTTCCCAATCACGTCGCGAACTGTAGATAAGGCAAATCTCTTCTCTCGAAGTTTGGTTTGGCGCCAGGCCGCACATTATGAGACCCTGTGACAAAAACGCGCCGGTTTGATCCCTAAGTGATTCAGTCACCGCAGGCTACATCCGATATTCCGTGAAGCGGGCATCGAATATTCGGGTCTGCCGGGTGAATGGTCAGGATAAAAAACGCGGTCAGCGTTTGCCCGGTGCGTATCACGAATCGTAGGTTTCGACAAGGCGGGTCCGGCCACGGCACGGCCGTTGGCCGTGACGAGCGATTTCGGGTCAGGGTGAGTCGAAAGCCGTGGCGAGACAGCTTCCTCAATCCGGGGGCGGACGCACATCCCAATGGCGTCGCAGTTGCGGAAGCCTTCAGTTCAAGGCTTCGCTGTTGGTCATCCTGCTGGTGCTGGTGGTGACGGGCTTCGGCATGCCCATGCGGTTGAAGGCCACCGGCACGGCCATGTATTCCCTGGAATTCGACCGGGTCCGGGACTGGTCCTTTTTCCTGGCGGCCCGGGCCCGCATCAAGATCGAGCGGGGCACCCCCCCATCGTTGAACAATTGGGCCCGCGACCTGGTGAAGTCGCATCGCGCCGTGTACGTCGTTTTCTCTGATCCCCAGGGGCAGATTCTGGCCTCGGCCGAAACCACGCCCGGCATCCTCAAGAGCGTCACGCTCAATGACCGGAAGCTCTCGCTTCAGCCGCTCAATACCCCCCGTCTCATGCGCGTCCCCGACCTGGGCCTGACATACGTCGAAATAGCCGTGCCCATTCCGGCGAATGGCGGTCCGCCGGGTGAGCTCGCCGCGGCACCGGTCAAGGGTTATTTGCGTTTCGCGCTGAATGTTTCGGACACCACGCAGAAATTGCACGAGATCGCCAACCAGTCCATCCAGACGGCGGTGCTGGTCGTGCTCTTCGTGGTGCCGTGCAGCCTGCTGGTGACGCGGTTTGTGGTCGCCCCGGTGAAGGAACTGGCGCGAACCGCTCATGCCATCGCCAATGGCTCGATGGATGCCCGGGCCGAGGTGTACTCGGAGGACGAGATCGGCGAGCTGGGGGAATCATTCAATCGCATGGCGGACCGGGTGACCGGCTCACAGATGGAGCTGCTCAAGCTCAATGCCGAGCTGGAGGAACGCGTCCAGCAGCGGACGCGGGAACTCGAGGAGCTGGCGGCGCGGGATCCGCTCACGGGTCTGTACAACCGCCGGTACTTCGGCGAAGTGATGGCCCGTGAGTTCGCGGCGGCCGAGCGGTACGAGGATGACCTGACCTGCCTCATGTTCGATCTGGATCACTTCAAGCTGGTGAACGACCGGTTCGGTCACCGTACGGGGGACAAGATTCTGACGCTGCTGGCGGGGGCGATCGCCTCGGAGCTGCGAGGATCGGATGTGGCCGCCCGCTTCGGCGGCGATGAATTCATTCTGCTGCTGCCCCAGACGTCTGCGTCGGCCGCCTGTAGTCTGGCCGACCGTATCGTGCACGCCTTCAGCCGCGACGTCGATGAGGCGTGCCTGGGCGTAAGCCCCACGCTGAGCATCGGCGTGGCCAGCCTTCAGACCACGCAGGCGGCTTCGTCCGAAGCGCTGGTCCACGAATCGGACGTGGCCCTCTATACCGCGAAGGAAAGCGGCCGCAACCGCACGATCGAAGCCGCCATGGTCGCACACTGACCCGGGAACCCAAACCGCTCCCTCACGGTCGCGGCTCGGATTGGATAAACTCAGCGGCTCGCTCCGATCTCACTTCTCCCATTCAAAATAAATGAGAATTTTAGAATCGTCCGGCTGCCCGGCGAACGTTAAGATGTGCCTGGCGGTATAGGATATAGAAGGCCATGATCCGCGGGATCGCGCAATATGTCGGCGGCAAGGTGCTGGCGGCGACGCTGTTGGTGTCGGCGACGCTGGTGGTCATCTGGTATTGGCGGCTGGCTCCCGAAGCGCGGGCCGACCTGTGGGCGATGGCTCGCGGCACGCTGGTGTGGCTGGGGTGCGTGGCGATTCTGCCGTGGGCGCTGTTCTTCGTGCCGGCGCGGGTCGTGCGGGCCGAGAATAATCTGGTTAGCGCATTGGCGCTGGCGGGCTATCTGGCGGTGGATGTCGCGCTGGCCCTGTATTTGACGGGGGCACACATCGCGGGGGGCTGGCAAACGGGCGCTCTGCTGCTTGGTTTCCTGTGTGCTGCCGTTTATAATTTTGTTATCTGTGAGTTCCTCGCCGCTCGTTCCGAAGAGGCCTGACATTAGGAGGCGGGAGAAACCATGCCGCGGGTCCAGATTGGCGATCGAATCAACAACTACCTGCTCGACGAGCGGGTGGGGACCGGCAGCTTCGGCGAGGTCTGGAAGGCGCATCACCACATTTTCCGCGAATTCGCCGCGGTCAAAATACCAACTGATCCGCAATATGTCCGGCATTTGCAGCGCGAAGGCGTGGCCATCCATGGACTGCGCGATCCGCACATCGTTCGCGCCCTCGACTTGGACCCGTACAGCGACCCGCCTTACCTGATCATGGAGTACGTGGATGGGCCGTCGCTGCGGCAGGTGCTACAGAAGCATCCGCAGGGTATGCCCGTCGAAGCGGTGGTGGCGGTGCTGTACGGGGCGCTGCTCGCGCTGGAGGTGGCTCACCGGGCCTATATCCTGGAAACCGGCGAGATCGCCCTGTCCGGCCCGGCGGCGGAGCTGCGGCGCCACCCGCAAGTCCTGGAGGCTTACCTGGGGGGCGATTGAGCCCCGGGGCCCGGTAATTTTCCGGTCGCGGCGGGCCGGGCCGGCCGCCATCCCTGCCAGAACGCCCGTTGCCTGGGTCATCTCGCC
>CAYLLT010000069.1:0-19553 GCA_964384465.1 uncultured Planctomycetales bacterium | reverse complement strand
CGGTGCTGTACGTGTCGCTGCTCGCGCTGGAGGTGGCTCACCGGGCCAACATCATCCATCGCGACATCAAGCCGGAGAACATCCTGATCGCCGGCGGCGACGATGTGTCGAAGATCGCGCCGGCCGCGGTGAAGGTCAGCGATTTCGGGCTGGGTTATGCGGGTGATGCCGCGGCTTCCATTCTCCAGTCGGGTTCAATCGGCGGCGACGCCTATCGCCACCTCAGCGGTACAATCGCGTACATGTCGCCCGAGCAGCGCGACGGGCTGACCGATCTCGATTCGCGCACCGATCTCTACTCGGTCGGTGTGGTGCTTCACGAGATGCTGACCGGCATCCGGCCGCAGGGCAGCGACCTGCCCAGCTCGATCCGCAGCGATGTGCCGCGGTGGCTGGACCGCTTTTTCGAGCGATGCTATACGCGGCGCGACCGGCGGTTCGTCTCGGCATACGAAATGCGGAGCGTGATCGAGCGGTACTGGTCGCCGGTATGGTCGTGGAGCTCCGGTGAAGGTGTCCCGCCGCGGATGAAAAGGACGGGCGACCGCTGGCAGTGCGCCAGTTGCGAGCGGCCGGTGCAGGCCGACGATCAGTTCTGCATTCACTGCGGCGAGCAGTTGGTGGACCACGTACCGAGATGTCCGACGTGCCACGGCTTCATCGGGCGGGCGGACAACTTCTGCATCCTGTGCGGGATGGACCTTCGTTTGAAGGCATAGGGGGAATCAGGGGTTTTTACCATGTCTACTGGGCTGATCATCCTGATTCTGGCGATGTTGTTGTGGGCCTCCGGCGACCGCATGGCGTTTTCCGCCGTGCTGGTCGGCGCCGTGTTCATCGGATTCTGGTGGATGATCGCCCGGATCTTGATCGGCTTCGGGCGGTGGGTGACCGCTCCCACTCCTTTTCGTCCGGTGCGGCATTTCGGTCAGGCCCCGCGGTGTTCGCGCCGCTCGCTCGGTGCGTCGAAAGTCTGCACCGACCGGCTGTGCGGGCGAGTGAATTTGGACGGCGCACGCTTCTGCGCCCAATGCGGCAGGCGGCTGCATTCAAAATTCTAGATCAAACCGCAGAGACGCAGAGGCTTTCGGATTTGAAATGCAAAATTTGAGATTACAAATGTTATCTCTGCGTCTCTGCGTCTCAGCGGTAAAATCATCCATCAGCCGGCGAGGATGCTGATCGAATGAATCCTCACGCCACCCGAGCAGCCGAGATCGAGATGGCATTTCTGGCCGGGGCTGAGACGAACCTCAATCATGCCAAGGGAACGCAGCTTCGCGGCAGCCGCTGGAGCTGGCGGACTCGCGCCCAGGAGGATCGGATTCGCGAGTTGATGGCGTCGCGCCGGCTGTACGACCGTGACCTGCTAAGGGCGCTGCCGAAGAATACGGCGCGCGTGCTGACCGGCACGCTGCCGCGATTTTTTTTCGGGCAACGACGGTCGTGCGTGGCCATCGCGTCCGTTCTATCGCCGGTGGAGGAGATGCTCACCGATGATGGCCAGCCGCGCCCGGTCGGGCTGGCGCGGCTGATGGCACACGTGAAAGAGCTGGTCGGCGATGCGGCAGTGCCGCACACGGTCGGCGTGTGCAGCCCCACAGGGTTCACGGAAGACGCGAAACGCGGCGGGATCGAGCTGCCGAACGTGACGCTGGTGCTGGTCGAGCCGCGGGGCGACGGCGGCTGGACCGTGCTGCCGGCCAGCCCGAACGCCGCTCCGGCCGAATGCAAGCTCTTTGACCCGGAGGCCGTCGCCAATAAGATCAAGCGCGTTCGAGATGAAGTCGGGACGCTAAGTGCGGACCTGCTGACGGGTGGACTGAGCGCGTCCGCGATCGCCCGGCGGATGGACCTGCCGGCCAAGGTGGTGTCAGCGGCGTTCGAGCAGATCGTGGTCAGCGATAGCGAACTGAAACTGAGCCGGCAGCGGGAGGACGTGCTGCTGTATCGCGGCGCGCCCGCCGGCGCCGAGGAGGACGACATGTCCATGGTTGACTGGGTGCGGCAGCTTTTCTCGCGCGAGGGCAACGAGGCCCGCAAGATCAACGCGCTGTCCGAGCGGCGGGTGAAGCTGGTGCAGCGGCGTGACCGGCTGTATGCCGATATCGGGCAACTGGAGGGCCGTGAGTCCGACCTGCTCAAGCAGGGGCGCGATACGACTTCGCCCGCGGTCAAGCGGCGCGTCGCCTCGCAGATCAAGCAGCTTCGCGACGACATGGACCGGCTGAACTCCACCGCGAAGATGCTCGGCCAGCAGGTCGAGGTGATCAGTACGCATATCCACAACCTGACGCTGATCCAGCAGGGGCAGATCGCCAAGCTGCCGCCGACGGAGGAGATCACGGAAGACGCCGTCCGCGCGGAAGAGATGCTGGAACAGCTCGGGTCGGATGTGCAACTGACCAGCAGTTTGAGTGTCGGTGTGAGCGCCGCGCTGACGACGGATGAGGAGCTGGCGATTTTGAAGGAGTTGGATAGCCCCGCTCGCGAAGAGGCAAAGCCGCAGCGGGAGTCCGCGGCGAAAGCGACGCCGGAGCAGGCGACGGCGCCGCAGCGCAAGCGAGAACCGGAAGCGGGATAAGCTGGCGAAGTGAGAAGTGAGGAAATGCCCCCAACGGTTCTGGCTGATAGCTGACAACTGATAGCTGAGAGCTTTTCATGTTTGACTGGTTCACGAAAGATAAACCGCTCTCGAAGATGACGCGGCAGGAGCTGCGCCGCGAGGAGCTGCTGCTGGAGAAGGACCGCACGCAGTTGCTCAAGCGCATCGAGAAGATCGGCGGCGAGAAGCAGACGCTTTTTTCGCGCGGGGCGTCGGAGAAGATGCCGGAGGTGCGGCGGATGCTCGCTCAGGAGTTCGAGCTGAAGACGTCCGAGCAGTTGATGCTCTCGCGGCAACTGAACATCCGCAGCAAGGAGATGATGACCGTCTCACGGCTGCGGCTGCTGCGCGAGAACGCTGAGCGGGCGAGGAGTCATGGCAACAAGCTGGGGCTGGTGAGCGAAAAGGACCTGCTGCGGCTGGGGAAAATGATCGAGAGCGACGCGATCAGCACGGAGATTTACCAGCAGCGGCTGGATGAGATCCTGTCGCTGGGCGCGGAGGTGGACGAAGGCCAGGCGGGTCTGAGCGAAGCGGGCCGGCAGGTCATGGACATCTGGGAGAAGATGGACACGGGGCTGATCGCCGACCAGACCGAGGCGTTCGACGAAGCCGACCGGCGGGTGCGGGAGCAGCAGTCAGCCAAAGCAGAGGCGTAGCAATCCTGACTTGCAGAGATAGCTGCTTGGGAGTATGATATCCTGAATGACGATTTGTCTGACAAGGAGTCATACATGCTTACTGCGGTCCGAAAATCAGTCCGCCTCCCTGGAGCTTTGATGAAGGAGATTGAGCGCGTCAACTCCGAAGGGGAGCAGTTTAGCACAATTGTCCAGAAGGCCCTCCGACGCTGGATTCGCTATCAGAAGCGCAAGGCGTACGGATTGCTCGTGATGCAAGCCGCCGACCAGCGGAGCCCCGACCAAGTCGCAGAGGACGACGCCCTGGTGGATTTGGCGTCGCGATCGGGGCTTGAGGTTCTGTCGGAGAAGGGTGGCCATGCCTGATATCCTCCAAGGAGAGGTATATCACTGGCCAAGGTTGTCTTCGGAGCATCCGATGGGGCCCAAGCCGCACATGTGGGTCATCATTTCGTCCGCGGTATTCAACCAGGCGAACAGCCACGTCATGGCCTGCCCCATCACCAGCTACCCGACTACCGCGATCGACGTGCATGTGCCGGACACGCCCCACGACCCGCTCACCCATGATAGTGCATTGCGTGTGTGCATGATGACCCCGATTCCGAAAAGGCATCTTTCGGATCCAATCGGACGATTGCCGTTCAAGATCATTCAGCAGGTGACGGATCGTCTGCGAATCATCGTGGAGGCCAGATGATGGCCCTGTTCAAATCGAGCGATGAGCGGCGGATCGAGCGCGAGATGAAGATCCGGCAGGGCATCCGCCGGATCGAGCGGGCCATCCGTGAGCAGGGCAAGTTCACCGATGAATTCGTCGGCAATGCCCAGCGGGCCCGGGCCATCGGCGACAACAAGCAGTACCAGTTCATCCGCAACTCGCTCAAAAAGACGATGACCATCCGCAAGGTGCTCGAACGGCAGCTCCTGGCGGTCAAGAACGCGCTGCTCATCAAGCGGCAGGCGGAGGCCAGCGCGGATTTCACGAATGCGATGGGCCTCATGGCCCGCGAGATCGGCAAGCTGTTCGGCGAGACCGACCTGGTCCGCACGCAGGCCGACTGGGAGAAAGCCATGATCCAGTCGCAAAGCATGGAGGAGCGGATGAGTGTCTTCCTCGATTCGATCGAGGACATCGCCCAGCAGGACGCGGAAGCGACGACATCCGAAGCGGTGTCGGACGAAGAGATCGACCGACTGATCGCCGCCGAGGGCGAGGCCGAACAGGCCAAGGAGATGGGCAAGATCGCCGACCTGCGGGCGGAACTGGACGCGCTGAAAGGACAGGGCGAAAAACAGAAATGAAACCGCCGATGCACGCCGATGAACGCGGATAATGAGAAAGTGACCCATCCCGCGAAGCGGGATGGGGCATTTATTTGAATCCAGGATGTGACGATGAAGGCAACGATTAGGTCAAATCAGATCCCCCAGGTGCGGCAATGGAGAGGAGAGCGTCTGTCACCGATCGAGGAGGTATTCATGTTTCACGACGATTCCGGACCGGTCCCCGAAACCTATCGACGACTTCGCGAAGCACTCAAGAACGAAGGAATTGAACATGTCGTAATTGGAGCGTTCGCGCTCGCAGCTCACCATTTTCGACGAGCGACGAATGACGTTGATGTTTGCGTGCGAGCAGACGACCTTGAAAAGTTCCGAAAGAATCTCGTAGGGAGGGTTTTTCAAAACGTTGAAGGCCGAAGACGACGGTTCTATGACCCACAGACGCAGGTGACGTTCGACCTACTCGTTTCCGGCCACATCGCGGGGCGACGCGACAAGAATAACGAAGTGCGATTCCCCGATCCGTCAGAGGCGATCCTCATAGAGGGACTGAATACCGTTTCATTGGAACGTCTCATCGCACTCAAACTCGTGACATGGCGGACGAAAGATTGGGCGGATGTGATCGCGCTGATTCGAGAGAACAAGCTGGATGAGGGTTTCTCTCAACGCCTTCCGGGTTTCCTGCGCACGGCTTACCTGCAATGCTACGACGACATGCTCGAAGAAGACCGCTATGAGCGGGAGATGGAGGAATCTGAAGGGTAAACGGCGGGTGGCCCATCCCGCGAAGCGGGGTGGCTACCCTGCTGTTGGGAGATCAGGAAACTGTGATGAGGGTCAGCTTCGCGTGCCAATTTGACTCCAGATTTTCCGAACGAAGGCTCAAACAAGAATTGCGCGGCTTGCTTAGACGTAACGGGGTTCGCTACTTCATGTTGATCAATGGTCACACGACTTCGGTTTTCCCGATTCCGATGATGATGCGGTATCTTGCCGGCGTAGTCCATTGGCCGGTGCCCTTTTATATCAAACTCTTGATCTACGCGATCTGGATTCCTCTCATCCCGATCCTCACGGTCCTTTTCGGCATGCAGGCGATCGTGTCCGGCAGGGCGATCCGCGAGGAGGCTAAGAAGCACTTTCGGTGGCGACTGGAACCAGAGGGTCAGTTCGTTCCGAGAGATGCGATAGCTATTGTGAATGATGTGATGCGGTGTGCAGATGGGCGCGCCGAGATTGGCTTTGTGATGTCCGATGACGAAGAAGAGTTCGACAAGAAAAGCGAGGAAATCAAACCTATTAGGAAGGATATCACGCTCGACAATTTCCTGAAGCTGGACATCCGAGACGAGCAGAATTTCCGTGACGTGCGTTACTGCATATCGGCTTGAGGATAGAGACGATGCCGGTTTCGTTCGCCACATTTGAACGCTTGAAGGACAAAGGCCTCGTCGCCTATCGCGGCGGCGATTATGCGACGGCGCGGCCTTATTTGATTCAGGCGGCGGAGTGCATGATTGAGCTGGCGGAATCGGCGAAGACGCCCGAATTGCGCGGACAGCATGAGACTTACGCCCGCGAGCTGATCGATCTGGCGAAGGACTGTCAGAACACCGGACGCAACGGCCGGCCGGCGCGGGTGAAGGCGCGGGAGGGCGATGAGAAGGAGACCGACGCCCGCGAGTGGATCGTCTGCGACAAACCGACCACCGGCTTCGACGACATCGCCGGGCTGGAGGACGTCAAGCAGGAAATCCGCCTCAAGATGATCTACCCATTCCAGCATCCGGAGCTGGCGGCGCGGTACGGCATCCGCACCGGGGGCGGCGTGCTGCTGTACGGCCCTCCCGGCACTGGCAAGACCATGCTCGCCAAGGCCATCGCCCACGAGATCGACGCGACGTTTTTTCTCATCAGCCCCGCCCAGGTACTCAGCAAATGGGTCGGCGAGGCCGAGCAGAACATCCGCAAGCTGTTCGAGGCGGCCAAGGAGGAGCCGAAATCCGTGATTTTCATCGACGAGATCGAGGCCATGGTGCCCAAGCGGCAGTCGGATACGTCGAGCGTGATGCAGCGGGTGGTGCCGCAAATTTTGCAGGAACTGGAAGGTTTCGACCGCAAGGCCGATCGGTGCCTACTATTTGTTGGAGCGACGAACCGGCCGTGGCTGCTGGATGAGGCCATGCTGCGGCCGGGCCGGTTCGATTCACGAGTCTATATCCCGCTGCCGGATGGGCCGGCGCGGTATCGTTTGCTGGAGATGTACCTGGCGGCGGATCGCCCGTTGAGCGACGACGTGGACCTCGGCCGGCTGTGCGATCTGCTGGACGGGTACAGCGGCGCGGATATTCGCAACATCGCGGACCGTGCGGCGTCGCTGCCGTTCATGGAGGCGATCGGCGGTTCGGAGCCGCGGGTGATCAGCATGGCGGACGTGCTCAAGGTGATCCAGGAAACGCCGCCGTCGGTGCTCCCGCGCGACGTGGAGCGGTTCGGGGAATTCGACCGTGCGGGGCAGTAGGTCGAATAGAGTTCGCCGGGCATGGAGTGTTTCGGAGAAGCGCTTTTCAGAGCCGCGCCCGTAAGGAAGCGGTTGATCTGTGCGGGAGAAGAACCGCTCCCTGACGGTCGCGGCTCGGATGATCTTTTCTCCCACGCCCGAAGCGACGAAGATCGTGGATAAAACGGTGAGGTATGGATGGCATCGCACTGGCACGCGCGATCCACAAGAAAGGGGCAGATGCCGGTCTGTTCCCTGATGCCTGGTCCCTGTCCCCTGCTTCCGCCTGTCGGCGATGCGGGCGATTGGCGGCGACCAACGCCCGGTTCTGCGGAAATTGCGGCCTGCGGCTGAAATCCTCCCGCGCCCGCGAGCAGTTGCTCTTCCTCGAAGCGATGTCGCGCGGGAAATGGCTGCGCGAGCGGGGGACAGCCTGGCAACGGCTGGCGATCCGGATATTCCGGGGGGCGATGCAGCGGCATCCGGGCGTGATTGAGCCGATCTTGGAGATCGCGCGAACGTACCGAATGATGTGCGATCCGCGTCGCGCGACGCGTTGGTACCGGCGGGCGGTCCGGCGCAAACCGGACTGCGTCGAGGCGTGGATCGAGGGCGCGAACAATTTCGGGCGGTACGATCATTTCCGGCGGGCCCGGTGGTTGTGCCGGGCGGTCGCGCTGCGGCCGGCGGACCGCTCGATCGCCGATGAATTGAACCGGCAGTTCGTCCGGCTGACGCGATGGCAGCGATGGTGGATCGAGCGGACGCTCTGGCGGCACGGCCGCATTGACCTCTATGGAGATCGGGAATCGGGCTTATGTTGAAGGCGCCGTTTGAGATCGAGAGCTTGTCGCGGCGAGCCGCCGAGGTGGCCCGGCTCGTGCCGGCCGGCCAATTGTTCGCATGGCTGGCTCGGTCGGTGACTATCCCGGCCGGGTGGGCGGCGTTGGCGATGCGAGAGGACCGCGATCCGATGCTGCTCGCCGCGGGGCAGCGATGCGAGAGCGACCATCTGCTGGATGTGCTGTTCGTCCGCACCACGCCGATCGAGTGCACAGTTGAAGAATCGGATTTGCAATCGGCCGATGGGCATAGCTGCCGCGGGTCGGTGCGGGTCTCGGTTCGCATCCTGCCGGATGCGTCGGACCTGTCGGCGTTTCGCAGAACCATCCTGTGCTCGGGGCAATTCATGGCCTTGGTGGGGATTCAGCGGTATCTCCATTGGCCGCTGCGGCAGGTGCTGCTGTCGCTGGCCGGTGGGCACACGGCCGCCGATCTGCTCAATTCGCTCGATCCGGCCGCGGCGCAACGCGCGGTGGAAGAAAAGCTCGGCCCCGTTTGCCTGGCCGGTGGATTGAAGCTGGACGGCCCGGCCGTGGTGCAGTTCGATTCGCCCGCGTATCGCGACCGTTGCCGCAGCGACGCCGACCTTGAGCATCAGCGCCGCCGGGCGATGGCCCGCGCGCAGCTTCAGCAGGCGTTGACCGCGGCCCGCACCGAACAGTTGAGTCATCTGGTCAAGACGCTCGAGCAGTTGCGCCAGGTCAGCGTGGCGCACGCGGAGGCGTCTTTCCCCGAATTGATCCGTACGTTGAGCGCGGCGGATCGCGGCGAGATTTATTCGGCGTTATGGCAGCTTTGCCCGCCGCAGCGCAAGACGCGGTATGCCGCGGTCGTGTCCGGCCGTGAGCTGCTGCTGTTCGAGTCGTTCGATCTTGGACGGCCCGCCCGCCGAATCGAGTTGCCTGAATCACTCGGGTCGCTGCGGTCCGTCAGCGTGGATGCGCAATCATTGGCGGTCGGCGTGATGATGGTCGGCGCGGGCAGCGGTGTCCATCTGGTGGAGATAGAAACTGGGGAGGTGCGGCAGAGTTTATCCGCCGAGGTGAATCATCAACGTCCGCTCCAGGGCGGCGTGAATGCGGCCGCCATGAGCGATGACCGCATCTTCGCCACGCATTCGGAACTCGGCCTGCTGGCGTGGCCAAAGAATGATTCAGCCGCCGGACCCGCCGAACCGCTGTGCGCGGACATCACACGCGAAGCCAACACCATTCGGTGTGTTCGGATCGCAGGAGGCGCGGTCTGGTTCGCGGCGGATCAGACGCTGTGGTCGCTGCCGCTGAGCGAGAAATGTTCCGCTCCGATCGCGTATCGGGGCGCATCATCAAACATTTCCGCCGTGGCTGTGGTCGACGGAACTGCGTATGCGGGAACAGTCGCGGGGCAGATCATCGCCTGGGAATGCGGCGAGCCGGCATCGGCGCGGACGGTTCGTGCCGCCGGCGGTCATCCCATCGAATCGATCCACGTGATGGATGTCGGCGGCGTCGAGCGGTTGATCGTCGCCGATCGCAGCGGCGGATTAACCGCGCTGGTCGCGGGCGACAACTATTCATCGCGGTACGCCAGCGGCGAGCTGCTCATCCGCCGGGCCGCGGCCGCCGAGGACGTCTTCATCGCCATGAACGACAACCGCGACCGGCTCGTCGCCTGGGACCCGCGCCGACCGGCATCGCCGATCGGGACGATCATCATCCCCCACCTCACCGGCAGCAACATTCAGGATATGTGTCTGGTTCCGTCCGCTTGATAATGCGTTTATCGCTTGATGGCGGATCCGTTGATCGGCTCCGTGCGGGTGATATGGATCAGGGCGCAATTCACAAAACGATCGAATACGGGCTCGGCACTGTCGGGCTCGGGAATGCCAATCAGCACCGTGGAACGACCCACCATGGCCAGCTCGGGATGCCGTACCTCGAACACTGCCCCGTCCGAAAGGCACAGTCGAAAAGGCTCGAATGGCTGACGGTGGAGCAGGTTCAGGATATCTTGTGGTCGCACGATGCACTCCTATCGGTATTTGTTAAATGATAGCACTTTTCGTCTGTGGATCAACGAGTGGAGCAATTACCAATCGCCCGCGCTGCCGTCGGCGTAGAAGATGGTCTGCGGCAGTTCCTGCTGGAAAGGATGTTTGCGGACTTCGGCTTCGTTGATTTCGATGCCGATGCCGGGTCGGTTGCCGGGGCGGACGATGCGGCCCTTGGGCTCGACGGTGAAACCTTCCTTCACCACGTCGCGCCGCCAGGGCACGTCGGCATGCACCGCCTCGCAGATGATGTAGCTCGGCGTGGCGAAGCCGAACTCCAGCGAAGCGGCCGTGCTCACCGGCCCCTGCGGGTTGTGCGGGGCCATCGCGACGCGATACGCTTCGGCCATCGCGGCGATGCGTCGGGCTTCGCTCAGGCCGCCGCAGTGCGTAATGTCCGGCTGGATGATGCTGCACGCGCGTTTTTCCAACAATTCGCGGAAGGCATGCTGCGTGACCAGGCGCTCGCCGGTGGCGATCGGCGTGGCCACCGCCCGCTGCACTTCGGCCAGGCCGTCCACGCTCTCCGGCCAGCAGGGCTCTTCAAACCAGTATAAACCGTACGGCTCCAGCGCCTTGGCAAACAGCACGCCCATCCGCGGCGACGGCCGGGCGTGACAATCCACCATGATGTCAATGCCGTCGCCCACGGTGTCGCGCATGGCCCGCACGCAGGCCTCGGCGTATTGGATCGGCTTCAGCCCCTCGATCGGCATGGTCCACGGCACGGCCATCGACTTGAACGCGGTGAAACCTTCCTCGACCGCCTTCTGGGCCAGATCGGCAAAGCGCCGCGCGTCGGCCGGGTCGGTCTCGTAAAAATCCTCCATCTTCCCGCCGCCGAGATGGCAGTACGTCCGCACGATATCGCGCACCGGCCCGCCCCACAGCTTATGACACGGTACGCCGTGTACTTTCCCGACGATGTCCCACAGCGCGATGTCGATCCCGCTGATGGCCGTGCCGCGCACGATGCCGCTGCCGTGCCAGAAATGCTGGCGGTACATGATCTGCCAGAGGTGCTCGACGCGCGTGGGGTCCTGCCCGACGATCAGCGGCGCGAGGTCCTCGATCGCCCCCACCACCGAGCGCGTGTGCCATTCGAGGGTGGCTTCGCCCCAGCCCCACAGGCCGTCCTGATCCGTCAGCACTTTGACGAAGATCCAGTTCCGCATCCGGGCGTGACAAACGTGCGTTTCGATCGCGGTAATTTTCATGTTATTGCAACTCGTATTCGCGGAGCTTGCGGTAGAGCGTGCGGGCGCCGATGCCGAGGATTTTGGCGGTTTTTTCGCGGTTGCCGCCGGTCATCTTGAGCGTGTTGGAGATGTGGATGCGTTCCATCTGTTCCATGGTGAGGCCGGCGGTGCTGGGGCCGCCGGCGAGCACCATCTCGGTGTTGCCGCGAATCTCCGGCGGAAGGCTGTCGAGGTCGAGCTGCGGCGAGTCGGTGAGCACGACCATCTCCTCGATGATGCTGCGGAGCTGCCGCGCGTTGCCCGGCCAGGAATAGCCGCTGAGTTTGCGGACCGCCTCCGGCACAATGGTAACGGCCTGCTTGTCGTGAGCCACCGCCGCTTCCTCCAGGAACGTTTCGACGAGCAGCGGGATGTCCTCGCGCCGCTCGCGCAGCGGCGGCAATCGTATGATCGCCTGATTCAGCCGGTAGAAGAGGTCGTCGCGGAAGTCGCCCGACTCCACCATCGCGCGAATATCGCGGCGCGTGGCGGCCACCACGCGGACGTCCACGCGGCGAATCTCGTTCGCGCCGACCGGCTGAATCTCGCCGTTTTCGAGCGTCCGCAGGAGCTTGGCCTGCATGGGCATGGGCATGTCGCCCACCTCGTCCAGGAACAGCGTCCCGCCGTCCACGATCTCGAACAGGCCCTTGCGATCGACATGAGCGCCGGTGAAGGCCCCTTTCACGTGACCGAACAGTTCGCTCTCCAGCAGATTCTCGTTGAGGCCCGCGCAATTGATGGCGCGGTAGGGTTTGTTTTTTCGCGGCGAGTGGCGATGAATGGCCCGCGCGGCCAGTTCCTTGCCCGTGCCCGATTCGCCCAGCAGCAGGACGGTCAGCTTGCTGTCGGCGATGCGCTGGATCTTGCGGATGATCCGGATCATCTGCTCGTTGGCGGTGACCAGCCCCTCGAATTCGACCCGCCGCTGCGCTTGTTCGGCCAGTACGCGCCGGTCGCGATTGCGCTGGGCCCGCTCGGCGGCGCCGCTGACCAGACGGCGGAAGTCGTCCAGCTTGACGGGCTTGGCCAGGTAATCGAAAACCGGGGCGCCTTCCACCTTTTTTTGGAGGACGATGGATCCATCACTTTCCGGCCCCATGACGATCAACTCCGCATCCGGCGCCAGGCGCCTCGATTCGCGAATCAGGTCCAGCCCGTTATTGGCCCCGGCGAGCTGGGCGTCGGCGACGATCACATCGGGCCGGCGGGACCGGATGCTGTCCAGCGCATCGTCGCGCGAGTGGACCACGCGACAGGCGTGGCCCGCCTGGCGAAGGCCGTCAGCGAGCTTCTCCGCTTCATCGGATTCATTTTCGACGATGAGAATGAACGCGGTTTCGCTCATAGATGCACGATTATAGCGTATCGAGGCGGGATCGAAATCGGCCGGGCGGCACCAAAATCAGCAGTAAGGGAGCGGAAGTTAGTCTGACCGCTCGCTTGCGCTCGCGGCTCGGTTCGGATAAACACTCGGAACCGAAGGGAACACACTATGCCCGCAGCGCGCGAGGCGGAGTGCATCGCCGGACCTGATGCGCCTGAAGGCCTTTTTCCGACTCCACCAGCTCGAACTCGACGGATTCGCCATCCTTCAGGCTGCGAAAGCCCTGCCCCTCGATGCTGGTGTAGTGGACGAAAATGTCTTTGCCTTCCTGCGGCCCCTGGATGAACCCAAACCCCTTCTTGCTGTCGAACCATTTGACGGTGCCGGTGACCATGACAACACCTTGCGCATGCTGAAAGAAGGCGGCTCACCAACAGACATGACTCGTGGCACGGCCTTCCAAGCCGTGTCTTCACGGGCAGGATGCCCGTGCCACGGCGCGATATCGGTGCTCCGCCGCTCCGCGATGGTCCTCGTCGGAGCGGCCCCGTGGATATGAAACTGACGTTACCTGCCGCCGCCGGCCGCCTCTTCGAGGAGGACAGCCTTACGACTGAGCTTCACGCGGCCCTGGTCGTCGACCAGGATCACCTTCACGCGAATCTCGTCACCGACGCGGCAAACGTCGTTGACCGACTTGACATACTCGTTCGAGAGCTCGCTGATATGACACAGGCCGTCCTGGCCCGGAGCGACCTCGACGAATGCGCCGAAGTCTTTCACGCTCGTGACCCGACCGTTATAGATCTTGCCGACCTTCACGCCTTCGGTGATCTGTTCGATCATCTCTCGGGCCTTCTGGGCACTGGCCATGTCCACCGAGGACAGCATGATGGTGCCATCGTCCTCGATGTCGATGCTCGCGCCGCTCTCGGCCTCGATCCGGCGAATACCCTTGCCGCCGGGTCCGATCACCGCACCGATCTTCTCAGGATTGATCTTGATGGTCAAGATGCGCGGAGCGTACGGGCTGATATCCGGCCGCGGCCGGCCGAGCACGGTCACCATCTGCCGGAGGATTATCTTTCGCGCCTCCTTGGCCTGGGCCAGCACCTGCACGATGACGTCCTGCGTAATCTGCCGCTCCTTCAGGTCGAGTTGGATGCCGGTGATGCCCCGCCCGGTACCCGACACCTTGAAGTCCATGTCGCCGAAGTGGTCCTCCTCGCCGAGGATGTCGGTGATGAGAATTCGCCGGTCGCCCTTGTGCACGCTGCCGATGGAGATGCCGGCGACCGGCTGGGAAATCGGCACGCCGGCGTCCATGAGCGCCAGCGTCCCGCCGCACACCGACGCCATCGAGCTGGAGCCATTGGATTCCAGAATCTCGCTGACCAGCCGGATGGTGTAGGGAAAGTCTTCCGCCGAGGGCAGGACCGCTTCGAGGGATCGTTCGGCCAGCGCGCCATGTCCGATCTCGCGGCGGCCGGGGCCCATGATCCGCTTGGCTTCCCCCACCGAGAACGGCGGGAAGTTGTAGTGCAGCATGAACTTCTTGCTGTACTCCTCGGCCAGGCCGTCGATGATCTGCTCATCGCGGGCGGTGCCCAGCGTCGCCACGACCAGCGCCTGCGTCTCGCCGCGCTGGAAGATGGCCGAGCCGTGCGTTTTCGGAAACACGGCGACTTCGGAAGTAATCTGCCGGATGTCTGTCGGTCCGCGGCCATCCGTCCGCCGGTCCGCGGAAAGCACCTGATCGGTGAATACCTCTTCCTCGATTTTGTGGATCGCGGCGCTCACCGCTGCGCGCTCAAAAGGCGGGTTTTCAGCGTCCTTGGGAGATAGCTTCTCGATGATGGTCTCGTACAGTTCCTTGATCGCGTTCTGGCGTTCGAGCTTGCCGACGATCTGCCGCCGCTTCATCAATTCGTCATACGTGAGCGACCGGGCCTGCTGCACGAGCTCCGCGTTGTGCGCCGGCGGCGTCCAGGCGCGCTGCTTGCCCGCCTTTTCCCGCAGCTCCGCGATCATGCCGCAAATGTGCTTGATGGCATCGTAACCGTACGCGATGGCCTCAGCGATAATGTCTTCGCTCAACTCGTGCGCGCCGACCTCGATCATATTCACGCCGTCCTTGTGGCCGGCCAGGACCATGTCGAGATCGGATACTTCCATATCCGGGTACGTCGGGTTGATGATCAGTCGGCCATCGACCCGGCCGACGCGAACCGCGCCCACCGGCCCCTCGAACGGAGCGGAGCTGAGCGAAAGGGCGGCCGACCCGGCGATCACCGCGAGAATATCCGAGTCGAACTCTTTGTCGGCCTGAAAGACCATCGTCTGGATCTGAATTTCTTCCATGAAGCCTTCCGGGAAGAGCGGCCGGATGGGCCGATCGATCATCCGCATGGTGAGGATTTCTTTGTTGGTGGGCCGGCCTTCGCGCTTGAAAAATCCGCCCGGGAACTTGCCGGCCGCGTAGAGCTTCTCGCGGTAATCCACCGTAAGCGGGAAAAAATCGATGCCTTCGCGCGGTTTCGCTCGAACCGCGGTGCCCAGCATCGCACAATCGCCATAGGTTACTACGACCGCGCCGTCCGCCTGCCGGGCGATTTTTCCCGTCTCCAGCACGAGTTTGCGTCCGCCGATTTCACCTTCAACTCGGGTTGTTCCCAACATGTTCTGCCTCACTCACAAAATGCCTGCCGACCATCCATCTTCCATGTTCGCGTATCACGACAAGAGAACGCTGGTGTCTAACCTCAGAGGGAGCGAATCCGTCAGACGCCGTAATTGCGGCGCCGGATGGAACGTTTGGAGAGACGCGGGAAGAGGGGGGGCCGCGGCGGACGGCGAGGAGCGGAATGCTACTTTCGCAAACCGAGGCGTCCGATGACCTTCTGATACCGCTCGCGATCCAGGCTGGTCAGATACTTCAACAGACTGGACCGCCTGCCGACCATTTTGAGCAACCCGCGGCGGGAGGCGTGATCCTTCTTGTGGGCCTTCAGGTGTTCGGTCAGCTCCGTGATGCGCTCGGTCAGCAGCGCGATCTGGACCTCCGGGGAGCCGGTGTCCTTCTCGTGTTGCCGGTAATCTGTGAGCACGTCTCGTCTGCGTTCTGCCGTCATCGACATAACTTTGCTACCGTTCTTCCTGTTCCGCCCCGACGCGGGCCTTGGTCGATCCACCCAAACCTTATCCTTACGCTCACTCCATATATTGACGGGAACTATAACGATAGGTAAGGAGCTTTTCAAGTGTACGGAGAGGGTGAGCAATGCCGCATCCGAACCCCTCACGCAAGTGAGGGGCCGCGTTCGGTCATTGGCCCCCGACTTGCGTCGGGGGTCATTGGCCCCCGACTTGCGTCGGGGGTTCGGATCGAAACCATAAGGTTAACGCGTCCACAGATACTGCCCAGGGGCGTCGCGGATGGCCTGTTCGAGGTATTCCAAATAGAGCCGGGTGGTCGCGGCGGCCGTTCGCGGGCGGCTGGCTGCCGAAATCCGGTTTACCAGCGAAAGCTCGAATTGAAAGGCCGGCCCATCCAGCCGCCGGCAGGCGAAAACAACGATCTCGGCGTCATGGCGGTGGGCGAGCCGGGCGATGGTTGCCGGCTGTCGGCACTCTCGTCCCAGGAATGAAACGGCATGACCCCGGTCGCTCCCGCGGTTCGACCGCGCGGGGGGGTTCAAGGGGGTACGCCCCCTTGGACCCGCCAGCATGAGCACCCGTCCGCCCGCTTCCAGAATCGCGGGCAGTTCCGTCCCCGCCCGCGCGGAATCGATCACCCTCAATCCGGGCCATCGCCGGATGGGGGCGTACCCCCCTTTGAACCCCCCAACACGCGAGCGGCCGTTCCGGGGGTTCCCAAGGGGGGTATTCCCCCCTTTGAGCGTTTCGATCAGCAGCCGCGCCGCCGGATCCGCGAGCACGTGCAGCGGTCCGAGCATCCAGCTCAGCGCGCACGCGGCCACCACCGGGTTTCCGAGGTACCCGGTGACCAGCAGCAACGGCCGACGGCGCTGACGCAGAGCGGCCCACGCCTGCCACTGGGGGACGCGAACAACCTGCCGCCAATTGCCCGGCGTGAGTTGCCGGCGGAGAAAGAGCGTCTCGACCCAGAAAGCGGCGACGTGTTGGAATGCGGCTCGTGCGATCTGTCTTCTCCGCACGGCTGGCGAATCGGGTCCGTAGGCTTCCCGCAGGTTCGACTCCATGCGTGCCCGGACCGGCGGTGCGAGCGTGAACACGTATCTCGCCCAGGCCCGCGCCAATGCGGTAGCGTTGCGGACTCCCAAGGCGCCGAGCAGTGTGCCCGCCGTCGCCCGGAGATAGCGCCATCGCCAGGGGATCGCCGCTCGGCGGTGAGCTCGTGCCGTCGACGGCACCGGTCGAACCGGCCGAGGGTGAACGTCAGCGCTGGCCGGCATCATCGCAAACCTGCGCCGCATACCGGGGAGAAACCACCACATACGGCCGGCCTCGCCATTTCTTGAGCAAAATCAGCTCGCCCATATCGTTGCCCTCGATGCGATGCCCGATCCATTGCAACAGATACCCCACGAGCAGCAACCCCGCCGGCCGCCACCACAAGTCCCATCGCCACGCCGCCAATTGCACCGCCGCGAGCACCACTGCCAAGAGGGTGAGCGGAATCCCGATCAGATGCAATGCGAACGAAGCGGGATGTTGATGTCGCATCAACCAATTCTTGAGCCAACTGGGCATCACGGTCGCCATTCCAGTACGCTCACCATCTGCGGGCCGGTATCGGTGACGGTTTCGTGATCGCCCTGGTTGGTGGGCTGCAAGTACAGGTCGAGAATGCGCTCATGCCGCCAACGGGTGAGATCGTAGGTCGGCTCCCAGAACAGCAGGTCAATGTCGGCCAGGGCGACGTGGCTCCACTGCTCATAATCCGGCCCGTCGGCGGTGGCCATCATCGGCAGCGAGCCCTGCCGGCTGTCGCGGTAGAGCACTCGAATCCGATCGTTCTTGTCGAACAAAAGGTTGGGCCGGCTCAGAGGGATAGCCTTCGTGCCTCCGCCCTTGACGGTGAAGACGCCGGTGAACCGCGAGATCTGCGTTCGGCGCCACTCGTGTCCATCCCACCATTGGTGAAAATACTGCGGCACCCCCGATGCGTCGTTCTTGCGGTAGACGACATGCATGCGGTTGTGACTGTCCACTTCCGATGAGTCCTGGTTGCTCAGATTGCAGTTCTCTCCCACTGAGTCTATCACCTCCGCAGTGTCGGGTGTGATCGGAAGCGGGTATGGCCGGCCGCGCGAATCCTGCCAGGTCCGGCCCCCATCAGGGCTTCGCGCATAACACAGGCGATGGTTTGTCTCGGCGCCGCCGTGCCGTCGCCAGCACCAAGCCAATTGCAGACTGCCGTCGCTGCCCACCGCCGGCCGGCACCAATACGGATTACATCGCTCCGCGCAGGCGATCAGCGGGTGTTGCAGAGGCTGCCACACCTGCTTCTCCACGTCATAGCGATTGATGTACAGATCGCCGGCTCCGCTGACTCCGTCGCGATAGAAAAAGAGCAGCGAGCCGTCGGAAAGATTCACGAATTGCGGGTAGGTGACGCGGGTCTCGCGCTGGCCGGTCATGGGGATCATCGGCCCGAATGTGGTCGGATCGAGCGGCTTGGCACTTCGCCGATAGTGCAGAGGATGGACGTGATGGTCGTAGCTGATGTGCAGACAGCCATCGGTGGAGATGCCCATGCTGATCATGTTATGGGCATCTTGCACATGGCCCGGCCAATCCGTGTGCTGAACGGTCCATGTCTCTGAAGGCAGATCTCGGAAGGCGATGGTGACTAGGCCCTGCGGATCGTAGAAGCTCACGAACTGCCGCCCGCGGAAGCTGAGGATCGCGTGATGGCGGTAGATCCCGGCGTTGACTCGTGTGGCCGCATACCCTGGCTCGATGGCAATGATCCGTGCCGTTGCCGTCGATGCCGTCGACGGCAACGGCATCGACGGCACCGCCGCCCGCGATCTCTCATATTTGTTCGCGCATCCCGCCGAAAACAGCACCAGCAAGGCAGTCACGAAAAAGGGGTGAGGCTTCATCTTTCGGTTTACCCTTTCCGGATCACGGTCGCCATTCCAGTACGCTCACCATCTGCGGGCCGGTGTTGGTGACCGTTTCGTGATTGCCCTGATCCGTGGGCTGGATGAACAGGTCCAACACGCGTTCTTGCCGCCAGCGGGCCTGGTCGTAGAACGGTTCCCAGAAGAGCAGGTCCACGTCGGCCAAGGCGACGTGGCTCCACTTCGCATAATCCGGCGCGGCGGCGGTGGCCATCATAGGCCGCGAGCCCTGACGGGTGTCGCGGTACAGCACGCAACAACGATCCTGCTCGTCGAAAAACAGATTCGGCCGGCTCAGCGGGGTACTCAGCGTGCCTGGGCCTTTGACGATGAAGGTTTCGGTGAATTGCGAGATCTGCGTGCGGCGCCACTCATCCCCGTCCCACCATTGGTGATAATACTGCGGCACGCCCGATGCGTCGTTCTTGCGATAGATGACATGAAAGCGGTTGTGACTGTCCACTTCCGCCGAGCCCCGATTGAGATTGGAGCTTTCTTTTACCGGGTCGATCACCTCCGCCGTGTCGGGCGTGATCGGCAGCAGGTAGGGCCGGCCCCGCGAATCCTGCCAGGTCCGGCCACCATCGGGACTCCGTGCATAGCACACATGGTATGTTGTTTCGGCATCACCTGTCCGTCGCCATACCCAGGCCAAGTGCATCATGCCGTTGCCGTCGATGCCGTCGACGGCAACGGCATCGCCGCCCATCGCCGGCGCAAACCAGTATGAATTGCATCGCCCGGCCCCGGAGAGGAGGGGGTGTTGCAGAACCTGCCACTCCTTTGTGGCCACGTCATAGCGGTTGATGCACAGATCGCCACGTCCGCTCCACCCGTCGCGGTAGAAAAAGAGCAGCGCGCCGTCGGAAAGATTCACGAATTGCGGGTAGGTGACGCGGGTCTCGCGCCGGCCGGTCATGGGGATCATCGGCCCGAATGTGGTCGGATCGAGCGGCTTGGCACT
>CAYLLT010000068.1:9553-33239 GCA_964384465.1 uncultured Planctomycetales bacterium | reverse complement strand
GTGCGGACCTTCTCTACCATGATTTCGAAGAAGCGCTTGCTGTTGGCCAGGTGTGCGGTGTTATTCGATTGTTTTTGTGTACGGAATGTCTTAACGTCGAGGCCGACCCACTCGCCGCTTCGGCCGTAGCCGGCCTCTTCGAGCACGCGGACCTGGTTGAAGGCCTGCCGCAGGTTGGCCGCGCCGAAGTTTTTGTCCTCGTCGAACTTGAGGCCGTTCTGATCGTTCAGATGAACGCTCCATAGTTTCTTGTGGTACAGCGCGAAGGCCATCTCGTCGGACGGGTCCAGCCCGGCCAGCAGCGCGTGCGCGGTTTCGATCAGACCGCCCACGCGATCGGGATCGTCCGACCGATACGCCAGCGAAATCGCGTGGCCGATCGTCGGCACATACGCCTGATCCATCGGCTCGTTCGGCTTCGGCTCGATCAGGATGCGAATCTTCGGATGATGGGCGAGCATCTTGTTAATGGCGGTCATGAGCTGCTCGTGGGCCTGCCGGGCGTTCTTGGCCTCGCGGATGTACGTCCCTTCACGCGCGAGCCACAGGACGATGTTGCGCGTACCCAGCTCGTCGGCGATATCGACGGCCCGCAGCGAGCGCTCGATCGCGGCCGCCCGCGACTTCGCGTCGTTTGACGTGTACGCACCGTCCACCGTCGCGGGATCTTCCCACAGCCGCGGCGCGACGAATTCCGGCGTCAGCCCGTTATCGTCGAGCGCCTTGCGGAGCTGTTTGGCTTCGCGAGCCACTGCGCCCGCCGCCTTGCTCATCACTTCCGGCACGGCATCGTCATCGTGGAACTGCACGCCGTCGAAGCCGAGCTTCTTGTAGACCTGAAGTTTTTTGGCGAACGCGATCGGCTCGCGCACCGGCGGGCCGAACGGGTCAGCCCCCTCATGGATGTTCCACGGGCCGAACGAGAAACGATACTGCGACGTTTTATTCTGCGATTTGGCCATCGGTTGGTCCTTTCAGCTCACGCCCGCGCTCCTCCGCCGGGGCGGTGAGATTAACCAATCAGTGAGCATCCGACAAGGCGGTGATGAAGCGGTGCAGGCAGATGGCGATGCGGGGGCTGGCGCTGAGCCACTCCGGGCCGCCGACGGTGCGGACCTGCCGCTCGCGGATGGCTTTCAGTGAACCAACCGCCGACCAACTCGCGTAGACTTCGGACATGGTTTCGGCCGTAGACCGTTCCCGAAATTCCAGGATCACATCGGGGTCCACGGTGATCAGCTTTTCCAGCGGGATTTCGCCGTGTGACGATTTCAACACTTCGCGGGCGGCATTCGTCTGTCCGGCGAGTTCCAGCATGCTCTCGAAGAAAGAGCCGGGGCCGGCGACGAAAAGCGCCCGCGGAGGCACTTGCAATTCACCGAGCGTGACCAGTACGCGCCGGCGCGGCATCGATTTTTGAATCACGGAGCGGTGGAGCGAATCGATATCCGCCCAGATCGAGCCGACCAGGGCCCGCGCGGTCCGCGGCCGCCCGCAGAGATCACCGACCCGCAAAATCGCCGTGTACACCTCATCGAGCGTATTGTGCGGCACCAGCTCGCATCTCAGATGGAGCTGGCGCAGCTTGCGGATCACCTCCTGGCTGTTCTCAGTCACGAAGATGACGTCCGGTTCCAGCGATTTGATCAGGTCGTAATTGGTGTCGGTGAGCGCACCGACGGTTGGCACGCTTTCGATCCCCGGCGGATATTGGCAAAACTGCGTTCGGCCGACCAGCCGGTCGCGCAAGCCCAGTGCGCAGATGACTTCGGTGATGCTCGGGGCCAGTGAGATGATCCGGCGCGGACCCGCATCGCGCTCTCCGTCCATCACCCACGGGTGGGCCACGTAATCGCGCGGTTCGCTCGCCGGCGTGCTCGCCCTCAGTCGCACGTCGCCGCGGTGATGTTCGCTGTTCACGCGAAGGCCGACCGCGGCCGCGAAGACCAGCGCGACGGCGGCGATATAGATATGCGAGCGTCTGATCGATTTCATCGCGTTATTGTTGCAGGGGCCGGCCGAGGCGCTTCTCCACGCTCGCCACTTTGCTGCTGAGCCGGCCGGTGGCCTCGCGCCGCCAGTCGAACTTGATCGTGCACGTCACGCGGTCGCAATCGCCGCTCATCGCTTCCAGGCACTGCCGGACGACGGACATGACCTCATCCCACTCACCTTCCAGCACCGTGCCCATCGGGTTCAGTCGATACGGCACGCCGCTGCGGTCGATAATCTCCAGGCTGCGGGCGACGTATTCGCCCACCGACTCGCCCTTCGCAAGCGGGGCCATCGAAAACTCCAGCAGCATGGCCATCGGTGGTACCTCCTTCGCGACCAGTATAGACGATTTCGCGTTACGGCGAGCGCACCGCGGCCAGACCCGTCACGCGGCAACGATCCAGCCATGCGAGCATCTCGCGCCGATCCACAGCGCCGATCCGGTAGGCTCGCGTCAACGCATCGCCGTTCAATGAATGCACCGCTGCCGGTCCTTCGGTACCGTCGTTCAATAGCGATTCAATGGGCGACCATGTGTATTCCGCAAATGAGGAGTCCGGCGCACTCGCGCCGGCGTGCAGACGTAGAAACGATCGATCGCCAGCTCCCATGGTCGTCCAGGATACGACGCCCGGCGCGGCCTGGGTGAACGTGGCGGCGATCACGGCGATCGTTTCACGGTTGGAGCCGGCCAGCGGAAAATCGACCACCAGCGCGCCCGCCGGCGATGTGTGCGCGGCCAGTTGCCTGAACCATTCGAGCGAGTATTCGCCGAAATGCTCCATCGCGCCGCCGCCGGAACATCGCTGATAGATCAAATCCTGGCGCCGATGCTCGCATTGCAGCACCCGAATCGCGCCGGCCGTCTCGATCCGCACCTTGCGTGAACTCGCTTTGATACCACCGTCCCACACCGATCGGGAGGCGAACGGAATCACATGGATCAGCTTGTCCGGCCGGGTGAGCGCCGGGGTGATGGCGACCGGTTCGACCCCGATCAGGCAGACGTTGCGGGCAGAGGAGAGCGCGTGTACAAGCCCCGAGTCCAGCTCAAAGGAAGCTGGTTCTTCAAGTTGACTGCGTTCCCAGTCGGCCCAGCGTCTCACATCGCCGGGAAAGATCGCGATCGCCGCGGCCAGGGAGGCAAAAACCAGCGATAGCCGTTGATGGCGCGAGTGTAGCGGACGTTCCTGCTCGTAGATCTGTACGAACCCGCCGAAAGCCAGCATCATCAGCGAACCGACGGTCATCGTTCCGACCGGCCCGAGCTGCGGCAGGGCCCAGCCGTTCACGAGCAGCAGGCCGATTGCCGCGCCACCGAGCACCGCGGTCATGAGTTGGCCGAACCCGCGGCTCGCCCGGCTCGCGCGGGCCATCCACGCCCGTTCCGCATAATGCAGTGCGTAGCCGATCGGCAGAGCGATGATCGCGAGCTGAAAAATAGCGGACGCTGCTGCCGCGCGGCCGGATGCCGAGAGTGTCGCCGCCGCGGCCGATCCAACCCCCGCCGCCCAGAGGGCCATCCCGCAGCCCGAAGCCGATCGCGCGGAACGGCGGGTGTGGAACGTGGCGGCGGTCACGCCGATTCCCAGCATCAGCAAATATCCGCCGATGCCGACATGCGACGTATTGCCATCTCCCGCACAGCGGAGCCAGCCCGCGATGGTCAATACGGACGCCGCGCCCCACACGACCAATAGGAGCCAGATGAAATGCTCGCCGCTCTCGGTCAGTTCGGGCGGTTCGTTCTCTACCGAAGGGGTTTGACGAGTGCGATCGGCGCACTGGCAGCGCCAGGCCGTGAAAGCGGCCAGCAGAAACATCGGCAGCACGCCCAGCAAATAGATCTGCTGACCCGATTTGCCCGCCTCAGCCCATCGTCGCTGGATCAGCCACGCGGCCCCCAGGCCGACGAGGACGCCCGCGACGATGGTCGGCGTGCCGTGGTGCGAATTCCGGCATTCGGCCGAATCCGCGGAATCCCATTCGCTCACCACGCGCGGCCTGTAAGCATCGGCATCCGAACCGGCGCTCAGGACCGGCACCAGCGCCGCGAGTACGAGACCGTTGATGACCCACGACGCCCCGATGACCAGGCCGATCACCAGCCATTGCAGGACGGCGAGTGTCAGATGCGTCCAGAAAAATTGCGCCAGCATTTCACCATAAAAGGACGATAGCATCCGCGCGAGCGCCAGCGTCAGCAGGCTGAGGATCCCGGCCACCGAGGCCAGCACGGACAGCGACAGCCATAACAGCGGCTCATCGCGCTCGTGGATCGCACGAATCATCCAGAAACTGGCCGACCGATCGTCCGCCACGAAGACATGTCCCCGTTGTTCGCGGCGAGCCTTGAACGTTTCGATGAATCCGGCCGCGCGCAGCACCACGCACTGCGGCAACCACGGCCCCAGCGCGGCGGCCAGGAGTGCGATCGCGCCAATCGTGACCGCCGTGTCCGGCGATGGATCGATGGCCGAAGACAGGATCATGCGCAGCCCGCACCATTGCCAGCCGGCCGCCAGCCCGATCAATACGGATAAAGGATGAACCCGCGCTGCGGCCGCCGCGAACGCCCGCGAACATGCCCGCAGAAATACGACGTACCGCGCGGGTATGGTGAATTCGCGAAAGGCTTGAAGCGGGGTTCTCACGCGGGCAGCGCCTCCGTGCATTCCGTAGCGGCCGACTTCCGAGTCGGACGTTTTACCTACAGCAGCGTCGTCAGGAGCGGATCGAACCAGCTCTGCGTGCCATCGTCACATTGTACGATCAAGCCGCCGGCGGGATCGACCGCCAGACTGGTGCCGGCATAATCGTGCCCATCGCGCCGGACGCAAACGCGCCGGCCGACCGGCTCGGCATCCTTCAGCCATGCGGCGTGCAGCACATCCGTCGATTTTTCCGACAACCATCGGTCCAGCGAGCGCAGCAGTTGCCGGGCCACGCGCAGGCGATCGATGGGCGCTGACGACTCCAGTTCGAGCGAGGTCGCGATTCCCCTCAGCTCCGGCGGAAAATGCCCCGCATGCTGGAGGCAATTGATGCCGATTCCAATGACCCACGCGCGCGTTAAAACCTTTGTGGAAATCCTCGCTCGCGCTTCGGACTCTATCATGGGCCGCGACTCGATCAGAATCCCGCCGAGCTTCCGCTCGCCGGCACGGATATCGTTCGGCCACTTGATCGACGGGGCCACATCGCTCGCCAGACGAATCGCATCACAAGCCGCCACCGCCGACGCCAGCGTCAACCATCCGGCCATCCACTGCTCGCCGGACCTCGGTACCGCACCGGACACGTTATCGTGCCGCTGCGGCACAGCATCATCGCTCACCCGCAACAACACGCTGCACAGGACACTCGCACCGCGCGGCGAGACCCACTCGCGGCCCGCCCGCCCGCGGCCGGCACTTTGGTAATCCGCCAGCACGACCAGGCCGTCCACGTCGGGCTGGTTCGCCGCTTCGAGGGCCTCGCTGTTCGTACTGACCGTTTCCGCCAGAACGATGATCCGCCGGCCAACGCGCTGCGGCGTCCATCCCTGACGCAGCGCCTCGGGCGTGATCGCACTGTTGGCCGGAATCTGTGCGGGCATGAACACGAACAGTACCGCACTCACGCGCCGTTTTCAATCGCGCCGCGCGTCGAGTGTCGGGATGCCCCGAACACCCGAAGATGGTGTATCATCGTTTGTGCGAGAATCCGCAGGTATTTTCGCATCCGCAGGTTGCGAGTCCCGAAAGGACGATTGACAATAGCCCAGTCTTTCAAGGCTGGGAATACGGTGCGTATATGAATTTCAGTCCCGTAGGGACGGATGAAACGATGATCTCAGTCGTCCCTCCGGGACTACGGTTTACCCGTGTTTACCTTACCCAGCGTTGAAACGCTGGGCTATTGTCAAACCGTGCCTCCGGCACGCTCAATACATGCGAGAATCCCCTCTCGCACATCCAATCGCGGGAATTCGTTCCCGCAACGAGGACGCATGTCTCTTCCAACCTCATCCTCTGCGGACGAGACCGCACTGTTGCCTGCCGAGCGCGGGGTTGTTGTACAGCGGCGGGCGCGCAAATGGCGGTTTCTGTCGCTCGGCGGCGGACTGCTCCTGGCCGCCAGTTTCTTCATGCCGGCCATCGAGTCATGTAACAAACCCGTCGTTCCCGTCGAGCGAGCCGCTGAAATGCTGGAAGTGAAATCCATCTCCGACGTGCCAGAAGCCGTAGCGGTCTTCTGCGTTTACGTTGCGCCTTACCTTGTCGGGGTGTTCGCCATTGTGGGAATAGGGATCAGGCTTCTTCAGCTCGAACGCGCGCACCGCATTCATGCCATGGTCTTTCTGTTCTTCATTTGTTTTGTGGCACTCCCCAGCTTCATCGTATATAGCATCGCTTTTGGTGTCGCTATCTATCAACATGATTCAAGTCTGAATGCCATCTGGCCGGCAAGCTGGCCGATCATTTTGCTCACCGTGGTTCTTCCAGGGATCGCCCTCGCCTACCTTTGGCGGACCAGGCGTTTAGGCGGTCGGCGCTGGATGTGTCATCTGGTGATTGTTAGCGCCTGGGTGTTTTCCTGGTTTGTGTTCTGGTTCGTCGGCGAGCTCATTGCTGGCGATAGGGGTTACTATGGACTTCATTGTTCCCTCCTCGGATCGATAATGGTCCTGGTGGCCACCATCGGGGAGGCGGCCGTACTCACGCGACAGCGTTATGCGTGCACACTCTGGCAGTTTTTGATCGGTCGGCTGGCTTCTTTTGACCAGCATGTCGGGCATTGTCTGCGGTGCGGATATTATCTGTTCGGCCTGCGCGACCAGCGGTGCCCCGAGTGCGGGCGCGTATTCACATTCGAAGAAGTTGGCGTGTCGGCGGCCGAGCTCGGCTTCCTTGGTGAGCAGACCGTGCGCGCTTATAATCCCACACCATCGAATACAGTCCATTCAACAAGGAGATGACCTCATGACCAGGCGTGCCAAGATCACCATCATCGGAGCGGGAAACGTCGGCGCCACGTGTGCCCACTGGGCGGCGGCCAAGGAACTCGGCGACCTCGTTCTCATGGACATCGTGGAAGGGCTGCCGCAGGGCAAGGCGCTGGACCTGCTAGAGGCCGCCCCCATCGAGCGGTTCGACTGCCACATCACCGGCACGAACTCTTATGAACCCACCGCCGACAGCGATATCGTTATCATTACGTCGGGTCTGGCCCGCAAGCCGGGCATGAGCCGCGACGATCTGCTGGCCAGGAACGTCGAGATCGTGGCCGGCGTCACGCGGGAGGCGGTCAAACACAGCCCCGGCGCGATCCTCATCGTGGTCAGCAACCCGCTCGACGCCATGGTGTACACCGCGTGGAAGGTCTCCGGCTTTCCGCCGCAGCGCGTGGTCGGCCAGGCCGGCGTGCTTGACACCGCCCGCTATCGCACGTTTCTCGCGATGGAGCTCGGATGCAGCGTCGAGGACATCACCGCCCTGCTGCTCGGCGGCCACGGCGACGACATGGTCCCGCTGCCCAGCTCGACGTCCGTCGCCGGCATCCCGGTCACGCACCTGCTCCCCATGCAGCGGCTGTATGAAATCGTCGAGCGCACGCGCAAGGGCGGCGGCGAGATCGTCGAGCTGCTCAAGACCGGCAGCGCCTATTACGCCCCCGCCGCCGCCACCATCCAGATGGCCGAAGCGATCATCAAGGACAAACGCCGCATCCTGCCCTGCGCCGCGTATTGCCAGAAGGAGTACAACATCGGCGGCTACTTCGTCGGCGTCCCGGCCATGCTCGGCCGCAACGGCGTCGAGAAGGTTCTGGAGGTGCCGCTCTCGCCCGAAGAAGCCGCCGCTTTCCAGACCAGCATCAACCACGTCAAGGACCTCGTCGCTCAGGCGGAGAAGCTGTTGGCTGGCAAGTGAATGACGGATGAGCATCGACATCATGCAGCGGGTTCGTATTGTGCTGGTTCGGCCGCAGGTGGCCGGCAACATCGGCTCGGTTGCGCGGGCGATGGAAAACTTTGCCGCCGGCGGGCTGTACCTCGTGGACCCGCAAGCGAAGCATACCACGCGCGAGGCGCTGGAGCGCAGCACGCATGGCGAGCACCGGCTGCACGAAGCGCACGTTGTCGGCACGCTCGAAGAAGCGCTCGCCGGCGCGACTTATGCGATCGGGGCCACGCGACGGCAAAGCCCCGCCCATCAGGCCGAGGATCTGACGCCGCGCCGCATGGCCGAGATCGTGCGGAATAAGCTCTCCGAGAGCGAAGGCGACATGGCCCTGCTGTTCGGCTCGGAGGACAACGGTCTCTCGCGCGAGAACCTGCTCGCCTGCGATGCGGTGGTCCGCATCCCGGCGCAGCCGGAATACCCGACGCTCAACCTGGCCCATGCGGCCGCGATCTGCCTGTACGAGCTGTTTGTCGCCGTCGCGCTCGACGCGCCTCCTGATGCGATGCGCCATCGTAGTGACCCCGCCGATCTGGCCATGATGACGCGACTGATCACCAAGCTACAGCACGCCCTGCTCACGCTCGGTTATCTGCGCCCGGAGAAGCCGGACCACCTGATGTTCCCCATCCGCCACATCCTCTCGCGCGCGGAACTCTCGCGGACGGAAGCGCAGATCCTGATGGGCCTCGCGCAGCAGATCGAAGAGTTTGCAAGATATGGAAGGTGATCGGAAATCCGCAATTCGCGATCCGAAATTCGCAATCGCGAATGCTGCTGGCTTTAGCTGGCATGCAGCGGGTTGATCCCCGATTGCAGGTTGGGCTGCATCCGCGGTTCGTCTTCGAGCAGCACGAGTCGCCGGCGGACGCTGGCTTCGGGACGCGAGATCCAGCCGGTGACGAGGAACGAAAAGGCGTAGATCAGCAGGAAAATGCTGAACGCCATCCGGCCGGTGGTCATGTAAATCGCCCAGTTGGCCATGCAGTAGGCGCCGAGCAACATTTCCACGAACCACATGGTCTGATGCCGTTTCGGCTTGTACCGGCTCATCGCGCTCGTCGATTGCGTGCTGCCCGATTTGGGAGTTCGCACGAACTCGCCGCCGCGCGTGAACAGCCCGCGCAGCACGGCCAGCGCGTTGTTAATCGACAGACCCGTTCCCAGCACCATCATGGACGGAATGGTCCGCAGACCCGACCACCCGCCGCCGAGCACGTACCGGGCATAGCCATAGACGGCCGGCGGAGCGAGCGCGCTGAGCGCCACCAAGCACCACCCGGTAATGAAGCACCAGGCGTACGGGATCGGATCGATCATCACGAGCATCGGCCGCGCCAGCACGGCCAGGAACACCATCCACAGCGCCACCGAATAGTGCGTCAGGTGCACGGTCGCTTCGACCTTGTGGCATAGCGACAGCGGTGAGCGCCAAATGCGCGGCAGCAGTTTGACCGCAGTCTGGATCGAACCGGTGGCCCATCGCCGCTGCTGGGCCTTCAGCGCGCCGATGGTGTTCGGCAATTCGGCCGGGCACGCCAGCGTCAGGCAGTAGTCGATCTTCCAGCCCGCCAGTTGTGCGCGGTACGAGAGATCGAGATCTTCGGTGAGCGTGTCGGCCGACCAGCCGCCGACGGCGGGGTCGTGGATCGCGGCCTTCCGCCAGATGCCCGCGGTGCCGTTGAAGTTCATCATCAGGTTGTTCCAGGCCCGCGCCCCCTGCTCGACGGCGAAGTGACCGTCGATGCCCACCGACTGTGCCCGCGTCAGCCAGGATTCATCCGGGTTGAGGTGTGCCCAGCGGCCCTGAAGGCATGCCAGCCGTTCGTCGCGCGCCAGCAGCGGCACCGCCCGCTTCAGGAAATCCGCCGGCGGAACAAAGTCCGCATCGAAGATGGCCACCAGCGGATGCACACTTTGTTCGAGACCCGCCTTCAAAGCGCCGGCCTTGAAACCCGCACGGTTTTCCCGCCGCAGCACCTCGATATTCACGCCCTGCTCGCGCAGCCGCCGCACCGTCCGGTCCACCAGCAGCCGCGTCTCGTCGGTGCTGTCGTCCAGCACCTGGATGCTGTGCTTGTCGCGCGGATAGTCCATGGCTGCGACGGCCGCGATCACGCGCGTGGCCACCTCGGCTTCGTTAAAAATGGGGATCTGCGTGGTCACGCCGAGCCAGGCCTCGGGCGGCGTCTCGTTCAGATAACGATCGACAAACGCACGCTGCTCGGCGAGCTTCGGCCGGTGGCGCCGCCGAAAGAGATACATCAGCACATAGAGATGCATCCCGTAGACGGCCAGCATGCTCGTGCCGATCAGAAAGACCGCGACCAGGATCCGATCGAAGATGATGTTCACCACTTGCTCAGCCTCACGATGTGCATATGTATTATGGTGCGTTCCGATATGCGGCTGCGTAACGACAACCGCCATCTTACCGATCGCCCAAACGAACCGCTTCGCTCGATCATCAGATGCTCAGAGTGAGGTCCGCGCCCGCAAGGCACCGCGCCAGGAAACCTCTCGGGCTCGCTGCGCCCCACATTCCCCTCACCTGCACACAGCGCGTTACAATAATTTCCGTCCGGACCAATGTCAATGGTTATTCTCAGCGCAGCGGAGATGAAGCCGGACCGCGGTCCGCCCCCGGCGGATTGCCGCCCTCCGACGGTGGGCAGATTTGCGGCAACCAGTTGCCGCGGTCCTATGGATAATGACACCCGCCCGGACGGTCACGCCCCCGCTCCGCTTCGGGTCGCGGCTAAACAGTGGACGCGAGCGCGACATCGTGCTACGCTCCTGACCTGCCGATGCGTCCTGAACTCTTCAAAATCCCCGGCCTCAACTTCTCCGTTCCCAGTTACGGGGCGATGGTGGTAATTGCTTTTCTCGTCGGCACGTGGTGGATGACCCGCCGGGCAGCCAAGGTCAAAGCTGACCCGGACATCGTGCTCAGCCTCGCGCTGATCTCGCTGATTTTCGGTTGGCTGGGCGGCCGGACGTTTTACATCATCCATCATTGGAAAACTCAGTTCGCCGGGCAGCCGCTTCAGATGCTGAATTTGACCGCCGGCGGATTTGAGATCTACGGCGGGCTGCTGATGGCGGCGGCGGTTTGCGTGCTCTACCTGCGGGTCAAAGGCCTGTCGATCCGACTGTATTCCGATCTCTACGCGCCGACGTTGCTGTTCGGCATGGGCGTGGGCCGGATCGGATGCTTTCTCGTCGGTTGCTGCTGGGGCGGCACATGCCCGGCCAGTCTGCCGTGGGCGGTGCGGTTCCCGGCCAGCAGCATGCCCTTTCAGCAGCAGTGGGAGGATCGGCTGGTCACGCTGCCCGCCGAAATGATCCTGGTGCTGCCGCAGGGAAGCGGCATGCCGATTTATTCGCTCCAGAAAGATTTCCTGAAGCTGGCGGATCTGGAGCAGGCCAGGAAGAAGCTGGCCAAGGCCCGCACTGAAGCCGAGAAGCTGGCCGGAAACGCCGCGAAATATGAACGGGCCCAACTGGAGATCGCCTTTTCCGAGTCGGTGATCGAGCACTTCGACAAGTTCGAGGTGACGCCGCAGGAATTGGGGCACCGTCTCAAGGGGCCGGAATTTCGGACGCGGCCGGTGCATCCCTCCCAGATTTACGCGACCATCGGGCCGCTGCTGCTGGCGTGGCTGACGAATGCGTACTTCTTCCGCCGCAAGCGGCACGGCACGGTGATGGCGGTGGCGATCATGTTCTACGCGATGGAGCGGTTCGTCGAGGAAGGCATCCGCATCGACAACCCGCTGGACACGTTCGGTTTGACCGTCTCGCAGGGCATCAGTATCGGTATGCTGGTATTCGGAATTCTCTGGTACCTGATCCTGCAAAAGATGCCACCGCGGTCGTCGCGTCCGGCGCGCGTGCCGCAACCGATACCGCCGACCGACGTGGCCGCCTAACCGGAACCCGCCTGAGCTCTCGATTTCTCATTCGCGGGAGAGTTTCGTCTTGTGGCCGTCGGCGATGTGGAGGGGGACGCCGTCGCCGGGTTTCAACGTCATTGATGATTCCTCGATTACCTTGCCGTCGGGTGTGAGCACCTGGACGCGCCACTTGCCGGCGGGTGGGTACGCGCGCAGCGGCCAGGGGGATTGACCCTGCGTGGCGAGCGTTATGGTCGAGGTGCTGGCGGTGACGTACAGAGTAATGCGATGCAGGTGGATGCGCGTGATGGTCAGCTCCGGCCAGTCTTTGGGCAGACGCGGGTTCAGCTCGAAGCCATCGGCCCGGGGGCGGAAACCGAGGAAGCCGTCGATCATGATCTGCGGGGCGAGAATGCTCTCGAAGAACTCGGCGTCGAGCCCGAGCGCGCCGGCGGTGCCGCCGCCCTGTAGCATGCCGATCTTGCCGTCCTTGTAGTATTCGCGGTAGCCGCCGGCTTTCTGTACCTCTTCAAACCACTGAACGATTTCATTCAGACGGTCGCGTGCATTATCCGGGCCGCGGACTTTGAGCCGCGACATCATGTCGTGGTACGAGAATCCGAGCACGGCCCCGCCGTCCTGCACCTGTCCGCCCCAGGGGATCGTCTCCGGGCCGCTCCAGAACCAGCCGTAATGTTCGATGTTGCGGCGGGTCGTGGCCCGCGGAGCGAAGCGGTAATGATAAATGTCTTTGCCTTGCGACGTGTCGCCTGTGACCACGCGGTCGCCGGAGAGCCACCGCACAATCGAATCGGCCTGCTGATCGGTGGCGAAGCCGTAGTGGATCGCTTCGCAGTTGATGAACGTGAAGCCGTAGTCGTGCGCCTTGCCGTCCGCGTCGATGCCGCAAGTGAAGCGGCCGGTCTCCGCGTTCCAGAAAAGCCGGCCGGCGTGTGCCTTCACTTCGCCGGCATGCTGCCGGAGGGCGTCGGGGTCTTGCCGCAAAGCGCCGCCCGGCAGGTCCCACTCGGGATGGGCGGCGATCTCTTCCTCCAGCCGGGCCATGGCCAGCAGCGCGTCGTAGTAGTGAATGGTTCCATAAGCATCCTTGTGGCCCATGGGCAGGATGTCCCAGTAGTTGTGCCCGATGCCGCGGCCGGAGTGGAAAGTCTTCTTGCCGTCGGGGGCGACGTCGAAGCCGCTGCGGCCGTCGTGACCCACGTATGGCGCGACAATGCACTTCTCGCTCCGGCCGCCGAGCACCGTCATGCTGTAGAGCAGCGCGGTGCGCATGCGGGCGAGATTGTCGCGCAGGAAGTTCAGGTCGCGCGTCCACCAGAAGTAGTTGCAGCAGCCGCGGAGGAAGTTCTGGTTGTTGATGGTGTGGCGGGTGTCGTACTGGGTGAAGAGGGCCTGGATGCCGGCGGTGGCGGCGGCAGCGTTGTCGAAGTTGATGCCGAGACGGGTGATGCGGCCCTTCCAGGCGGGCGATTGGAAAACGGGGATCATGGTGTAGATCACGCCCTGTGCGGCGGTGGCGGGCGGGAAATAGAACCTGCGATCGGGCGACCATTTGGGTTCGGCCTCGGTGGTCCATTCGAGATAGGGTTGTGCGTCCTCAAGACCGGTGGTCCGCCAGCGGAGCTGGATGAACGGCGATTGAAACGGCTCGATGAGCAGTGCGGGCGTGCGGACGGCGGCGCGGGGGGCGGTCAGCGCGATGTTCCACGTGCCGTCGGCAATTTTTTTGTCCTCGCCGCCGGTGAGTTCCCAGCCCTCCTGCGTCTTCTCCTGGGTGTTGTGGAAACCCGGTGGAACATTGGGCAGGGCGAAGTGCCAGCCCCAGGTGCCGGGCCCACCCTGCCCCCAGAATGGAAACGGCCAGCCATGCTGGTGGGCGATCGAGCCGTGCTGATGCGTGGCCACATAGCCTTCGGCGTCCATGATCCGGCCGGAGAGCGTCGCGGCCCAGCTCTTGCGCAGGCTGTCCATGCGGCCGCCGGTGGTCACGGCCGGCCAGAGCGTGGGGCTGGACAGCCATTCGTCCCACAACGTGGCCAGCGGCCCGCCGGACTGGTAATGGAGGTAATATAGCTCCCGCAGGATGGCCATCTCGCCGTCGTGGCCGGGTACGATGAATTTGGGGAAGTCGTCGGGAATCACGGGCCTCGCGGCAGCATCGGCGATCGGCACCGTCGCCAACAGGGCAATGACGACGGAAGCGGCGTATTTCAGTACGGTCATGTCGAATCCTCCCTGCGCGTGTGGAAAGGGGCGTGAAGCTTACCGCGCCCCGCAAAGAAATCACGAAACCTGCCAAGCCAACGGTGGCGGATTGCCGTCCAAGTTGTGCGCAAATCCAGACCAGTGAATTGCTTATGACGGAAACGCGTACGAAATCCAGATTTTCGTCAAGATTTAAAAACGACCGATATTTAGTTTGCATTATTTATGCAAATCGTGTACTATCTCAATGCAATGGAGCAGCGAACGTACGAATGGATGACGGTGGACGAAGCGGCGGCGTACCTTCGGTGTAGCGAGCGGCATCTACGGGGGCTGATCGCGGAAGGGCAAGTGCCTCATGTGGAGTTCGCCGGAAAGGCGCTCTTTTATCGACAGCGTTTGGATTCCTGGCTCCTGCGGATGGAGACGGGCGGTGAGGAACTGCTTAAAGGTCCAGTCAGAAAGGGAGGCACGAACATGAATGAAGCGGACATGGAGAGATTGATCCGAGATTATCCCCAGGAATTCTTTGATGAGCCACTAAAGCTGGTCTCGTCGCAGGAGGCTTTTCCCTCTGGGATCACGGACCTGATTTTTGAGGATAGGCAGGGGCAACTCCTCGTTGTGGAACTCAAGAGAGGCATTCTCCAGCGTGAGCATGTTGCTCAACTGATTGACTATCTCGGGGATGTGGAAGCACGTTACTCGGATCGCGGTGTTGAGCTAATGGTGTTGGCGAACGTTATCCCTCCGCAACGAAGAACCAAGCTAGAACGCCTTGGGGTGAATTTCAAGGAGATCCCCGAAATCAAATTCCGCGAAGTGGCGAAAAAATACAGCATTTCGCTCTCTGAAGTGGGGATGGTATCGGAGGGTGAGCAGCGATTCTCATCTAGCGGATTTGGGGGGGAACGTGAGGCGATCAAACCCGATTGTGACCGGGCACGGGTAGAGGCTCTAGTTCATGAACTGATTGCTTACGGCGAGCGTTTCGTCACCGGCCTCGGGAAAAACCTCAAACAGGATCTGGAGAATTCCGGCTACTCATGGCTGAGCACGCAGACGTATGCGCAGCTTTCGCGGTGGTGCCACCCGAACCGATATAGCTCGCGCGAGCAGTGGGTGCAGCCGCGGGTGCATGAGATCAGTACACTGCTATTCGGGGAAGTTATTTCCAGAACGCCGCATCCGAGCTATGCGGGTTGAAAACATAATGTGACCTCTCCCCGAGTGTTTTAAGAGGAGAAAACACCTATGTTGATAAGCCCCGAAGGAAAGAGGACAAACCACCTGCCACACCAGGAGGAGTTTCGGAGCCGACGTGCCAATTTGTCCGACGCTGATTATCAAGCGGTAGTTGCTGAAATCAACGACTATGCCGATGGGCATGACAAAGTGCAGTGCGCGTTTTTTGCAAGCGGCGATTGGGGCGGGACGCCACGCGAGGCACTTGTGCGAGCATGTCACGAAGATATGGAGGAGGCAGCCAAATTCCTGGGCCAGATTCTGTGGCTCGTCTTGCAAGATCGGCCGGAGCAGTGGTGGTTTTACAGGCCACGAGGTCTGAATGACGAAGTCGTGGGCATGGTGTACGCTCGACGATGAGAAGCAGATTTCTCAAAACGCGGTTGCTGATCATCGAGAGAGGATTGAACATAGGGTGCTTCACGATTCGTCCACTTTGCCGGTCCGGGGGCACGAGCGGGTATACGCTTGCCCCCCGGACTTTTTTGTACACTCTAAAGTTATCAGGCAGCTTATCTCCCGAGTATCCGATTAAAAAATCCACCGGCTAATCAAGGCCGAGTTCTTTCCAGCGGCGGGTGACCTGGGCTTTCCTTTCCGGCGTCATTTCAAGTTCGGCGGGCCAGCGGCGGACCTGGCCTTCGCCGGGGATTTTGCGGGTGGCGTCGATGCCCATCTTCGAGCCGGCGCCCTCGGCGGGGGCGGCGTGGTCGAGGATGTCCAGCGGGCCGTCCACGATGCAGATGTCGCGGCGGGGGTCCACGTTCGAGCCGACCTGGAAGAGGACCTGCTGCTCGTCGTGAACGTTCACGTGCTCGTCCACCACGATGATGAACTTGCTGAACATCATCTGGCCGGCGCCCCAGATGCTGTGCATGACCTTGCGGGCCTGATAGGGGTACTCCTTGCGGATCTTGACGAAGACGAAGTTGTGGAACGCGCCGAACATCGGCAGGTGATAGTCGAGCACGTCGGGGATGAGCATCTGCAACAGTGGCAAAAAGATTCTTTCGGTGGCTTTGCCGAGGTAGTAGTCCTCCATGGGCGGTTTGCCGACGATGGTGGTCGGGTAGATCGGCGAGCGGCGGTGGGTGATGGCGGTGACGCGGAAGACGGGGTAGGGGCTGGAGAGCGAGTAGAACCCGGTGTGGTCGCCGAAGGGGCCTTCGATGAGCTTTTCGCGGGGATCGACCCAGCCTTCGATGACGATCTCGGCGTTGGCGGGCACGTCGAGCGGGATGGTTTTCGCCGGGACCAGCTCGATGCCGGTGCCGTTGAGGAAGCCGGCGAACAGCAGCTCGCTGACCGAGGGCGGCAGCGGGCAGGTGGCGGCATACGGCAGGACCGACTCGCCGCCGAGCACGATGGCCAGCGGCATCGGCTCGCCGCGGGCCGCCCATTTGCGATGGTGGCGGGCGCCGTCGTGATGGATGTGCCAGTGCATGGCGGCGAGTTTGGGACCGAAGAGCTGCACGCGGTACATGCCGATGTTGCGGTCGCCGGTGTCGGGGTCGCGGGTATAGATGCCGGCGAAAGTGATGTAGCGGCCGGTACCCGATTGCGGATTGCGGATTGCGGATTGCGGATTGAATTCAGACGGTCGATACCCGGGTTCCTCAATTCGCAATTCGCTCGCCGCGGCGAAGCCGCTAGGCGTAGCCGGGCAATCCGCAATTCGCCTTGGCTCCGGTTCTGATTCCAGATCGCCGTCGCTGGGCCAGCACTGGATGATGGGCAGCGAGAACAGGTCGGCGTCGTCGGTGTGGACGACTTCCTGGGAGATGCCGCGTTTGACGATCTTCGGGGAGTAGCCGGCGATCTTGACCAGGTCGGGGATCTTCTTCATCTTTTCGATCAGCGTGGTGGGGATCTCGGGCTTAACCAGTTGCTGAACGCGGGCGGCGAGCGATTCGAGATCGTCGCAGCCGAGGGCGAGCTTCACGCGGGCGTAACTGCCGAAGGCGTTGATGAGCAGGGGAACCGAACTGCCGCGGACATTCTCGAACAGCAGGGCCCGGCCGCCGCGTGTGCCGTGAACGGGGTCGGTGGGCGGAGCACCTGCCTGACCTTCCGGGCACGGCGATTTCATGACGCGGTCGGCGATCTCGGCGACTTCAAGGATCGGGTCAACTTCCGCGCCGACGCGGCGGAGCTGGTCGCGTCGTTCGAGTTCGGCCACAAATGATTGCAGATCGGGGAAGGGCATGCTTTGAGATTCCTCTCGTTACGTTGTGACAGGACCGCTCTCGCGGCTCGGATCCTGTCAGGTGCCATCCGAGCCGCGAGCGCAAGCGAGCGGTCCTTCAGGTGAGACGATCTGTCCCTCACTGACATTCCAGAACGTAGTGCATCGCTCCTTCAACACTTTCGGGCTTCCAGAGATAACGTGTACTGCCGTGGCGCGTCCAGACATTGCAGTTTGGAGGAAGGAGGGATGCTTCTCGTAATCGGCGCGTACTCCAGCTCTTGAATTCAGCCATAGCCCGCTCCGGCGGATACTCGCCGCAGCAAAGGACGACATGGACGTGTGTCGTTCTGATGTTGTCCGCGAGCAACTCCCAGTTCCGGATGCGGCAGTGGTCCTCAATAGTCTGATGGACAACGTTCCGTTGAGCAACAGTGAGTGTAATGGGGGAGGTTGAGAGCTGCTTCTGTGTCCATTGCAGACGTTTTGGATTGGGGGCCAGGAATGGTGTATCCGGCGCATTCTGGTCCAGGTCGACCGAACCTCGCTCATCGCCATGGAGCCATGTGCCGTAACAGGTCCAGGTTAGAAAGTAAGCCAAAGGTAATGACACTTGAATCATCGTAACGGGTCAGGCAGAAGGATCAATGGTACGTTGTCGGTGGTACGACCGCTCGCTTGCGCTCGCGGCTCGGATGGATTACTGCTCTTTCATCACGCGTTTGCGGACGGCATGGTAGGCGGTGAAGACGGGGTTGTTTTTGATGAGGACGGTATCGAGGATGCGCTGGGGCGGGACGAAGTTGACCTGCTCGTCGGTGAGCGTGCCGTCGGGGAGCTTGAGGCCGGTTTTGTTAAAGAGCGGTACGCGGCCCTGGCCCACCTCGCTCCAGTATTTGCTGGAGAAGTCGGCGAGGAAGTCGATGCCGACTTCGTAGTTGATGCGGCCGTCGGCGTCGCTGTAGCCGATCATATAGACGTTGTAGAAGCGGCCCTGGTAGATCATCACGTGGTGCGTGCGGCCGGTGGCGAGCTTCTCGAACCAGGAGTGCATGTAGGAGAACTCGAATTGGGCGATGTTGAGGCCGGGGAAGATTCGGGCGAGCCACTCGGGTGCGGCGCGGCCTTCGACGGTGCCGCCTGCGATGATGATCTCGCCTTTGCCGGTGGGGTAGTTGGGATCGTCGGGCGCCGGCAGGAACCTGGCCGTCGATTCGTCGATGAGCGTGAGCGGTCCGGTGGCTTTCATGCCGGGGAAGGTGAGGGACAGATACCGATCGACGAGTGAACCGGACTGGATGCGTTCGGCGGAGTAGGCCAGGTGGAAAGTCGGATCGGGGGCGCTGATGTCGGACTCGAAGGTGCCGTTGACGGCGCCGCCGTCCACGATGGAGCGGAAGGTGGCGTCGATCCGGCCGCCGCTCACGACGACATTTCCGGTGGCGGCATCGACAAGGACTTTGACGTTGAGCGGCAGCGTGGCCTGAAGCGTCCCCAGGGTGCAGGCGATGTTGAGGTTCGATTTCGATAATTCGGCAAGCACCCGCCGGACGTTGGCGGCCTGCTCGGCGTCGTCGGCCGGCCGGGTCTGTGACGCGGCGGAGATTGACGTGAGCCGCTGCTGGAGATCGACGAGATCGAGATGATCGAAGACCACGCCGAGCCGGCCGGTTTTGCCGCCATTCTCTTCCCGAACGACGCCGGAAATCACGCCGCTGGAGGGGCCCCACGTCCAGTGCAGTTGATCGGCACTGGCGGTGTTGCCGGCCAAGTTCACCTCGCCATCGAGGCGGAGCGAATCGGCCGGCGTGCGGAGCGCGAAGTTATCGAATCGCAGATTCCCCGGACCCAGCGCATAACGCTCGCCATCGCGCGTCACGCTCAGCATGGCGTCGCAGTTACCGCCGAGCGGGGCGAGGCTGCCGCCGGGGAGCAATTCCGCGACCGCGACCGCGTCGGCAAGCCGCAGGCTTGTGGTGAGGGCCACGTCACGAATTTGCGGCGGCCGGCCGGGCTCGGGCTGTGCGGCGAGCGTTCCATGCGTGCTGACCGCATTTCCGCCCAGATCGAGCGTGACGTTGCGGACGTTGATGTCGGAGATGCCCGGATGTGCGGAGCGGGCGATGCCCAGGTCGAAGGCCAGAGTGACGGGGGTGCCGAATCCTTTCCGCAGCGTAGGGCAGACCGGATTCTGGAGGGATATGGAAGCAGCGGTGCGGCCGGCATCCACGCGGCCGTCGATAACGATCGCGTGCGGCTCCAGCGCGATGTGAGCGTCGTATCCGCAATCGCCGGCCAGCTTGTACTCATCCACGATCCGGCGGATATCGGGGTGAATGTCGGCGAGCGCGTCGTCGAATCGTATCGTGCCGGCGGCGCGCAGACCGGCGGATTGCAGAATGGGAATCGGACCCTCGCGCGCGAAGAGGCGAAGCGAGGGGAGCGCGAGTTGGCGCCGGCCGGGCTGCCAGCCGGTAATCAGCTCTCCTGAAAGTGTTTTGACGCTGGCGCCGGGTAGTTCCAGATGTCCGGCCTCCAGCGTCCAGGACTGCTCGCGGGCGTTGCCGGCCCGCTCCTCGGCGCGGCCGGTGAGCACGATTTTCGCGGGCGTGCCGGCGGGTTTCACGAAGGGCGGCTCGCCGGGGACGACAAAAGCGGCGCCGGTCGCATCCGCCGAGAGGGAAACCGTCTGCCGATCCCCGGTCCGGATGCTTGCGGCGCGGAAATCCAGCGGACCGGTCGGATGATACGGTTCCAGCAGCCGGTGAAGAGCGGGCGTGAACGCGATGAAAGCGGCGAGGTCGTCGATGCGTACCTCGCAGTTTTCGGTCTCAAAATCGTCGCCGGGTTCGCGGCTCTGGCCGCCGGCGAAGGCGATGGAACCGGAGATCTCGCCGGCGGGGTGAGTCAGGTTGACGGCGAGCGCGTGCTCGCGGGCGGCGGCGAGCTGCTGAAGGCGGTGTGACAGCGTGACGAGCAGCGGCATTCCGGCGGGCTTGTCGATCTGGTCAGCCCAGCGGATGGCCAGCTCGTCGGTGCGGGCGCGCAACGTGCTGCGGAGAAGCCAATCCTGCGGCCGGTAGGAAACGCTGCTCTGGAGTTCGAGCGACAACGAACCGGCCAGTGCGACTTCGGACAGGGCGACCTGCTGCCAGCGGGGGAATAGCGCGAGCAGATCCTCGATATGGTCGATGCGGAGCGGCAGCGTGCAGGATGCATCAACAGCGATGGGCCGGTCGCTCAATTCATCATCATTTTCATTGAGGAAGGCGAAGCGATAATCGACTCCGGCCGCCTGGCGATCGAGGATGACGCGGGCGTTGCCGCCGGCCAGCTCCATCCAGAGCTGATCGAGGCGACCGGTCGCGGTATGAGGCAGTACCGCTCCGAAGCGGAATGAAAGTGGTAGACCGGCCGATTTGATAAAGGCGTCGGCGGCAGAGAATACGCTTTGCGGGCCCAGGTTCGCAGTGAACTCGAAGCAAGATGTGTTCTGCGCGGGAGAAAGAGAGATGCTGGCCTGCATAGGCCCGCGGGCATCGGTGATTCCCGCCTGTTGCTGGAGGAAGGGGAGCGTCTTTAATACTTCTTCCATGTGGTCGGTCTTGACGGTCAGCTCGGAACGAAGCGTGGGCAGGATTTCGCGCAGCCAGAGGAGCTTATCCTGCGGCTCGGGGTCGGGCAGGACCAGCTCGCTTTTGAGTGCCATAGTCAGGTCGCCGAGCCGCAGTTGCACGCGCGGCTGCGACAAGCGGCGCGTCCGGCGGTGCCTGAGCACTTCGAGCTCCAGTGATTTAGGCACGTCGATACCGGCGACGAGATACTCGCCGTTCGTGCCGGCGAGACGCCAGTCCGAGCGCATGCCGTCCACACTGAGTTCAAAGCGGTCCTGTGTGCGCTGCTGTGTCAGGGCGATGGCGAATTCGGCACTGCCGGCCAAGGTGGCGCCGACGCCTTTGACGAAAGTATCCACCTCGGGGAATTCCCGGCGGAGGGCGAGCCAATCTTTGATCGTGCCGGCCAGGTGCAGTGCGAACGGCGAGTCGCCCTTCGGGTCGATGCTCAGCGCGGGATCGGATCGTTTCGGCGGGCGGGCGACGTGGATGGCGGGCGTATCGTATTGAAAATCATTCAAGACGATCGCGTCGGTGTTCGGGTCCCAGTGGCCGTCGCAACGCACCTGCGCATCGGGCACCTGAGCGGGACGATCCAGGCCGGCCCGCACAACCTTCACGCGGTTGAAGTCGATGAACAGATTGAAATCGACGCCGAGGTCCGGCTGCGGCGCCAATGTCAGCTGGCCGGTGGTGGAGCCATCGACCTGCTGGATGGGCAGGTTGGGCGCCAGCCGCAGCGGGAGATCGCTGAGGGCCATATCGCTCCAGTCGATGCGGATGTTGCCGCGCAGGGCACGATCGCGCCTCAGGCGGGTGACGATGACCCTGGCGTCCAGATTCAGACGACCGACGGAAGTGAGCGGCGGGCGGGGCTGGGGGCGCTGTACGGTGGCCGATCCGAGCAGGCGCAGGAGGCCGGTGCGCGGGTCGAGACGCATCTCGATGCGGTCCACGGTATACGTCTCCTCGACGTGGGACGCGACGATATGACAGGCCGCCTTCTGGATGATGAAATAGAGGGATGGGAGGCGGCCCGTCCGCCGCCCCTCGAGCTCGGGGAGATTGGTGACTTTGCCTGTTTCGTCAACTCGCAGCCAGAGCTGCGGCTGGACGATCTCGATGCGATCGACTCGGTTGGTGATGGCGGTGGAGAGCGGATCGAAGCCGGTGCGAATCCGGCCGATCCGCGCGAGGGGGGCGTCGGGCTCGGAAGGTGGTCCGGCGATCGTGATGTTCTCAAAGATGACGCCGTCGATCCAGCCGATGCGAACGCGTTCGATGCGGACCGGACGCTGCAAGTCGGCGGCGAGCTGCTCGCTGAGCTGGCGGCCGAGCCATCCCGTGGGCAGCCACAGCGGCAGTGTGGCATAGGCGACGGCCAGGAAGACGGACACGATCGAAGAGATTTGAACGATGCGGTAACGACGCGACGATTGCCGCGGATTGCGAATTGCGGATTGCGGATTGCGGATTGTGCTCGGATTGTCGATTTCCAATTTCCGATTTCCAATTTTGGGAAATGCTCTCCCGGCGGTTCAGGTGGTGCGAATTGTAGTAGTCGGGCGTGAGGCGAACAATGGACGCTTGTCGGGGTGGAATGGCGGCGGTATAAAGCCGGGAGCGTAATCGGTTCGTGCTCTGGCGGTCCGGCCACGGCACGGGCGTGGGCCGTGACGGGTGGTCGGCATGAGAATTGGCGTGATCTCGGATACACACGACCGGCTGCCGACGATCGATGCGGGTCTGGCGATTTTGCGGGAACGCGGCGTCGAAGCGCTTGTGCATCCCGGCGATGTGATCGCGCCGTTTGCGGCCAAACGGCTGCTCGCGTGGAAAGGACCGCTGTATATCACTTATGGGAACAACGACGGCGAGCGCAAGGGGCTGAAACAGGTCCTGCCGCAGATTCAGGATGGTCCGTTGACGTTCGAGGCGGGCGGCAGGCGCGTGCTGGTGCATCATTTCATCGACTGGTGCGGCGCGGCGGATATCGCCCGGGCGGAGATGGTGATCACCGGGCACACGCACGAGGTGGTCAACGATCGGCGGGACGGCAAATTGTTTCTCAATCCCGGCGAGTGTTGCGGCTGGGTGAACGGGCGGTGTACGGTGGCGGTGGTGGACACGGATTCGCTATCGGCGGAAATCATCGAGGTGTCGACGTGAGTGGAATTCGCTGGATATTACTGGTTACACTGGGGGGCACGCTGCTGGCGACGGCGTGCGTGCGGCGGACGGTGAGCATCAACACCGATCCGCAGGGGGCGGGGGTGATGCTGAACGACGAGAAGATCGGCACGTCGCCGGTGAGCGTGGATTTCACCTGGTACGGCGATTATGAAATCATTCTTCAGCATGAAGGCTATGAGACATTGCAGACGCACAAGAAGCTGAATGCGCCGTGGTACCAGGTGCCGCCGATCGATCTGTTCGCGGAGGCGTTCATCCCGTTCACCATTCGCGACCGGCGGGAGCTTTCGTTCACGCTGGAACCGACGAAGGAGATCGACCGGGCGCAGTTGATCGAGGGGGCCCGGCAATTCCGAGAACGGGCGCTGTTCGAGGCGGCGGACGGGAAGA
>CAYLLT010000068.1:8784-9543 GCA_964384465.1 uncultured Planctomycetales bacterium | reverse complement strand
ATCACATGTTGAACAGGCGCGTCTTGGGTGGCACGCGCAAGTTTTTGTTGGTGCGTACTTTTCGCATAAATGCACCGACAAGAACAGACTTGCCGGGCTCTGCAATCATGGACCTCGTACCGTGATGTGGGAATCGCTCTAGCGTGCAGCCGGAAGGCTGGTTGGTTTCGCACCTTCTCCACCATCCCCAGGGGCGATCTCGATCGCCTGCACGATGGCTTCGCCGCCGTCGCTGCCGGAAAGGCGGATGTCGATGATGCCGTGTTGTGGTTCGAGGTTGTTGAAGACCAGGTCCACCGCACGGTTCAGTCCGCCCGCAGTCGCGACGATGTCCATGTTGCTGACCACGTTTTTGCCGTTGATGTGAATGTTCACCGCGCGCTTCGCCGGCTCCATCTGCCGCGTCTCGGCGAACTTGAGCCGGGCGTGATACGTGCCCGGCCCGACGGTGAAGTTCACCGTGAACTCCGGCGCGTGCACGCCGTAGCGATACAGCTCCGGATCGGGCGTGTCGGCGATGAACAGCCGGCGGCGCTGCGTCCACCAGGTAGCCGCGACCGAATCGACGTGGTGGCCCGCCCGCACGACGAACTCGGTGGCCGGCCGCCACGCGTGGCCCTGTGTATCGACGTAATCGTCTCGCCCGGTATAGCCAAAAATCCACCGCTGGGCATCCGTCGGCCCCCCGCCTTCGCCGGACCCCGCATCACCCGTCGCCGCCGACCACTGCATCGCATCAACGTACACGTTCTTCCCTCT
>CAYLLT010000068.1:0-8774 GCA_964384465.1 uncultured Planctomycetales bacterium | reverse complement strand
GCCGCGTTGTTCGTCTTCATCCACGGCGGCGGAGTGTACAGCGTCGCGAACAGCTGCATGTCCTTGTTCCGCTTCAGGGCAGCCTTGGCGATCTTCAGCGTGTGCTCGCCATCCTTCAGGCCGCTGCGATGATAGAGCACCTGCTGGTGTCTCTCGTCCGGGTTCCAGCAATCGATGCCGACGAGCTGTTTCACGCCATCCAAATAGACATCAGCCAGACCACCGTAGGAATCCACAATGCCAACAACGCGACCCTGATTCCCTTTGAAGGTATGGATCATCTCCGCGCCGGCGATGGCTGAATCTTTCATATTCTTTTCAAAATCGCCATCAATCAGCGCTATGCCGTGTCGTACAGTTGTCGGATCCAGGTTTGTTGAGAGAATCCATTCGCCTCTAAATGTAAGTTTGGTGTGACCTGCTACGTTCTGGGCATCATCCCCTGTGATGACGATCCTCACTAGACCATCGTGACGGATAGTCACGATGCAATCACCATTACTCAGTTCCTTCACACTGTATGCATTCATCTTAGTGTCAGGTTGCAGCGGAAGGGCGATTTCACCGTCCGGCCCAGTTGCAATGACCTTCTTCGGCCGGAACGCCAGCCGGAGCACATCGACCGTTCCCGTCGGAGCATCGTACATCCAGTACTCCACCTCGCCCTTGCGATACTGCACCAGGTCGATCACAGACGTGCTGCGCATGATGTGATTCTCGCGGTTCGGCCCCAGCACTTCCGGCAGCCACGCCATCACCCCCAGCACGTTCAGCAGCGCGCCGGGGTGCGCCGCCTTGAACCAGTTCGCCGCGATGATCTGCCCGCCGTCGATGTTGTCTTCCACCACGCCGGTCTCGTGGCAATCGTACGTGAACAGGATCGCCTGCCGCCGGGCCAGCTCGCGGCCCCACGCGCTGTCAGCCAGCACGCCGTACCGCGCTAACGCCAGGGCGATCAGCGGCGGCGGATTGTCCAGCGATCGGCCGCAACAGCTCGATCCCTCCGGATACGCCCACGCCCCACTGTACACATCGCCGTTGGATTTCGGCGAAACACTCGACCGGTTCAGAAACAGCGACAGAATGTTCCGCACGTCGCTGCGCCAGTTGGGAAATATTTCCGGGTTCGACATGAGATAGTGCGCCGCCGCATCCGTGACGATCACCCCCTGCACCGGATGTGGCCAGTCCCAGTAGTGGTGCCCCCACGTCGGGTCCTCCGCCCATCGCGGCAGCAGCGTATCGCGAAGATACGCGCGCCCCGCGTCGCGAGCCTCCACGATGCAATTATCCGCGCCGGTGTACCCCAGCCGGATGCACTCATCGAAAAACTGGAGGAGCACGACGACGCCGCCGGTCTGAGTATCTTCCCACCCGACGTCCTCGGGATTGGCGTAACGGTTCCACGGCGGCAGCTTCGGATCACGATTGCGTTTCTGCGCCATCAACTCCGCCCAATGCACCGCCGCTTTCAGCCAGCGCTCATTCCCCGCGCACTGATACGCCCGTAGCATTCCGATGCCCGCCTGCGCGACGATATCCAGTTGGATCATCCCATGCGGGTCTGCCTGGCCGTACGGCTTGCCTTTGGTCGGGCAACTCACCAGGAAGTGGGGCCACGGATGATCGGCACCGGTCTGCTCGTGATCGAGCAGCACGTCGGCGATCATGCTCATGTGCGCGATGGCCGCCGCATCCCCGCTGTAGCGGTAATACTCGACCAGTCCCATCAGCGTGGCCGCCGCCCGCTGCCCGAGATCGCCGTTGCTCCAATCTTTCTCCGGAGGAATCGTGATCGCTCCCTCCGGCGTGATCTGCCAGTTCCCGTTGTAGATGTATTCCGGGGCCGGCGCCGGCGCCTTGTCCGCGTCGGCCCACGGATAGCGCTTCAGCGTCTCGGCCGAGACCCGTACGCGGAAATCGCACTGCCCGTTCTGCCCCTGGTACCACGGCGCGATCACACCATAGCGGTCCTCCACCGCCGGATACGCATAATAGCGTTGCTGCGTCGTGGCGGCGTGCGCTGAGCGCGTCGAAATTGATAGCAACGACAACGTGATTGCAGTTAAACCGCGGAATCTAATACGCATCGGACTCCTCGACTTGAAAGAAGTATCGGCTTGTTTTTCGCTGACCTCCGGGATAAACCCGGCGGCTCGCCATCCGGGATGTGATTCTATTTGCCCAACGCGGATTGTATAGTACCGCCGACATGAACAGACCTGCATCTGCTGTACTCACCGTGCTGCTGGCGGCGCCGACGCTTTCGCCCGCGCTCTCCGCGGAGAGTTGGGGTTTCAACGGCCAGGCCCAGCTCACCAAGCCAAAGATCGAGGCTTTCCTGAATCGCGCGGTCGCGCATTTCGAGGCGCTGTCGTTCCAAGCGTTCAATGACGCCGAGTTCGAGCGGACCAAGGCCTTCCTCCTCCGCACCGGGGCCAAGTTCATTCACGGCGGCGAGCTCAGTTGGGGCCGGTCCTATCCCGATCGCGGCTACTGGGACAAATGCAAGCTCCGCCTCGCGAATCTCCATGCCACCCGCGGGCTTCAGGACGTGATCGTCGAGGGTTTCATTGCCGAGCACATCGGCCCCAACGCCGACACCACGCTCATCCCGCCGTGGCTATGGCAATACATGCAGCAGAACGGCCTCACCGTCAAGCGCGCCCCCTCGCCGAACGATAAGGGCAACCTGCACTACTTCCATTACGAAAACTTCTTCGCCCGCGACTGGCCGCACATCGACCGCTGGGGCAAGGGAGCGAGCGTACCCGACATCACCAGGCCGGAAACGCAGCTCTACTTTCGTTACCTGTTGAAGGAATACATCGAGGCCGGGTTTGAATCGATCTGGTTCGGCGGACTGGCGCTGGTGGGCGAAAACGACCGCGACGGCAAGGCCCTGAGCGAGATATGCAAGTTCGCCAAAGACTACGCCGCCAAGAACGCTCGCCGCCGCGGCGTGCTGCTGACCTCGCACGTCGCCGGCTGGATGCACGAGGGCCGCCAGTTGCTCGATTACATCTGCTACCCGTCACGGCCCGCTACACCAAGACGTATCCGCACGGGCTGGAGATCAACCCGGCGATGCCTGACGCCCGCGACCTGATCGGCATCATCGAAGACTCCGCCGACCTGCCCGTGCTGCTGGAGATCGACAACTACGTCTGCCAGACGGCCAATGCGTGCATCTGCTCCGGCGGCTACGACGAGATCACCGGCTTCGCCCAGAAAGCACCGCAGCAGCGGCGCGATTTCCTCAAGCAGTATTACCACGAGGTGCGAAGTTGGCCCAACATCTGGTGCAGCAACCGCGTGTACCTGTGCCTGCCCGGCCGGCGCGGCACGTGCATGCCGGGTTGCACCGGCGCGCGGCCGACCGCGGGCGCTTTGCCTTATCCGGGCAACAATTACTCGCCGTACCGCGAACACTGCGGCGACGAGGACACCATCGCCGGATTGTTCCAGGGTCGCATCAAGCCGCGCCCCGCCGCGGCGCCCAAACGGGATCTGAAACCCGCTCCACCGCCGGCGCCGCCCGCAGCGCCGACTGCTCAGTCGATGCGCGAGACCTTCGACCTCTACCACGACGGGCCCCTCGCCGGCCAAGGCGGGTGGGTCAAAAGCGAGCGTTCCGCCGGCGTGCAGAGTGCATTTATTGCTGGCAAGAGCGGCAAGGCCATCGAACTGGCGCCGGATCGGGCCGGCGGCACGCTCAACGACAAGCTCACCCTGCCGACCATCCAGGGCGGAGTCTGCACGCTCAGCTTCGACATCGCCTACAAAGGCGACCCCAAGACCAATCCCACGGACACATACACGCGTATCGATTTCTTCAGCGCGGCCCCCGACGCCGAGTCCAGACCGGGCGGCATGGTCGCCCTCCTGTATTGGGGCGCTTCCTCGCGCATCGTCTATCAGGGCGACCAGAGCAAGACGGTAGTGGAGGCTCCCGCCAGCGGCCGCTGGTATCGCCTCGCGCTGAAATTCGACCTGGACGCCCTCACCGTCGATGTCTCCGCCGACGGCAAGCCGGTGGCCGCAAAACTACCCCTGCGCGATTGCCAGGCTCACAGCCTCGGCCGGCTCACCATGACCACCTGGGCCATGGGATCGAACATCCGCGTGTACCTGGACAATCTGACCGTCGAGCCTGAACCTTTTACGAAATGATCGTTATGAAACCACTGGACGCAGCTATCATGTGCAGCCATTCCTTGGCCGTGCAGCCGACGGTAAATGCCGGTAACATCGTACCGCGTGAGAGGTCCATGTCATGAATCGACGGACGAACTGGATCGCCATCGGATCGGTTGTTCTGGTTGGAGCGCTGCTGGCGTACCTGCGCGATACGAACCAGGAACAGAAGCCTAAAGGCCGAATCAGGACGGATCTGATGAGCGGCGAGAAGGGCCGAGCGCAAGTGACTTTGGGAGAGGGTGCGGATTGGGGCAACCTGACGTTTCGTGTTCGGAATGTCAGGAAGGACCAGCGGCCGATCGAGAAAGATCCATGGTTTGAACAGGGCGGGACGTGGGTGGCGTTTGATTGTGTGGCGGAGGAAGAGCATGGCATGGGAGAGATCACCATCGGAGTCAAACCAGCCGATGATCGCTCCAGCAGGTTCGCGTTCTCGACCGGCAAGCTTATTGCGCGCAATCGAGAGGCCGGAGCGCGATTTCTGGCGGCAGTGGCAAAAGGTTTTCATCAGCAGCTTCCTCCGGCGCAAAGGCCCGAACCGCTGACCCCGATGGAGTTTAACCTCGCAATCCTGGGAGAGGGAATGGGTCGCGAGGAAGCAGGCGGTTTTGGCGGCAATGGAAATTGGACGGCGACGAAACTGTTTCTGCAGGATGCGGGAGTCGAGGTGGAGGTGTTCTTTAATTACAACCTGGTGGCCGGCGAGGGAGAGTTTTCGGAGAAGGATGAGGAGTACCGCGCTGATCTGATCCAAACGCTGGCGCGGGCAATACGCGATGGCGCGCGGCCAGCCCGGACACCGGAGATGGACCCGAGCATTACGCTGGTCGGACCGAAGATCGAGGATATCCGGGAAATAGGGAACACATCGCATTGGCAGTTCGCCACGCCTTTCGTCGTGCTGTTTGAGCGGGAAGGAACTGGCACCCGGGTGGTCGCCGTTCGGCCGGAGAAACCGGACGAACGCTTGGAGATCGCGCGGATGGCAGGGGTTGTGTACGAAGTGGCTATGGCGGACCACGCTGGCGAGGTATTCCTTATCAAGGAGCAACTCGCGAAGGATCGTGGCGCCGTGTCGTCGGCAGACCCGGTGCGGCTGTGGCGGGTGGACCGAGCCAAAGGCAACAGGGAAGAACTCGCCGGCCCGTGGTCGACGGGCTTCACAAGCGTGGGGATCGAAGGTTTATCACCCGGGGGAAGGTACGTCGTCGTCAGCGGATGGCAGAATCGTCAGAACGGCAAGGGCAATGAATCGATGTTGTGGGTGCAGGACCATCAGACCGGACATACATCTACGGTTGAGACAGACGATAAGCTGCTGAAGATCGTTAAATGGCAAGGCGAGGAGCAAAAGCTTCGGGCGCTGGCGCAGGTGTTAGTGTGGGAGCCAACGCAACCCAAAGGCGCTTATGAGATCAATCCAGTAGATGGAAAGATGCAGGAGGTGAAGCAGTCGATGGAGCTGGGCGAGGATGTCTCGCCGGGGGGAGCAAAACGCATGAAGCTCTTCGAGAAGCAGAAGGTGGTGGTGACCGATGTGAAGACGGAGGAGCAGCGAGAGTTCCTGTTTCATGAGGAAGATCGGCCTTGGGCGCGGGAGGGGAGCGTGACGTGGGCGTCGGACCGGTATCTGCAATGGGATCCGGGGCGGCAGGCATTCATCGATACGCAGACGCTGAAAATGAGTTACCTGGGCAAGGATCAGGAGCTTGGCGCCACCTTCAGCCTGAGCCCGGATTTCAAATGGGCGGTGGCAGTGAAAGATAAACGCGTGATGCTGGGTCGGATAATCGTAAAGTGAACCCGGTTTTGCAGTGAACGGCGCTCTCCACTCATTCACGGTCTCAACATCTGTTGATCACAGTCCAGCCGTCGAGCTGACTCGATGATATATCGCCTCTCTTCTCCTCTTAGCGTCTCGGCGTCTTGGCGGTTTCAAACCAACTTTGCGATGCTCGTTGCTGGTGCTACAGTATTGAGTTTGAGGAGATCCCGCTCGCGATGTTCGACCGCACCCTCATCCGCAACTTCAGCATCATCGCCCACATCGACCACGGCAAGAGTACGCTGGCCGACCGCATCCTGGTCACCACCGGCGCCGTGCAGCCGCGGGAGATGCGCGAACAGTTCCTCGACGACATGGACCTCGAACGCGAGATGGGCATCACCATCAAGGCCAACCGCGCGACCGTCTTCTACAAGCTGGACGGCCGGGAGTACATGCTCAACCTGATCGACACGCCCGGCCACGTGGATTTCTATTACGAGGTGTCGCGGTCCATGGCGGCGTGCGAGGATGTACGCTGAAGCACGGAGAAGAAGTAATGATCTTAACGCTCAACAATCTGGACGCTGGACTTCGGTGGTGGCGGAAAAACTGGGCCAAGTGGCCCGACCTCCTCAATTCTGAATACCACGAAATCTACAACGCGAAGGCGTTCGGCCTTACCGACGTTTGGTGGGATAAAACTCTGGACAGATTATCGAAATGGCGCGCGCTCCGTCCGATCTCCAAATCCGAAATGCACAAACGTGGGAAAGACGCGCTCCCGAAGATTTCGAAGGCGTACCAGAGACTGGTTGCGAAGACAAAAAGAGAGCCGTCCATACTCGTCCTCCGGTGGGAGGATCTCGAACCTCTATTTGTCCTCGCTTCGGGCCTCAAATCGAACTCAGTGGTGTTCGCCAGCAAGCTGTGCCACTTCATTTTCCCGATGTGCTTTTTTCCAGTCGATACCAAAGCCACGGGTCTCTGTTGTGACTACGAGTCCCACTGGCGGGGCATGAAAGCCCAGTGGGCACAATGGAAAGACAAAAAGAAGGCAATGACACGCATCCGGCAGACCATACAAGCGAGTAAGATGCGGGGGATTCACCACTTGTATCCGAGAGAAACGAAGATCATGGAGTTATGCCAGATAGGTCGTCGCGCCCTCCAAACAGTAACAGAGCGAAGATGACCACCTCCCCTCATTCCGCGCTTCTCTCCTTATACGCTAGCCGCACCCACTCGTCCGCAGCGCGATCGCCGGGGTGAAGCCGCATGGCTCGTTTGATCCAACGCTCAGCCTCGGGGCGTTGCTCGCCGAAGGCGACAAGCACTTCGAGTGCTTCACGCATAGAGTGTAATTCTTTAAGCAATCGGGCCGACATCTCGTCAACAACCTCTGAGGAAATCTTGAGGGCTGATGCAAGCTTCTCGATTAGAATACGTTCCCGCGACAGAATCACGCCTTTGACAGCCGCGACCGTCACCAGATTCGCGATGAGTTCCTCCGCATCCTTGGGGCCTCCGTCGAACTCGGACATTCGGATGGAGTTCGTCTCGTTAAGGAGTCGGTCAAACTCGCTGCCTGTCAAGCCGATGCTCTTCCCAGTCGACTGAACGAGTCGGAGTACCTCTGGATGGGGCTGGCCCTCGACCTTGCAGACTAAAATCATGCATCTCAGGTTAAATAGCGCCCGTAGGTGAGGCGCGAGGGTCGTACCCTCCCATGCTTTCACGCACTGGAGCCAATCAAGTAAGTATGCGAAGAGGGATCGCGAGGCATTCTGAAGATGCTGCCGTACCGAGCGGACCACTTCCACAAGCTCCATGATCCGGGCATGATCGCAATCATGGCCTCCTCGCGTTAGAAAGTTCCTCTTCGCAGCATGTAGGGACTCGACGGTTGTCATTTGCTCCCGGGTCATAAGGCTTCTGACTCCCTGTTCGCTCGCCTTCACTCGCTGAAGGAGCTCTTCACAATCCGCTGCGAGCGTCTTGTTTTTGCGCAAGGTTTCGAGAGCCGAGTCATAGGAGACTTCAAGATGGCGCCACAATCGCACCATCGGATCGTCCGTCTCTTGCTCCAAGAGGGAGTGAACAGATCGACGGAACTCGTCCAAAAGAAAAGCATCACGGAGTTGGCATAGGTCGACGATTGTGCGGTCGAGCAATTCACGTGTGGCGTAACAGTAATCCTTATCGGCGATTTGATCAAAGTCAGACGGAGAGGGTGCGATCTCTTTCAGATGTTCACAGAAGTCGATTGTGGGCTGCTCCTGTCCGGGTTCAGTATCGGCCAGAGATTCTATGGTCTTTCGCAAATTGAAGATCGTGTCACGAATGTCCGCTTGATGGGCAGCTTTCCTGGATGATCGATCGGTTTCTTCCCCTTGATGGCGCAGGGCGGTTCTCAAGGAACCGATTTCTCTTTCCAGTTCAGCGGCGTGGGCCTGGGCAACTGCCGCATGCTTGGCCGCCTCGGCCGTCAGTCCTGCGAGCATCGCGGTGGCTCGTAGCGTTTGCTCGTGACGGATGGACTGGTGCAAATTGAGAAGCAGATTCCAGTCCGGTTTGTCGCTCATGCTAAAGGCCTTTCGATTCCTTTAACATTAAGTATACCTGACGGGCGCGAGGTGGGGAGAGAGGCGAGGTCCGCACGTCCCGGGCGCATGTTTCCCCCCGCTGGCTAAGCTGGCTACAATGCAAGACTTGGATTCGGCGTCGGCACGTTCGCCGCTCCTATACCCACTTTGATGGAGATCTCCTCCGACTTCGATGTTCGACCGCACCCTCATCCGCAACTTCA
>CAYLLT010000067.1:0-34574 GCA_964384465.1 uncultured Planctomycetales bacterium | reverse complement strand
TGTTGTTGCATTCGGGCACTGGGGTCCACGGGATGGTCGGGCCCGTGTAACAATTATTGAAAGCGTTGAAATCGTACTGGTCGATGTCGCCGTCGAAGTCCGGCTGTGTATTGAAATTGTCATCGCCGCGGTCCATGCACGCGCAGTAATCGTACCCCGCCCCGGTCTGGATGGGCCCGAGATCCGGGCCGGTGTAGCAAATCTGGAATACCGCCCAGTCATCCAGATCCACGTCCCCGTCGTGGTCTGTGTCCGCCCACGACACATTCGCCGGGTGTGCGCAAGGATTCGGGGGAATCAGGCTGCCGATACAGTCGTCTTCCTCGCCCGGAGCGAACACACCTTGGTTCGTGCCGGTGATCCAGTCGAAGAAGATGGTCTGCCCCGCAGCAGTGGACCTGTCGGCCCCAAAACCAAGGCCGTCATCTCCACCACCGTCATTGGAGTCGCCCGTGATGGCCACCACCGGCGCCGGGTTTTCATCCAGATAGATCCTGACCTGGGTGCCGTATGCGGGGCCGAGGTTTTGAGAGGTCATGCGAATGATGTGGTAAAGGGCGCTGCAATCGCCATCGCTGGTGCACGCTTGGCTGTCATGCGGCCCGCCGTTACACACATTGGAAACGCAGGAGAAGCTGGGGTCGGGGGGCACGGGTTGCGGAACTGCTCTGTTGACCTCGGCAACTTGGCCAAGCTGGCCACCCCAGAACGCTGCGGCGGCGACCTGACTGTCAAAAATCTTGAGATTCGCTTGGAAAGGTGTGTTGCCGTCGCCGTTGGTATAAGAGGTGGTCTTGACCCGCGCGACGATGGTCGCGCCGACGTTGGGATCGATCACGGCGTGCGTGATGCCGTCATCCTGGACAAGCCGCCACTTGGTCTTGTCGCCTGCATTTGTCGTATCGACAAGTTTGTAAGCCTGACCATCACTGGCATCGGGGTCACCCACGATCGTGCCCGAGTCATTCAACGTATCGACGTCGAGTGCGAACTTGTACCCGGCCCCAGCGGAGCTGGGGTCGCCGGGGTACTTGTTACCGTTGTAGAGGATCTTGAAGCCGCCAGGGGCGGTAGGCGCTGTCAGAACGATCGTATTGAGACCCCCATCCTCCGGCTTGTCGAACACAGAGGTGCCATCGCAATTCGAGCCGGGTCCGCCAGTGGCGCTGAAAAGAATGCTGGCCCCCTCGCTCACGCTGACCAGATTCCAGTTGATGGTCGCGGTCACCGTCGCAGTGCCGCCCACCGCCACCGGACCGGGAGAAGGATTGTATGCAAAAACGGTGTTGAGCCAGGGTCTGTGTTGACTGTCGCCGGCACCGGTCTCTTGTACGGCACCGAAGGTGGTCCAGGGGAACGCACCGGTATTCTTGATGGTGAATTCCTCTGTGGTGGTGGCCGTATCGGGGCATTGGCCGATGATCCGAATCCGAGGATCCAATACCGTGATCGCGCAGCCCAGGACGTTCAGATCGATTTCACGGATGACGTCATTCGAACCCGAGACCAATAGATTGTCCAGATAGACATAATCGGTCGCACTGGTTGCTCGCCCCTGGATCGCCCGAAATTGGACGTCGGCAACGGCGCCGGCGGCCGCGGTGCCCCACGCGTACGTCACCAGGGGCGTGGACGACCCGTCGACATAGTAACCTGTCGTGCGACAGCCGGTATTGATGCGCATCTCCAGCATTCGGTAAGACCCGGTCAATGCTCCACCCGACGTGGCCGCAAAGACGCCATCCAGGCTGATCGCATCCACGCTGGATTGTGTTCCCAGCCATCGACCTAATTCATTTCCAGCGGCATCGTGAGCCAGTAATGACCAGAAATAGGCATCTGGATTGCTGAAACCGCCGAGCTTCACATCGACCTTCACCGAGATCACCGTGCCGGTGCAACTGACCGCGTGAGTTGCGTTATGGTGCGGGGGATCAGAATTCCCTCCGCCGTTCAGCCTGAGCTGGGTGCCGCCATTAATTGAAAATTCCTGGATTTGGTCGGACGGGTTAGTGCTGGTCCACCCGCCTTGGCCGACCAAACAGGGCTCAGAATAAAAATTACCACAGTCATTCGCATTCGGGTAGGTGAAAGGCTCGTCGAGGCAGGCCGACACCGGACAAGTAGAGGTGAACTTCACATACCCCTGGTACGACCCGCCGGCGGCCAGCGAGGTGGTATCCACCGTGGCGACGACCGGAGCGGTCGCACACGCAACCAGATTCGTAATGCTCGCCGTGGGGCTCACACTAAGCCAGGTGTAATCGGGGGCCGTTCCATCGCATTTCACTACGCTCGCGGTCCAGCCGAATTCGGTGTTGCCTGAATTCGTGATCGTGTAATTGACCAAAGTAGTCTCGGTTGGGTCGGGGTCTATTTGCGGCCCCAGGAGGTTGGTGTAGCCATTATTCGACGGAGAACAACCCGTAGCGTCGGGATCCGTGACCCAGGTATCCGGGTCGAAGACGACCAGCTTGACCGTCGTGCCGTTCATGATCTTGACGTTGCGGACAAAGAATTCCGACGGCGAGGGGTTGGAACCATCGTGAGCCATTTCGAAGTTGCAAATCGAAGCCCCTAGAAGGGTATACCCTGGATTAGGGGTGTCGTCGAGATTGAACTCGCGGTGATACCACGTGTGGTAAGCATAGGCGCCAATGTTGGTGCCGGGGTGGCCACCCTGGCTGTTCTGGTCCTTGATGCCCGAATCGCGGAGGCTGCCGCCTGTCGTTTCGATGTCGACGGAACCGCTCTGGTAGGGGCTGGCGTTGTTGGTGTAGATGTCGTAGACGAAGCGGTCGCCGCTGACAATCGTGTATGTCGGATGGAGGATGGGACGGTACCAATAAGTTCCCGGTGTCCCCTTCGAGTGCAGCACCTGGGGCAACGCTGCTCCTGGACCTCCTGGGAAAGCGGTGATCGCCTGCGATCCAGTGGGTGTCACTGTCTCCACGCAAATAGCGGGTTCCGCAGTAGGATCTTCGAGGGGGGCTTCGGTGGTCAAGGCTTGGGTGTTATCAATGCGGAGATAGTCAATCTGGAATTTGCCGGTCTGAGTGGAGCTGCCGGCGAGGCTGCCGAGCTCGAAAGCCGAGTGGACGCCTTGATCAGATAATTCACCCGCAATGCCGGTCCCGCCCATGGTGCCAGTCAAGTTGTTCGGACCGGTCCAGCTTGTGCCATTCCAGAAATAGAATGCGGCACCACCCGTATTGGGCACCGACAACCGGATCAACTGGTATTGTGTCAAGTCGAGACTAAAAGTGCCATGATTGCCGTTACCGACAAAAGCAATATCGCCCGTGCGCAACCGGATGCCGCGGCCATTGCCGTCGCCCTGGCAGAAGGACATCGCCCTACCCTCGGACTCATCCACGTTCAACAAAACCTTGATTTTGAATTCAGCGGTGAACGGGGTATTGGCTCCGGTATTGTAGACAAACCCGTAGTCGCCTGGGAGGTCTAGGCTTGGGTTGGCATTCTGCTCTCCGAACTCGCCGATGCCACAAACCAAACCCGCGCCCACGCCGAAACCGCCGGAGCCCGTATAACGGTTAGGATATATTGGATCGCCAATATATTGGACCATCGGGGGCGATTCCGCGGTTGGGTTGATGGTAAAATCCCAGCTATACACCGCGGCGCGGGCCGATGGAGCGGACAGAGCCAGTGCCAACAGGCAGACGGGCATCACGCTGGCCAGAACACATTCAATTTTGCGACTCATCGAAGTCCTCCTCTGAGAAGAAAAAGGTGGGCATGTTCCGGTACTCATTTCGCTCCTCCTAATAATATATAGGCAGACTGTTTCCATCACGGCCGAGCAAGGATTTCGTCATCGGCACCACGTCGGCATGGGATGAGACCGTCATCTCGAACGTGTAGATCGCCGCTTTCGCGCGCTCAGCCGGCGAAGCCACGATCCCAATCAGTGCAGGAACACGAGTACTTTCACGTGTCACCTTGGTTTTCCTTCCCGTCCCACCGTTGCGGTGAGGTGAGTTACCTCGCGCGACCTGGGTAGATGGTCCCAGCTCCCACCATAATCTAACGGAAGGGGGGAAGTAATGCAAAGGTTTTTTTGGCACAATGCGACAAACTTTGAACTTTTTTTGGATTTCATAGACCTCGAAAAATCGCTGCAACATGTTGACAGACAACAGGTTATGTTCAATATGGAAGAGACGGGCCTGGAAAAAAACACAAAATGACACGTGTCAACTCGTTTTTTCTCTTGCAAATCGCTCACCGTGTGATAGGATGGCGTCTATTGGGAGTTCGCTGATCGTGACGGGTTTGGTTTAACGACACAGCGGACCCGCTCATGTGGTTGCCTCTGGACGGGCAAATCTGATCGAGCCAGAGGAACCGGGTTGAAGGAGTTTGGAAAAGCGTCTCTCGTGTATATTACCATTGCGCTTGCCGGGTCGTGTGAACGCTAGGCCCGACCGGCTGGGAGCTAAGAGTAGCCCCCGATGCACAGTGGTTGAACATCTCTCTCGAGGAGGATGGAAATGCGAGCAACAAAAAACAGTTGGGTATTGTGGGCGGCAGCGCTGGTGAGTATCGGCGTCTTCGCTGCCGGGGCGAGCGCAGCGCAGATCAATTATGAAATGTCTGTCTCCCCATTGTCCGATACGGTGCCGATGACCAATGTCACCGGCTCAGCCGGCGATGGCTTTGGCAATGGGACCACCGATAACGCAAGTCCTTGGTTTGCCGGCTTACAGAATGGAACCAATGGCACGGCCGGCACCGCCCGATTCGTGGACAGCAGCGACACCTCCGGCAACAATGGTATGCTCAAACAGGGTTTTGCCGGCGGCTACACCGTTGATATGCGCATTTTCGTTGAGCTCAGTACGACTGGAGCCGGTGGTGACCCGAACGGTCGCACCGCAATGGCTGTGTCCGAGGCGAATAACCACAGTCGCGCTATCAGCTTCCTCAACAGTAACGACGCTGGACTGGGTGGTCCGGTTGCCGCACCAAACGCTTTCCGGTTCAGGATCGGAATTAATGTTACCGGCACTGGCACGGAGGAGATCAGTGTCCCCAACAACCCGGCGAACCCCACCAGTTTCCACATGGTCCGGATGGTTATACCCAACAATACCACTCTGAAGTTGTACGATCTCGAGAACGATCTCGACCCCGGCGCCGGCGTGAACTGGAACCTCTTGGGGACCTACACCGGCCTTACGGGCAACACCGGGAGGCCCTCCTCACTGAATAGTACCACCACCGGTGGAATTGAACTGAACAGCGAATCCGGCGGCAACACACGGTCCAGCAAGTTTTCGCTGGATTGGCTTCGCATCAATGACTCTGCCGCCTTGGGCGCCACCGACCCGATCATGGTTCCCGAGCCGGCGACGTTGGCTTTGATGATCACTGGCTTGTTGCCGCTGATGATGCGTCGCCGACGCTGAATTCTGCGAATGGCTTCAGGGTTCCGCCCGCCGAGGGCCAGGAACGCTGAGGCGACGGCTAATTGATCGATAGGGAGAGTTGAAGAGTATTTAAGAGCTACCGCGGTCTTTGGGTGAAGACCGTCACGCTTAGCAGAAAGACAAGGCTCGGTCCGAACCGCTGCCGGCGAACAGCAGCAACAGGTAAACAACGCCCGAGCATCTGTTTATTTTAGGAGGACGGAAATGCGGACCAGAAAGAACAGTTGGGTATTGTGGGCGGCAGCGCTGGTGAGTATCGGAATCTACGCCAGCAACGCCAAGGCTGTGTTTTATACCGAGCAGTACGAGATGACCGCTTCCCCCGACACGGTTCCGGGAACAGTGAACGGTCACACTTTGTTGGTGGCCACCGGCTCGGGCACCAACGGCCCCAGCGGCAGCACGTTCGCGGGCGGAATCATGACCTTCCTGGACAATAACCTCAGCAGCGGCAACCAGGGATTCTACATTGGATCAGGCAATACGGGTGGCGCCTGGATGGGCGCCAGCAGCAATTTCAATGTTGACTTCTATATGAGGGTTTTGCAGAGCAATGAGCCCTCGGCGGTGGTGCGAAGTCCTTCGGATTCAAGAGCGGCAACCAGCGCGGACTGCAGATGAAACTCGACAGGGCTACATTTGTGAATGGCACCAACCCCGTGGATACTGCGGGCTTCGCTGACCTCACGGTTTGGAGACAATACCGCGTCATTGTTAACGGAGCATCCAGTACGGCTGTGCTCTATACGAGCACCGATGGCGACGTCAATAATGGGAACGGCGATAATGTCGCTTTTGCCAGCACCAACATGGGTGGCAGCGGTGCTGCCGGCGAAATCACGGGCATTGGCTTCAATATCGGCTCACTGGGCGGTAGCAGCACCACTCTGGCCAATTTCGATTTGGACTGGTTCCGCGTAGAGACTGGAACAAGCGATCCACAAGCGCATTGGGATCTTGTCCCCGAGCCGGCCACGCTGGGCCTGCTGGCCCTCGGTTGCGTCCCGCTGGTGATGCGTCGCCGACGCTAGATCGCCTGACCGGCCTGATGGAAGGCGTGTTATGCATTTCATTGAGCCCCGTCGCAGGTGTGCGGCGGGGCTCGTTTTTTTCCGGACGTCGTTCCAAAGGCATCAACTCACCATCAGCCCGGCAGACGCATCGCATAACGGAACCAGAACGCTCGACTCAGGAGGACAAGACATGCGAGCGAGGAGTGGCTGCGCTGTATTCCCCGCGATCCTGGTGGCGGTCGTTTTCGCCCCTGCCGCCAGTGCCATGCCGATCCCTCCTGAACCAACGTACTGGTTTGAGATGACCGTCGCTCCCGACGCCGAGGCGGCGCCCATGACCAAGGTCGGCGATGGCTTTGGCGATCTGGCCGCCGGGGATTTCGGCGCTCCGAACTTTGCCGGCCTCCAGAACGGGACAAACGGCCCGGCGGGGACCGCCCGGTTCGTGGACAGCGGCAGCAACGGCAACGATGGATACTACATTCAAGGGTTCACCGGCGGCTGGAGCGTCGATATGCGCATCTCGGTCGAGGCTGCCATGTCAGGCATACCACCTCGGCATTCGCTGTCCGTTCGTGAGGCTTCCGGCAGCGGGCGCGGCGTCGGGATCGAGCCGAACACCGGCGGGGATTCCATGATCCTGAATTTCGTGAACTTGGGCGGCGTTGTCGGCACTGCGATCGTTCCTGACGACCCACTGAACGCATCGAATTTTCACATGATCCGGCTGTCCCTCCCCAATAACGGAAGCGTGCTCGTGTACGACCTTGAGAACGATCTCGATGCTGGGCCAGGTTTTGACTGGAAGCTCCTCGCGACAATCGGTCTGGGTAGCTCCGGATTCGCTGGCGAACTGAACACCGGCGGCGGCTTTGCGTTGAACAGCCTTTCTGGCAACACCACGTTGTTCAGTAAGTTTTCCGCCGACTGGATCCGCATTACCATTCCGGAGCCGGCGACGGCGGCGTTCCTTGCGGTCGGTGCGTCTCTGCTGCTGTGTCGTCGACGATAATCGCACAAGACAGCGAACTCGTCATTTCTATTTCGCTGGCGCGGACGTGTTTGTTTGTTGTGTGGATAGCGATTGAAGTTGGCGCTGGGCCTTTTCGTTTTTGGGGTCGATCCGCAGGACCTCATGGTATTCCGCGATGGCTTTATCCCTTTGACCTTGCTCTTGAAGTAACATCCCCAGATTGTTGTGTGCTTCCACGTAATCCGGTTTGAGTTGGATGGCCTGGCGGAAGTGGGCCATGGCCTCCTCGGTTCGTCCCTGACGGATCAGAGCAATGCCCAGGTTGTTGTGCACTCTCGCCTGATCCGGCTTGAGTTGCAGGGCTCGAGAATAGTGAACGATGGCTTCCTCGGTTTGTCCCTGACGGATCAGCGCAATGCCCAGGTTGTTGTGCGCGTCTGTATCGTCCGGTGTCAGTCGCAGAACTTGACGGTAGTGGACAATGGCCTCCCCGGTGCGCCCCTGTTGGGCAAGGGCATTGCCCAGATTGTAGTGTGCCGGCGCGTGGTCCGGTTTTAGTTGCACAACCTGGCGGTATTGGGCAATGGCCTGCTCTGTTTTCCCCTGGGCGACATAGGCCTGGGCCAGGTTATAGTGTGCTTCCACATTGTTTGGTTTCAGTTGCACGGCCCGGTTGTATTCGACGATGGCTCCTTCGGTGTCTCCCCGACGGGCCAGGGCAAATCCCAGGTTGTTGTGCACGTCCGCGAGGTCCGGGTTCAGTTGCAGGGCCTGGCGATAATAGACAATGGCATCCTCGTTTTTTCCCTGGCGGGCCAGACTGAATCCCAGGTTGTTGTACGCTTGCACGAGATCTGGTTGCAGTTGCAACGCCTGGCGGTAGTTGGCGATGGCTTCATCCGTTTTTCCCCGGTCGAAAAAGGCGTTGCCCAGGTTGTTATACAACAGCCCCACGCGCGGGGTCAGACTCAGCATGTGGCGATACAATTTTTCGGTATTCTGCCAAACACCCAGATATTGACGAGTCGCTCGTACCTCAGAAACACTGAGGATCAATACCACCGCGCATATTATCACCTGATTGGTGCGCGTTTTGTTCGGTGCTCCGCCGGACCAGGACCGATCTAGAATCCATGCCAGGACCATTAACACGCCGAACGACGGCAAATACGCGTATCTGTCCGCGGCAATCACGTTGGTGAAGCCGATGCCTCCCATGGTCGGTAAAATGGCCACAAAGAAGAATAACCAGCCGATTAAACAAGCTCGTGTCCATCGCCAGGAAATGAGCAACGCGGCAATCAAAACCACCGATCCGATGATGCCGGCCAGCACCATCGGCTGCGTGGGCGAGAATGGTTCAGGGAAGGGATAGTGTGACGACAAACGGATCGGGAAAAACATCTTATAGAGATAGAAAACGATATTATGACCAAGGATCAACGGTATGCGCAGCCGTGAGTGTTCGCCCGGATCGTAGACAATGGAGGTGTTTTTTTGGGATATGAATGTGATGATCGCAGAGACTAGCCCGATCAAAAAGAACGGCACTTTTTCAATGATCGTTCGCCGGTTCAACCGCCGCAGCGGCCAATAGTCCAACAACAACATGCACACCGGCAGCGGCGTGCTGGTGGGCTTGGAGAGCAGCGCCAACAGATAACAACCGATGCAAACGCAGTACGAAGTCACCGTTCTCCATTTCCGATTTCCAATTTCCGATTGCAGATTGATGTGCACGTAGCGCACATACGCGATCAGCGCGAGCAGGGCGAAGAACGAGGTCAGCACCGTCTTGCGGTCGGCGATCCAGGCCACTGATTCCACGGTCAGCGGATGCACGCCGAAGAGCAACCCCACCATGGCGGCAATCCACGGCCGGCCAAACAGCAGATAAAGCAGCACGATAATCAAGAGGGTATTGATCGCGTGCAAAGCCAGGCTGGTTCGATGGAAAGGTCGCAGGTTGTCGGGCCGGCCGCCCAGCGCATCATCCAACATCAGCGAAATCATGCTCAGAGGCTGATAGTAGCCCTCAACGGTCGAAGGGGTCAGAATCTCTGCGAAAAACCGCCTGGCCGATGCCCAGCCCGGATTCTGGACGAGGGGGTTCCGCGTGAGATACTGATCGTCGTCGAACGAGATCGCCTGGGCCGAGAGGGCCGGCCAATGGGCCCAAACGACCACACCCGCGACGGTCGCGAACAATCCTCCCCAGAGGGCGATCAAAGTCAGCCGGCGATTCATGCAGCGCATTGTGACGCGCCGGTCTGATCCACACCAGCGCATCTTCGGATTTTCATCCAAATGAACGGCACAGGAAACGACGAACGATCTGTTGTAGACTACATGCCGGTTACGGTCTGAGATGCCGAACGGAGCCGCCACATGGTTTCAGAACTGCTGGGAATTATTCTTGCCGGGGTCTTGGCCGCCGATTCATCGTCGCCTGCACCAGAGGGTATCGGGCATTACGCGGTATTGACCTGCAAGGTTGACGCGGCTCCGCCGTTCGAGTCCGTCGATATCACCTGCGGGCCGGGCGAGGCGGTCGGCGGCGCTGATTATGTGTGGTGGCAACTGGATGTCCGCAAGGGGAGCGACGCGAAGAGCGAAGCGCTCGTGCAGGTTCGCGCGCTGAGCTCCCGCCACCCGCTCGCCGGCGGAAGCGAGCCGATCCGTTTCCAACGGTATCTGACCAGAATCCCGGCGGCGCACGAGACGTTCGACTACCGGAACGTTCACACCGGCCGCGCGTTGCTGCCAGGATGGGGCGGCTTCGCGGAGCACTTCATCCCGCATCCCGCACGTGGAAGCGGGCAGCAGTCGGGCCTTTCCGAAACGGCGCAGTATCTGGGCCACGTGCTGTCGCTGCGCTCCGTCGCCACGGGGGCACATTGGGAGGCCTGGGACGACGTCAAGGTCCTGGACCTCGATCCGGAATTGCTTGTGGGTACTGCCCGCGGCTTCAAGGACAAGGAAGGCCATCGGCTCCCGCAAACGCCGAAAGTACAAGAGTACACTTACGTGCCCTTCAGCGAAGACGACTTTCGCGTCATGTTCGACGCGGGCTTCAACATCTTCTGGGTGGAACCGGGGGAACCGGAACGGATCGTCCGCACACACCCGGCTTTCTACATCCGCGGCATCGGCGACGCCAAGACCTTGCTGCAATATCCGGCCGACCTCTACCGCAGCAACTATCTCGGCGCGAACATGTTCATGGACGAGCCCACGATCCTGCTGATCGGCGACCGGAACCTCCAGGGCAAGTTGTGGTACTTCTCCGACGCAGCCAACGCGATCGAGAAACGCGTCCGCGCGATCTACAACTCCACCGATGACTACGGCCGCTATATGCTCGAACGGCCCAACGCAGGCCAGCGCTTCAACACCGGCGACATGCGTCTCGATCAGTACGATTTCCCCAGTTGGGAAACACTGTACGAGACGACGTTCTACCAGATGGCCGGCGGATGCAACGGCATTGCCCACGAGGGCCGCTATCAACTCCCCGCTTTCGACAAGGCCGTCGCGCGTTTCACGCATCAGGAGCGCCAACACACGCCCGATCAATTGCTCCGGTACTATTACGCATTCCTGCGCGGCGGCACGCGCCCGTTCGGCAAATTCTGGGGCACGGCGATCTACGGGCAGTGCGACCCCGCGATCGCGCCGAAAGCGGTCACGCTGGCGTATGACCTGGGCGCGCGTTATATCTGGTACTGGACTTCGGACCACGACCATCACTTGCCCTGGGTCGAGCAACTGGAGCTGACGCGGACGCTCCGCCAGCACGCGGCCGAGCACCCACGGCCGTCAATCTTCGACTCGAAGCCGACTCTCGACAAGGCGATCGTGATTCCGTACGGTTATATCGCGTCGCTGGACGACCTCTCGTGGATTCGTGTCCTGAGCGACGAGAAGACCAAGGCCGAGGCCGCGAAGAAGTATCAACGGTTTATGGAAAGCCTGATGACGGCCGTCCATGAGTGCTACGACCGCAACGAGGATTTCGACATCACCATCGAGGATGGGCGGGAGATCACCGGGTATCGAAAAGCCGTACGGATCACCAACGCGCCGTGAGTTCAATGATTGGAGGAGCCCCCATGTCGAGTCTGAGTCGCCGTGGATTCCTGAAGACCTCGATTGCCGTCGCCGGCGGGACGATTCTTGGAACCGGTTGCAGCGCTCCGCGAGCGGGATCGAAGTACTCGCCCCAGGTTGCCACGAAAGTCCGAGGCGCGAGCGAGATGATCCGCCTCGCCGTGGCCGGCGTGAACGGACGCGGAGTGGCTCACATCGACGGCTTCACCGTCATGCCGAACGTGCAGGTGGCCTCGATCATCGATCCGGACTCCCGGCTGTTCGCGCCTCGAATCAAGCTGGTGGAGGAGAAGGGGCACAATACGCCGAGCGCCGTTCAGGATATCCGGCGCGTGCTGGACGACAAGAACATCGACGCGATCTGCGTCGCGACTCCCAATCACTGGCACTCACTGATCACCATCTGGGCGTGCCAGGCCGGCAAGGACGTGTACGTTGAAAAGCCGCTCAGCCACAACATCCACGAGGGCCGCATCGCGGTGGAGACGGCCCGGAAGTACGACCGTATCGTCCAGCACGGCACGCAGACGCGAAGCAACCTCGGACGGGCCAAGACGCTGGCCGTGATCGCTTCGGGCCAACTCGGAAAGCTGCTCGTCTCGCGTGGCCTGTGCTACAAGACCGGCGATCCCGGCAAGGAGAACACGCGCGGCGACATCGGCTTTGCGCCGGTCAAGCCGCCGCCGAGCGAGCTGGATTTCAATATCTGGCTTGGCCCGGCCACTCGACAGCCGTACCACGAAAACCTCGTTCACTACCGTTGGCACTGGTTCTGGGACTTCGGCAATGGCGACATCGGGAACCAGGGCGTGCATGAGATGGACGTCGCGCGATGGGCGATTCCAGGAGCGACGCTGCCCAGGAGCGCCATCAGTTTCGGGGGTCGGTTCGGACCGAAGGACCAGGGCCAGACGGCCAATACCCAGATCGCCATTTTCGACTATGGCGAGACGCAACTGATCTTCGAGGTGCGCGGCTTGCGCAGTGGAGAGTTCCACGGGCAAGGTATTGGAAACATCTACCACCTCGAGGCCGGAACGATTTACGGCGCGGATTTCTATCCGACCGGCAGCGACAAACCAGAGCCGCTCCCGGATATCGAGGTGAAAATGGGACCCGGAGGTGGGGACCACTTCGCGAACTTCATCGCGGCGGTCCGAAGTCGGAAGGTCTCCGACCTCAACGCCGACGTGCTGCAAGGACATTATTCAGCCGCCCTGTGCCACCTTGCCAACATCTCCTATCGACTCGGCGAGCCGGCGCCGTTCAACCCGCGGACGAAGGCGTTCGGGGACAACCAGGACGCTTACGAGGCGCTGGGAAGAATGGAGGAGTATCTCGCCAAGGATGGTTTTAAACTCGACGAGACGAATTACCAGCTCGGCCGCAAACTGATCGTGGATGCAAAGAATGAAACGATCGTTGACGATAATCAGGCGAGCGCACTGCTGACGAGAAACTATCGCAAGCCCTTCATCGTGCCGGACCATGTCGCTTGAATAGGCTGGAGAGACGTAGAATGCAGCACGCAACTCGGCAAAAGTCGAAAATCGAAAGTCGAAAATCGAAAGGGGGGATTTCGACTTTCGACTTTCGATTTTCGATTTTTGTCTTTTTCTTCTCCGTGCCTCCGTGCCTCCGTGGTGAATCCATCGCAGTGGGGCCGAAGAAACAACTGTTCCTCGACGATTACCTGATCGCCTCGAAGACCAACGTGGCCCGCCGGATTCATCCCGCCGAAAAACACAAGGGCAACCCGGTCATTCGGCAAACGGAACCGTGGGAAGACCCGTTTAACATTCTCTATGGCTCAGTCATCCGCGATGGCGAGAAGTTCAAAGCCTGGTACAAGAGCGGGCCCGGCGTCAGTTATGCCGAAAGCGACGATGGTATCACTTGGGTGAAGCCGCCGCTCGACCTGGTGCCGATCAATGGTGCGAAGACCAATATCCTCTTCCGCAAGATCAGCGAAACCAAAGGGGCTGATCCACTTCCCTACTACCAAGAACTATTTGGCGTGCACAAGGATACGCGTGAGGCCGATGCGTCGCGCCGATACAAGATGGGTTATCTGAGCATCGACTGGGAGTACAAAGGCCCGCGTGAAGGCCGGTTTCGCGAGGGCCAGCGTCGCGGGCTGGGCGTCGCGGGAAGTCCCGACGGGATTCATTGGAAACTGATCGACAACTTCGCCTCCGAGGCGATCTGCGACGGGGCGACGCATTGGATGTTCGACCCGGCGCTGGATAAATATGTGCTCTTTGGCCGGACGCTCAAGACGCCGCCCGAGATCGAAGCCGCCTGGTCCAAGTACGACTGGTACAAGGGATGGTACTCCGGCCGAGCGGTGGGTCGCCTGGAATCGCCCGACTTCGTGAAATGGAACTTCACCGCTCCGTTCACCTCGCCAGTGGTCATGACCGCTGATTTGCAAGATAAACCGGGCACCGAGATTTATTCGGTACTGGTGTTTCCGTACGAGAGCGCGTACATCGGTCTCGTCCAGGTTTTCCACGCCCGGCCGGACACGTGTTTCGTCGATGTACAAGTGGCCGCCAGCCGCGACGGCATCCATTTCACGCGCGTCGGTGATCGCAGTCCGTTTTTCACGACCGGACCGGTCGGCAGTTGGGACCGCTTCAACCAGTCGCTGGCCAGCAACCCGCCGATAGCGGTGGGCGATGAGCTGCGCTTCTACTACGGTGGCCGCACCTATCGCCACGCGCCGTACGAGGGAAAAGACACCGGTCCCAAGGCCGGGTGTATCGGTTTCGCCACGATTCCGCGCGATCGATTCGTGTCGCTCGAAGCATCGTTCGACGGCGGCGAGATCATCACCAAACCGCTGAAGCTCACCAGCGAGCGTCTGCACGTCAACGCGAAGGCCGATTTCGGCGAGATCGTGATCGAAGCGATTGATTCAAACGGAAAACAAATCGCCAAATCGAAGCCCATTCAGCAGGACAGTCTGGATACGAAGATCAGTTGGGAAGGGGACGAGCACGGCGCAATTGTATTCCGCATCTCGATGAAAAATGCGTGTCTCTACGCGTTATGGTGTGAATAGAACAATGCGCACTAGCGCCATTCTCACGCGGCGTAAGTGTCTGAAGGCGGGCGCGGCTCTTGTGCTGGGAGCGACGACACGGCGGACCCGTGTGGCTTGTGGCGCCCTCCGGACGGGCGGCGCGAAACCGCGTCCGGATCTGCTGGACAAGAGCGCTCCGCGCGGACTGGAAATCTTCCAGATCACGACCGATCCGGACGTCAAGGGCTGTCACATCTACATGGAGGCCCAGATCTTCACCCCCGACTCGAAGCATTTCGTGCTCCACCGCAGCGCCGATGCCCACGATACCGACCGCAACGACCCGAGGCATCAGTACCTGTTCTGCGACATCGAGGATGGATTCTCGCTCCATCCGCTCACGCACGAGGTGGGGGCGGCCGGGCCGTCCGTATCCCCTGATGGCAAATACCTCTACTACTTTGTTGACCAGACCGGGAACAACGAGGGGCCGCTCACATTGAAGCGTATCAATCTGGACGGCACCGATCGGCAAACGCTTCTTGTGATCGACTCCGTGCTACCGGACGGGAAGTCCCGGCTCTCCGAGGTTTACCCCCTCTCGACGATCTCTTCGGACGGCAAAAAGCTGGCCATCTCGGCGTGCACCGACCGGACGGCCATTCCAAACGATTTCGGACTGCTGGTGTTCGATCTGGAAAAGGCAACGTTCGAGGTGGTCATCCGGGGGCCGGGGTGGTTCAACATGCACCCGCAGTTCTGCCGGTCGACCGATCCGGCGCTCCGGCGCGATATCCTGATTCAGGAGGACATCAGCCGCAAGACGATCGCGGCTGACAAGCTCGTGCCGACCGACGATCGCAGGGGGTGCGATATCCACGTGATCCGCGACGACGGCAGCAACCTGCGCGACATGCCCTGGGGCCGCGACGGGCGGGAATTCTGCGAAGGTCATCAATGCTGGCGGGGCCGGACCGGCTGGGGGATCACCAGCGTGGGCTCACCCCCCCGTTCCCCCCCTTCCGGGGAGGCCAAGGGGGGTTGCGATCTCATCGAATCGCTGCCGGTGCCCCCCTCCAGCCATCGCGGCTCTCAGACGCCCGGCGCCGTCCGCAATATCCTGAGCCGCGATTTTGAAAAACCGCAGTTCCATCACTTCGCCGTCGACATCGCCGGCCGGCATCTGGTCACGGACTACAGTCACCTCCTGGAGGAGGCGCGAATCTACCTCGCCCGCCTGGGCGAGCCCGGCCGCGACCCGCTGACCGATTTCACCTGTCTGGCGCGTCCGCGGCCCTCCGGCCGTTCAGAGGCCCACATGCATCCGTTCCTCTCGCCGAACGGCCGGCTGGCGTTCTTCAATTCCGATGAAAGCGGACAGTTGCAGGCCTATGCGATCCGCGGACTCAGCGGCTGAGTCAGCAACGCCCGCACGGCTCCCCCAAGCCCGCGAAGCGGGAGCGCTCCCGCCCAGCCCGCAAAGTCGTGTAGGGTGGGTCTTGACCCACCTTCGACAAATCACCCATTTGACGGGAAAACGAGACGGGTTCGATTCTGCCGGCTCCGCGAAGGGGGGTGGCACCCCTCGGAAGCCTGCACCGCCTCACAGGAACTCGACGTGCCCGTCCATTTCTTCGGGCGTCATGACCTCCCACATCAGGACGAGCAGCCGGATCAGCTCGCCGACGGAACGCGTCTGTTGCTGGGAGTAGGCGATGCCCGCGTGGGGCCGTCCTGCGGCATGGAGGCGAAGGAAATCAGGATCATGCGTTACCACGACGGCACGTCTGCGGCGTGCGAAGGCAAGGTGGCTCTCGTCGGGTGCGGAAAGAAGTCCCGTTTCGGTCGGCGTGCTGACTTCGATCCCTCGGTTCCGAAGCGCAACGGCTAGGACGGTGCTGCAGCTTTCGTCGAGATGAAAACGGATTCGATCAGGCATCGCGACGATTCAACTTTGCCGCCAGCTTCGAAGGAATGGTTCCTTTCAGCGACTCCACAAGCTCTGCATCGGCGGCCATGTCTTTGCGAATCTCGTCCCGGTGATCGTGGTAATAGGCCAGTGCCGCGTGGACGTCCGCCAGCGTGATGACGGGATGCTCGGAAACAATCTCGTCGGGCGTGTAGCCGAGTTGTTCGTGCCAGACGACAACATCCTGCACGCGGATCCGATGGCCGGCGATGCGGGGGCGCCCACCGCAGATACCCGGGGTAACCTCGATGTGCTGGGTCGGAACGGTTGCCATCGCCGCATTGTAACAGAAACGATGGCGAGCGGATAGAAATCCGTGACTTCGTGATCGCCGCCTTGTTCTGTTCCATGCCCATCCACGCGGAACGACCTGTGTGTTATCAATCGATTGGCGCGGAGGGGCCGTCCGCGAGACCGGACTACGCACATGCGAGAAAATCGCCACAACCAAACGAAGCCGTGGAACCCCGTTTTCCAACTTGAAAACGCGGTTTTGCCACCGCGTCCACGACTTCGCCTGCGGTCGGCGGCTCGGTGGTCGGGACTTGGTTCTTGACCTGACGCCCGTGTTGCGACAGGCTACGGGGCAGTCAGTACAGTTGCAGGCGTATGCGATCCGAGGATTGGGGGCAGGAGACATTCCATGACCACGTTGCCCATGTTGCTGCTCGCCGTCACCGTCCCGCTGGGGCCGGTGCCCGTCAAAAAGCTCATCGAATGGGGAGGCGACTCGCCCAACACGCATCAATTCCGCGAGCAGATCGAGATCATGGAGAAATCACCCTTCGATGGAACGATCGTGAGCGCGATCGGCACGAATGGCGACGATCTCGGCTGGCTGGCTTTCGGCGCGCGGGCGCTCAAGCGCGAGTCCTTCGCGGAGGCGGTCAAAGATCTACAGGCCACGCCGCGGCATCGGTTCACCGACTGTTTTTTGCGCGTCAACGTCACGCCGGGCAACGTGGATTTCTTCGATGACGCGGGCTGGTCGGGGATCGTGTCCAACGGCAAGCTGGCCGCGTGGATTGCTCACCAGGGCCGCCTCAAAGGCTGGATGTTCGACATCGAACAGTACGAAAAGCAGACGTTCAAGTATCACGACCAGCCCGGCTCGAAGGACAAGAGCTTCACGGACTACTGCGCTGTTGCCCGCCGTCGCGGCAACGAGTTCATGAAGGCGGTCAACAGCGAGTATCCCGACATCACCATTCTGTTCACGTTCGCCTACACGCTGATGGCCGGCGATTGGAACCGGCTGCCGGAGGCGCAGTACGGGTTGCTGCCGTCTTTCCTGGACGGGATGCTCGAGGTGTCAACGGAGAAGACCGCGTTCGTGGACGCCAACGAGTTCGCCTATCCCTCGAAGACCCGCAAGGAGTTCGAGTTTCTGCACATGCACGTGCACATCGGCGGCAAGAACCTGTCCAAGATACAGGACATTCACGAGAAAAAGATGAGAGTAGGCTTCGGCGTCTGGATGAACAACGACTGGCGCAACAAGGGATGGGACCCCATTCACACCGAGAAGAACCACTTCCAGCCGGCTGAACTGCGCGAGTCGCTTCGCCTGGCGCTGGAAATCTCCGACCGTTACGTGTGGCTGTATACCGAAAATGTGAACTGGTGGACGGGGGCAAATCTGTCCGAGCCCTACATCAAGGCGGTGAGAGACGCCCGCGCTTCGCTGGCCACGCAATCCGCGCCCGCCAAGTGACCGCGGGATAGGTCACTTGCTCTCCCGCTTCACGCGGAACCACTGGCAGTGAATGCTCATGTCCTGCGGCGGTGGAAACGGATCGTCGGCCCCGGCATGGCCGGCGACCAGGATGCGGCCATCATCAAGCTGCACCGCCTGCGGGTAGTAATACGACGGCTTGAGATCCATCTTTTGCCAGCTTGTGCCTCTGTCCAGACTGGACCAGTAGCCGTTCTCGCACATGTAGAGAAGCACGCCTTCTCTGGTCAACAGCAGTTCGGGATGGCCCGCGTGGGGCAGTTGCGTGACGGTAATGGCGCCGGCCACATAGTGTCCGCGTTTCTTCTTGACCAGACACTGCCGGCGCGGGGTGGAGACATACTTGCTCTTGTCCTTGGGGTCGGGGAACTCCTCGATGCGGAACAGGAAGAACAGCTCGCCGTCCTCGAACTCGACGAATGACGGCTCGGGATACGCCAGCAGCCCGTCATCCGCGGGGGCGATGATATCGGGGCCTTCCCACGTCTTGCCCTGATCGTGGGAAACATAGACGCCCGCGTGCGACCACGCGCCCGCCTCGGGATAGCCGGTCTTGCAGCCTTGATAGGCGAGCATGATCGTCCCGTCGCGCAACTGCTGAAGCCGGGACGGACAGGCGGAGGTTTCCTCGAGGTCGTTGAATCGCGTTGGCTCACTCCACGTCTTGCCGGCATCGCTGGAACGGAACATGAGGCCGTCTCTCGGCCCCCAGGAACCCCAGTCGCGGCCATAGCGGGTTCCCAGCAACGAACCGTCCTTAAGCTCCAGGACGGCGGCAAAGTTGGCCCCGCCAAATATCCAGGGATGTTTCGGCTCGGCGGGCGATGGGATGGCCGCCACCTCCTGCCACTTCTTACCGCCGTCACTGGAACGCAAAATGACCGTCTCCTTCTTGAGACCGGCCATGTTGTAGTTTTGGGGGCGTTTCGTGTCGCCGGTGATCTGCGAGAATGAGAGCATCACATCCCCGCCGCGCATCTTCCACAGCGCGATCCACGCGCTCCAGCCAGGCGTCTGCGGTGAATGGTAGACTTGCTTCTCTTCATAATCGAAGGCGACGCCCCGTTCCTGCTTGGCGGCAGGCGCTGATTGAGCTGGTGGATCAGCCAGCGAATGCTCCGCGAGCGGCAAGGCGATGAAGAAGGCAAGCGACAACAACTGAATTGATTTCATGGGGTACCTCGTGGGTCAATTTGTACTTGTACTCCCGAGGCGAGTTGTCGAAGCTGGGGAACGTCCAGCCTCTCCAGCAGGCCGGGCACATCCGCCAGTACGTAGTCGTCCTGCGCGCGATACTGGTCGTGAAGACTGGCGAAAGGGATGGTCACATGACCTGACTCGATCAGGTCCGGAGCTGCGGCGGCTGCCAGCAACGCCGACCATCCGAAGCGATTCGTCGCTTCGATCAGGATTGGCGAATTCGGGTATTGGGCCTTGCAAAATTGGGCTGCCTTAGCGATATCGAGCGCCCACATGCCGGACCAAGGCCGGCCCGCGAACCACGCCCAGTTGCGCACGGGCCCGCCGCCGTCGTTCATCTCGCCTGAGCCGCGCGGATCAAAAGCGAGAACCTGATGCCCCCTCCCGAGCGCGCGCGCGACAGCCTGGGCGTCTCTGCCGGGTACAAGCTCAATCGGGGTTTTCCCATCCTGGCGACCCAGAAGAATGCACGTCATCCGGATGCCCGGCTCAGATTGAAGCAGCCAGAACTCCGCCGTCCATGGTTTCTCCTGTTCACGCCCCATGTTGTCACCCCGTAGGACCGGCAAACCATCCGGCCAGCCCAGGCGTTGGCGCAAGAAGCGCCGCAGGGCGGCTTTTTCGGCATCATCAGGTTGGGTCGTTGCCTTCGACGGCATCGACGACCCTTGTGCGTGCGTGCGCGGCAGCGGCTTGAGCCATTCAGCGAAGATGTCGTGGAACGTCGGGTTGTCCTTTGGCAGGCCGCAGCGCAGCGCCTCGAACGTTTCGGTCTTCACGGGCAGATCGGCCTCGCCCTTAGGCGCCGGCGGTTGGAGCCACTTCTCCACCCAGGCGTAGAGCTGCTCCCGCTTGTCCTGCTGGTACCCGTGATCGGTCGTGGACTCCACGAAACGGATCGCGTCACCAGCCGAGAGAAGCTTATAGACGTGCGTGGCCCATGCGACCGATTTCTGCGCCTCCTCGACCGGGAATTCCTCGTCGTCGGTCCCTCGCTTACTACTGATGACCAGCAGCGGGTTCGGCGCGTGCAGGGCGAGCAGCGTGCCGATGTCCGCGATCCGCCGGATGCCGGGCGGCCGCTGGTGATAATCCCAGTTGCGGTCGTTGCGGATCCAGTAATCGAACGTCGTCACGGAACTCACCGGGAGCGCGAGTTTGACGCGCGGGTCCAGCGCGCTGACCCAATAAGTGCTGTTGCCTCCTCCCGATTCACCGGTGAAGCCCAGTCTCTGGGGCTCCACCTCAGGCCGGCCCACGAGCAGGTCGAGCGCGCGGATGCCGTCGAGCACTTCGAGCGCCGTGGCCGTTCGCCTGGAGAACGAAAAAGATCGAATACCGTGGTGATTCCCGCCGCCGTAGGGCTTGCCGTGCATCGGGTCCGGCCCGGTGTTCCGCTCGCCGGTGTCGATGTAGTCGTACGCGAGCACGACGCAGCCGCGGAGTACCAGGTTGATGTTGCGCTGTTGGATGGACTCTGTCGCTTTGCCTGTGGCGTAGGCGTGCCCGCCGATGGAGACGATGCCCGGCACGCGGCCGTGCACCCCGTCGGGAACGTACAGCAGCGCGGGCACCGCCATGCCCGGGTAGCTCTCGAAGGTGAGTTTCTCGATGCGGTAGCCCTCGCGGCGCAGGGTGCCTTTGCTCTGAACGTTCAGGCTCCAGCGCGGCGGCACGAGGTCGTCCAGACCCAGTACCGCGAGCACCTCTCGCCGCAGCGCGTCACGGCGGGCGCGCCAAGCATCCGCGGTTTCGGGAAGCGGCAGGGGCGCTAACGCCCGCTCGACAAATCGCGACATGGCCGATTGCGCTTCGTCGGGAGGCAGCAAGTTTCGCTGGAGCCACTTCTCCCAGGGCTCTCGTGCCCTCGAGGGCACCGCGGCCGTGTCGGCATTGCCGTCGACGGCATCGTGCGGCGCGCTGGCTGGGGGGGCGGACGCGAAGCAGCTCAGGATCAACCAGCAGGAAATCGAAGTCATGAAGCACCCGGTCGTGGGACTGGCTCTTTCCTGGAAGGGAGTTTATCCTACCGGACTGACTCGTATCAATTGGCTATTTTAACGCAAATCGCCAGTTCGTGCCTGAACGCAAGGAGACTGATGTGAGAACGAACATTGCCCTCATTCGGATCGCTCCGTTCGTCTGTGTCGCGGCCGGTTTGTCTGTGCCGTCGACGGCACCGTCAGCCGCGAGAGGAGAGGCCGCTGCGTCCAGCGGCGAAGGGTCGTCGACGACCCAACTGGTGCTGGTCCGGGACGGCAAGGCGCTGGCGACCATCATCACTGCGGCGACGCCGACGGCCAACGCCAAAGACGCCGCGGCCGATCTCCAGAAGTACATCGAGAAGATCAGCGGGGCGAAACTCCCTGTCGCCACGGATGCGACACCGCCGGCCGGCGCGCTCATTCTTGTCGGCCGCAGCAGCCTGACCGACAAGCTCCCGGATCTGGAGATCCCCTCGGGCAAGACCAAGAACCTCCGCGAAGAAGGGTTCGTCATCCGCACCCAACCGGACCGGCTCGTGCTGGCGGGCAACGATACCGAACCGTATCTCGGCACTCGTTACGCCGTCGCGGAACTCCTCCATACGCTGGGTGTCCGCTGGTTCCTGCCCGGCGAGAAGGGCGAGGTCGTTCCGAAGATGACCACGATCGCGATCAAGCCGATGGATGTTCGGCAGAAGCCGGACTTCCCGCTCCGGAACTTCTGGGAGCACTCCCTGGGCAACATGGAGGCCGAGTGCCGCGACTGGAAAATTCACAACAAGATGAACCCCGGCATCGAGAACTACGTGGGTGTTCCCGGCGACAGCTCCATTGCCGGTTTCCTGCCCAAGGATCAGTTCAAGGCACATCCCGAGTGGTTCGCCCTGCAACGGGACGGCACGCGCTCGATCGGCCATCCGTGCATGACCAGCGATGAGATGATCCAATCGTTCGTCGAGCGGGTGAAGTCCGACGCCCGCCAGGGCAGACTCAATTCGGCGTTCAGCCCCGACGACGGCATGCCGCGCTGCTGGTGCGAACGCTGCGCAAAGCTGGCGAACAACTTCGATGGTTACGGCGCCAATGACCGCGACCCGGTGCCCGAGTTCTCGATGAGCAATGAATGGTTCTACTTCGCCAACCGCATTCTGAACGAAGTGAACAAAGAGTTTCCGGACTTCCTGCTGGCGGTGAACGGTTACGCGAACCGCGACATCCCGCCGGACCTGCCGCCGGACGTGGATTTCAACCCGCGCAAGAACATGGTGGTGATGTTCGCGAACATTTGCGCGTGCACGATCCATTCCTATGACGACCCGAAATGCTGGCAGATGCAGCGGCAGGGCCAGATGATCCGGCAATGGTGCAAGCTGTGCGACAAGGTGTGGATGTACGACTACAACTACACGATGCTGGTCAATAAGGGCACGCTCACGCCGATGGTGCACCGTCTCCGCCGCAACATTCCGCTGCTCAAGGAGTGGGGCGTGATTGGTTTTGCGGATCAGGACGAGGCGAACTGGGCGATGTGTGGCCTGCCCACGCGGCTGGTGCGGGCGCGGCTCGAATGGGATACGAAGGCGGACGTGGACGCGATTCTGGATGACTTCTATGCGAAGTGGTTCGGCCCCGCGGCCGCGCCGATGAAGGCGTACTACGATGCGCTGGAAACGGCGTTCGATCAGGCGCCGCAGCATGGGCACGAGGACGTGATCCTCCCGGCGATTTATACCCAACCGCTCATGGCCAAGCTCGACGCCTCGATCAAGACCGCGGAGGCCGCCTCGTTGTCCGAAAGGCAGAAGTACGCCGTGCAGCTCGAGCGGGCCATGTACGACAACCTCCGCGAGTACGTCGCGATGGAGAAAGCCAAGCGCGAAGGCGACCTGACCGCCGCCGCCAAGCACGCGAAGTGGATGGCAGACTTCAGGGCGGAGATGATGAAGCTCACGCCGTTCATGGGCTGGCAGCCGTACCCATGCACCGGCATCGAGTGGGAGCAGAAACGGCTCGAAGAGGCGGCCGCCATGATGACGGGCAAGGCGGGCGAGTTGGTCGCGCTGGTGCCGGAGACGGCCAAATTCCGCACCGACCCGTTCGATGACGGCCGATACGAGCGCTGGCAGGAGCCTTCTACGGATCTATCAGGGTGGAAGGAGATGCCCGCGACCCTTGGATGGGACACGCAGGGGCTGCATGATGAGAAGGGCCATCCCTACCGCGGCGTGGCCTGGTACCAGTTCGATGTGAGCGTACCCGAGAGCGCCAAGGGTAAGAACGTCCTTCTTCACGGTCTGGCCATCGCCAACGAGGCGTGGGTCTGGGTCAACGGCCGGTATGCCGGCCACCGCCCCTACATCATGCCGTGGTTCCGGCCGCACACCCTGGAGCTGGACGTGAGCAAGCTGCTCGAACCCGGCAAGACGAACCGCATCTCCGTCCGCACGCTGTGCAATTTGGATGTCTGGGGCGCCAATGGCATTTACGAGCGGATGTTCCTGTACGCCAAGAAGGGGAATAGCGCGCAGGCAGCTCGGTAATCATCACCAAGCGAAAACTGAAGGAGCAGCGAGTGAGAACTTTGATCTATGCGGTTGCAGTTGCCGCGGCGGCGGCGTTCACTGTTTTCGGCTGTGCACAAGCAGACTTTGTTCTGGTCTCAGGCGGCGAGCCCCGGGCGGAAATCGTCCGAGGCGAAAACCAGAGTTCGTCCACGGTGGCATTTGCCGTCGATGAACTTCAGCGTTACGTGAAGGAAATGAGCGGGGTTTCCCTACCGGTTGTTCCCGCACCGACCGGGAAGTCTTCTATTCTCATCTCCGTGATGCCTTCGTCGGGCGCAGCGCCAATCCCCCCGGAACGTGAAGATCACTACCTTCTCCAGGTGAGTGACCGTCGCATCGAGATCTCCGGCGCGACGCCGCGGGCCGCGCTGTTCGCGACGTACGACCTGCTCGAACGGCTCGGATGCGGATGGGGCGTTCCCGGTGATGATACTGTTCCGAAGCGCTCGACAGTCTCACTGGCCGCGGTCAAGGTGGACACCACGCCGGCGTTTCACTTCCGCGCGCTGGTCGATTTCCCGATGGAGAGCATTCCGCAAAGCAAGGCGCTCATCGACTGGGTCGCCAAAAACCGCATGAACTGGTACCACCCCGCCGAAAATGCGCTGGGCGAGCCGAAGAAGTGGTACGTATGGCGCGAAAAACTCGTACCGGAGGTCAAGAAGCGCGGCCTTCATCTCAACTTCGGCGGGCACACCATGCACACGTGGCTGCCGCCGGAGAACTTCGAGAAGCACCCTGAGTGGTTCCGCTACAAGGACGGGATCCGCAAAGCGCCGACGCTCTGCGTCACCAACGCGGAGATGACAGAACAGCTCATCCGCAACATGCAGCGGTTCCTCGATCGCTTCCCGGAGACCGAAGTGATCGACCTCTGGCATCCCGATGGCGAGGCATTCTGCCAGTGCCCGATCTGCACGAAGGGGACCGTGCCGGAAGCGGCCAAGGGCACGATCCCTGAATCGACGCCGGTCGATGTCGTCCATTCGGCGTACACCATCAGCTACATCGAGTTCGTGAACCGTGTGGCTGCGGCCCTTGCGAAGAGTCATCCGAAGATCATGGTGGAGGCGCTGATCTACGGCCCGGTCGAGAATGCCATGCCGGATCATTGCCCGGCCCCTGCGGACAATGTGCTCCTCTCCATGGCCCATATCGCCCGCGACAGTTACATGCCGCTGGCGGGCGAGCCGAAATCGGCCCTTAACATGCGCTTCCTTTCGATCGATCTGAGCTGGATGGCCAGGACCAAGCACACCTACATCTACGAATACTACAACTGCTGGGTGGCGCCTTACATCTGTCCCGCGGCCCAGACGATCGTGCGCGACCTTCAGATTCTCAAGGAGCTGGGGGCGACGGGAGCTTCCTCCGACCTGTACGGGTACACCCCCTGCAACATGTATGTCGCCGCCCGCGCGCTGTGGTCGCCCGACATTTCGTGGGAGGCGGCCGTGCGCGATTATCATCTGCGCTACTTCGGCGACGTCGGCCAGGAGATGGCCGACAACTGGGTGCAGGTCGAAAAGGGCATGTTCGGCAAGTCGGGGTGGCAGCCGGGCGGGGCCTTTTACGAACCAGAAAAGAGGGCACCTTCGGGCCAATATTTCAACGATGTGCGGCCGGGACAGATCGAACTTCTGGAGAAGCTGATCGCGCGAACCGGCGACCCCCAGGTCAAGGCGCGACTGGAACGGGCGCTCACGCCGTGGAAAATGTGGAACGATAAACCACGCTGGTGGGCGTTTCCGAACTTCCAGGCATCAAACTGATCTATCAAGGGGCCACGCAGGAGGCTGTACGAATGAAGCCCATTCTTCACTCGGTGAGCTATGCCGGTCTGTGGGGACAGGCTCGGCTGAGTCTGGAAGAATTCATCCCCCGGGCCGCGCGGCTGGGCTATTCGGGCGTCATGCTGATGACCAAGCGGCCGCACCTGTCAGCCCTTGATTACGATCGATCTCGCCTCGAACAACTTGGAGAGCTTCTGTCCCGCCATCGGCTCGATGTGCCCTGTCTGGCGGGTTACAACGATCCGGGCGCGGGCAGTGGCGCGTCTTTTGCTCCAGTGGGTGAGATGCAGCTCATTGCGATCCGGCAATGGGCGGAGATGGCCAAGCGCCTCGGCGCGCCGATTCTCCGTTTGTTCACCGGGCCGGCCCACGAGCGCGAGGAATACACCGCCCAATGGAGGCGCAGTGTGGAGTTTCTGCGTCAGGCCTGCGATATCGCCGGAGAATATGGTGTGGTCATCGGCGTTCAGAACCATGACGACATCGCCGCCCACTACCTTTCCCTGGCCGATCTCATCGACGAAGTCGATCGGCCGAACTGCAAAGCCTGTTTCGACGCATGGGCCGCGGCTCTCCATGGAGATGACCTGAGCGCGGCGGTGCGTCACCTGGGCGCGCGAATCGTGCACACGACGGTCGCGGATTACGTGAAGCGCCCTCGCTTCAAGTATCACCATCCTGGGCAAGGGAACTATTACGAAGCAATGCTGGACGAAGTCCGAGCCGTGCCGCCCGGCGAGGGCTTCATCGATTATCCGTCGTTCTTCAAAGCATTGGGCGAAGCCGGTTATCGCGGCGCTGTGGCCTTCGAGATGTGTTCGCCCCTGCGCGGCGGCGGAGACATCGAGAACCTCGATCGCTATGCCCAGCGCTTCATCGAAGTGTTGAATTCATGGTGTGGTGTGGGCAACTCTCAGCAGGCCGGCGGCTGATTGGCGCCGGCCATGCACGCGGCGAAGATCACGAAATCATTTCCGTCCACATCGCCGTCGCCGTCCAGATCGCAGGCTTCGCAGCCCGGTGATAACGGGTGGCCGTCGCCGGACAGACAGTTCTGGAACCAGGCGAAATCGTTCTGATCGACATCGCCATCATGGTCAAAGTCGGCGCGGACGAACACTTTCGCCTGCCATGACTCGATGTCCGAACCGGCGGCGTTACTGGCCTGCACCGTGAACGACACCAATTGGCCCGTGTCGGCGGGCGCGGGCGTCCAGCCTGAGATCACGCCGATGCCGTTTATCTGCGTGCCGGCCGGCGCCTGCGTGACCGTCCATGACACGGGCTGCGTGCCCTGAAGGAGCGTGAGCTGCGGAGTGTATGGAATGCCAACAATCGCGGCATCCGGGTCTGGGACGACCTCGGCAATGACGGGCGCGGTCAGATTGTCCACCGCCGGGTCGATGGTCAGGGTGATCCAGTCCAGGTTGATCTTGGCCGCATCCCACCAGAAGGTGCGGAACTCCAGTACATCGCCCACATTGCTGGCATATGCCAGCATGAAGTCCTGGTACGCGTCGGAGGCGCCGAAGTTCTGCCGCCGGACCTGTTGCGACGCGAGAATCTGGCTGCCCCCGGCGCGGGCGACATCGATCGTGACCACCAGGTCATTGCTGCCCTGGTTGGTGTCGATCTTGAGGCGCCAAGTCGCCTGATGATTGCCGTTCGGCACGGTGGTGATGGACGGGCCCTGCGTCATATAGCCGGCAGAATGTGCGGCGACATTGGCGGACCAGGAGAACCCGTCCCTGGCTCCGACCACATGTGAAATCTGTTCCGTATATTCGACCTGATAGCGCCGCACGCGCGTGCTCGTGCTGCCGATCTGGTCGAGGAGCGCGGGAGTGACCGTCAGTTCCACGCTGTCCCACTGCGAATAAAGCCGGCCCTCCGTGTTGTTCATCAGGAACGATCGAAACGGGCGGCTATCGCCGGAAAGCTGGTTCTGTCCGTTATGCAGGCACCAGCCGGCCGCTTCGGCGATCTTGCCCCCGGTATCGTCGCGGTAGAAATCTTCGACGATCGGGTTGTACGAGCCGTATCCGCGTCGCAGCGGCTCCTGGAGGTGCACGGGGATACGGAAACCGTTCGCGGTCATCCACGTAATGAACTGCTTCACCGTCCCGAGTGTCTGCGCGGGGCAACTGGCATCGCGGCACAGGTGCGTCGCGATGAAGTCGAGATGGCCGACTGTCCGGAAGGTGTTCATCTCGCTTTGCGAGCCGGGCACGCCGGAGGCCGTGCACAGCCGCTGCGGATCGATGGCCTTGATCGCGTTGATCAACTGCCCGCACTCCGAGATGCTCACGAATCGGGCGTCGCCGACATCCCGCTCGTTGGCTATGTCGATGTACACGTTGCGGTACGGGAGCAACTGGGTAGCGATTGTCTGCGCGCACGCCAGATGCTGCGTGATGTTGGCCGGCACAGTCGAACTGTTCGAATCACGGCTCATCGAGCAATCGAGGATCATGCCGCGACTGTTGCACTCGGTGATCATCGTCTTGAGGCGGGACATATACGGTTCGCGGACGGCGCCGCTCTGGGTCGTCACCCCCATATTCTCGCCGCCGTTCTGCCAGTATGTCCAAACGCGGATCCAGTTAAACCCCTGAGCGTGCATGTCGTCGAGGTCCTGGGTGACGAAGCTGGGCGTGCTGATGCCGCAGCCGGCATAGTAGCTCACGCCGTTGAGGAAGGTGGGGAGGCCGTCGATGGAGAAGAATCGCCCGTCCGCGTTGATGCCGAGCGTTACCGCCGAGAGCGTTCCGGCCGAAAGCAGCCAGATGGACGCTGCGACCATACCCACACGCAAACTTGCTCGCATCCGCAACTCCTGTGAAGGTCGTCCTCAGCAGCCCGGGACCTGGTTCGACCCGCCGTGGCATTGTAAGAAAATCAGCAGGTCGCTTGCGTCAACGTCGCCTTCACCGTCGAGATCGGCGGCCTCGCATCCTGGAGTGAGCGGGTGGCCGTCGCCGCTAAGGCAACGCTGAAAGAAAGCAAAATCGCTCTGGTCCACGTCCAGGTCGAAATCGTAATCGGCCAGGCCCAGGGGGATCGCGGACGCATTCGCCGCGGGCGCTGGATTGCCGCTCCAATCGTGGGCGAACACCGAGTAGTAGTAGGTTACGCCCCGCGTCAGACCCGAATGAATATACGCGTCCGGCCAAGCTGGCGTTCCCGGCTCATCTGCCACCGGGTTCCCATCGTTCGAATTCACGGGATACCCGCTCGTGCTGTAGCGGATGACGGCTCCCGTGTAATCCGCGTCGGACGGACCCGTCCAGTTGAGCGTGTTTTTGAGGAATCCCCCCGCGGCGATCAGGCCGGTGACCGGAGCAGGCGGGGTCGAGTCGGCGAGTGCGGCTTGCTCGACATACAGCACCCAGTCTGTCGTGTCCGGAGCGTTGAACGTGCGCACGGCGCCCCCTTGCACGGGGACGGGCGCTGCCAGCACACCGTTTCGCGGATTGAGCCAGCGTGACTGGAGTGATCCGGGCGCCGCAGTCAGGTTCAACGTCATCGTGCCCCCTGAAGGAGAATAGGCCAGGTAGCGCGAGCCGGTCTGGGCCAGGCAAATGCCGGTGCTGGCCAGGCCGGGCTGGAGCGTCATCTGATGGAAGGGCTGCGCTCGCAGCGTGCCGGACAGAATGGTCAGATAGGGATACAACCATCCGAGCGGCTCTCTTTCCGTGCCCATCTCGCTGAAGTTGGGGCTGTAGTGCCCCGGCGTCTGATAGTTCCGGCCGTCCAGCACCTCGTCGGCGTAGTTGATCTGCCCGCCGCAAAGAGCGATGGTCCACGCTCCTCTGCGCATGTTATCCATGTCGAGACTCGCCGCCTGCTGGTACAGGTTGCCCTCCCAGAGGCATTCGTGTGCGAGCATGGGTTTGTTGGCGCCGTTATAGAGGTTCACGAACGATGTGTACTTGGTCGGGTTAAACGCGTCGAGCTTGTCCTGCACGGTGTGATAGAGGTAATTGGGCGATTGCTGCACCGTTGTCGAGCTGACCGTCTGCGAATGGATGCTGACCAGGTGCTTCTGGTTGTCGAGCTGGCGAATCCTGCTCAGGATGTTGAGGACCTCGGTCTGCGAGTAGCCCTCCTCCCACTCGGCGATGGGTTGATAGGTGGCGTTCCAGTAGCCGCGCCACCGCGCCACCCAGTAGCGAAGGAACAAATCCTGATTGGCGGCGGTGTCGATCTTGGGCACGTTGTTCGTGCCGCCAAACCACTGGAATGGAATGTGGACCATGCCGCGGGCGCCCATCTCCGCGAGCACCTTGTCCATCCGCTGCCATTCGGTCACGTTAAAACGCGAGAAGTCGTAGGTGCCGCCGGTCTCGACCCACGGAAACAGGGTCTGCGGGTCGGCCAGGTGCGGCCCCACGACGGCGTTGAACCCCTGACCGCGCAGGTAATCGAGCGTACTGAGCAGGACGCCGCGCGAATCGAGCCGGCAGACGAACCAGAGGTGAAACGAGCTGAGATAAAAGGGCGTGCCGTCCGCGTGTTCGAACCAGAGGGGGTTGGATGCTCTCACCCTGAGCGGTCCGCGGAGGTTCCCGGCCGTACACTGGAATGAGCCGCTTGTGCCCGGTGCGCCGTCGGAGAAGGTAGCCGCGTACGTCCACTGACCGATCTCATCCGGCATGAACCGCAGGCGCCAAGTCTGGCCGCCGTCGTGGAAGCCGTCCACGGTGGTCTGCTGGAGCGACGGGGAGGTGAAGATCACCGTGAGCGATGTGCCGGTGAACGGGTTGGCGTAACTTTGGGTATTGGTGACCGTCGCCTCAAACAGGCCGTAACGCGGTACGGACTGGGCGTAAGCCGTGCCGGCGGCCAGAAGAAGGCCTGCCGCGAAGAAAAAGGGGTCAGGCACCTTTTGTGCGGAGCGCCCTTCGGGCCGTCCCGGCAAAAGGTGCCTGACCCCTTTTTCTCCGTCACGCGGAAAACGGAGCGCAAAGCTTCCGCGATCCGTCCCCGCATCACTCATCACTCACACTCATCGCGCGATCATCAAGGGTTGCAATTCGGTGTCAGCAACTGCGACCACGGCATCTCATGTTCGGTTTTGCAGTCGGCAAACTCGTTGAAGTCGGCCACATCGACATCGCCGTCGCCGAGCCGATCGAAGCAGCCACACCCCGGCAATACTCCGCCGTCAGACCCCGTGTAGCAGAGCTGGAACTGCGCGAAATCGTTCAGATCCACAACATTGTTGCCATCCACATCGGCGAAAGGCTCGTTGCAGGCTTGGAACGGGGGCACGGCCGCGTCAAACCAATCCCGGTTGGCAGCCTCGTAAGAGGCCGTCGCATCGTTCGCCCGGATCACGTGGAACTGGTGGTGCTTGGCGCCCAGCCAGATGTCGCCGGTCTCGATGTCCTGCTGCCCGTTCCAGCCACGTCCAATGGTCAGCGGGCTTCCGAGCAGGGCCAGGTTTCCGTTGCCGTCGACCGGATGGAGCGTGGTGTCGAGGTAGAATTCCTGAACGGGCGTATTAGTGTCCGTGTTCGTCGGGATCAGCAGGGTATCGTCGCCGTTGGATTTCTTGCGATAGATCGGGGTGCTGGGCTCGAGGTAGTTGCCGTTGGTGCCGTTTTCGGTCTGGCCGTCGATCAGTACCGCGAAGGTCGTGTTCACGCCCTGGCCGTTGAAGGGGCCGGCCGTCGTGCTGAACGCGATGACGTCGCCGCGGCCGAGTTCCAACACCGTGTCAACAACGCCCAGATGTTGCCCGACCATGTACAGCGTTCCGTCGCGCCGGTTGATGGCGACGGCCACGCGGGTCTCCCCGGAGAATGGCGGGTTGGCCACCGCGGGAAGGGTCTCGCCCAGGTAGGTATGGATTCGTGAGTTGGCGGCCAGGCTCAGGGGGAATTCGTAACACACCGCCGTGGAAGTCGTATTCTCGTTCGGGTTGAGGGCGACGAACAGGGTATCAGTGACCGTGCTGTACCGGATGTTACCGAACGCGACCGCCGAACCCACTGTTGCATTGATGATCGTGCTGAGGTTTGCGGAATTGACCTGGACGGCGAGGTAATTAATTTCCGCTATTTCGATGTCCGTACCCGCGCCATTCGGCCGAGCCACGAACATGCGGGCGTCATTTCCAATACCCTTGCCCGAGAAGGTAATGGACTGCCAATCCGACTCATCCGGCAGGAACTCATCGGTGATGATCGCGCCGGTGTGCTTGTCGAACTCCCGGACCTGACCGCCGTTGTTCGGATCGCGCACCACGAAGACCGAATCGATGGAGAACCCATTGTTGGTGCGCCGCACCTTCACCTGCCAGGTCTCGGTGTCGGGAGGATTATAGGCGTTTTGTGCCTGGATCTCGAAGGTGAAGGTGCTGCCGGCATCGCTCTGAGTGGGTGTCCAGCCGGAAACGAAACCACTTGAATTCACCGTCGTGCCTGACGGGCCCTGCACGACCGACCAGGTGACGGGCAGGGTGCCCTGGGTCAGCGTGAGCTGTTTGGTGTATCCGGTGCCTACGGACGCGGTGTCCGGATCGGGCGTCACCTCGGCGATGATTGGAGGCACACCGTGGACCGTCACCTGCCACGATTCCGTGTCGTTGCCCTGAGCGTTCTCGGCCTTGATGTTGATGGTGAACGTGTTGCCGATGTCGCCGACCGTCGGCGTCCAACCGGATACCAGACCGCTCCCGCTGACCACCGTACCCGGCGGACTGCCTGCGAGGACCGACCAGGTGATCGGGTTGGTTCCCTGCGTCAGAGTCAACTGCTTGCTGTACGGCTGTCCGGCAAAAGCGTTATTATCGGGATCCGGCGTGACTTCGGCGATGATCGGTGCGACGGGTGAGCCGCCAGGGGTGTAATTAATGACCAGTGAAGGGGCCTGAGAAACTGTGTCACTGGCCGGTCCGCCTCCATCCTCCTTGGTGCCGAAGTGAAAATATCTGTTCTGGGCGTTGCTGTCATCATTTTTGCCGCCCCACCAGAGGATGCCGGCGTTGCTCGCAGGGGTAGTAACCCAACCCTGGACCCATGCGCTGATGTCCCGAACGACCGTGGTCGCCTGGCCATCGATGCCGACGACGTCGAAGGTTTGGGTGGTGCCCAGATCGATGTCGGCCCCGCCGAGCGCACCGGGGGTCGCCCACGGAGTGGGAGTCGTCGGGTGGGTGATTCGGTTGTTCCAGGTCACCGAACCGTCGGTGTGCGGACCGGCGCCTCCCAGGACAAATTCGACCCAGTTGTTGCCCGATTGCAGCCGCGACAGATTCACATCGACCCAAGTTCGCGTGTTGGCCGACTGATTCGCCATGTACGTGGTCAAGGTGGCGCTGTTGATGACTGAGCCTGCCGGGATGCTGGATACGTCGAACCATTGCAGGAATGTATTCAACCTTCCACTGGGTGATCCATTCAGCAGGTAGTTGGCGTAAAACCGGTTGCTGCCGCCCGAGCCGGCGCCGAGGTTCCAGTCTTGAAGACCGCCGTCGCCGCGCAGCTTGGCGTCCCTGACCATGGTGTTGTAATTGACCCCCTGCGCCGTCATGGAGATATCCAGGACGTCGGCCTGAGCCGCACCGACACCCAGCGACATGACCATCACGCCTGCCAGGTATGCTCTGGACATGCGAGCGCTCCTCTCAATTTAAGGTCCTTCTCGGTTTCACCACTCCCCGCTTCATTATACCCAACGGAACGACGAACGCACCGTATCAAGCAAAGCAGAAAGGGAATTCTCCGCGAACACAAAACAAATGGGCGCCTTCGGCGCCCATCATTGCTCTTGGGAAATCACAACGGGAGTAGGGTCCGCTCCGCGGACCGTTTATTTGTTCCCGCGTATCGGAATGGTCCGCAGAGCGGACCCTACGGCCCCCGCGGTCGATGAGCCGATCCTTACAGCGCCGGCTCCTGACGCGGCCGGCGGCGCACCGCGAGCAGCAGGCCTGCGCCCAACAGCAGCCCGGCGGTCGGCTCCGGTATCTCTGTATAATCGATTTCCAGGTAAGGACGCCATAACGGATCGTCATTTTCCCTAAATCCAATCTCCCAGCGTTCGCCGCCTACTACTTCTCCTGTTATCGTGCCGCCGCCCACGACAACTCCGTTGTTCTCCACGCCATTGGTCACCCATTGGGTGACCATGCTGGAGATGTCGAGAGCAATTTCTAGGTCGTCGCCGAGATTTATTGCGTCAAAGAAAACCCTGCCGGGTATGTCAACGTCGGTCGCCCCACGAGCACCGGAGACTGACCAGGCGGCCACACCATGCTTCTGGCTGTTGAAGGTGAGCTCCCCAGCATTGGCTGGAGCATAGTACGCGTCCGACTCGACCCAATCTTTGCCGGGCAACAAGCGGGATACCGAGTAGTCAGTAACATCCGGGGCACTGCGATTATTAAGGTATATGTGCATGGTGGCCGAATTGATCGTCGACCCTGCGGGGATAGAGAAAAGGTCCCACTGGAAGAATCCCGGCCGTATGCCCTTATCTTCGGGATCCCCAGCGTTGAATTCGGCATAGAGCCGATTGTCTGGAGCGTCACCCATACTGGCGTCTGGGTCAACGCTTTCCGTAGTCGCGTCTTTGGCAGCTACTTGACTATAAGAAGCGGCATGGGTCACGCTCCCCAAGGCCATGACCAGAACGGTCGTTCCTATCACAGTCTTTCTCATCTTTACATCCTCCTTTACATCCTCCGTGCCTTCTTCAACCGACGCGCCGCAGCGAGTCGTTAAATCAGGCAACTAAAAAAAG
>CAYLLT010000066.1:0-34626 GCA_964384465.1 uncultured Planctomycetales bacterium | reverse complement strand
CGCGGGAGCCGCAGCCGGCGCGGCGGCAGGAGCGGGCATGGCGGGCGCGGGTGGTTTTGCCGCCATTGCCGGGGCGGGCGGCGGAGCGGCGGGTTTCGGAGGCGCGGCGGCGGTTTTCGGCGGCGCGGGCGCTGCGGCGGGCGCGCTGGCCGGCACCATACTGCGCGCTTTGACCAAGGCTTCCAGTAGATTCACCTGAATCGTCATGCGCGCCAGCTCGGCATCGTTGGCGGCGATCTTGGTCTTCAGTGCGGCGTTGTCTTCGGTGAGCTTGCGCATTTGGGCCTGCATAGCGGCCAGGCGCTCGGCGAGCGCTTTCGGGGCGACTTTCGACAGATCTTCGAGAATCTTATCCAGCGCGGGCTGCGATGCGGGAGCAGTGGCGGGCGCTTGGGCGAATGTGGCGCCGATCGAGACGAATAGCCCCGCGACGGTGAGCGCGGCGATTCTTGCCACAGAGGTCACAGAGGACACAGGGCAGGCATTAAACGAATTTGAAATTTCAAATCTCAAATCTGAAAACCTCGGACATCAGTGATTAAACACAAACTCCTTCGAGTTCAGGACGGCCCAGTAGATGTCTTCGAGTACGGCGCGCTTGTCGGGAGCTTCGGCAACCGTTTTCAACAGGACCGCTTTTTCCGGGTCGGTGGGCCGGCGGGTGTAGGCGGCCACATAGAGATCGTCGATCATCGCTTCGGGCGGCGTGTTGGCTTTCATCAGGCGGATCAGGCGGCCGGTCTCCGCGCCGATTTTGGAGCCTAACGTTTGGCCGTTGATCAGGTGCAGGGCCTGCGTGAGCGTCGGGTTGCACTGGCGCTCGCAGGTGCAGACGGTGTTCCGCGGGGGGCGGCCGAAGATGTCGAGGAAGAAGCTGCCGGAGCGGGCGTCGGCGACCTGGACGGCGCGGGCGCCGAGCGGCAGGCCGTTGAATTTTTCGGGGGCCTGCGTCACCTGGCAGACGGCGTCGAGCAACGTCTCGGCGGAGAGGCGGCGAACGGAGGCGTGCGAGAAGTTGCGCGTGTCCTTTTCGTTGGAGGGGATGGTTTGTGACGTGCGCTGGTAGGCGCGCGAATTGCAGATCGAGCGGACCAGGGCACGCAGGTCGTAGTTCGATTCGACGAACTTTTTGGCCAGCAGCTCGCGGAGGGCCGGGTGCGACGGCGGGTTGCTCACGCGCACGTCGTCGGGCGGATCGACGAGGCCGCGGCCCATGAAGTGGGCCCAGACGCGATCGACGAAGCACGCGGCGAAGTACGGGTTGTCTTTCGACGTGAGCCAATCCGCCAGCAGCTTGCGGCGGTCGGTGCCGGGCGGAATCGTCGGCGTCGCGCCGCCGAGGAACTTGGGGGCCATGTTGGCGCCGGTTCGCAGGTGCTGCACTTCACCGCCGCCGGCGTTGAAGAGGATCAGCTCGCGCGGGTCCTCGGCGCCTTTGCGGCCGACCTGGGCGAAGAAGGCGGCGAAGCTGTAGTAGTCGTCCTGCGTCCAGCGTTCGAAGGGGTGGTTGTGGCACTGGGCGCACTGGATGCGGATGCCGCAGAAGACCTGGGCGACGTTTTCGGCCATCTGGGTGGGGCTGGTCTCGGTCATGTAGAAGTTGGCCTGGGGCGTGCGGAAGTTGCCGCCCTCGGCGCCGAGCATCGCGCGGACCATCTGATCGAGCGGCTTGCTGCTGAGGATCTGGTCGCGGAGCCACGTGCTGTAGAGGAACATGGCCTTGTGGCTGATGCGGCGCGATTCGGATTCGATCTTGAGCAGGTCGGCCCACTTGAGCGCCCACAGCTCGGGGAATTCGCGTCGGGCGAGCAGGGCGTCGATCAGCTTTGCACGCTTGTCGGGCGACGCGTCGGCCATGAACTGCTTGTATTCGTCGACCGTCGGCGGGAGGCCGATCGTGTCGAGGTACGCACGGCGGAGGAAGGTTTCGTCGGTGCAGATGCCGGAGGGGTTGATCTGGAGCTTCTGGAGCTTGGCGTTGATGGCTTCGTCGATGAAGTTGGGAGCGGGGGCGCGGGCTGAGAGGGGGAGAGGGGGAGACTGGGAGAGGGGGAGACCGGCGGCTGCGGGCTGGGTTGACCGCTCGCTTGCGCTCGCGGCTCGGTTGTCATCATCCCGCCAGACGAATGGCTCGCCTTCCGACAGCACGATGAACTGCGAGACGACGGCGAAGGTGCCGAAGCGGGCCATGACGAAGGCTTCGCCTTTGAGGCCGCTGGTGACGAGGCCGGCGTCATTCACCGGGGCGGTGGTTTTGTCGGTGGCGTCGATGACGGCGAGCGAAGTAACGTCGCGGTCAGTGCCGTCGGAGTAGCTGGCCTGCACGATGAGCTGCTGCGTTTTGTTGGGGCCGCGGAGCACGCACTCGTTGGGCATGATGGCGATGCCGGTGAGCGTGGTCAGGTTCTTGGGGTCGTCGGGGACATTCGCCTGGAGCCAGCGGGTGAGGATGGCGGTCAGCTCGCTGTTGGATTTGAGTCTTTCGCCGCCGCCGTGTTCGACCTCGGCGAGCGGTTTGCGCAGCATGAGGCTGCGGTGCGGGTCGGCCAGGTCGATGCGGCGGCTGTCGTAGTCGCGGGTGAGCGAGATGTAATCCTTCTCCGGCTCGAAGCCGAAGAGTGAGAGGCGGAATCCGTTCTTGCCCGCGGCGCTGCCGTGGCAGGCGCCGGTACTGCAACCGGCCTTCATGAAGACGGGGACGACATCGTGGCGGAAGCTGACGGGCCGGTCGGCCTCGACGCCGCGGACCAGGAGCTTGGCGGACATGGCCCGGCCATCGGCGACGGCGGTGAGCGTGCATTCGCCGTTTTTCGTGGGGCGAAGCCGGCCGTTTTCGTAGATCGCGAGCGGTTCGGGTGCGAAGGTGAGCTTGGCGGTCGCCGTGAGGTCGCGTGTTTCGCCGTTGCTGTAGGTGCCGACGATGACGATGCGCTGGAGGTCGGCGCGGTGTTCGAGCCGGATCGCGGGCGGATAGATGGCCAGATGCGCGAGTACGACCGGCGCTTCGGCGGGGCGCGTGGCGGCGAGAGCGGGCCGTGTTGCGGGTGCCGCGGCGGCGGGTTGAGTTGTGGCCGCCGGTCGCGAAGAGGCGGGCGGCGTCGCCGGCTGTGTTGCAGCGGCGGGCTGAGTGGTGGCGGCGGGTTGTGATTGGGGTGCTGCCGCCAACGCCGGCAGCGTGTCAGCGATGCAAATCAGGACCAAGATCTGGATGCGAGGCTTTCTCAATTCTCAACTCTCAATTCTCAACTGACCGCTCGCTTGCGCTTCTCTACCGACCGCTCGCTTGCGCTTCTCAACCGACTGACCGCTCGCTTGCGCTCGCGGCTCGGATTCATCACTTTCATTTCGCGGCGCTGGCCTGCGTGGCCGGCATGCTGGAAGTCGGCCGCGCGGTGGCGGCGGCCTGCTTTTTGGCGGCGTCGCGTTCGGCTTTTCGTTTGGCGGCCGAGGCGATGCGCTCGACTTTCTTTTTTACTTTTGCCTCTTCGGCCTTGCGCTTGGCCTCGGCTCGTTCGGCTTCGGCTTTAGGGTCTTTGGGCGGCAGCGGCGTGTCGAGGATGAGTTCGCCCGGCGGCGACTGGTGCACGATAGGTTCGCCATTCCGCATCACCACCGCGCGGACGAAGATGCCGCCGTGGCGGCCAGCGGGGGCGGACGTCGGGACATTAAGAGCGTACTTCACTTCGGCGCTGGTTTTCGTGACGGCAGTCTGCGTGGTTGCGACTTTCGGCGGCAAACCGAGCAGATCGATTTTGGCGTCGCCTTCGAACGGCGTCTTCTGTGAGATTTTCACCGCCATCTCGACCGGTTTGCCCAGCTCCGTGCGGGCCTTGTCCAGCGCGAAATCGATAAACGGATCGGCGATTTCCAGCGTGGCGAGCTGGCTGGCGACTTCGAAGGGTCCGCCGCCGAGATCGGCCGTTGCGACGACGGCGATCTTCCATTTTCCGACGCGGGCGCCGTCGTTGGCGTCGATGTGGATGAAGCCCTCGGATTTGTCGGGCGGGATGTTGACGCTCCCGGAGCCGGTGCCGGGCGGGTTCCACAACATGCGGGCGTCGACCGCGCCTTTGAAATCGCCGGTGCGCTGGAGCTTGATCGGCAACTCCATCATGCCGCGGCGCACGATCGGCACCTTGGGCTCGACGATGTCGATCTTGAACGGAACGGGCTCCGTGACCGCGAGCGCGAGGCGGTCCACCGTTGTGGAATATACGACGACGTTCGCTTGCACCTCGATGAGATCGATCACGTGCAGAATGTGCCCTTCGATGCCGGTCTTGGGGTCGGCGTGGCGGGCGACGAGATCAACCGGCACGCCGGCGGGTTTTGCGTCGGGGGCGGCCTCGAACACGATGGGGATCTGGTTCACCGCCTCGTGCATCGTATCGGAATGCAACTGTACGCCCGGCGGGAGGTTGGGAGAGCTGAATACCAGCGGGCCGCCGAAGTCGCTGCGGTTGGCGGTGAACAGCATGGCCCCGCGGTTACCGGCGGCGACGGCGAGCTTGGCCTGCTCGGGGGTGAGGCCGCGCGGGATGCTCAGCGTCAATTGCGGCGCGATGGGGCGTGCCTCTAAATAGTAGGTGTACTCCGGGCCGCTTTTGAACAGCAGATCGCGGAGCTGCAGGACGTATTTGCCGTCTTCGGGGATCGTGAAGCGGACGACGCTGTCTGGCCCCACGGAATCATCCGCGCTGGTCAGCATGGCGCCCTTCAGCTTGCACGCGTCGAGTACCGGATCGAGCGGCGAGCGGAGGCGGCGGGCGTACACCATGCCCTCGAACGCCTGCCCCTTCTTGGCGTCGAAAACGAAGCAGTCGATGTCGCGCTCGCCGTTGATGACGCCGGACACGCCGCCCGGAACCGCGATCGGTGTCGCGTGGTCGTGATCGTTGTTGGGTTCGACTTCGACCTTGGCGTCCAGCGGGCTGACGTGGAACGGCACAGGCGAGGGAGCGACGAGCCCGTCGCGCTCCGGCAAAATCGCGTAATCGGTCGGCAGTGAAGTCGGCAGCTTGATCTTCTGCTTGCCAGCCGCTGGGTCACCGAGCCAGGTGACCTCGACCTCGCTGCCGGCCTTTCCGCCCGCGGGCAGGCACGCCAACGGCCGGGGGAACGCGCCCATGTGCAGGCGATAGTGGGAGTCGCCGCTGCCGCCGTAGGCTGTTTCGCGGACCTCGGCTACGTAGGTGCCGTCGGCCGGGAGGGTGAGCACAATGGCGGGATCCTGGCGGACGAGCGGGGTGTCGTCGGCGACGGCCAGTTCGTTGCCCGCCGCGTCGTATATCGCGAGCCGCGGATCGAAAAGGGTGTCGGCAAGGCGCATGCCCTCGACTTCGAAGGCGAGCGTCTGACCCTTCTTCGCTTCAAATGAGAAGCAATCAACATCCTCGGAGGTGATCGTGCCGTTGACGGTGATGGGCAGTTTCGCCGGCTGGGGTTTGGCGCGGTCGCTGTTGGGCTCGGCTTCGGCGATTTCGGGGAGCGTGCCCACGGAGAACATTTTGACGTTGGACACGCCGTTGGCCGTCCGCACGCGGAGCCGATGCAGGCCGACTTCGCAGGTCGCGTCGATCTTCAATGTGAACTTGGCGCGGTTGGCATCGACCTGCTCGACCTTGGTGACGGCGATGCCCGCTTCGTGGAAGAGAATATCGAGCGCTTTGTCGAGCCTGGCGCCGGAGCAGTCGATCACCACTTCATGGCCGCGCTGGCCGCCGCGCGGCAGGACGCTGTTGAGGGCGGGCGTGCCGGCGGCGAATACGGGGGCGGTTGCGAAGAACAGGGTCCAAACCCGGAGCAGGTATTTCAAAATGCGGAATTTGAGATTTGGAATCTGAGATTTGAAATGGTGAAAACGGGGGCGGAGTGCAGGCGCGGACAGGTTTTCGTCTGGATCGGTATGTTCGGAGTCTATTCCTGCCATTGACCGCGCTCCATTGTACCGGATAGAGTTAAGGTAGAGAATTCTGTAAGCTGAGTCAACGTCGTCATTTCCGAGAGGAATACGCATGAACAAGCCCGTGGAAGGAACTTTCTGGGCCGATCCGGCGCATTTTGCCCCGGTCTCGCGGCGGGAGCTGCTCCGTGTCGGGTTCGTCGGGACGGTCGGGCTGACGCTGGGCGACTTTTTCCGGCTGCAATCGGCATCGGCGCAAACCACGCGGCCGAGCGGGCCCGCGGCGGAGTCGGTTATTCTGATTTTTCTCGAAGGCGGCATGAGCCATCTCGATTCGTTCGATCCCAAGCCGAACGCGCCGATCGAGATTCGCGGGGAGTTCGGGCCGGTCAATACCAAAATCGACGGCATGCAGTTCTGCGGGCTGTGGCAGCAGACGGCCACCGTCGCCGACAAGATCGCGATCGTGCGGTCGATGACGCACGGCGAAGCCGCCCACGAGCGCGGCTCACACAACATGCTCACCGGCTACAAGCCAAGCCCGGCGGTGACGTATCCGAGCATGGGGTCGGTGGTGGCGCACGAGTTCGGGCCGCGCAACAACCTGCCGGCGTACATCGGCGTGCCCAATGCGGACGGCGGATTCGGATTCGCGGGCACCGGGTATCTCAGCTCGGCATACGGCGCGTTCAGCGTCGGCGGCGATCCGAACAACGACGCTTTTGTGGTGCGCGATCTGAACCTGCCGCCGGGCGTTGATGAAACGCGCATGAACCGTCGCAAGGGTCTGCTGGCGGCGGTGGACGAGCATTTCAGGAAAGCGGAGAAGTCGGACCAGCTCGATGCGATGGATTCGTTCTATCAGCGGGCGTACAGCCTGATCAGCTCCAAGGAGGCGCGCGAGGCATTCAACATCAAGGCTGAACCGGCGGAGATTCGCAACGCGTACGGCCGGAACGAATTCGGCCAGCGGGCGCTGATCGCGCGGCGGCTAGTCGAGGCCGGCGCCCGCTTCGTGACCATCTTCTACGGCGGGTGGGACATGCATGTGGATGTGCACGGCGGGATGCGCAGCCGCGTGCCGCCGCTCGATCAGGGATTGGCCATGCTCATCCGCGACCTCGACAAGCGCGGACTGCTGGGCAAGACGCTGGTGGTGCTGTCCACGGAGTTCGGACGCACGTCGCGGATCAATAAAGACCGCGGCCGCGATCACTGGCCGAAGGTTTTCAATATCGCGTTCGCCGGCGGGGGCACGCGCGGCGGGCAGGTGATCGGTTCGTCGAATGCCGAGGCCACCGAGCCGAAAGATCAGCCGGTCAATCCGGGCGACATGGCCGCCACGATCTTCAGCAAACTCGGCATCGACCCCCGTAAGAAGCTCATCTCGCCCGGCGACCGCCCGCTGGATATCGTCCGCGAGGGCGATCCGATCAAGCAGCTTGTTTGAGTTCGGCGCCACCATTCTCGGACCCGCCGACCCTTTCTTCTGCCAGACAACTCCCTACCGAAAAGTATAATGCCCCTTTTCGAGGTAATAGCCCTACCGGCGAATTTTATCGGACAAAAGACAGAATCTTGTCTGTTTCCACGGAATTCCGGTTTTTTTCTTGACTGCGCTGCCGTCGGCAGGATAATAGAGTGGGTGTGGGGGAAGTGAATAGGGGGACTTAGGCGAGATCGCTGGTAGGTCAGTTTTAGCGAGATATTCTACCTCCCTTTGTGACGGATCACGTCGTTCGCCGCACTGAAAAAACCGCTGCCTGATCGCGGCGGTTGTTTTTCAGAAGCAGAACACCGCGGGGTTAATGATTCGGGCCATTCCGCGCTGGCACCGGTTCGCGCTGTGTTGTATCGCGCGCAGGCGGCGAGAGAGCAGAACTTTCTCAGCCGCATGCTTTCATCCAAGCGGGGAAATCCAAAAGTTTCGGAGAATGTGCGGCAGGCTGCGCCCATCATCTTTGGTTGAAAGCAGCCTGGTGAAGGTATTGATGAACGCCTTTAGTGGGAGCAAGAGGCTACCCCGGTGGAGCCATGGCGGGCGGTACGACTTTTCATTAACGGTGAAAGGAGCAACAATCATGTTCGGAGAGCAAAGAACGCGGCACACCGCGCGGTGGGCCCTGTGTACGACCATCCTCCTGGGCGGGCTGACCCAGGCGCCGGTTATGGCTGCACCGGCCGCTGATCTCGACCAGATCAGGAACAGCGCTTTGGATGAGTGCGGCAGCGGCGATCCTTGCCCCGGCTCCACCTGCACCTACGCATCAGGCAAGCTGCAATGGGTAAATGGGAACGCCGGTGCGGAAACCGCACATTACGCAGAGGGCATGTCCATTGCCTACCGGGTGAGAATGACGGAGGTCCCGACGGGAAAGCCGATCACGATCACATTGGGTTATGACATCAAACACAGCGACCATCACGCGATCGACTATCTGACCCACTTCCAGCGTCTTGAGTTTCACTGTGCTGGTTTTGATCACGCGGCAGAGATCATAGACCCGAGGGTGGGTGTGGCGGCGGTTTCCGGCTCGCCCCTTGCGGGCGACGATACCTTCCCGATCCTCGCTCCAAGCTCAACGGGATCACCTGTCGCAGGACAGCCCACGGCCAGCTTCAACGGATTACCCGCAGCCGAAAGGGTGATGACGATCTACAACGGCGACTTGACCAACGTTACGTACGCTACCCAAGGCAGCCTGACCGCCAACCAATCAGAAACTCGGATCAACGTGACCTTCATTGCGAACAATCCGACTGTGGTCCTGGCCTGGGGTGGTCACATCGCCAGCCGGCTGGACTGGGGGTTCGGTTCCGACGGCAAACCGAGGTCAGCCGCCGGCATCAGCGGTTCTCCCTATCACATGCGGCTGATCAGTTGGACCTGGACCATCCCTCCGAAGATGACCAACCTGGGCAACCAGGACCGCTCACTCTCAGCGGCCGCCGTCATCCCCCCACCGACCGGCGCCTGCTGCATCGGCACAGCTTGCTCGATCAGGTCGCAGGCGGACTGTGAAGCTAATGGTGGCCATTATCAAGGCGACGTCAGTGTGTGTGTTGCGGGCCTCTGCGGCTGCACCATCACCTGCCCGGACAACACGACGGTTGAATGTGGTGGGTATGATTTAGCCCCCGGCTCGGAGTCAACTCAGTTATGCACCTCACCACCGTCTCCGGCGAAGTCCGTGACCGGCACGGCCACGTGCACTGGCGAAAGCTGCACGGCCACCTACACGGATTCGTGTGTGTCCGCTTGCGGCAAAACGGGTACGATCACGCGACACTGGACCTGCTCCACGACGGGTGGGGGGGCATCGGCTAGCTGCGACCAGACCATCACGGTTCAGGACAGCACCGCACCGGAGATCGATTGCACTGCCGATGATCCGGTCGTTGAGGACGCGTGCTTTGCCAAGACGGTGACTTTCCACGCCACGGTCACCGACACCTGCTGCATCGATCCAATTGGCGTGGGCGACTTCGCGCTCATCTTCGTGGGCGACCACGGTCACGCCATCAAAGCGGCAATCGACCTCGAGCCAGGCGACGACGAGAATGTCTGCACGAAGACTTCGTCAGACGGAGGAAAGCAGGTCGACGTCACATGCAAATTCCGGATTTCCGACCTGCCGCGTTGCGGGGTGACCGTCGAGGCGGCCATCACTGCCACGGACTGCTGCAACCACTCGCCCTCCCAGGCGTGCACCGTGCAAGTCAGCGGCATCTAGGCTCCACGCGAAACGCGTGAAGCACGGAGTTCGACCTTGACCACGTCATCGGCCGCGCTGACGGTGACCGAGGCCGACCCGCCGATGGTGGCACCGCTGGTGGGCAGGTGATCGGTTCGTCGAATGCCGAAGCCACCGAGCCGAAGGACCAGCCGGTCAACCCCGGCGACATGGCCGCCACGATCTTCTCCAAGCTGGGCATAGATCCTAAAAGGAAGCTCATCGCTCCCGGCGACCGCCCGCTGGACATTGTCCGCGAGGGTGAGGCGATCAAGCAGTTGGTGTGATTCTTCAGCCACAGGGGGCACAGAGATCGCAGAGGAAAATGTTTTCACGTCTTCCTGCGCGCTTCGTGGGCGCGACACACTCTCATTGCAAAAACGGGATGGTCAGCGGGCCTTCGGGCAGGACGCAGAGGGTGGGTCGGCGGCCGTTGCCGTTGGTGAGAAGCTTGCCGAGCGTCGCTTCAACATCGCGGCATGGGCGCAGGAGCGATTGCTCGACCTGCTCGTCGGTCAGGCCGTCGGCGTAGACGTGCACGTCGGCTTTCATCTGGATCTTGGCCTGAATTTGGACCTGCCACTGGTCAGGGGCGGAGAAGCCGGGCGCTTCGACGCGGGCGAGCAACTCGGCCGGGCTGTTCGACTCGCGCAGGAGCTGGCCGTAGCGGCCGTGGTCGGGGATGCCATCCCAGCACTGGGCGGCGACGATGATGCTGCCGCCGGGGCGGACAACCTGGGCGGCGGCGGACATGCCTTTGACCGCCTGGTATAAGTTCAGGTCGAGCGGGTACCCGGAATTACTGGTTAAGACCACATCAAACGGTTCCGGCACGGGGGCCATCGCGCATGACTTGACGAACGCGCAGCCGGCTTCATGGGCGGCGGCCATTTCGCCGGCGAAGACGCCGGTGATCCGCTTGTCGCGGTTCATGGCGACGTTGAGCAGGAAGCTGGGCCGGACCATGCGGGCGGCTTCGAGCATCTCCTCCCAGATGGGGTTGCCGCGGGTGATGCCCCAGGTGGAGCGGGCGTCGCCGATCATCCTGGCACCGTGGTTGCTGAGCACGCTCTCGGCGCCGGCGATGGAGGGCAGCACGCCCTTGGGGCCGCCGCTGAAGCCGGCGAAAAAGTGCGGCTCGATGAAGCCGGTGAGGATTTTGAGGTCGGCTTCGACGAAGTGGCGGTTGATGCGCACGTCGTGGCCGAAGCGGGTGCGCCCGACGTGTACGAGGTTCGCGTCGTCATTCGCATCGTGCTGGATGCAGCGATATTGCTCGACGATGGCGGGGCCGAGCATGCGGCGGAGTTCGGCGTCGGTCTGCGGGCGGTGCGTGCCGAGCGCGTTCAGCAGCGTGATGTCGGATTTAACGATGCCGGCTTCATGCAGCTCGGTCAGCAGCACGGGCAGTATGCGCTCGTTGGGCGTGGCCCGCGTGATATCGGTGTGCACGATGACCACGCGCTGGCCGGGCCGGGCGAGTTCGCGGAGCGGCGGGCCGTCGATCGGGCGGCGCAACGCCTCGAGCAGTGCGGCCGTCTCGTCGGGCAGGCCCGGCACATAGCGCGGCTCGATCACGACGGCGCCGGAGGGCACGTCCACTTCGAGTCCGTCCTTGCCGTAGGCCAGACGCAATCTCATTTGCCGTCCCAGTGCAGGCTCTTGATCTGGCCCAGGGGAATCAAGCGGCCGCCGGTTCCCTTATATTTGAGCACCACGTACTCGGAATGGAACTCAATGGCGGCACAGGCCTGATCTTGGATACTCTGCTGGTGGTCTTGCGAGGTGACGAGGTCGGCGAATACCTTGAGGTCGCCCCTGATGGAAGGCGGCTCCGTCGCCATCTCGCGAACCGCCGCGTGATTGGTGGTGACGAACAGTAAACAAGCGAGCGCCGCCACGCCCGCCATTGCGACCCAGGTCGATTTCATGTCTGGCTCCTTTCAGGCGTCAAACGCCTGTTGTGAATCATCTACTTGACGTGCGCCCCGAACAACTGTGTCGATCCCGCCGGCCTGATTGTACACGGATCGCAGCCGGATGATGCACGCCGTGCGCCGCCATCAGGAGGGTGATGCTCGTTTTGTCGGACCTATCGACTTGAAAGCAAGACTGAGCTAATATAGCAAGTATGACGATTCAAATACCTCCAGAGATTGCCCGGGCGGCTGAAGAGCTTGCGCACTGCTCCGGCGTGTCGGCGCAAGAACTGTTGCTGGAGGCCCTGCGTGCCCACTTCCCGCCCATCCCGCCCGATTTGCAAACGGAGTTCGACGCCTGGGAGCGGGCCTCAGATGAAGACGCCGCCCGCGTCGATCAAAGCTTAGGACAAAACTGACATGCAGCGGGGCGAAGTCTGGTTAGTTTCGCTCCCGTTTACATCCGGCAAAGAGCAGGCCGGTTCACGCCCGGCAATAATTCTCCAGGATGCCGGGTACGGGCAAGCATCGCCATTGGTGCTACTGGTGCCGTTGACGTCGCAGCTTTCTGCGATGCGTTTTCCTGCGACCGTCCAAATTGACGCAACGCCCGCTAATGGGCTTAGCGTCGGGTCTGTTGCGATGGTGTTTCAGGTGCGCTCTCTCGACCGGTCCCGGCTCATTCGACGCCTGGGGGCTGTTGCATCTGAGGTTTTGCAGGACATTCTTCGTGAACTCGATAAACTACTCGGCCGGTAATCCGACGAGTGCACCTGAGCGCATCTCCCGGCGGTGTTTGCTTGCGGGGATAATCTTCATGGCCGGTTGTGCCTCGACGCCCACGAGCAAGCCCGCCGAGTCCGCCGAGACCGTACTGCTCCTGCACGGGCTGGGGCGAACGAGCCGCTCCATGAGCGGTATGCACCGGCATCTGGAGCAGCAAGGGTTCCGCGTCATCGACTGGGGTTATCGGAGTACGCGGGAGCCGATCGAGGCGCACAGTGAACGGCTTCGGGCGACACTGGCGGAGATGGACGACGATCCGCGCGTGTCGAAGATTCATATCGTCACGCACAGCCTGGGCGGGATCATCGCTCGTGCCGCGCTGTGCGCGGGCGTCCCGCACAAAATGGGCCGCGTGGTGATGCTCGCGCCGCCGAACCGCGGCTCGCGCGCCGCCCGCAAGACCGCCCCGGTTCTGGGCGGGATCATGAAACCGCTCGGCCAGTTGTCCGACGATCCCGGCAGTATGGTCAATCAGTTGGCCGTACCGGCCGGCGTGGAGATCGGCATCATCGCCGCCGCCGGCGACGCCAAGGTCCGCGTGGAAGACACGCACCTGCCCGGCGAGGCGGACCATCTCGTCGTTTCCGGCTACCACACGTTCATCATGAATCGGCAAGACGTGCAGGAGCAGGTCGCGGCGTTTCTTCGCGACGGGCGATTTCGAAGGGATGCACAAGGGCGGCCCTGATGATCCGTAAGGCGTTCATCATCATGCTCTCGATGCTGGCTGCGGGAACAGTAGTGATGTGGATTGTCAGTTACACCGTCGCCAATAAACAACTTGCAACATACGATGTCCACGAACACGGCGTGATGTGGACATTCTGGCGGAACCGAGATGCCACTGCCGGCTGCGCGATTGGCGAGGGAAAGCTGGAGCTTTTCTTGTCTTCACGCATCGATCCCTCGCGCCCACCTCCAGAATGGCACTGGGGTGGAGTAGGCTTCCGAGTGGATCAATTTTTCATGCCCCGAGGAGTGTTCATTGTTCGGTGTATCGAGGCGCCTTTCTGGTTCGCGTTCATTGCGTTTTTGGGTTATCCGCTTTTTTCGCTTGTCTCCGGCCGTTACCGCCAAGTTCAGCGGCGGAAGAAGGGTCTGTGCATGAAATGCGGATATTGTCTGCTTGGTTTGAACGAGAGGCGATGTCCAGAATGCGGGAATGCGTTTTGATAATCCGGGGCACACCGCCGACGGCAGCAAGTGGCTTTGGCGGGGTGAGGTCGCAGCGGAGGGAAGATGTCGATAACTACGCAGGAGCTTGAATCGGTCCCGCGGGCTCCGCTGGTTTATTCCGAGCCGCCGTGGGAGCGGATCGGCCATGGCGGCGTGCGCGGGGCCGTTCGCCTGTTCGGGCCGGGCGCGATCATTGCCTCGGTGTCGATCGCCAGCGGCGAGACGCTGTTTTCGTCGCGGGCCGGCGCGCTGTTCGGTTACTCACTGCTGTGGTTCATCCTGTTCTGCGCGGGATGCAAGCTGGTGCAGGTGTACACGGCCGGGCGGTACTTCGTGCTGACCGGCGAACACCCGATGGAGACCTGGGCGCGCCTGCCGGGGCCGCGCGGGTGGTTTCCGGCACTGCTCGGCGGGATGAGCATGTTGTGCTGCCCATTCTGGATGGGGGGCCTTTCCGGCATGCTGGGCACGGCCATGAACTGGATGTTCGGGCTGGACAGTCGGCCGCCCGAATCGCAATATCTGACGGCACATCTTTTCGGCACGGCCGCGCTGATTTCGGCCGTGGTGCTCACTGCGGGACAATCGTACCGGATGCTCGAAGTCATCCAGACGATCATCGTCGCGCTGCTGGTGGCGTCCATCATGGCGGCGGTCGCGGTGGCGCCGGTCGATTGGGCGGCGGCGCTGAAGGGCAGCGTCCTCGTGCACCTGCCGGCATACGAGCCGTGGGTGGGGCAGATGTATCCGCAAACGGCGAAGGACACGGCGCTGCTCACGCTGGTGGTGTTCATGGGCGCGATCGGCGGCGGGCCGTACGATTACATTGGGTATCTGAGCTTCTTCCGGGAGAAATCGTGGGGGGCGGTGGGGGCCGCCGAGGAAGCTCCGCGGGCGCTCCTTGCAGCAACAAGTTGCCGCGGTCCTGCTATCGACGCCGAACCGGCCAACATCGCGCTGGGCAAGAGGTGGCTCCGTGCTCCGCTCATCGACATCTTCACCAGCTTCCTGTGCGTTGCGGCGTTCACGATGGCGTTCAACATCCTGGGGGCCGCGATCCTGAATCCCAAGCGGCTGGTCCCCGGCGAGTTCGCGCTGCTGACGCCGCAGGTCGAGTTTCTCACGCAGATTCATCCCGGCCTCAAGTACCTTTATCAGCTCGGTATCTTCATGGCCTTCTGGGGAACGATTTACGGAGCGCAGGAGGTTTACGCGCGCACCGGATACGAATCGGTGCGGTCCCTGTGGAGCCGGGGGTACCTGGTCCCCTATCGGCGTCTCAAGCTGCCGATCTGCCTGTACGCCTGCATCGGGGGCTTCATTCTGCTGTGGACCGTGAAGGACCCGATGGAGATCGTCAAGCCCTCCGCTCTGATCGGTACGCTGGCCTGCGGGCTCTGGTGTTTCGCGATGATCTGGGCCGATCGCAAAATGCTGCCTCGCGCGCTGAGGATGAACGCGCTGTGGATAATTCTCAACGTGGTCGCCGGACTGGCACTGACGGGGTTTGGGGTCAAGGCGATTGCGGATTATCTGTGGTGATCTGAATTACTTCTCGCGGGATGGGAATCCCGCAGTTGTGGGTGCGAGATGGGAATCACGCACCAGGACACATGTTGCCGTTGGCAACGACGTTCTGAATAAAAAGCACGGACCCAGGGTAGCGCCTACGGCGCAACCCTGGGCTGGAGGACATAGCCCCGTTGGGGCATTTTCAGAGCAGCGTGCCGTCACAGGGGGGCGGCGACGATCAGGATGGTGATGATCGCGGCGGCGTAGCCCGCGAATGTGGCGCCGGTGGTGATGTCGTCGATATTTCGCGTGTTCTCCATCCTCTGTTCGCGCTCGGAGTCGTATGTGGCGTGGACGTGCAACACGGCCTGATGCTGCGGCTGGGCTTCGATCTGCCGCAGCGTCTGAAACTGTGCCGCCGTGAGGCCGAGCGGCCGGCCGGGAGGGGCGGCCATCGAAAGCAACGGAGAGAACAGGATTCCCGCGAGTGCCAGCGTCGGGGTTGCGTGTCGCATTACTCATTCTCCTTCGCGTCGGCGATCCGGCGTTGCGGCCGGCCGCCACAGCATCAATTATTGCGGGCAGGTTGTGAATCCGGCGGCGGGGCGACCACGATCATCATCGCCCGTTGGCCCCGCGCCCAGAGCACCTCAAAGGCGGCCGCCTCACTAGAGTATAGCCGCTGCCGGGTGGATGGATCGAAATAATGAATCATATCGACCGAATCGCCGCCGGGTTTCCGGGAAATCCCGATGACCACCACGGCGTGGTTGAAGGCGGGGTCGGCCGGGTCGCGGTTGATAACGCAGATGGCCGGGTAACCGCGTTTTTCGACCCACCAGGCCAGATCGGTCGGGGGCTTGCTGTTCAGTTGGCCGGACAGCGTCAGCAGGTAGAGGCCTTTTTCTTCAAGGTAACCCTTGAGGTCGGCGACCAGGGTCTCGTCGCGGCCGGACTGCCTGAGCTCTTCGCGGATGCGTTTTTCGGTGAACTTCGGCTGGCCGAGCAGATAGTTGGCGGCCATGGCCACGCCGGCGACCAGGCAGGTCGAGTGCGTGGTGGCGGCTTCATAGCGAACGGGTAGCGCGCCGGGCGGATATTGCTCCGTCCGGCGGGGCCCGTCGCAGCCGATGAGGGCAATAGCGAGGAGCGGCGAGGCGATGGCGATGGTTCGGTGTCTCATGCGCGGTTGTGGCGATGATAGCGCGGGGCGGATCGAGCGGTCAAACTTGAGATCAACCGCCAAGACCCCAAGAAAGAACGAGACAAGTGTGGAATAACCGCATTAAGATAACGGGGCGCGTTTGTTTTCTAACGGGGAATGATGTGACCATCTGGGATGTGATCGGCTGGTGCCTGCTGTTGGGCTGGATGTGGAAGCTGTGGCCGATCTGGTATGGGCTGATCCTTCCGCGGCGACTCGTAGACGTGCAGCCGATTGGACGCGACGAGTCTGATCCGCCGCTGGTTTCGATCATCGTACCGGCGCGGGACGAGGCGGCGGCCATCGAGGAAGCGCTGCGGCGGATGCTGGCGATCGATTATCCGCGCTTTGAGCTGATCGCGATCGACGACCGGTCGAGCGACGGGACCGGTGCGATCATGGATCGCGTGGCGGCTGGCGATCCGCGATGCCGGGTCATTCATGTCGCCGACTTGCCCGCCGGGTGGCTGGGGAAGAATCACGCCAACCGGCTGGGCGCGCGTGAGGCCCGGGGCGAGTATCTGCTGTTCACCGACGGCGACGTGATGTTCGAGCCGGCGATACTGCGGCACGCGGTCGCGGCGATGCGCGGCGGCCTCGATCATCTCGCGCTGTTTCCCGACGCGATGATGCACGGGTTCGGCGAATCGATGATGATGAATTACTTCGCGTTTCAATTTTCGTTCGCGACGCAGTTGTCGCTGGTGCGGTTTCGCTGGGCGAAGCGGGCGTTCGTCGGCATCGGGGCGTTCAACCTCGTGCGGCGATCGGCATACGAGGCGGCGGGTGGACACGAACGGCTCAAGATGGAAGTGGCCGACGACCTCATGCTCGGGAAAATCGTCAAGGAGGCCGGGTTTCAGCAGGATGCGATGGCCGGCGCGCCGCTGGTGAAGGTGAAGTGGCAGAGCGGGTTATGGGGGATCGTGCGGGGGCTGGAGAAAAATGCCTTCGCGGCGGCGCGTTATTCTGTGCCGCTGACGCTGACGGCGATCGCGATTCATCTTTTCGTGTCGCTGGCGCCGATCGCGCTGGCGATCACGGGGCCGCTACGGCTGCCGTCGATCGCGTTTGTGCTGATCACGCTCGCCTCGCATGAGTTCATGGCGATACGCAACCGGTACAGCCCGCTGGTGGCGGTGTTATATCCGGTGTGCAGCGTGGTGTTCGCGTACATTATGGCACGGTCGGCGTATGTGACGCTGCGAAGCGGCGGCGTGACCTGGCGGGATTCGTTCTACCCGCTCGCCGAGCTTCGGGCGGGGATGATAGAATGGCGGCCGCTGAGAGGATCTCGACGTGACCGACCGCGAACTGTTTGAGGCGATCAAGACGGCGGCGCTGCTGCGCGGCGAATTCACGCTGCGATCCGGGCGCAAGAGCAAATACTACCTGGACAAGTACCTCTTCGAATCCGACCCGGCGATCCTTCGCGAGCTGGGCGAGCGTTTTGCGCGGCACATAACACCGGAGACAACGCGGATCGCCGGCGCCGAGCTGGGCGGCGTCGCGCTGGCGGCGTCGGCGTCGATGGCCGGCGGGCTGCCGTTCGCGATCATCCGAAACGCCAGGAAGGATTACGGGACACAGAAGATGTACGAGGGCCGGCTGGAAGCGGGCGACCGCATCCTGCTGGTGGAGGATATTGCCACTACGGGCGGGCAGGTGATCGAGGCGGCGAAGGTGATCGCCGGCGCGGGCGCGAGCGTGCAGCGGATTGTCGCGGTGATCGATCGGCAGGAGGGGGCGCGGGAGAACATCGAAGCCGCCGGGTACACATTCGCGGCGCTGATGACCAGGGCCGATCTGGGCATCGAGTAGCTACTGCTTGAATTTCGTATCGAGCATCTGGAGCGTATTGACGACTTCGCCGGGGCGCTCGGCGGCGCGGAGGGTGCCGGAGAAGCGGGCGGGGCCGAAGGGCTCCGCTGCATCGCCCATGCGATAGCGCGGTTCGAGTGTGCCGGACTCGATGTGGCCAATCAGATCGCCGGTGACCTGGTCGATCTTCCCGGTGAGAAATGCCGAGCCGTCATAGCGCACGCCCGTCGGCGGGGTGAGCATGGCGTACTCGGCACGCCCGTTGATCTGCGTCGCCTCCACGTAGGTGCGGCCGGGCTGCGGGTTCCAGAAGGTTTTCAGGTACAGCACCTGGGTGATGATTTGCGTGGGGTCCTTGGTGCTGGCGCGTTCGGCCCGCATGACCACCTCCAGCAAACCGCCCGGCGACCGCCGGTATGACGCCCGCGAGAAGTTGGCGTAATGATGCTGCGATTTGCCGGCGTCGTCGAACGTGGTCAGGTCGATGCGCGAGCGAACCGGCGAGCAGCCGGAGCAGACACAAAGCCCAATAAGGGTTGTGGCCAGATACGCACTATGCGTTTTCATCGACAAGTCTCCCGAGCGGCTCCGGATGGAATTCCGCTGGTTTGCGGCCATGTTCTACGCGAAGACTATACCAAGACCAGGCCCCAATGTCGCCAGGCTGAAGACGCCAAGTAGCGGTTAAGGCTTGACTTCTGATAAGCGGCCGGGCATCATATAATAATCAGATAATAATATGAGGTGGTCATATGGTTCAGTTGACCGATATTCACGCGCTCACCGATTTCCTCCGCAACCACAAGGAACACATCGAACGGCTGAAGAAGGCCGGTCGCCCCGAAATCCTCACCATCAACGGCAAGGCGGAGCTGGTTGTACAGGACGCCGAGTCCTACCAAAAGCTCTTGGACGCCATCGACCGGGCCGAGGCCATCGAGGGCATCCGCCGGGGGCTCGAATCAATGGGGCGCGGCGAAGGGCGGCCTGCCGACGAGTTCTTCGCTGAGCTTCGGAAAAAGTATAATATCCCGGTACATGACGAATGAACTTCCGAGTCGTCACAGAACCACAGGCCGAAGATGACATTACCGAGGCATATCTCTGGATCGCCGAACGCGCGCCGATGAATGCGGTTCGCTGGGAACGGGGTCTTGAGCAAGCCATCAACTCTCTTGAGACATTTCCCAATCGTTGCGCCATCGCACCAGAATCTGAAACCTTCTTGATGGAAATCCGCCAACTGCTTTACGGCAATTATCGCATTCTCTTTACGATTCAAGAGCGCACGGTGCACGTGCTCCACGTTCGCCACGGCGCGAGAGAATACCTGTCTCCCGACGACTCTCCGGAGGAATAGGCCACTGGGCGATGAGATCGTCCCCGCTCAACGGTACGCCCGCTTTTCAAAACTTTTGAAGCCCGCCAGCCGTCTGTCGGGGTACTGTAGGCGCCGCTATAATCGGCGCGATGGGAAGCAACGACAGAATGACGACGCTGGGCGTGGTTTCGTTTCTGAATGCGCGGCCGCTGATCGAAGGGTTGGATGCCGACGCGGGGATCAGCCTGCACTATGCGGTGCCGTCGGCGCTGCCGTCGATGCTGCGGCGCGGCGAGGTGGACGCCGCCTTGATTCCCGTGATTGACCTGGCCCGCGGGCAGGACGCGTGGGAGCGCGTCAGCGACGCGTGCATCGGCTCGGACGGCGAGACGCTTACGGTTCGCGTTTTTTCCAAGACGCCGCCGGAGTACATGAGCGTCCTCCATGTGGATGAGGACTCGCATACCTCGATCGCGCTGGCGCAGCTCATCTGGCTGTATCGGTATGAACGGCGGCTGGCGTTTGTGCCGCTCTCGGCGGCGGGCGACCTCAACGACTGCGAATCGGTTCTGCTGATCGGCGACAAGGTGGTGAATGCGCCGCTGACGGGATTCGAATACGAGATCGATCTGGGCGGCGCATGGAAGGAGTGGACGGGTTTGCCGTTCGTGTTTGCGGTGTGGGCCGCCCCGTGTGGCACCGGCGTCTCGCCGGCGAACCGGGCGAATGAGAAATTGGCTGATCTGCTCAACGCCGCCCGCGATCGGGGCGTGGCCCGTGCGGCCGACATCGCCGGCGAGATGGGACCGGCGCTCGGCTGGCCGGCGGACCTCGCGCGGGAGTATCTCACACAACGATTGATATATACTTTGACGCCGCAGGCACAGGATGGCATGCGGCGATTTCTCGAACTGGCGGCGGAAGAAGGCATCGTCCCTGACGCCGGGGCGGTGGCGCGATGACGCCGGGAATCGAAATCAACGCGGAGCGTGGAACGCGGAACGCGGAACAACGCACCACTTGCGCGTTGGCTGATCCAGCACTTGCTACGCAGTCCTCGCGGCTCTCGCGTATCTCGCCGGAGGATGCGCTGGCGATGTATTTCGATTGCTCGATACACGAGCTGGGGCGGCGGGCGTTTGGCGTGACGCAGCGGCTTCACCCGGAGCCGTATCGCACCTACGTCGTCGATCGCAACATCAACTATGCCAACTGGTGCAGCGCCAAGTGCATCTTCTGCAACTTTAAGGCCGATCCGCCGGGGATGAACAGCGGCCGGCCGGAGCTGCCGGACGGATACGTGCTGACGTTCGATCAGATCGCGGAAAAAATTCGCGAACTGGTCGCGATCGGCGGCACACAGATCCTGATGCAGGGCGGCCTGGTGCCGCCGGAGATTCTCGGCTTCGACTGGTATCTCGATCTGCTGCGGTTCATCCGGCGCGAGTTCCCGCGGATTCACATCCATGCGTTCAGCCCGCCGGAGATTTTCGCGTTCCACCAGGTGTTCGGCATGTCCATTCGCGACGTGCTGCTGCGATTACAGGAGGCGGGGCTGGATACGATCCCCGGCGGCGGCGGCGAGATTCTGGTCGATCGCGTGCGCGACAAGATCAGCCGCGGCAAGACGCGCACGGATGAATACCTGGAGGTCATGCGGCAGGCGCACCGGATCGGCATGAAGACGAGCATCACGATGATGTTCGGCCACATCGAAACGATCCCCGAGCGTATCGAGCATCTGCGGCTGATCCGCGACTTACAGGACGAGACCGGCGGGTTTACGGCGTATATCTGCTGGACGTTTCAGCCGGAGAATACGCCGCTGGGGCGATTGAAGCCGCTGCCGCGGCTTCCGATTGCGGATTGCGAATTGCGAATTGCGGATTTACCGGACGGCCGTATCAATCCGCAATCCGCAATTCGCAATCCGCAATCTCGCGCCCGTCCCGTCCCCGACGGCAAGCACCTTCTCCTCGCCGACGCCCATGAATACCTGACCATGTTGGCCGTCTCGCGCGTGTTTCTCGACAACATCCCCAACATCCAGTCGAGCTGGGTCACGCAGGGGCCCAAGATCGGGCAACTCGCCCTGTTCTACGGGGCCAACGACATGGGCTCGGTGATGATGGAGGAAAACGTGGTCAGCGCCGCCGGGACCACTTATTGCCTCTCGGAAGCCGAAATCCGCCGCCTGATCGCCGACGCCGGCTGGCAGCCGCAGAAGCGGAATTGCTACTATGGAGTGATCGACTGAGTTGTGGATTCCCGCGCCCAATATTGCGATAATTGACTTCGAAAGGCGGGCATTGGCCATGCTTGTGCAAATCAAGGTTTTCAGGGACGAGGATAACGTCTGGTGTGCATCCGGTGTCGATCACGGAATCCATACACAGGGCGAGACGCTGGACGAGTTGTACGCCAATATTGAGGAGGCCACGCAACTCCATTTTGAGGATGAACTTGCTGCCGGCAAGACGATCGACCTGCTGATCGTCGCCGAAAAGGAATTCGCCGGTGCCGCCACTTCCAATCGTTAGCGGTCACGAACTCATTACTTTCATGGGTGTGCGATTGAATGGAGCGGCGCTTCTATCTCGGAATCACCACCGGGACGGTCGCCGAGTTATTGCTGTAGTCGCTCTCTGTGAGCAGAAATTCGGGATTGATGGTCACGCGCAGCCGGTAGCTGCCGACGCGGATGCCGGTCACGTCGAGCCACTGGCAGTCGAGATAGCTTCCGTAGACATCCTGCCAGCCGGCCGAGATGCCCTGATACGAGCACGTAAACTTGGCTGGCCCGGCATTCGAAGCGTAAGGCAAATAGTCCAGCAAACAGAAAGCCTGCTTGCGGCCGGTGAGGACGGTCTGGCCGCTGGCGTCCAACAGTTCGTAGAGGGCATAGCCGTTGAAATGGTAATGCCCGTGGCAGGGGCTGTATTGGAATAAAGGATTGTTGGTGGGGTCGCCGAGCACCAGGTCGGCGGTGCCGATGTTCGGCGTGGCCACATCGAAACGCAGCAGCTTGCGCTTCTTGGTGCCTCCAACGCATCCCTCGAACACCGCGCAGTCTCCTGACTTGAACGTTCGCGTCCTGAATATGACGCTGGTTTGGAGGCGGTAGGCATCGATAGTCAGATCGGGCAGGCCTCCGCCCGGCCCGCTACTGGCGGGTTGGACGCTGCCGACCAGGGCACCAAGAACACAAGCGGTCGCAAACAGACGATTACGCCGCGCGGCGGGGTTCTGCTTCTTCATGGGATTCCTCCTGGCAAGCGGCCCTCTCGATTCGGCCGAAAAGATGGGATCACGATATGCAATGGGTCGAGAGCGACGCCCGCCTTTAGAACATTATCTCAATCCGTTGTCAGCAGGTCAAGGCGTCGCTCGTGGCGTGGGGGCATGGAATCGCTGCATTGATTGCGTTTATCGGTCCACCGCCGGGGCGTTCGTACCCGGTCACGGGTCGCCGAGGATCTGGTTCACGGGGATGAACTTTTCGAGGAACTTGCCGGTGGTGGACTGGACGAAATCGAGGCCGGCGGAGGTGATGCTGTCGCGTATATCTGAGCCGCAGCTTGTGCCGATGAGGGTGCTCCCGGACATCAGGCCAACCAGAATCTTCGATATGCGTCGCAGCCACACGTTCCTTGACATCTGTCTGTCTCCATTTTCAGCGGTCAGAATATTATCCGAATCCGCACGCCGCCGACAATCGCGTCGCGGTCGTTCTTGCCGCCGCCGGGGTTGGTGATCACCTGGAAATCCGGCGTGATGAGGCACCACGGCGTTACCTCAATCAGGTAGTACCACTCGTAAACCGTCTCGCGGTCGGCGAAATGATCGACCTCGTCGTGATAGCGGTCGGACAGGATCGCCTGTGAGACGCTGAAGGCGGCGACGTCGCGATCGCGGGTTGGCACCAACCCGGCGTAGGACGCGCCGGCCTGCCATGAACGATCGATCTTGTTGACATCGCCGTGCGCGAGGCCATAACGCGCAAAGACGCCGAGGCCCTGTGTGTCTTTGGGATCCGACTGCTCTTTCCAGACCATCTGGTCGAAGCCGAGATAAAAACCCACGTCGTCGCCGCGATGATTCGGCTGCTTTCGGCCTCCGAGGCTGTTCTCGAAGACCTGCTTGCTCCTGGGGTCGTACCACCAGCCGATGCGATAACGGCCGGGCAACGGGCCGCGATCGGTCTGCCACTTCGGCGTGAAGCCCGCTTCCCAGTAACCCATGAACCACCGTTCGTCATGGAAGGCGGTGTTGAAACCGGTCTGGCGGTCGTGATTCTGGGCATCGAGCGTCAGCGCCTGGAAGTAGAACCAGTCCACCGGCTGGAGTTTGAGATAGGCGCCGAGGCCGGTGCGGTGGGGGATGGTGCCGTCGCGTATGCTGAGGCGGTTAAGAAAATCCTTGTCCTCGTGGTTGGCATAGAGACTCACGTCAACGAGATCCTTGTTGCTCTCGAGCATGCCGAGGCGAAGCTCGATCTTTTTGTCCAGCAGGAACTGTTTGTACCACCATTTCTTGATGAAAAGGGCGTGATCGTCGCCGGCGTCGGAGTTGACGTTGAACAGCGCCCCAACCTTATCCGGATTGATCCCGTCCGACCATGTTCCCTTGGCCTCCATAAAGAAGCTCGCATTAGGGATCAGGCCCATCTTGCCGAAATCGAGCTCGGGGACGAAATCGTAGCTGCCGGAGAGGCGATGGCCGTTGTTTGTTTCAAGGCCACCGCGGAAATTCTGCTGGTACTGCTGGTTGTAAAAGAGCTTGAGCGAGATGCCGGCATCTTCCATTGTGGTGCGAACACCGCCCCAGTCGCCGGTGAGTGTCTTGCTGGTCCAGGGGTCATACGGCTTGCGGGCCGGTGCGCTGGCGGGCTGTGAGGTCTGGGCGCGGGCAACACCGTTACTTACGGATGTGGCCAGGGCGGCGAATACGCACAAGAGTCGATGTCGATTCATATCGCGCCGCCTATTGTTCCGCGAAATGTTAAGGGGGTATGAGCGTTTGACGAAATCAAAATGAATTCTTAACCAATGGGCGCGGGCGGCCGTGCGTCAGGGCGGCGTCTCGACACGGCTGTTGTGATCGATCACGAGCGTCGTCAGTTCGCCGTCATCCTTGCGGAGGCGGATACGAATCAGCCAGAGTTTGTCGTGTTTTCCGTGGGCGTACCAGCTTCCGGTCGTCTCCGACCGGCAGGATTCGACGATGCCCTCGACCCGCGTGGTCCACTGCGTGTCGCGGCCGATGATGGACTGCGTCACGCGGATGCGCTGGCCGGGAGCGATCTTGGGAAGGATGCGGGTGGGCGGGGAGATATTCACGCAAGTTACTCGCTTGCAGCTTCTTCCGCCAAGGCTTCCGACGCGGCGGCGATGGTTCGATCGATTTGTTCATCCGCATGGGCGAGCGAAACAAACATGGCCTCGAACTGCGATGGCGCCAGGTAGACGCCGCGCTTGAGCATCGCGTGGAAAAACCGGGCGTAGCGTTTCGCATCGCTCTGCATAGCCGATGCGAAGTCGGTCACCGGGCCGGGCTGAAAGAACAAACATGCCATACTGCCGACGCGGGTCTGAAAGGTCGGGACGCCGGCGTTCTGTGCCGCCGCTTGCAGGCCGTCGGACAGGCGGGCGGAAAGCGCCTCAAGCTTCTCATACACACCGGGCGCGTGCAGCGCTTCGAGGGTGGTCAGTCCGGCGGCCATGGCCAGCGGATTTCCGGAGAGCGTGCCGGCCTGATAGACGGGCCCGAGCGGGCTGAGCTGCTCCATGATGCGTGCGGGTCCGCCGTAGGCGCCGACGGGCATGCCGCCGCCGATGATCTTGCCCAGGCAGGTCAGGTCCGGGCGAATGCCGTAGCGGCCTTGCGCCCCGCCGAGCGCGACGCGATAGCCGGTCATCACCTCATCGAAGATCAGCAACGCTTCATGCCGATCGCAGAGCTCGCGCAGGCCGGCCAGATAGCCTTCCGACGGCGGCACGACGCCCATGTTGCCGGCGATGGGCTCGATCAGGAAGCCGGCGATGTGCGGGCCATGCTCGGCGAACAACTCCGCTGCCGCTTCCAGGTTGTTATACGGGGCGACCAGCGTGGCTGAGACAAACGCCGCGGGCACGCCGGCGGATGACGGCGTGCCGAACGTCGCCAGGCCGGAGCCGCTCTTGACCAGCAGAGCGTCGGCGTGGCCGTGATAGCATCCTTCGCATTTGACGATCAGGTCGCGGCCGGTGAACCCGCGGGCCAGACGGATCGCGCTCATCGTCGCTTCTGTGCCGGAGTTGACGAATCGCACGCGCGAGAGTGACGGAAAGTCGGCGATGATTTGTTCCGCGAGGCGGGTTTCCAGCTCGGTTGGCGCGCCGAAGGACCAACCCTTGTCGAGTACCTTGCCGGCCGCGGCGGCGACGCGCTGGTCGGCGTGGCCAAGGATCATAGGCCCCCATGAGCCGACGTAATCGATGTAGTCGTTGCCGTCGATATCGGTGATGACGGCGCCCTGGGCCTTGGCGATGAAGCGCGGCGTACCGCCAACGGCGCGAAAGGCGCGAACCGGCGAATTGACGCCACCGGCCAGCACCTGCATTGCCGCCGCCGCCGCCGCTTCTGACTTTTCGATGCCGTTCCGCTTTGAGTTGTCCGCCCGGTGCTTCTTCATGATGGAAGGGAATGATAACATTCACCCCCCTCGAAGGCGATATGCGAGTAGGGGGCGCACGACTAATCTTACCCACATCTTGTGGCTGGTAATTGTTCAGTGACTGGTTATAATCCGCGAGTGCATGGAGGCAAAGCGCCTGATCGGCCATGTTGTCGTAATCTTTTGAATATCATGATCTAACGTCTGGCGTTTCGGAGCACTAGCCCACGGCAACCGCCTACGCCGCGACAGTGCGGCGGTCGGCGTAGGCGCGTGCCGTAGCAGTTGCCGTGGGCGACTGCCCCGATTTTTCCGCTTCCGGGCTTGCGGGGTTTCAAAGGGGGTACTCCCCCTTTGTCCGAGACCACATGAAAACCGTCAGCGACCGCACCTGGAGCGAGATTCTTTCCTCGCTCAAGTTTGCTCATCCTGAGCTGATCCGCTCGTGGTTCTCCGCGCTCGAACCGGGCGAAATCGTCAACGGCGTCATCCGCATCCGCACCCGCGAGCCAGACCAGTTTCAGTACCTCACCCAATGCTGTCAGGATGCCATCCGCGACGCCGCCCAGGCGGTCACCGGACGACTGGTCACGGTCACGTTTCTCGCGCCGCCGGAACGGCCGATCATCGAGACGCCCCTCTCCTTCGAGCAGGAAACCGAGCGGCTGATGCTCAGTCCCGATTACACCTTCGACAACTTCGTCACCGGCCCCAGCAACCGTCTGGCCCACGCCGCCTCCGTCGCGGTGGCGGAGAACCCCGGCCGCACCTACAACCCGCTGTTCATCCACGGCGACGTGGGGCTGGGCAAGACGCATCTGCTTCAGGCGGCGTGTCACACCATCCGCGCGACGCACCCGGAGTCGAAGATCCTGTACATCTCCTGCGAGACGTTCATCAATCACTTCGTCGAAGCGGTCGAGCGCGGGGCCATGCACCAGTTCCGCTACCGGTATCGGCACGTGGACGCCCTGGCCATCGACGACATCCAATTCCTGGCGGCGGGCGAGCGGACGCGGGATGAGTTCTTCCACACCTTCAATACGCTGTTCCAGTCGCAAAAGCAGATCATTCTGTCGGCCAATGAGTCTCCGCGTGGTCTGCCCAGCCTGGAGGACCGCCTGGTAAGCCGGTTCGGTTGCGGACTGGTGGCGCGGATGGATGCCCCGTGTCTGGAGACGCGGATGGCGATCATCCACCGGAAGGCGAAGTTGCGTTGCGTCGAATTGCCGGAGGATGTCGTTCATTACATTGCCGCGCGGGCCAGCTCGAATACGCGCGAACTGGAAGGGGCGCTGACCACCATCCTGGCGTTCAGCCAGCAGTACGGCGGGAAAATCGATCTGGAGGTCAGCCGCAAGGCACTCAGCGAGGACATCGCTCCCGCGGCCAGGAAGATCGGCATCCAGGACATCCTGCAAGTGGTAATGAATCGCTTCGATGTTCGCCTAGCGGATTTACAGGGCCAGCGTCGGCACCGGTCGGTAGCGTCGGCGCGTCAGGTGTGCATGTATCTGACTCGTCAGATGACTTCGCTCAGTCTGGGTGAGATCGGCGGTCACTTCGGCGGCCGGGACCATACCACGGTATTGCACGCGATTCGAACGATCGAGCACCACCGCCAGCACGACAGCGACCTGGACATGAGCCTTCAGGAAATGACCGATCTGCTGCGGAAGTAGGGTGTGCCACTGCTGGGTCGTCGACGACCCTCAAGCAGTGGGGGCTCTTTACACAATTGCGCTGCTTAAGAGCAGTGGCACGCGGCGGAAGGGGGCACGAATATCGCACAAATCCGAGGTCGTAAGCAGTGGATAACCTGTGCCGCTTCGAGTATCTTGGACACCTGTTTTGCGGCCGCCGCTGAGTGTATGGGATGGGCCCGGCAGAAACTGATGAGCGCAGCCCAGAAACGAACAGGTTCTCCACCGGCCGGGAGAGGGCGTTTCATGCTGCAAGCCGTTGCCGAATCAGGGCTTGCTTAAGTATCGAGCACGATCTTCCCACAACTCACAGGACCCACTAATACTATAAGAGATTTATCTCTAATAGATGAAGAAGCAACCATCGGCTGATCTGTTGTGCAGGAGCACTCTCCCATGCTGACCATTGTGAACCGGAACGCTCTGCTTGAGGTGCTCAACGTCGCCTCGGGCATCGTGGCCAACCGAACAACGAAGGACATTCTGAAGTGTGTGCGCCTGACAACGCTGAAGGAGGGTTTTTTACTCATCAGCGCGACGGACCTGGAGGTCGCACTGCGGGCCGAGGTGCAGCAGGTCGAGATTAAGAAGCCGGGTGAGGTACTCGTGCCGGCTGACAAGTTGATGTCCATCGCACGGGAGAGCGTCGATGAGACGTTGACGCTGGAGTCGGTCGATCAGGTCTGTCACATCCGCGGCCAGGACAGCCACTTTCAGGTATACGGGCAGGATCCGAAGGAGTTCCCTCCGGTGCCGGACCTGGAGGGCACCCCGGATGTGCAGATCGAGGGCGGCGTTCTCCGCGGCCTCATTGACAGGACCATTTTCTCGGTGGCCAAGGAGAATACGCGCTACGCGATTAACGGCTTGCTATGGGAGAAGCGCGGCAAGAAGCTGGGCCTGGTGGCGACTGACGGGCGGCGACTGGCCCGTGCGGTTGGGTCGGCCGATCAGTCCACGGGCGATGATCGGCAGATGATCGTGCCGGCCAAAACGGTCCACGTTTTGCAGAAGATTCTAGCGAGCTTCGAGGGCAAGGTGGCGATCCGCTTCTCGGAGAATCAGGTCGTTGTTCAGGCCGGGACTTATGTCCTCAGCTCCGCCCTGGTCGAAGGGCACTTCCCGAACTACGAAGAGGTAATCCCAAAGGACAATGACAAGCGGATTGAGTTGAACACGGACGAACTGCTGAGCGCGGTGCGGCGGGCGGCCCTACTGACCAACGAGCAGTCCAAGGGTGTGCGGCTGTCATTCGACAAGGAGAAGCTGGTGTTGTCCAGCCGGGCCCCGGAGCAGGGGGAGGCCACCATTTCGATGCGAATTGAGTACAGCGGACCTGCTCTGGAAATCGGGTTTAATCCGACATTTCTAGGTGACGCTCTGCGGGTGGCGGGCACGCCGACCATACAGATGGAATTGAAGGAGAGCAACCGGCCCGGCGTGTTGAAATCCGGGACTGAGTTCATGTATGTGATAATGCCGGTGAACCTGTCGTAGCTCTCGTTGTGGCACCGCCGTTTCGGCGGTGCGCACGGGCGAGATGCCTGTGCCATAAAGGGGAAGTTTTTGGACGATCAACGACTAAAATGGATATCTCAAAACCGAACCAGGGACCAGCCGGTTGGGCGGGTTGGCCCGCTGGCCAGCCAAGTCCTGGGTTCGGCACGCGTCGCGGGTCCGGCCTGGAAACGGCGGCTTCTATCACTCCTGGCGGAACACGCGGGATCGGAATTGCTCGATCATGCGGAGCCGGTTGGCCTCCGCGGCGGAACGCTTACGTTCCAGATCGCGGAACCGGCCATCCTGTACCATATGCGACTCCAGTGGGAACAGCGGTTGCTCCAGTTGATCCGGGCGCGATTGCCGGAGGCCGGCGTGAGCGCGATTCGTTTCTGCGCCGCGTTCCCGGTTTAGCGTCCTGAGCGGAATGGAAGATATTCGGTTTATGAGTGAAAGCGAAGATCAAAATCTGACCCCCGATCAGCCGGAGGAGCAGCCTGCCGAGGGTGCGGAAAAGTACGACGAGAGCAGTATCCGCGTGCTGGAGGGGCTGGAGGCGGTCCGGAAGCGCCCGGCGATGTACATCGGCGACACGGGTCTGGCCGGTCTGCACCACCTGATCTACGAGGTCGTGGATAACGCCATCGATGAAGCGATGGCGGGCTACTGCAATGAGATCTCGGTGACGCTGGGCGCCGACGGCACGTGCACGGTGCGCGATAACGGCCGCGGCATCCCCGTCGGCCCGATGACGCACGCGGACCCGAAAATCAACGGCAAGCCGGCGGTCGAAGTAGCGATGACCGTTCTGCACGCCGGCGGCAAGTTCGACCACAACAGCTACAAAGTTTCCGGTGGTCTGCACGGCGTCGGCGTGAGCGTGGTCAACGCGCTCTCCGAGCGGCTCCAGGTCCAGGTGGGCCGCGAGGGCAAGCTCTACGAGATGACTTTCGAGCTCGGGCAGACGGTCTCGCCGCTGAAGGTGATCGGCGAATCGGCCCAGAGCGGTACGCGCGTGCGGTTCAAGCCCGATCCCGAAATGTTTCCCGATTGCGCGTTCCGTTACGATACGATGCTGAATCGGCTGAGGGAACTCGCCTACCTGAACGACAATGTACGGATCAAGCTCTCCGACGCCCGCAGCGGCCAGGAGGAAACGTTCCTCTTTACCGATGGGCTGAAAGAATTCGTCAAGCATATCAACGAGGGCAAGGAACCGATCCACCGGCAGGTCATCCCGATTCGCGCCGAGGATGCCGAGCAGCGGCTGGTGGTTGATATCGCCATGCAGTGGAACGACGGCTATTCCGAGAACGTCTCCTGTTTTGCCAATAACATTCGCAACATCGATGGCGGCGCGCATCTGTCGGGCTTTCGCTCGGCCCTGACGCGGACGATGAACGCCTATGCCAAGAAGGAGAACCTGACCAAGGGCAACCTCGCCACGACCGGTGAGGATTTCCGCGAGGGCCTGACGGCGATCATCTCGGTCAAGGTGCCGGAGCCGCAGTTCGAGGCCCAGACCAAGGTGCGGCTGATGAACCCGGAGGTGGAGAGCTTCGTGGAGCGGACGCTCAATGAAAAGTTCTCGTATTTTCTCGAGGAGAACCCGGCGGACGCCAAGCGCATCGTGCTGAAGGGCATTCAGGCGGCCCAGGCTCGCGAGGCCGCCCGCAAGGCCCGCGATCTGACCCGCAAGAGCGCGCTCGATTCCGGCGGAATGCCCGGCAAACTGTGGGACTGCCGCTCGAAGGACGCCGACAGCACGGAGTTGTTCATCGTCGAGGGCGATAGCGCCGGTGGGAGCGCCAAGGGCGGGCGCAACGCGGCGTTCCAGGCGATCCTGCCGCTCAAGGGCAAGATCCTGAACGTCGAGAAGGCGCGCTTCGACAAGATGCTGGCTCACGAGGAGATTCAGACGCTGATTCGCGCGGTCGGCTGCGGCATCGGCGTCGACGAGTTCGACGTCAACAAAAGGCGCTATGGCAAACTCATCCTGATGTGCGACGCCGACGTGGATGGCAGCCACATCCGCACGCTGTTGCTCACGTTCCTGTTCCGGCACATGCGTCCGCTGATCGAAGGCGGGTTCGTATACGTGGCACAACCGCCGCTGTATCTTCTTAAGAAAGGCAAAAAGAGCGAATACGTGCTGAACGACGGCGTCCTCAACCGCAAGCTGACCGAGTGGGGACTGGAAGACGCGGTTCTGGTCATCCGGGCGCCGGGCGGCGAGCGGCGCATTACGGGCGGCGCGCTGCTCGAATTGTACAATCTGCTGGACCGGATGGAGACGCAGGGGCGGATGCTGCGCCGGCGGGCGGCGGACATTCGCGAGCTGCTCACGCGGCACCTGGACGAGCAGGGCCGCCTGCCGTGCTACCGCGCGGTCGTGCAGCGGCCGAACGAGAGTTCGCCCGTCGAATACTTCGGGTACACCGACGAGGAGTTTCAGCAGTTTGTTGCGGCGGAGCGGAGGCAGGCCGGTGAAGTGGAAGTGATCGAGACCGGGGCCGGGTTCTCGACCGGCGGCAACGGGAGCGCGGATCGGCACCGGATCGTTCGCACCGATCTGGGCGAGTGCCGGATTCTCGAAGAGATTGTTCGCAAGCTGAAGGGGATGGGGCTGACGATCGAGGATTGCTACGCCCAGCGGGTGGAGGGCGTGGATGGGACGGTGCCGCCGGCGCGATTCGTACTCACCCGCGGCGAAGACGCGCCGAAGGAGTTGGACAACATCGGCCAACTCGTGGAGAGCGTGCGCGAGCTGGGCAGCCGCGGGCTGGAGTTGAAGCGGTTCAAGGGTCTGGGCGAAATGAACCCGGACGAACTGGCCGACACCACGATGGATCCCGAGCGGCGCGGCCTGCTCAAGGTGGTGATTTCCGACGAGGCGGATGATCCGGAGCAACTCGAGATCGATGCCCGCGAAGCCGACCGCATCTTTTCAATTCTGATGGGCGACAACGTCGAAGCCCGCCGCGAGTTCATCGAGACCAACGCCGCCAACGTCAAAAACCTGGACATCTAACCCGCCCCGTTTTTACCGCGCGGACGGCCACGAAATGCCCGGTGACGAACCGGCTGGGCCAGCGGGCCAGCCGCTCGAACCGCATCAGCCCGCGGAGGAACCGCTGCTGCGCCGCCGGGGTTCGGCGTTCGAGGACGCCCGCGACGGCCACCGCCAGCACGCGCGGACAGTGCATGATCGCGGTCATCTCGACGATCTCCAGGCCCGCCTGGCCCAGCGCGCGGCGAAGGCCCCGCGGCCCGAAAGTCGCCCCGACGGAATACGGCAGAATCCGCAACCCCTTGAGCAGGCGCAGGGGCAGCGCGTTGCGCAGGGCAATGACCGGGTTGGCCCGGTTATCCAGCGTCAGCAGCAGCTCGCCGCCCGGACGAAGCACGCGGCCCAGCTCGCCGATGCTCTGGACGATCTCCCGCGTGGATTCGAAGTGGTCCAGCGTGGAGTTGGATACGACGGCGTCGAACGCTTGGTCGGCGAACGGCAGGCGTCGAACGTCGGCCCCGGCGGCCCGCAAACCGGCGCACCGATCGCCGGCGCTCCTGGCAGCCACCGCGGAGACATCGATCCCGATCGCCGTACGCGCCCGTTCGGCCAGCAGCGTAAAAAACCCCCCCTCGCCGCAGGCTTCATCGAAGAGGTCGGTCTTGAGCAGCCGCCCGACCCCGCCCGCCGGCAGCCATCGCGTCAGCAGCGCCCGATTGACCGCATCGCTATGCATGCGCCACAGCCGATGCGGGCGTCCGACCGACCACTCTCGCGCGACCTGGTCCCAATAGCCCGCAAGGGGGAGTACCCCCTTGTACCCGCTAGTACCCCTTGACGAGGGGTCGAGGGGAGGTACTCCTCCCTCGGTGTGGCCCACGAGGGGTGATGGAGGTTGGGGGTTCAAGGGGGGTACTCCCCCCTTGAAAGGCGCACCGCTTTCAGATCTTCCAACAGCACCAAAGTGGGAGTACCCCCTTTGGAACCCCACGGACCCCCCGCATGACCCACGGGGATTCCGGGGGGTTCAAGGGGGGTACTCCACCCTTGTGGCGACACCACATAAAGCCGGTTCAGCCCCCGCGTCCACAGCCGGTTATGGAGCCTCCGGGCCTTGGCCACCGGCGCCGGCCGATCGGATCGAACGGCGGTCAGCCCCGAAAACCCCCCCTCTGGATCGTGGAAGACCACTGCGGCCCGCTCGAAGAATTCAGCCATCAGCTCATCGAATCGCGGCCAGTAAATCCGCACCCCATAGGGGCTGTAGGGAACGCCGGGAACCAGCTCGCCCCACTTTCGTTTGTACTGAAACACACCGTTGCGCAGCAGCGCGGGCGTCCCCCCCAGGTCCACGCACCGGCAGTCGCATTCCCGCGCGTAGCGGGTCAGGAAGACATACACGGCCGAGAATGCGCCGCATTTGAGATACTCCTGCCGCCCGCCCTCCAGCCCCATGCCTCCCAGTTCCATCTGCCGTCCGCGCCGCCCGTAGACCGTCCCGGCGATGCGTTTACCGTCGTAAAGGACCCACAGGAGCCCGCCGGACCGAAACAGGCGTTGCGCGAGATGCCGGTTGTAAACCACCTGTTGGCGGCCATGCCGGTTCAGCATGGTGGGGATGTGGAAACGGTCATAGAACTCCCGGAAGTCGGCCTGGGAATGGGAGATATCCCACGAGAACGGCTGACCGCGCACCCGCCGCAGGTCCTCGATGGTGTCCCTTCGCATTCTGGCCAGGTCCGCCGGATCATCAGAGAGGACCACGTGGAGTCGCACGTGGTCTGGAATGCGCAGATACTCCGGGCCGTACAGCAGCCGCGCGCTGATGCGATCGACGCGTGCGACGGTGATGTCCGCGGCGTCTCGGAGCCGTTTGAGCGTTCGGGACATCGACAGGCAAGTCGCGTGCGCGATCAGCTCCCGCCGCGGCTCACCGTCGAAGAAATACTCCGCGAGCTCGCTGGCCCAGGGCTCCGCTCCGGCGACGATCATGGTTCCCGTTCGTCCGGTCACGTGCGTCGGCCCCCAGAGTCGCGAGATGGGCAGGCGTCCATCGCGCAGCGGCGCCCAGGCCGGCGGCGCCCATTTGCGCAGGTCATCCATCACCCGGGGCGAAAAGCCGTACAGCCACCAGGCCCAGTCCAGCCAGGGCGCCATGGTCGGTTCATCCATCGGCATTTGCACAGCGTCTCGCGTCATTTGCATTCTCGCTGAACAGGAGGAAACAGAGAAAAATAGAGAATGGAAGCACGAAAAAAACTCTGTTCCCTCGGTTGCCTCCTGTTCATATGCCGGTGGCCGGCGTCAGGGTCCGGTAGGTCCCGCCTGGTAGGTCCCGCCTGCCGGGCGGGACGTGATGTAGGTCCCGCCTGCCGGGCGGGAC
>CAYLLT010000065.1:31921-35313 GCA_964384465.1 uncultured Planctomycetales bacterium | reverse complement strand
ACCGATATAATGGAACCGAACGACGTGGATTGCGTCCTGTTGACCGGGCGCGGGTTTCCCAAAGACCCCGTCGCTGAAGCGGAACTTCGTGCCGGTCTGCCGTTCCTCGATATCGCGCTTGTCCGGCGGAGGCGTTTCGACAGGTTGGTCCGCTTCTTTGGGACGGACCGGTTCGAGGCCCCCAAGGGCATGGTGGAGGTCATTCGGTGAACCTGAAGAGCGATCGCGAGCTTGTCAACACGAAGCGGAAACTCCGCGACCTCGAGGAAGGCTACGAAGAAGCGCGGGCCGACACCGAGGACGAGCACCTGCGCGAACTGGAGATGGAGTCGCTCAAGCGCCTGATCAATCAGCTCAAGGAAGAGATCGCGCGCTACGAGGCGCATCAGCCCGCGGGGCGCGAGGCGGCGCGATCATGAGCCAGTGGTTCCAGCACACGATCAACTTCACCGACTCGGCCACACCGACGCGCAAGGCCAAGCCGGCGGGTCCCGGCGCGCCGGGATTCGTCGCGCTCGACACGCGCACGCCGAACACGCTCGACTTCGCCGGGGCGGACGGCGGCAAGAACGCCCATTACCTGTTACGATGGGTGAACCCGACCGGCGAGAAGGGCCCGTGGAGCGAAACGGCCACGGCAACGATCGGAGCGTGACCCCGACCAGCCCTCACGCGGCACGTCCTTTTCGCCTCTTGACAACGCCGCTGCATGATACTTATAGTCACCGGCAATCGTAAACCGATCCTGACTGGCCGATTGACGGTGGACCATGCTTACGAAACGCAAGCGTAAATCTCCTGATGGCGTCTCGACGAATGACCTGGTTTTCAGCGCTTACGCCGGCACCAACGACGAGATATTCCCTCACGTCGTCGCGCTGTACGTGCCCACAGGCAGCGTTGTCGCCGACGTGACTTACGGTCAGGGCGTTTTCTGGCGGCGCGTGCCCGCTGACGCGTACCGCCTCAAACCATCCGACCTTTCGACGGGGACCGACTGCCGGGAGCTGACTTACGAAGCGGCGTCGATCGACTGCGTCGTCTTCGATCCGCCATATATGCACACGCCGGGCGGCACGGCCCACGTCGAGCACCAGAACTTTGAGGCGTACTATAAGAACAACCGGGCGGACTCGGACAAGAAGTACCACGAGGCCGTTCTCGACCTGTACTTTTCGGCAGCGCGCGAGGCGTGGCGCGTCCTCCGGAGCGGTGGGATTTACATCGTCAAGTGCCAAGACGAAGTTTGCGCGAACCGTCAGCGGCTCACGCACGTGGAGATCATCAACGAGTTGGCCAGGTACGGCTTCGTCGCGGAGGATCTTTTCGTCGTGGTGCGGAACGGCAAGCCCGGCGTCAGCCGCATTCTGCGGCAGGCCCACGCCCGCAAGAACCACTCGTACTTCATTGTCCTTTTGAAGCCCAAGGGTAAGGCCCGGTGGACGGGCGTCGCCGATGCGCGCCGACTCGACGTTCACCGGAACGGCAATGGAACGGTGCGGCGCGCCCCTAGCACCCCAGAGCCGACGCTGTTTCCGTGAAGAAGTTAGCGAACGGCTGTAGGTTGACCAAGCCGGGGAACTCGTTCGCGAGTTGCCGATAGCGCTCCGGCGGATCGAAGTAGTAGATGCGCTGCATCTGAGCGAGGAGCGCTTGATACGCCAGCCATTGGTCAGGTACGCAGATTTCTACCACTTCGAGCGACCGGGAATCCAGCTTCGTTTCCCCAAAGAGCACCATCACACCGCGATAGCGTCCGACGCCATACGCGCTGTCGAGAAGCCGCTGGTGCGCCCATGCCTGCACAACTCGCTCGCGCGTGGACATTTTCACGGCAAGATGCAATGATGCTTCCTGGTTGAGGTCGAAGATGAAATCCATCGTCAGACGCACGTTGCGGTTCTGGATGGGCAGGACCGCGCGCTTGCGCGGTTCCGTACCGGCCGCGCGGGCGATCAGATGCCCGACAAAGCACTCAAAGTACGTGGCGGGGCCTTTCTTGTTCTGGCGGTCGAACAACTCCAAGGCAAGACACGGGCAGAGCGCCACCGTGTACAGGAACGCGGGCAGGTCGGTTGCCGATAGTTTTCCGCTCTCCCACTCGTTCCACATGGAGTCGATCCGACGCAACTCCGGGACGAAATACTGGCAATTTGCCGGCCGGGAGACGACGCTGGCTGCATCGCGCCTCCGGAAACCCTGGTACGACTTCCCGGGAACGCGCGAGTTCAAGTCAACAGTCGTGCAGTCATTTTGCAAGAACGCCAACGACACACGCGCGAGCGAGTGAATGGCGTCGCCCGTTTCGTCCGAGGTCCACGACGCGCGGCACGCCTGCTTCACCGCCTGGTAACCCGCTCTCAGTTCTGCGAGGGCATCCGCCACGTCAAAGCCCCTTCGTCAGTTCCGATACGCTGACGCTCAGGGCCCGCGCGAGAACCTCAATGTTGCGAAGGGATAAGTTGCGCTCGCCGCGCTCAATTCCCCCGACGTACGTTCGGTCAAGTTCGCACCGCTGAGCAAACTGCTCCTGCGAGAAGCCCGCCTTTTTGCGAAGCTCCCGCACCCGCTGTCCGAAGCGAATGAGGATGTCGGGGGTCTTGCTCACGCCCGAGAGATTAAGAAGGCGGGGGATTATGTGTCCACGGACTATGAGTACCGCCCTTTGCGGTTGACAAGGCAAATCGGCGGCATACAGCGATGCGAGCGACGTGTGCGGGAGAGACGCATGCGATGCTTCCAGGTCAAGCGACGTGAACGATCGATCGGAGACTGGCTCTCACCGGGGAAGGACTCTGGCAGGCGGGGTGATGCCCGCTGCCCGCGGTCCCCGGCGTGACCGGAGCGGTATGGGCTGTTCAACCCTTTACCGACCGCATCCACGTCTTGGTCGAGTGTTCGGCCTACGGCGAGCACGGATTCGAGCCGACCATCGGCGTGCTCGACCTGACCAGTCGCCGCGGCGACCGCGGGCTGCCCCTCGTACGCACCCTCACCGCAGAATGAGCGCATCGGCCACGTCGAGGATATCGAGCGTGTAGACCGTCGCGTCGTCCAGTACCTTGGGCGCTGATAGCCGCTCTCCGCTGGCGCGCGTGACCGATTGGGTTTTGACCGACCCGCGTAACGATACGGTCAGGTCTTTCACCGGCGCTCCCGACCAGTTGACCAGCACGATCGCGCGACCGGCCGGCGATTCTTTCAACGTGGCTTCCACGGTCGGACTATTGGTTCGCACCGTTACCGCGACGCCGTGTGCCGGCTCGCCGATCACGTCGCCCGCCGCGGTGTCGAAATGGGTTGGAAGATAGTGTGCCATCGCGTCGTCCGTGCTGCCACGATCGACCGGGCGCATCGGGATGGCCGGCTTGAAATAGCTCAGTCCCGGCAGG
>CAYLLT010000065.1:0-31911 GCA_964384465.1 uncultured Planctomycetales bacterium | reverse complement strand
CCGATCCCCGATCGGCCTGCCGGTGGGTCAAAGCAGGCGAGCCGTCCTTGAATTTGCCGGCGACCGCCACATCCTTTGCCGACACCACGTGACTGATCGCGCCGAACGCTGGAATGGACTGCTCCTGTCCACCCTTGCGGCTCATCATCACAGTATCGACGGGCGCGGCAAACGGCAGGTCCTGCTTCTCATAATGAATCGCGACGCCGGGCGCCAATTCCAACGACGTTTCCCGCACGCCCAACAGTTCCTGCATCGCGGTGTTGGGTGCGTTGAACTCATCGCGCATTCCTCCTCCGGCAGTGACCAACAGGCGGCCGCCGTTGGCTACCCACTCGGCGATAGCGCGGGTCGCAGTGCGGCTGACGTTAGGGTCGCTGAGGTAAAGAACGGCATAGTCTTTGAGCGTGCCTTTGAGAGCATCTTCTTCATCCACGATGTCGATGCCAATCTGCTGGTGACGCGCGGCGACGTACAGGGTCCGCTTGCCCGCGCCGAAGGGATCGCGATGGTTCTCCCAGGCGTCACCCGTCTCGGAGTACCACAGACCCGCCTCACCCTGGTGGACGCGGCCGTCCTGCACGATATCCTCGAATTTGGCCATCTCGGCAAAACTCTTGCGCACCTCCTGAAACATCTCCGGCAGGGAGGTGTGGTTTTCCGTATAGGCCGCCTGTACCGGCCGGAACTCGAAGAGATTGATGATGGTCACGCCGTGTCCGATCGCGCCGTAGAACAGGCGCCGCCAGCTCCTCACCGTGTTCCCCGGCCAGTGCGGCATGACGTAGAAAAGACTCGCCCGCTCCGGGTGATAGCGGTTACCCGCACGCATGAGATCGAGCAGGATCATGGTCATCTGCTGGCTCGCGACAGGAACCTGCCAGGAGTAATCCTCCGACCAGGGCAGGGTCATGCCGCCCTGGCGAAAGAGCGAGATCCACTGAAATGCATTGCCGAGATAAGGCGCATCGCCGTGCGGCGAGAAGTTCGCGCCGACTTCCGCGTGGGGCAGATAGTGCTGGATCAAGTCGGTCCGTTTCTTGAGTTCCTGGATGCCAAAGTGATGCTCGTACAGGCGGGAGTGGTAGTAGAGATGCGGATTCTTCGTGACCAGTTCGGGACCTGTGCCGAAGGCGATCTTCGTCCAGTCATCGCCAGCGGCGGGATCGACCTCGCCGGGCTTCAGGCCAAGCGCCTTGGCCCACGCCTGGAAAGCTTCGTTGACGCCACCCGCCGGCGGCGACAGGCTAATCTCATCGCCGAGGCTCAAGGTGCGCATCAAGCCGCCCCTCTCCGATGCAACCAGCTTCTTCAACTCCGTCTCGAGATTGGCATCGTTCAGATGGCGGACGTCCATCGAATCGGTTGCCCGGCCCTTCGTCTCCCCGGGGATTTGCAGGCTGAACATCTGGATGAACTCTTCGCGGGCGGCGGTATAACGCGGATCATCTGGTCGCGCGTCGAACGTACCCCCGTAGACGATCGTTCGTTGCGGCGGCGCGCCGGGTGTCGGCTGCTTCTTGAGGTAGCCGAGCAGGTCGTAGAGCACATCCTCGATGAGACGGATGCGCCGGCTGTAGCGCGTATTGGCGTCGTAAGCGAGGCCCAACGTGGCGGCCTGGGTCTCGAACTTGGCGATAGGTTCGAGTTTGCCGGTAGCGTTGCGAATGGCGAACTCGGCCATCCACCCTCCCTTCTGAAGTAGGTCCCGCCTGCCGGGCGGGACGGTCCCGTCCGGCAGACGGGACCTACTGAGCGGGGCGGCAGTCACGTTCCAAGCCCCATCGTTGAGCGAATCGAGTAGTCCTCCGATGTCGATCCACTCCGATGAAGCGCTCGCCGCGACATCCACCTTCACCGGCATCCACTTGCGCATGTGGATCCAATAAGGCGAGTGCTCGGTGCAATGATCGGCGGAGATGGTGATCGGGCGCGACTCACGGTTGGTGATGCGCATGAATACATCACCAGACTGCGTCAGCAGGCCGTCAAGCGGGAGGTAGTTTTCCTTCTCAATGCGCTCCTTGACATCCGCCTCATCAGAGGTGAGCAAGACGAGATCGACGTTGCGCCGTGCCGCGGGTTCGGGTTGTTTGTCGGCAATCAACGTCATGGTCGCGCGGCCGGCCTCCAGATTGACCACCGCATCGTGACCCTCCCACACCATGTTTTCAACAGCTCCCCAACTCCAAGCGACCTCTTTTTGCAGGGCTGAATTCGCGCCCCCCTTAAAAGGCCAGATTTTGACGTTATCGCGTGCCCCATACAGACGCTCGAGCTTCACCTCTCCGGCCTGCTCGATGCGGAGCTTGAACTGCGTCTCGAATCGGAAAGCGGCTTCATAGCGAACCAGGGCCAGGTATCGCCCCGCTTTGGATACTTCGACGGCGATCGTCGCTGCTGTCGGCGTGACGCACTGCTCCGGGGCGCCGAGGAAGGCCTTTCGACTGAGGAACGTGTTGGCCATGGTCGCCGCGTAGTAATTTTCGCCCCAATTGCCGGCGTTCCACGATTCGCCCGGCTTAGTGCTCACCCCAAGCGCCGGCGGCACGGGTTGGAACTCTTCCGCCTCGGCGACAATGATGCCGTCCGCCGCGGCGGGCACCGGCTGACCTTGACGAAAGGCTCGGGCTTGGGGCGCCAGGTTCTCAAATTCCGCAGCATGGAGACCCGGGGCCGTTGGTAGTGAGATGACCAAGATGGTGAGACGCAGGAATCGCTTCATTTGATGCTCCTGATTTCCTCGACGAGTTTGCGGGTGGCCGATGCCGTACCGACGCGGGTACGATACCGCTCATCCTTAAGCGAATCAGTCGTCGCTGTCACCGACAGTGTACGAGGAAGGTCGCATGAAACCGAGATTGGTCATCCTGAATCCCACGTGCCTCGATGTGCTTGACGCGCATCGGGATTACCTTGACGCGCGCGGTGTGCGGTGGACGGCCGACCCGGTTTTCCGTTCACTCCGGCCGGATCAGGTGAACGATGTGCTGGCGGACGCCGATGCGCTGATCCTGCCGGCGTCGCTGCGCCACTTGCCGCTGGCGGAGCATATGCAGCGGCACACGGATCTGAAAGTGCTGTCGATCGCGGCGAGCGGCTTCGACTGGCTGGACGTCGAGGCGGCCACCCGTTGCGGCATCGTGGTTACCTACGCGCCGGTGCGCGAAGGCGTCGAAGTCGTCGCGGACATGACCTGGGGCCTGATGCTGGCGGTCGCGCGGCAGATTCCGCATCATGACCGGGAGATCCACGCGGGCCGGTATGGCCGCGGCATCGGGGTGTCGGTCTGGGGCAAGACGTTGGGGATCGTGGGACTGGGCCGGATCGGCCGGGCGGTGGCGCGGCGGGCCGCCGGATTTGAGATGACGTGCCTGGCGACGGAGCCAAGCCCTGATGAGGAGTTCGTGCGTGAGCATGGCCTCTCGGTGACACGCCTGGATGAACTCCTTTGCCGCGCCGATTTCGTCTCGCTGCACGTGCGGCTCAATGCCCAGACGCGCGGGATGATCGGCGTAGCGGAGCTGGCTTTGATGAAGCCGACGGCGTACCTGGTCAACGCCGCCAGAGCGGAACTGGTTGACGACGAGGCGCTGGCCGCGGCGATCTTGGGTGGACGGATCGCCGGGGCCGCACTGGACGATCCGCCGGTACGCCCGGACAGCCCCCTGTTGGGGCTGGCCAACGTCGTCTTCACGCCGCACCTGGGTAACCGGGCGATCGAAGGAATACACGCCGTGTTTCGCTGCGCGATCGACAACGCGCTGGCCGTGCTCGAGGGGCGCCGGCCGGAACTGGTGGTCAACCCGGAAGTGTACGACCGGCCGTTGCGGGCCGCGGCGATCTGAGCCCGGAGTATTCACCACGGGGTCGTCGACGACCCGGCACGGAGGACACGGAGATGATTAAGAGCAAGATGAAGATTAGGATTAAGACCAGGATTAAGAGCAAGATTAAGAGCAGGATCGATCCTACTCTTAATCCTTCTCTTGCTCTTAATCATCTTCCTACTCCTAATCTTCATCTTAATCTTGCTCCCTCCGTGATCTCCGTGCCGTCGACGGCGCTGTCCGCGTGGTGAGAACAGGAGCCATCCGACATGAAGATCACGGACATCGCGGTGTATCCCATCCAGGCACCGGGCCGGACGCTGGTGGTGGTCCTCGTCGAGACGGACGAGGGGCTGACGGGTGTCGGAGAGGCTGGCCTGCAGCGCCGGTGGAAGGCCATCGAAGGGGTCGTCGAGCACTTCAAGCGGTGGCTCATCGGTGAGGATCCCATGCGGATCGAGTGGATCTGGCAGCGGATGTTCCGCGGGGGGTTCTATCCGGCCGACCGGTTGATCGGGTCGGCGCTCTCGGGCGTCGATATCGCTTTGTGGGACATCAAGGGCCAGGCGCTGGGCGTGCCGGTTTATGAGTTGCTCGGCGGCCGGTGCCGTGATGACGTCGAGTGCTTCTTCCAGCCGGGTTACCTCACCTCGGTGGTGGAGCACCCGCGCGAGACGGGCGTTGCTGAAGGAAACCTGGACGCGGACGCGAGCGAGGTGGCGGCGGCCGCCAGACGGTACGTGGAGGAGGGCTACCGCTACTACCGGGTCTCACCGAACGCTCGCGAGGGGGTGTTCCGGCCGGGCGAGGCGGCGAGGCGGGTGATCGTACAGCTTCAGGCGGTGCGCGAGGCGGTCGGTCACAAGCTCGAACTGATGGTGGATCTTCACACGCGGCTCGATCCGCCGGAGGCGATCTGGTTCTGCCGTGAGTGCGAGCCGCTGGGAATGTTCCTCGTCGAAGACCCGATCCGCTCGGAACACCTCGCGGGCTTAAGGCACATTCGCCGGCACACGAACGTCCCGCTGGCCGCGGGCGAGCAGTGGGCGAACAAGTGGGAATTCCGCACGGCGATCGAGGAGGAGCTGATTGATTACGCGCGGATCGATCTCTGCATCGCCGGGGGCCTGACCGAAGGGAAGAAGATCGCGGCCATGGCGGAAACACACCTGATCAAGCTGCTGCTCCACAATCCGCTGGGCCCGGTGTGCACGGCGGCGTCGTTGCACCTGGACCTGGCCTGTGACAATGCGGGCCCGCAGGAGGTGCTCTGGGCACCGCAGACGATGCTGCCCGACGTCTTCGAATGCGATTTCGTCCTGGAACGTGGACGACTGACGACGCCCACGAAACCGGGTCTGGGTGTGCGATTCAACAAGGAAGCGGCGAGGGCGCATCCGGCGGAGATGACCGAACCGCCGCACTGGTGCCGCGACGACGGGTCGTTCACGAATTACTGACAGTAGGTCCCGCCTGCCGGGCGGGACCGCCCTACTGGTCCCGCCCGGCAGGCGGGACCTACTTGCGGAGGTAGGTCATGCCCGACCCGGCGTCCACGAACGCGAGATTGTCATTCGGCTGGCCCGACTGGGTCATCATCGTCCTGTACTTCTCCATGCTTCTGGCCATCGGGTGGTATCACTCGCGCCGCCAGCGGACGATTAAGGAATACTTCCTGGCCGGCAAGCACATGAGCTGGCTGCCGCTGGGCCTCTCTCTGATGGCGGCGCTCAACAGCGGCATCGACTACATGCAGCAGCCCTCGGCGTTCTTGAAGTTCGGCCTCGTGGTCGTCCTCGGGAGCCTCTCGTGGCTGGCGATCTATCCGTATGCGTTTTTCGTGACCATGCCCATGTACAGGCGGCTCGACGTCTACTCCGCCTACGAGTATCTCGACAATCGCTTCAACGTCGCCGTCCGTTGCCTGGCGTCGGCCATCTTCATCCTCTGGCGGCTCGGGTGGATGGCCACCGCGCTGTACGTTCCCTGCCTGGCGTTTCACACGGCGACCGACGGCAGGTTGCCGCTCAAGCCCATGATCTTCGTGATGGGCGCCGTGGCCACGGTTTATACCATGCTCGGCGGCGTGAGGGCGGTCATCTGGACGGAGGTCATACAGTTTCTGGTGATGTTCGGCGGACTCCTGCTCACGCTCATCGTGATCTTCATCAAAGTGCCCATGGATGCCGGTGCGCTCTGGGGCCACGCGCTCCAGCGCGGAGCCGCATCGGCGGCGAGCGGGCCCACCGTGGACGGCTTCGGCGCGCAGATCGTGCAGTTGTTCCGCGAACCGGTAACCTGGTACGGCACGATCATCGCGGCCGTGGTGGGTCGTTTCACCGGCTATACCAGCGACCAGGTCATGGTCCAGCGTTTCCAGACTTCGCGAAGCATCCGCGACCTGCGGCAGGGTTTCCTCATCACGGCGATCAGTGATACAATATGGATGGTGACCCTGACCTTTGTCGGAGTCGCCCTTCACATCTACTTCCGGACGCAGGCCTTGCCGGGTTGGGTCTCGAACAACACCGACTACTACTTTCCCTACTTCATGTCTCGCGTGTTCCCACCGGGAACCACAGGGCCGGTTATCGCCGCGATCATCGCCGCGTCCCTGTCGGCCATCGCCTCGGCCATCAACTCGCAGAGCACCGTCATTTTCGTCGATTTTTACAACCGTCTGATCAAGGGGCGCCGCCGTCCGATCGAAAACCCGGACGCGCGGGAGCAACGGTTTCAGTTGCGGCTGTCACGTGCGGCCGCCATCGTCGCCGGCCTCACCGGAACGCTGCTGGCCTGCCAGCTCGACCGCCTGGGAACAATCTTCGAGATCGGCCATAAGGTGATCCAGACGTTCACCGGCCCGATGCTGGCCATTTTCTGCCTCGGGATGTTCACACGACGGGCCACCAGCCTCAGCGCGTTTCTCGGCGGACTGGTAGGCACCTTCGTCGGCATTTATGTCGCCTTCTTCAGCTCGCTCAGTTTCCAGTGGCCGTGCGTATTCGCATGCGGATCGGCCCTTATTGTCGGGTATCTGCTGGGCCTGCCCTCGCCGATCACCGAATCGGCGCGCGAGTGGAACTGGTTTGCGATCACCAGGCGGCCTTTGACGGAGTGATGTCATGAGACAGACAGTGTCCACGGCGCTCGCGGTATTCATCCTTGTGCCACTGTGTGGAAAAGGGGTCGGGATTCATTTGGGTCGTCGACGACCCTTGACGGAACGGCCCTCCGGGTGCTTTGCACAAATGAATCCCGACCCCTTCCCCGACCCCGGCGAGTGGCCTTGCTTCCGCCGGAATGGGCATCTCGACGGGCATTCACCGTTGAAAGGTGCAATCACATCGCCATCGATCGCCTGGACGCATTTCATCGGGGCGTACGAAGCCCTGGTTGTGGCAACACCCGGCAAGGGGAACGCGACGGTGAGTCTGACAGCGGAAGTCGCCGCGGCAAGAAACCCCGCCTCGCCGGGCGTCGTGCAGGACGTTCGCTGGGGACTGACTCCTCCGCAAGGACTCATCGAAGGGCACGAGCAGCCGATCCCGCGAGACGTGTACACAACATTCGCGGATGTCCTCCCGGACGCGCCGGGTTTTTTAGAGAAGCTGGTGGTCAAACCGACCGGTACGGCGGCGTGCTTCGCCTGGCGAGATGGCGCGTGGAAGAAGGCGTGGGAAACGGAGCCGATGGACTTCGGCCAGAGCGTGACCACCCTGCCCATCGTCGGAGACTTCGATGCTGACGGTAAAAAACCCGAACTGGCCTTTCTTCCGTGGTGGAACCTCATCGTCGTGGATGCGCAAACGGGGAGCTTCAAGGACATCTGCCGATTCACCGAGGGACGCAGCTACGGCTACTTCGGCGTCCATGACCTGGACGGTAACGGCAAGAGCGAGTTCGTCGTTGAGGGCGACTTCGCCAAGCACGTCGATGTCCTCGGCTATCGCGACGGTAAAATCAAGCTGCTCTGGCAGAACAACATCGAGCTGGATATCTCGAATCCGCAGACCATCCTGCGTGTCAATCCCGACTGCGTGTCGGATGTCGACGGCGATGGAAAACGCGAGGTGCTGGTCTGCCTGTGCAACGCGAAGGACGACGGCAAGTGGCGGGTGACGGTACACGACGGTTTGACGGGTCGGATCAAGGCCGAGCTGATGGATGAGTACCTGTCGGGTGTCGTGGATGTGGACGGCGACGGCGCGTGCGAACTCCTGACCACGCGAACCGCCGGCTCCGGCGTACCGGAGTACGGACCGATACAGGTCATCTCGGTCAAGGGCGGTCAGGCCAGGATACTGTGGGAGTCCGCCCAAGCAGGTTGGCAGACATGGGACAAACCATTGCCGATGAACATACACACCGGCGCGACCTACGGCACACGAACGGTCTTGTCGCGTCGTACCGCTGAAGGCGTGGCGGTAGTTCTCCGCCAAAGGGGCAGAGACCTCCAAACGACCCTGTCCATCGCCCAGTGGAGGGATAAAGAGTTTAGACCCTGTCTTCGTATCAGCGGCTCTCACATGGAAGGAATGGCGCTGGATGAGAGGGGCTGCCTGTTGCTTCGCACTCTTTTCGACCCGTCATCAAAGCCAAGGGTCGTCGATGCCGTCGACGGCAACGACACAAGGGTCGTCGACGACCCAACCCTGCACGTCGAGAACGGTCGGGGTGATGTGCTGGGCGTACGATCCGCGCCCGTGATGCCGGCGACGCCCGCCACGGCGCGTTCGACCGAAAACGAAAGGCCATCGATCGTCGTAGAAGGGAGCGGTGGTGAACTGGTCGCACTGCATCCGCCCCAAGCCGACAAGCCCGCCGAGGAGACCTGGCGCATGGCCGGCCGTGGACAAAACACAGGAGCCTCGTCCGGTTACGGCCCCGTGATCGCCGATCTTGAGGGGGACGGGCGTCGGCAGGTGATCCTGGCCACGGCCGCACCGAGCGGATGCGGGCGCCTCCGCGTCGTCGACCTCGCGGGAAAGGAAGTCTGGTACCACGACTTCGATGCGATCCCTGGGGGCCCGCCGGTGTGGAATGAGGGTGCGATTATCCTTTGGCGAGCGGGGCACTTCACGTCGGCAACGAAGCTGGACGTGCTCGTGACCGTGCGGCGATCCATGATGCACAGCGATGAGACCGCCCTGCTCTCCGGCCGCGACGGACACGAGCTGTGGCGGCGCGTGCGGCAGGCAACCAAGATACACAATCGCGGCGTCGGCGGCGTCCCCTTCGCTTTGGCCGATTACGACGGCGACGGCCTCGACGACACCTTCTCGTTCTACCCCAGCGAGTATTTCGTGATGAAAGGCGGCACCGGCGAGACCCTGAAACTGATCGACGCCAACTGGGACGCCCTGCCCGGCAAACAAATCTACTTCGGCATCCCCGTCACCGGCGATTTTGAGAACCATCCCGATGCACATCAGGCCCCCGCGGTCTTCATGGCCGGCTCTCAAATGACCGGCCTCGTCCGCCGCGACGGCACGCTCGTCTGGCACGACGCGTTCGGCAAATCGCCCACTGTCTTCGCCTTCGGCGATTTCAGCGGTTCGACCGGTGCCGTCGACGGCACGAGCTCACCGCCGAGCGGCGAAGGCAGGATGGAAGCGATGGGCTTCGGTTACGAAGATGGTATCCGCTGCTACGACACCGCCACGGGAAAGGTCAAATGGCACATGGAAGCCCCGCCCGGCGGTTTCGCAGGCGCCGCCAGCGCGGACATCAATTCCGACGGTCGCGACGAAGCATTGCTGGCCGCCAATGACACGCTGTACTGTTACGGCAGTAACCAGGAGGGGACCGGGGGAAATCTGCTCTGGAAGGTGCGCTTTCCCGCTGTCATCGGTCCGCCCGCCATCGTGGGTGTTGACGGCTCCGATAGTTTGGCCATCCTCGTGGTGGGTCAGGATGGAAACCTCTATTGCGTGAAGTAATTGCAACAAATACTAATACATGACCTGTGCGTATTTTAGGAACGCTTGCCTCGGACGCATGGACGCATCTTCGCATCCAGGCCAGAGCGTGGTATGCTGGAGAAAAGGAGGAAGGTTCCATGAACGTTGAACTGAAACCCGAGCTCGAGAGATTCCTCGACGAGCAGGTGAAGGCCGGCCGCTTTTCATCTGCTTCGGCAGCGGTTGAAGCCGGCATCGCGCGCCTGATGCTCGACCCGGAACCCGACGCATTCGACGAACAGGACCTCACTGAAATCCGCCAATCACTGGACGAAATGCGCCGAGGCGATGTGCTCGATGGCGAAAAGCTCCACCGGGAACTTCGCAGCCGTTACCTTGGCGAGTAGCCTTCCTCCATGCCGGAAACTTACCGCATCAGGTATACCCTTCGTGCCGCCGACCATCTGCGGGAGATCTTCGATTACATCGAGAGGGATTCGCCTCGGAACGCGACCAGAATGATTGAGCGCCTGTTAAACGCTATCGATAGCCTCGACACGATGCCTCACCGCTACAACGTCGTGAACAACAGTGAGCAGCTTGGGGAGGACGTCCGCTCCATGTCGATTCGGCCCTATCTCATTCGTTACCACGTGGACGAACGGGAACGCGTCGTGACCATCCTCTCCGCGCGCCACGCCGCACGCAGACCAGACCTTTAATGCCCGCATTCCTGGGCGGAGGAATCAGAGTGAGAAACACCAGAGCCTCGGGCGCGCAGGCGGGCCTCGCGTCGATCACGGCAGCCGTCTTCTGGTTGGTCCTGTTCTGCGAGAGCAGCGGCGCAACTGAAAACGGCAAGACCGTCGAGGCTGACCTCAACGGCCTGCATGTGGTATTCGACGCAGCGACGGGGAGCATCGTTGAGATGTCCTATCCGGGTGCGGGCAAGATGCTCAGCACGTCGCCCGAGCGGGCGAGCATCGTCGATCTGGCCTGCCCGGTGAAGGAGTTTGAAGCGCTGCGCCTTGCATCGAGATTCTCGCACGGCACGCAAATTCAGAAGACGGCCGACACCGTGACGGTCAGATGGGACCAGTTGGGTGCGAGTCGAAACGTCGATCCGTCGGCCAGCCAGACGGACGGCGTCACGTTGCAGCTCGACGACCAGACGGGCATATACAAATGGGTCAGGAATCCCGGATCGGCGTACTACATCGGCGGCAAGGTCTCGGCAAGCGTGGCGATGAAGGCCGCCCCGGACGGGAGGTCAATCATCATGACCTGCTCGATTCAAAACCACTCCAAGACCGCGGTGAGGCAGGTTCTCTTTCCCGACTTCGACGGGTTCCTTCCGTTTGCGGGCCAGGACAAGACCTGGTTTCGCTCCGGCGGCATCAACATGAAGCCCTTCGAGAAGATCCGCACGCCGGAGCGCGGCTGCGGCTTCTGGCCGCAAGACCCCGGGATGAACGGGCTGGAATGCGTCCCCGGCGCGTACTTCGGAACCACGCTCATGATCGAGCAATGGCTGGATTACGGGGGCCTGGGCGGCGGGTTGAGCCTATTTCGTAAAAGGTGGGGATGGGAACCGAATGACAGCCCGTGGATCTCACGCGGAACGGTATGGCTGAAAGTCTCCGAAATCGACAACAAAATGCGTCTGTCGTGGGCGAACAGGGTCGAGATCAAGCCCGGCGAGAAATGGGAGAGCGCCGAGTTCTGGCTCACGCCGCACGCCGGCGGATGGGCACGGGGCATCGCGCCGTACCGCGACTGGGCCCGGCAGAACATCAAACGCAAATACCCGGTGCCCAAGCATGTTCGCGATGGGCTGGGGTTCAGAACGCTTTGGATGAGCACCTCGGCGTTCCCGGGCGATCCGGACCCGCAGCACTTCTGCATCTGGAAAGCCAGGGACCTCCCCATGCTGGCACAGGAAGCCAGGGAGTGCGGCCTGACCGAGATGTGCCTGTGGATGTGGAACGCGGGGGCGCAAGTGCCGATCACGCCGCCGTACCCTCAGCTTGGCACGGAAGACGAATTCGCCCAGGCCATCGCGGAGTGTCGCAAGATCGGAGTCAACGTCTCGCTCTTCGTTTCATTCTATTCCCTGGCCGAGCCTACTGCTTCGCGATTGGGCCTGCAAATGCCACCCGAGGGCGGCTGGACCTATCATCCCGAGCTGATGCCCTGCTTCAACCCGTACTACTCGCACAAGGGAGGCACCGCCGGGGCCAACATGAATGATCCCAAGTGGCGAGCGGATGTGCTGAAGTCCTGCAAGTATCTCATTGACCGACTCACGCCGTCGATCGCATGGGATCAATACGCCGGCTTCCCCGGCACGCCGAATCTCTACGAATTGACCGATCAAATCCGCGAATTGGCCAAGGCCAAGGACCCCGAATCCACCTTCTCCGGCGAATCCTTCGTCAACATCGAGATGGAATCGAAGTATCTGGACTACCTCTGGAGCTGGGGATCGTACGGGATGTTCGGCGACCTCCACGCCTTCAGCAGCGTCTTTTCGGCGCCGCGGGTCAACCCGAACATCAACACGTCATGGCAGGAGGCCAAGTATTGCTTCATGGACAACCTCTATATGGACGTGATGCCGCGCAAGCCCGGTTCCACCAACGGGTCCGCAGCCATCGGCGATTACCCCGAGCTAAAAAAGACCCTGGTGCGATGTGCCAAACTGCGCCGGCAGTTTCTGCCGTATTTCGTGGACGGCACGTTGATCGGAAACTGCATCCTCACGCAGGAATGCCCCGATGCCCACGTGTGTTCGTATGTCCTGCCTGGCAAGGTCTTGACGATCGTCATGAACGAAAGCAAGGAGCGCGTCTTCAAGCTCGCCTATGACCTGGCGCCGTGGATCGAGTCGGCTTCGGGCGCTGGCGAAATCCGCGTGTACGACGAGTCGGGCGAACTCGTCTCGACCGAGGGGAATGCGAAGGCTCGATCAGAGTTGAGCACGAAGCAACTGAGCGGCAGTGAACTTGCGTTCTACGAATTCGCACCGAAGTGATGGATACGCTTCATCCCTTTCTCCTCTCGGTTGACAATGTTGGGCCGGCAGCATCTAACAAAGCTTCTCTCCAAGGAGCGAAGCATGCGAAATGACAGGTGGGTACGGCCGGCGCTCGCGGTTTTCATCCTTTTGACACTAATTACCATTCAAGCGCGTGCTGCCGAGAAACCGGCAACGTTTCTGGAGGTGGTTCGCAAGTATGCGGACACCATGATCGAGCGCGGCCGGGACACCTACGGGCCGGTCCCTAGCGGCCTGATCTTGAGCGCGTTGGATCGCATGACCCTCCGGCCGCTCACCACCCGACCTGCTGCCCCCGCCGGCGTCCGCCGGGCGGACCGCTCCGGCCCCGCCTGGCAACCGCTGACCGGCGCCAATCCCCATCTGGATGAGAACCTGCTGCGAATCTTGTATACCCTCACCCCAATCACCGGCGACCCGCGGTATGCCCAGGCGGCCGATGCGGAGATTAAATGGTTCTTCGACAACGCCCAGTCGCCGATCACACACCTTCTTCCCTGGGGCGAGCACCTCTCGTGGGATGTCATCACGGACAAGACCATCAGCGGCGCCGACGAGCCCGTGCACGAGTTCGCCCGCCCCTGGGTGCTCTGGGACCGCTCCTGGAAGTTGTCCCCTCAAGCCAGTAAGAATTTCGCGCTGGGCCTGTGGGAGCATCAAATCGCCAATCACGAAACCGGCGGATTCGATCGGCACGCGATGTTTTTCAAGCATGGCCCGGCCGACCACCACGACTTCCCGCGCCACGCCGGCTTCTACATCGCCACGTGGTCCTACGCCTACAAGTACACCTCCGATCCGGTCTTCCTGAACGCCATCGAGGTGCTGCTCCAACGCTTCGAACGCAAGCGCAAGCAAGCCAACGGAACGGAGGTGTTCACCATCGGGCCGCTCGATTGCGAGCTGGCTGCCGGCATGGTCCCCGACCCGCTCGCGAAACGGTTGAAGGCGTTCGCGGCCAAAGAGGATGAACTCCTCCTCGCATCGCTGAAGGGCCCCGACGGGCGGATCAGCCCCGTTGTGCCCGACTGGCAGGCGGGGTACGGCTCCGGCACCCCAACGTACAGGGCGACATACTGCCTTGCCCGTTACGAGCAGGTACCCAACCCCGGTTACCGCGAGGCCGTCCTGGCGACCGTCGATGCCTACGGGATCTCGCGTCCGAGCGAAGACGTGGACCTCTGGCCGATGACCCTCGGCCACGTGATCAGCCTCCAGGTAGCCGCGTACCGCTGGACCAACGAGCGGATGTATTTAGATCGGGCCGACCGCCTGGCCCATTTGGCCGTCGATCAGTTCTGGCAGGACAAGCCGATCCCCAAGGCCAGCTTCCGGACCGGCCATTACGAGACCATCACCGGCGCGGACACATTGGCCCTGGCCCTGCTGGAACTCCATGCGGCCATCCATCAGATCAAGATTCCCATTCCGTCGAATACGATTGATCGTTGATCCAGTTGAACGAGGATTATTAATGCTTACCCAATGCCCAATGCGTCTGGCGATTTCGATACCCGCTCTCGCACTGTGTATATTCCCGTCATTGTGTCTCGGCCAGGTTCCCTCTGAGCCTCCCACGCCTTGGGGCCAGGTGGTCGATAAATACATCGATACGCTCCTGGAAATTGGACGGGATACCTACGGCCCCCAAAAATCAGGCTTGTTTCTCAGCGCCTTGGATCGTAAGACGCTGAAACCGCTCACGACTCGCCCGCCTGCGCCTACGGGTATACGCGAGTCGGATCGTCCGGGTCCTGCGGGCGGCCCATTGGTGGGAGCGAATCCTCAACTGGATGAAAACCTGCTAAGGATACTGTTCTTGTTCGGAGGATGGAGAGGAGACCAATACCCCAAAGCCGCCGAAGAGCAACTGTCCTGGTTTCTCAAGAACACGCAATCGCCCGCTACGGGCTTACTGCCCTGGGGCGAACATCTGTGTTGGAATGTCATGACCGACAAGCCCGCCTCCGGATTTGCTGAACCGACGCACGAGTTCGCCCGGCCTTGGTTACTATGGGACAAGTGTTTTCAACTGGCCCCGGCCGAGAGCAAGAAGTTTGCCCTGGGTTTGTGGGAGAACCAGGTTGCCGATCATGAGACCGGGGCATTCAACCGCCATGCAGCCTTTAGTAAGTCCGCCCCCGAGGATGGGATGGATTTCCCTCGTCATGCGGGCTTTTACATTCGCACCTGGGCGGAGGCCTATGCCCACACCAAAGATCAAACGTTCCTGAAGGCCATCGACGTGATGCTGACCCGTTTTGAAAAGAAACGGCATCCGAAAACGGGACTTATTGAAATGAAAAAGGGCAGTAACATTTGTACCCCGGCATCGTCCTTATCGCTGGCCATCGACTGCGACGGCGCATCCAGAAAAGTGCCGGAGCCTTTGGCTGCTCGATTATCCGGCTTCGCTGCCCGCGAGGACAAGATATTCTGTTCCCTGCCTCATGATTTGAAGGGCAAGAGAGGATTCGCCGCGGAGGTTGAGCTGGCCACCGGCAAAGCGACCGGCCAGTACACCTCCTTTTGGCAGGCCCAGTATGGCCGGCACACCACAGCCTCCATGGCTATGATGTGTGTGTCCCGATACGAAAACACGGGGTATGTCGGCTTCCGGGATCTGATCTCCGATGCGGCTGACCTCTATCTGCATGCCTTGCCCGCCGAAGACATCGACCTTTGGCCGATGACCTTGGGACATGTCATCAGCCTGGAGCTGGCGGCCTTTCGTGCCACCACCCGGGGAGAGTATCACCTTTGGGCCTATACGTTGGGCCAATTCGCCATCAAGAACTTCTGGGGCGACAGCCCGCTGCCAAGAGCCAGCCTGAAGAGCGATCACTATGAGTCGATTACCGGGGCCGACACGTTGGCCGTGGCCCTGGAAGAGCTTTGGGTTAGTACGGCCCACATTAACGGCGTTCACGTTCCGGCCAATACGATCGATCGCTGAAAGGTTCGCCATTCGGCCGGGTGGCCGAGGGCGGCTCGATCGATGTCAGGATCAACGGTCCATGACGGAATAGATCGTCGGTGGAGAGTGTTGCTGTGATTCTTGGTATAATACCGAAAGGTTCTGGAACGGCGATGATCTCACGGACCTCTGCGGTGCGAAGCGGAGCGGACAGCCCGGTCGCCAGTAAGTCCATTAAACGCGAAGTGCGGAGACATGACCGCTAAGATGGCATCCCAACTGAAATCACGAAAGCGCGTGGCCGGCGCCTTGGGATTGGCGTGTTGCGCCGGCATTCTGCTTGCGTATCACCACCTCTTGGCCGCAAAGGCGGACCCCAACGCCCCCGTGGCGCAACGGGATGCGGTCGGGCAGGATGCTGCTCCGATCAGATACGGCCGCGATATCCGGCCCCTCCTCTCGGAACGATGTTTCAAATGCCATGGCCGGGATGCCAAAGCACGGATGGCCCATCTTCGCCTGGACGTGAGCGAAGAGGCGCTGGCCAAGCGTGACGGCATCATTCCGATCGTTCCCGGCCATCCGGAGTCGAGCGAGCTGTGGCGGCGAGTCACGAGCGCTGATCTCAAGGACCGGATGCCGCCGCTCGACAGCAATAAGAAGCCGCTCTCTGACGAGGAACGCGAGCTGGTGCGTCGGTGGATCACGCAAGGCGCGGTGTACGAGCCGCACTGGGCGTTCGTGCCGCCGGTCCGCCCCGCGGTGCCCGAAGTCCACCATGCCGCATGGGGTCGCAACGCGATCGATCGTTTCGTCCTGGAGGGGCTCGAGCGGCGCAGCATGGAGCCTTCGCCGGAAGCCGGCCGCGAAGCGCTGATCCGCCGTCTGTTCCTCGATCTGACCGGTCTTCCGCCGAAGCCGGATGAAATCGACGCTTTCGTGCGCGACGCCCGTCCGGATGCATACGAACAGTGGGTGGACAAGCTGCTCACGCAGGAACCCTATCGCACGCGTTACGCGGAGCGCATGGCCGTGCCGTGGCTGGACGCCGCACGATACGCCGACACTTGCGGCATCCACATGGATGCCGGTCGGCAGATGTGGCTGTGGCGCGACTGGGTGTTAAACGCGTTCCGCGACAACATGCGATTCGATCGTTTCGTCACCGAGCAGATCGCCGGTGATCTGCTGCCCGCCGCCACCGAGCAGCAGAAGATCGCCAGCGGCTTCAATCGGAATCACGTGACCACCGACGAAGGCGGGGCGATTAACGAGGAGTATCTCGTCGAGTACGCGGTCGATCGCACGAGCACGACAGCCTCGGTGTTTATGGGCCTGACGCTCGGCTGCGCCCGCTGTCACGAACACAAGTTCGATCCGATCTCGCAGGAGGAGTTCTACCGGATCTATTCGTTCTTTAACTCGAACGAGGAACCAGGTCTTTATTCGCAGAGCCAGAATTCGAACCGTGCGTTGGAACCGTTCCTGATCGTCGCGACGCCGCAGCAGAAGGCGGAACTCGCCGCGTTGCGCGAGAAGGTGGCCCGGGTGACGGCCGAGATCGACGCGCCGCAGTTCCAGGACGACGCACGGCGGCAAAGCTTTATTCTTGACGCTCAGAAGAAGGCGGGGCTGGTGTGGGAGCCGACCACCGTGACCGGCGCCGCCTCGGTGTACGGAGCGATGCTGGCCGTTCAGCCGGACGGTTCGGTGCTGGCGTCGGGGAACAATCCGGCCCGCGATGAACATCACATCACGCTGCGCGCGTCAGGCACCGACCTTCGCCTGCTGATGCTGGAGGCGCTGACCCATCCGAAGCTGCCGGAGAATCGCGTCGGTCGCGCTCCCAATGGCAACGCTGTCCTGACGTCGGTCGATGCCGAAGCGCGATCGATCGCGGATCCGTCGCGTACGGCGCCGGTGCGGTTTGTATGGGCGTGGGCGGACTTCGCGCAGGAGAACGGCGACTACGGCGTTGTGAACGTGCTTGATGATTGGGATGAACGCGGATGGGCGGTCGATGGAGAGGGACGCAAGGGCGGGCGCGTCGCGTTGCTGCTGGCGGACAAACCTTTCGGGTTCGAGGGCGGCACCGAGGTGCGTGTCCGGCTGCGTTATGATTCCGTCTATCCGCAGCACATACTCGGGCACGTGCGACTGACGCTCGCGCGGTTCGCCGAGCGCGGCCTCGATCTGCTTCCGGCCGCTGTGAGCGGCTGGTATCAGGCGGGGCCATTCAAGGCTGCCTCCGGGGAGGAGGCTTACAAGACCGCATTTGGTCCGGAGCAGGATGCGGCGATCCAGCCCGGCAGGACGTTCGGGCCGGGCAAGCTGGCGTGGAAATATGACGTCAAGCTGAAGGACGAACAGGTAAACAGTCTTCCCGCGGATGGCATGAACGCGAGCTACTTCGCGAAGCGCGTGGTGTTGCCGTCTCCGCGCAAGCTGGAGCTGTCCTTGGGTAGCGACGATGGCTTCGCGTTATTTGTCAACGGCAAACAGGTCGCGGCCCGCGAGGTGGACCGCGGCGCGGCTCCCGATCAGGACAAGATCCCGGTCGAACTGCCGGGCGGCGCGAGCACCGTTGTGCTCAAGATCGTCAATACCGGCGGGCCGGGTGGTTTCTACTATCGCGCGCCGGCGCGCCCGGACGAGCTGGTGGGCGAGCTGGTAGCCGCGCTGGTGCCGGAGTCCGCTCGAAGCCGCGAGCTTCAGGGACGATTGAACGCGGCATGGCGCCTGGCCTATTCGCCGGGTTATCGCGAGCAGAAAAACCTTGTCGAAACCAGCCAAAAGCGCATTTCGCAACTGGAGGCCCAGGTGCCCCAGACCATGGTCATGAAGGAGTTGCCCGCGCCGCGTGAGACATTCGTTCTCGTGCGGGGCCAGTATGACAAGCCCGACAAGAAACATCCGGTCAGCCGCGGCATTCCCGCAGCGTTGGGCAAGCTGCCCGAGAAGGCCCCGCTCAACCGCCTGGGGCTCGCCGAGTGGATGACCGCGCCGGAGAACCCCCTCGTCGCGCGCATCGCGGTCAATCGTATGTGGGAAATGCTGTTCGGCACCGGCCTGGTGCGAACGACCGAAGACTTCGGCCTCCAGGGCGAGTGGCCAAGCCATCCGGAGCTGCTCGACTGGCTGGCGGTCGAGTTCCGCGAGAGCGGCTGGGACGTTCAGCACATGCTGCGCTTGATGCTGACCAGCAGCACGTATCGCCAAAGCTCGACCGTTCGGCCCGCACTTCGCGAGCACGACCCGGATAATCGGCTGCTCGCGTACTTTCCGAGACGCCGGCTGGGGGCGGAGATGGTGCGCGACCAGGCGCTGTATATTTCGGGGTTGCTGGTGGAGAAGCTGGGCGGCCCGTCGGTCAAGCCGTATCAGCCCGATGGGCTGTGGCAGGAGGTCGCGATGACGTCCTCCAACACGCGGTTCTACGAGCGGGGCAGTGGTTCGGATTTGTGGCGGCGGAGTCTCTATACCTACTGGAAGCGCGCGTGCCCACCGCCGTCGCTGCTGATGTTCGATGCGCCCACCCGCGAATCCTGCACCATCCGCCGGTCCAGCACCAACACGCCCCTCCAGGCACTGGTGCTCTGGAACGACGAGCAGTATGTCGAGGCGGCCCGCGTGCTCGCGACGCGGACGCTTCACGAGTCGGCCGATGGTTCGCCCGCACGTGTGGTCAGCGCGCCTGTCTCGGCGGAGCCCGCTGGCGCTGCGGAGGGCGCAGGGCCCGCTTCCGCACAGCCGGTGCTCACCGGCCTCAAGCCGACCGTTTCCAAGCTCGATCGTGAGCGCCTCACACGCCTGTTCCGCTGGTGCACCGGGCGCACACCGGAGCCCGCCGAGTTGACGCGCATCGGCGATGCGTTGAACGAATTCCGCGAACGCTACCGGCAGAAACCCGAGGACGCCGCGAAGCTGCTCAAGGTCGGCGTCACGCCCGTGCCGAAGGATATCGATGCGGCGGAACTCGCCGCCTGGACGATGATCGCCAACGCGCTGATGAATCTGTCCGCGACGATCACGCAACAGTAGCGCCGGCCCCCCGTGGCCGGCGGACGGCGACGTTGCCGCCATCGCTCCATTGATTTGTGATTCGCCTGTCGGCGAATCCGGCGGCCACGGGGGGCCGCCGCTACAGAGTGAAGGATTTTGGAATCATGCACCCACTCGAACAGCACTATCTGGACATCACGCGACGGCGATTTTTCGGTGTGGCCGCCAAATCCGTGGGAGCCGGCCTGGGTTCGATGGCCCTCGCCTCACTGCTGGGCAACCGCCAAGCCAGAGGCGAGGGTTCGCCGAGCGGGCAGGGGCTCCAAGGGTCGTCGACGACCCAACCCGAGGACTTAAACCTTCGCGCTCATCTGACCGGACCACACTTTGTCCCCCGTGCCCAGCGCGTCATTTATATGCACATGGAAGGCGCACCGAGCCAGATCGACCTGTTCGACTACAAGCCCGGGCTTCGCCAGCGCTACGACCAGGACCTGCCCGACTCGATCCGCCAGGGCCAGCGTCTCACCGGCATGACCAGCGGCCAATCACGCTTCCCCGTGGCGCCGTCGATCTTCAAATTCGGCCGCTACGAGAACAATCAGGACGGCATCTGGCTCAGCGAGCTGATGCCGCACACCGCGGGAATCGCCAAGGAACTGTGCTTCATCCACACGATGCACACGGAAGCGATCAACCACGAGCCGGGCATCACCTTTTTCCAGACCGGCAACCAGCAACCGGGGCGGCCCTGCTTTGGGTCGTGGATCAGTTATGGTTTGGGCAGCGCCAACGCGAACCTGCCGACGTTCGTGGTGCTCATCACGCAAGGCCTCGGCAACATGCAGGCGCTCTCCGCACGATTCTGGGGCAGCGGCTTCCTGCCCAGCGAGCATCAGGGGTGCAAGATGCGCAGCGGAGGCGACCCCGTCCTGTATCTCAACAATCCCGAAGGCGTCACGCGCGAAGATCGCCGGCGCATGCTCGATCTGGTCGGGGAACTCAACGAGCGCGAAGCGGAGCGCAGCCTCGATCCTGACGTGCGGACGCGCGTCGCTCAGTACGAGATGGCGTACCGGATGCAGATGTCGGTCCCCGAGCTGACCGACTTCTCCGACGAGGATGAGGAGACGCTCAATCTGTACGGCCCGGAAGTCCGCAAGCCGGGCACCTTTGCCGCAAGCTGCCTGCTGGCTCGCCGGCTGGCGGAGCGGGGCGTGCGGTTTATTCAGCTCTACATGCGCGGCTGGGACGCGCACAACGACCTGCCGAAGCAAATCCGCGACCAGTCGGGCGCGGTCGATCAGCCGCAGGCGGCGCTTATCCAGGATCTCCGCCGTCGCGGCATGCTGGACGATACGCTCATCCTCTGGGCGGGCGAATTCGGCCGCACGGTCTACAGCCAGGGCACCCTGACGAAGGAAAACTATGGCCGCGACCACCATCCGCGATGCTTCAGCCTCTGGCTCGCCGGCGGCGGCATCAAGCCCGGGATCACCTACGGCAAGACGGACGACTACAGCTACAACATCGTCGAGAATCCCGTCGATGTGCACGACCTCCACGCGACCATGCTGCACCTGCTCGGCCTGAATCACGAGCGCCTGACCTTCCGGCACCAGGGTCGCGACTTCCGGCTGACGGACGTGGAGGGCAAGCTGGTCAAGGACATCATGGCGTGAGGAAACGTCGAAAAGTCAAAACGTCGAAACGTCGAAACCAGGCGCGCGGGTTGCATGTGATCGTCGGTTTGATGGCTGTGGCGGTTCTCTCCGCGCCGGCGCGGGCCGAGCCTGGCGGAAACATTTACGCGGCCCGCATCCGCCCGTTGCTGGCGGACCGGTGCGGCGCCTGTCACGGTGAGACCAAACACAAAGGCGAGCTGTCACTTCATACACCGGAAGCCATCGCCAGGGGCGGCGAGAAAGGCCCCGTGCTGGTGGCCGGCAAGCCGGCCCAGAGCGAGATCGTTCGCCGCCTGCGTCTGCCGGTGGACGACGATGACCACATGCCGCCGAAGGGCAAGCCGCAGCCGAGCGAAGAAGAGATCAAGACGATCGAGGCGTGGATTGCCGCCGGCGCCGATTTTGGCGCTCCCTCCTCCGCTCCCGCAACCGCGCCTGCCTCGTCGCGCGTCACCGACAAACCGGCACCCGCCGAAGCCGCGGAAGACATCGGACCCGCCGATCCCGCCGCGCTGGCGGCGTTGCGCGAGCATCTGGTTCACGTCGAGGCGGTAAGGCAAGGCTCCAATCGTCTTCACATTGGTTTTGCCGCCTCGGCGAGAAAAATCACCGAAGCTGATGTGCTGCGGCTCCTCAAGCCGGTGCTGCCGCAAGTGGAATCGCTTTCGCTGGCCCGCTGCGCGGTCGGAGATGAGACCGCCAGGCTGCTGGCTGGAGCACCGCGGCTCGAGCACCTGGATCTGCGTGCTACGCGGATCGACGACGCCGGAGTGGCCGCACTTTCGCATCTTCCATCGCTCAGAGTGCTCGTGCTCGCACAGACACACCTGAGCGACGCCGCCGTGCAGCACCTGCTGGCATTCCCCAAGCTCCTGCGGTTGTACTTGTGGAAATCGGGGCTGACCGCGTCAGCCGTCGCACGGCTCCGCGAGCAGCGATCGCAACTGGAGATCGACACGGGAGACGCACGCGAAGCAGTCCCCCGGGAAGTCGAGCCGCCGATCAAGCTGACCGGCGACGCCCCATTGCCTGGGTCAGCGGCGGTTCAATCCCAGCCCGCCGCGACAGCCCCTTCAACAACTTCCCGGCCGGCCACGGCACTCCAGCCGATCAATTCCAAATGCCCCGTGTCGGGCGAACCGGTCGATCCGCGCTACACGATTGTCTACCGCGATCGCGTCGTGGGGTTCTGCTGTCCCAAATGTCCGGGGCAATTCTGGGCTGATCCGGCCAAATTCGAAAGCAAGCTCCCGCCTCCCGAGAGTCAGAAATAAGCGCACGATCGACCGGTACTTTCGGGCGAACCAGATCGCTACTTCGGGAGTGAATACTTGAGTTGATCGTGCGGGTCGCGGAATCGAACCGCCCAACCCACGTTGCCTTGCTGTTGCTGGACTTTGACGAGGAGCAGGTTCGAGCCCTCCTTGAGCGAAACCGGCACTTCGTCGGCATCCACCTGGACGGGGCGCTCGGCGGGGTTGCGCCAGACCTCCTTCCCGTTGATCCACACCTTGACGCCGTCGTCGCTGCCGAGCAGCAGCGTTTCGGGACCCTCTTGCGGCGCATCGACGATGCACGCCCCGTACACCACGCAGTCCTCTTTCGGCTCGAGCAGCCTGTCGAGATAAATCATACCACTCGGGTCGCTGAACTTCTGCCAGCCCACCTCCCCGTCGCGGCCTTTGTAGCGCGCCTTGATATCGACGTTCTTCTCCGGCGGATAGGCGATGTCCAGCCCCTTGCGCTCGGGATTCGCGAAAGGGCCGATGACCATCCAGTCGGCGATCAGGTTCTTGTATACATCCAGGCGGAAGAAATCGAGGATCAGTTCACACGGCCCGGACGCGGGCGAGGCGCCGAGCAGCCGGATCGAAACCGTGTTCCGTCCTTTGTTCAATTGCGCCCAGTTTTCGATTTTCTTGCCGTCCACGAGTATCTCATGCTCGCAACCCTTGACGCCGCGGGCGGGCTGGGCGGTGATCCGATAGCGGTCCGCGTTCTCCACGGCCAAGTGGAATGTGAAGCTGTCGCCCGGCTTGCCGATCAGCTTCACGCCTTTTCCGCGGGAGAGTTCCTGCGGCAGCTCCTCATCGGTGATGATGCTGAGGCCCGCCTGCTCCGGCACAACGCAATCTTCGGCTTCGAGCGCATGCGGCTCCGCGAAGCCGCGGGGGATGCGCTCGGCGACGGGTGTCTCCTTGAAGAAGTCGCTGCCGCCGGGCAGTTGATACCAGTAGGCGACGGAGTAGTAGTCGTTCTTGGTTTTCTCGCTGGGCTGGCCGGCATAGTTCTCGATGGTCATGCGGAAGGATTTGTAAAACGGGATGTTGTCGGCGATATGCCACCGATAGCATCCCTGCATCCGCTCGACGCGCTTCTGCGGATGGCCGTGCGAGGGGTTGACGAAATGCTGGATACCCCAGGCATCGCCGAAGTAATCCTCAGAGCCGGTACCGAACCATGAAGGGAACTTTTCACCATCAACCCATACCTTCTCGTCCCCCTCGCCCCACCAGCCGCCGTGGATGTTGTCGGGGAACAGGCAGACGCCGACGAACTTGCCCGTGCCCGTCGTTTCGACAAATGGATAGTCGAAGGTCGTGGATTCCTTCTCCTGGCGGTACCTGGCGTGGAACAATGCCCAATTCTCGGGCACGTCGCGCACCTCGAAGCTTGATGAGAATGCCACTGTCGCCGGCATCGAGCCTTCGTTCACCAGCACGATCCGCGCTGACTTATGAATGGGCATCGGGAAGAAGCAGGAGTTGATATCTTCGCCAATCTCCATCGGGTACGAGCGGTACGGCACGTCTTTGGGCTCGCCGAAGAAATCGCCGATCGGCGCGTCGATCGATGCCTTCTCCTCGCCATCCCAGAAAGCCTTCAACAGAACCTTCCGGGTGGCCCACTTCTCCGTCGAGTGGAGCTTGGCCCACAGCGCCCGGATGATGCCCGGCCCCTGAAGTTCGCCGGCAACGACGGTCTGACCTGGGGGCAGAGATATCTGCGTTATCTTGAAGTCTTCGGCACGCGCGCCGGACCACCGCTGGGCTGTGTTCTCGACGGTCTTACGATCCGCGTCGCTCAGCGGCAGCTTGAAGCTCTCGACTTTCCAGTCCTTCGGGAATGTCCGGTAGTCGATGTGATAATAGTGCCCGGGCGGCTTCGGCTTGCCTTTGTTGTCGATCAGCAGACTGGTGACCTTGCAGCTTCTGGCGAACGGGATCGGGAGATAGCAGTCGGCCGCGGATTCAAAGTTCTTCGGATCGCGGCACCACACCAGCGGTGCGGTGAACGGCGGGATCTTGCCGCGGAAGAGCGCGGCGAAGTCCCATTCGTGGGTGGGTTTGACGTCGCCGTCGAAATAAAAGCGGATGACGCCCTGCGGGTTCGCCGACCAGATGCGGAAGATGCAGCCGGGCCCGTCCATCTCGGCCATCACGCCTTCTTTGGTGTCCGGATCAATCCGGAGGTATTGCCCGGCATCGCCGTTCGCATCCCAGTTCACCTGCTTGCCAGTAGCTTCGTCGATCCGGCTCTGGCGGTCGTAGCTGCTGAACTGTTTGCAATATACGCCCGGTTCGATGATCGGGAGCTTGTCGAGGTCCGTCAGATACGACAGCAGCTCCGCGTAACTGACGCTCTTACCGGCTCGAGCGACATCGGCCATCGCACCCAACAAAAATCCCATCAGAACGCAACCGATCGTGCCGTACCGCATGTTGATCTCCAATGATTCGCCGCCGCCATTGCGAGCGCGGTGCGCGAGGGGGACCGGGCTCTCCGCCGGCGCGGAGCAGTATAGAGAGATCGAACCGGGGAGCCAAGGCAGACCCGCTCACAAAACAGCCAGGATCGCTATCGCTCTCGCAGAGAAGTGACGCGCGTCACCACCTTTTTGCCCGAGTTTCCGCGTTGCGTCCTTGTAGCCTCTGGAATGAGATGGGGTCGTCGATGCCGTCGACGGCAACGACCCGGCCGGGTCGGCTGTCGCCGGGCTGGCCTACCGGTGCCGCTTTTAGGATATCGCGACCAGCGGGTTTTTTACCACCCGCGTTCTCATCCATCACGCGCCCGGAAGCTCGGTTCAGCACCCCGGCGGCATGTTGGGCCCCCGCATGCAATTCAGGAACCGCGCGAAATCGTACGGATCGACGTCGTGATCACCGTCAAGATCCGCATCCAGGCAGCCGGGCATGGAAGGAAAGGCTTCACCGGAAAAGCAATTTTGCAGGTGAGAAAAATCGCTCTGGTCCACGTCGCCATCGTCATCATAATCGCCCACGATCGAGCTGACGGCGACGGTATATGCGGGACTCTGATAGATCTGACCATCGGTATCGTTGATCGTGAAACGGACTCTGTTAAGCGAGGGTGAGTACTGGTTGAAAGGGGCGCTATTCGCGGTGAGCGTCGCCGTCTCCGAATCCCCGGTGTGGGAGGCGACGAAGCCCTCGCCGGGCGCAAAGGCCCCCTGCGTCGTCCAATACACGTAGTCGTAGTACACGTCCTGCACGCCCGCGCTCGAACCGGAACCGATCATCACCCATAGCTGGGCCAGCGGAGAAACGAAGGCTCGCGTCCCACGAATGACCGGTTGTGGATTCTCATCCGCGTAAACGTTGAGATCCTGGCCGCGAATGGTCATCCGGTAGACGTGCCAGTCGGTGGTGACGAAGGGCACGATCAGATTTGAATTGTACAAGCCCAGGATTCCATTGGCGCGAAGATACAACGTCTCCGAGTGCTGCCCGTCGGACACGCCGAGATTGCTCGCGAAATAATGGCCGCCGGATGCACAACGCATACGCGCGAGCACCGTCGCGCCGACCGAGGGACTGGCGGACCAGCTCCGCGTGTACTTCACCTTGTCGCCGGAGTTCGTGCTGGTGTCATGAATGCGGAGCGTCCCGCTGACGATCGATTCGTAGCCGGTATGACCTTCGGCCAAGGTCCATCCGGCCGCGAGCGGGAGCTGGTCGCACTCGTAGCGATTGGGCCAGGTGACGGTCGGCGCGATCCAGTTCGCGCCGCCATCGGTGCTGTATAGGAATCGAGCGCTCGACAGATTCAGCGGCACCGCGTCCGCGTTCACCACCACCGAGCAATCCGGGGTCAGGTTGTTCGTACTCGTAAAACCCTCCCACGTTGGACCGGACGGTTTCCCCACCTTCAGTTGCCCGCTCTGGTAGAGTTGTCCGGCCATATCCTGCACGGTGAAGCGGATGCGGTTGTTATCGCTGACCGCTCCAAAAGGAACGGCCGCTGCCGTGATCGTCTGCGGAGCGGTCGTGCCGTTGGAACCGGTGGCGGATGCCGGGTGCGGCTGCCAGGTCGTGCCGCCGTCGGTCGCGTATTCGCAGGTGACGCTCGATACCGCGAAGCCGGGGCTGGGGATGAGGACATCGATGCTGCACGTCGGATTGAGTTCGTCTGTCTGGGTGGGCCGGAAGTTCGAGAACCCCGCGGCGGTCGGCACCGTCCCGCCCATTTCCAGAAGGGGCAACGTCACGCCGTTGCGCAGCGTCTGGTAATCGCTCTTTCCGCCGCGCTCGTCGAAAGTGTTCTGAATCTCAAGCTGCGCCCGGTGGCGGTCGAGCCTGGCGATGGCCGCCGTCGCGATGTTTTGAGCGTCGGCCGTGGTCGTCGGAGAGAGGCTCGGGAAGAAGGCCTCCCAGGTCAAGTATCGGGTATCGCCCGGCCACGGCGAGCCCGGTGTATCATAGTGATCGGCGATATCCTGGGCGGCGTCGGGGGGGAAGTGTTGCTGGCACCATGCCAGGTTGATGGCGGCGGGATCCGCATTCGGGTTACCGAGAATCTGTGAGAAGCCATAGAGGCTCAGGCGGTTGGCGCCGAAATAAGGGAGCGAGCCTTGACGATCGATGCGGGCGGTCGAACCGTCGGCGCCGCCGCGGGCGATGGCGTCGTTCCAATGATCTTTGACGTACGAGGTCATGACGAACGTGTAGGGTCCGCGGCCCAGGTATTCTCCGCAGAGATCGAACTCGACCATCTCCCTGTACGGGTTGGGCATCGTGCCGATCAGCGGGTGATACGTATCCATGTACTGCCAGTCGAGCAGCGTCGGATCGTTCGCGCCGACGTTCTTGTTCATCAGCCAGACGGCTGAATCGCCGTTGGCCACGATCGCGTCCCGAACGGTTGATTGATAGCCGCCGGCCCAGGTGCGCGCGTAGAGGGTCTTCCCCTGCGACGCGCAAACGCCTTCGACGACGTTGATCACCTTCGCGACGCTCTGGGTCGGCGAGCAGCAGTCGTGTTTGAATAGACCGCGGTTGTAGACCTCGACGCCCGTCGCCGTCATGGAGAGCTCGTCGAATGTCAGCACGATCCCATCGGCTTGCGGGCAGCCCAGCGCCGGCGAAAACAGGTCCACATACCGCTGGGTCATCCAGCTCCACATATCCGGGTTGTCGCCGTTGAGCCGGCCGTCGGGCGCGAAGAAGGAGGGGGAGGCCCCGACGGTCAGCGCTTCGTGCGTCCACAGAGTGACCTCCGGCACGCCGTAGGCATGGGCCCAGTCGATGAGCGCATTGACGTTACTGCGTTTGGCCGGGTCGGTCGTCACCTCGTGCGTGTACATCATGATGTCATGCGAGAGCTCGAGGTGGTTGATGTCGTACTGCGGCGCCTGACTGATGATCTCGAAGAGATAATTCAGATCATAAGAGAGAAGGACCCATCCCTTCCGCGGCAGGAGGGGTATGCTGTCTTTTAGAATCACCGTGTACATGGCCGGCGCCTGGTTGGCGCCGAGCGTGATCGTGCCCGCGGCAAAACGTTTCGCATAGATTCGCAGCCCGCCCACCGCGGCGTCACTCACGTCCAGGGTCATGTCCGTCCGCAGCCAGGAGGCGAGCCAGGTCGGCGTCGTCCCGCGTTCGTCGTAGCCGACGTAGACCTCGCAGCGCGTATCCGTCGAGAACTGGACGCTCAGATTGGAGTTGGACGCATCGCCTGCGGACGTGCGCAGGAGTGCGCCGCCCGTCAGCGCCGCGGGAATCTGCGTGACGGTGGGGGCCCCACTTTCCACGTAATACTGCGTTCCAATCGTCAGTGGGGCAATCTGGTAGCCCGCGGGGCTGATTGGATTGACCGTGAGGCCCTTCGCCGATCCCATGGGCAGCGCTACAACCAGGGCGGTGAGCGCGCAGAGGAAACAGGAGAATCGCATGGACACCTGCCTGAAACCCCATCCGCGACCCGGTACTTTCATTGTATCCGAACAGCCGTCCGCTCGGCAAGAAACACCCGAAAGCGATGGTTTTCGCGGCGTCCCGGTCTCATTCACATCAACAAAAACGCTCAACTATTTCTCGATTTGCAGCCAGCCGAGCGAAGCCGGCAGATGAAAGTCCGGCGAGGGCGTCTTCGGGTCAACCCAACTGATCCAATCCATGATCGGAGCCGGACCTTCAGGTTGCCGACCCTGTGTGTGCTCGCTGGGCGCGGGAGGATGACCGCTTCGATCGTGACTGAACTCGGCGCGATACAGCCCGCACCGTAATTTCGAGCCCGGTCCGAGTCGCCCGAAGCCGAGCGCATCGAAGCTGGCGAGCGAGATGCGTCCCTCGAGTACGTAGCCGCCCGGAAGCGGCGAAGCTTTCGTTTCGAGTCCATCCCATTTCCAGTCCATATCGAGATGACGGGGCCAGGACGCGCGATAGTCCAGCGCCCGCCCTTTCGCATCGGCCTCGAAGCAGTAGTAATCTTTCATTCCGTCGTCGCGGCTGAAAAACATCTCCACCCGATCTTCGAACAGCGCGTCCAGCTTGTCACGGAAATTATCCACCAACACGATGTCGGGGTCCTTCACGCGGAAGCTGAAATACAAAAAGCGATCATCACAGAGCGCCCGAAACTCGGTCGGCGGGGCCTGGACGCGCTTCCAGGGAAAGAAGAAATGCTTCTCGACGGCCGCCTGTGACCATGCCGGCTCGTCGATCTTGCCGTCGAACTCGATCTTGAACACCTTCTGATAACGGATTCGATAGGTGTGACGCCATTCCTTGGCCAGTTCATCCAGTACGGCTCGCGGCGGCTCGCCATCGTAGGAGACCAGCCGATACCGCAGAACCAGCGGTTCATTCGGCTTGAGCACCATCGCGCCGCCCGTGGTGATGCATGGATTCACCATGTGCACGGCTCGATTGTTGTGCCATCGCGTCGGCGGGTTGTCCGGATGATCGATGACGGCGATACCCACGGCTTTGCTGCCGGCCGGCGAAAGCGAGAAACCATACCACGCCGCCGCCGGCCAGTCGGTGTCCGGCTTGAGATAGTTCGGATCCGGCAGCGTGACGGCGCCGGCAGGGTCAAACAGTTTGAATTCACCGTCCTTCCGCGATCGAACGCAGAAGCCGCCGAACGCTGACTGATCCAGTGTGATCGCTTCTCGCGAGGTCAGCCGATCCACCCAATCCATCACAAAGACTGAGTCGCGTTGATAGGCGGTGATGTGCAACTCCTCGTCGATCATCACGGTATCACCCGCCCTCCACTCATTTTGAAGGGCGAGGGCGCCATGCTCGGCGCCGGTGGACTGAAGGTCCAGCGCGCGATTCTCGATGATGCGGCCTGCCGTCGGCGCGTACTTTCCCCACCCCCAGAAGTCCGCGTCCTGGCGCCCGTGCATGACGTACCAACCCAGAAAGGCGCCGCGATGGTGCGGGTGATCGTCCGGAGCCAGATCGGTTGCCACCTGGCCCGCCGGCGTATAGATCGGGTGCATGAAGCAGGCGCTGTTGGCGGTCAACTTGCTGTCCGGCGGTTTTCGGATCACGTACCGGAAGATCGGGCTGCCGTCCGGCGCCTTCACCACCGCCCCCGACTCGTCGCGTGCCAGGGTGAAGCTTCGTTTGTCCTGGCTCGGTGCGGACTCCGCGGCAACCGCGCTGGGAATATCTCTCGAAGCCACCAAGCATATCACCGGGAAAAAAACAGCGCGCGTGATCGGGCCGAATAAGCGCATTGGGTCGGATACTCCTGTGCGGCATGACAATCTCGGAACAATACTACTCCTCCACCGGAATCAAAGCAGTTCCGAGAGGATGCGAATAATCTTCTGCTTCTGGCGGGGATCTGCTGCTTTCCACAGGTCGAACAGACGGATATCCACTGCCGACATCGATTTACCGATTTCCTGGACGCGGAAGAGAAACAGCTCGGCAGGCTCGCAACCCAGACCCTTGGCCAATCGCTGAACGGTTTGCAAGGTGCAGTTTCGCTCGCCGCGTTCGATCTCACCGACCCGCTGCATTTCCACGCCCTGACCACATCGCGCCGCCAACTGGGCTTGCGTCAATTTGGCTCGTCTGCGCAACTCACGCACTCGTGCGCCGAATGCTTTCTCGATGTCCATGCGGCAGCGCCTCCAGGAAGACGCAGGGCATCGTAGAAAGTGTAAATGGCCATATACACACTCCTTGACGTGTGATCCAGGTTATATTACACTGTATCAAGTGTATGTCTTTCGTCAAACACGTCTTGATGTGAGTCGGCGACGATGCGAAGGCAACCAGGCTTCATCGCGTTGCTGAGGACGGCATGAGAATCACGGTCATTTCCGGTACAGGGGAAGGTCCGACCGCACTGGGCGCCTTTGACGCCGCCCTGCTGGCTGCCGGTGTTGCGAACTACAACCTCATTCCTCTGTCATCGATCATCCCACGAGGTGCGGTTGTCGAACGTGCAGCCCATTCCGCCCGATTGGAGGAATGGGGGCACCGACTCTATGTGGTCCTTGCCCGACACGACGAGCACGAATTGGGCAACGCAGCCTGGGCTGGACTTGGTTGGGTTCAAGACCGTGAAACCGGGCGAGGCCTATTTGTTGAGCAACATGGGCCGAGTGAGGACGCCGTGATTCAGGCCATCGAAGCGACGCTCAAGTCGATGACCGCGAACCGTAAGCAATCGTTCGGTCCCATCCAAATCCAGACCATTGGCATCGAATCGCACGGACAACATGTCTGTGCTCTCGTGTTGGCCGTGTACAAAAGCGAAGACTGGGCATGAGATTTTGGTGATGCTCAAATGCAGTATGTAATCAACCTACTGATACTCGTTCTCCTTACGATAGGTTCGGGGATTGTTGACGGTTGGGGTTTTGCACATGCTGCACAGATATGGCAGAACAAAAAGCTGGTACCGGGGGAATTAACAAAATCAGCGATTGGGTTCGGTTCCGGAATTGTTCTATTCTGGGTGTCTCTGCGATTCATGCAGGGGTATGGAATCGTCTCTGCAGAGCTACAGGCCATTATATGGTTTGGCGTTGTGATGATCATAGTTGCATGTTTCAGTGGTAAATTCGCGACATGGAATACAGTTGATCAATTTGTTGCGCTGGGTGTCATTTCAGGCATTGGTTGGCTAATCGTTCGTAACAAATAAAGCGGAATAGCGTGGGACTTCAGTGTGCCAATTCTACCGGCCTTAGGTCGCGCTCAAAAATAACTTGAACAATTCTATATAGTAATCGAGATGCGAG
>CAYLLT010000064.1:0-35945 GCA_964384465.1 uncultured Planctomycetales bacterium | reverse complement strand
TGGCAGGCTCCCAAGCCCGTATCCCCTGGACAAAAAGTTCTATTGGCGTACTGTCGCCCCGATCCTGCCTCAATTCACTCGGAGACGTTTTCAACATCGGCGAGCCGGTAGCTCGTGCTTCGGCCGCGGCCGGGGTTCTGTGCCAGGATGCCCCGTTCCAGCAGTTCGCGAATGTCACGCAGCGCCGTATCCGTTGAGCACTTGGCGAGCCTGGCGTACTTGGAAGTGGTGAGGAACCCCTTGAATCCGTCCAGCAGGCGATTGATGACCAGTCGCTGCCGGTCGTTGACCGGCCGGCAGTTGATTCGCCGCCAGAGCTTTGCCTTGTAGAGCACCGCCGCAAGCGTCTGTTCCGCACCGTCGCCCAAGCAAGCTATTTGCCGCAAATATTGCGGCGAATAGACCGTTTAATCGCCGCAAGGTTCCCCCGACCCTGTTGGCACCGGTACCAGTTTTGGGGTTTCTTTGAAATACACCCAGAGTCTGGCGGCCGATGAGCCAAACCCGCTTGGCGAGGTCAAAAGCGTGGATTCCAGCCAGAAAACGTTCAACTGGCGTCCTGTCACCCCGAATCGTTAGAATACATTCGGCTTATTTCCACGCGAAGGATCGAATACGAAGCAGGGGTGTTATGAAGGCTCGGCATGTTGCGGTGATCGGGGTCGCGCTGGCCGTCGGGGCAGGGGTCTGGTTTGCGCGTTATGGACATCGCGGGCCGGTCGGCGGGTCATCCGCGGAGAAGCACTTCAGAGTCGGCTTTCTGCCGGTAACCTGCCATCTGACCTGCCCGGTCACGCATTTCATCAACACGCAGATGACCGGAGACGGGATCCTCGAGCCCGTGCGGTTCAATGGATTTCCGGAACTCAAGGAGGCGTTTTTAAGCGGGGACCTTCAAGCGACATTCATTCTCGCGCCGATGGCGATGGTCCTGCGCGAACAAAACATCCCCATCAAGATCGTCTATCTGGGCCACCGCGATGGGACGACCATGATGGTGCAGAAGGACTCGGACATCCACCGGATCGAAGATCTCCGGGGGAAGACGATCGCGGTCCCTTCGCGGTACTCCAACCAACGGCTGATTATCTATAAGGCATTTAAAGAGCGAGGCATGAGTATCGACCAGGTGAAGCTGCTGGAGATGGCGCCTCCGGACATGCCCGCGGCCCTGTCCAGCCGTTCGGTGGACGCCATCATCGCGGGCGAACCCATCATGGCCAAGACTGAAATGGATGGTTACGGGCGCGTGTTGTTCATGACCAAAGATGTCTGGCCGGACTTCATCTCGTGCGTTCTCGCGGTCAATGAAAACGTGATCGCGACGCAGCGGGAACAGGTGCAGCGTCTGGTAGACGGGATCGCAAAGAGCGGCAAGTGGCTGGATCAGGACAAGGACAGCGGCAAGGATGACCGTCACCGCATGCAGGCCGCCCGGTTTGTTTCCAAGAATTACTACAACCAGGATCCGAAGCTGCTTCAGTTCGTGTTGAGCAAGCCGCCCGACCGCGTGAAGTACACTAATCTGAATGTTCGCCGAAAAGATTTTGAGGAGATCGAGAAGTACGCGAAAGAGTCGGGCATCTTCAAAGGCGAGGTGACATTCACAGACTACACCGACACGTCATTCGTGCCCGAAGGACGTGACATCGAGCCCTATGCGTGGGAGGCCAAGAAGTGACGGACACGCCACGCCCCATGCCATCCGCCGGATCTTCGCCTGAAATCGCGCCGGCTGACGGCAATCGCTGGCAATCGCTTGCGGCGACGATCGCCCTGCCGCTCATCGTCGGGGTCGTGCTCGTGGTGGCCTGGGACCGCGCCGTCGTCCTCTCACAGAGCAGGGTCCTCCCCACGCCGCTGCAAGTCGTGCAGGGGCTTAGTGAGTTGGCCAATACGGGGATGCTATGGAGATACATCATGGCATCCCTTTTGCGCGTCTGCTGGAGTTTTCTGATGGCGGTCCTGATCGGCGTGCCGCTCGGTCTGCTCATCGGCTGGTATCCCAGCGCGTACAAGGCGATCAACCCGCTGATTCAGGGTCTCCGGCCGATCTCGCCCATCGCGTGGATTCCGCTCGCTATATTGTGGTTTGGCTTGTCCGATGCGGCTCCCATGTTCCTGATCTTCTGGGCCAGTGTGTTCCCCATCACCGTGGCGGCCACGGCCGCGGTGCACAACATTCCTTCCGTGTATTTGAAAACCGCCAGTAATTTCCACCTCAGCGGCTTCCAGTTGTTTCGCCACGTCATCCTTCCGGCCACCCTGCCGCAGATTCTCACCGGGCTGCGCATCGCGCTGGGCATCGCCTGGCTGGTCGTCGTCGCGGCGGAAATGATCGTGGTCAATCCGGAGGTCGGCGGCCTCGGCTACCTCATCATCGACGCGCGCAATGCCGGCAGCCGCTACGACCTGGTCGTTGCCGGGATGGTCTGCATTGGTGTGATCGGCATGATCCTGGATCTGGCAGTCAAGCAGCTCGAGCGGCACGAGGCCTTGCGCTGGGGCTACAGCCGGCCGTGAATCAGATGTCCCCACGGAAGCATGGATGAACGACGGCACGCTCAACATCTCCAGTAACGGTCATGGCGTTTCCATCCGCGAGCTGACCGTCGTTTTCCCCGGAAAGAAGGGCCGATCGGCGGTCCGCGTGCTCGATCGTATCAGCTTCGATGTTTGCGACGGAGAGTTTGTGTGTATCGTGGGGCCGTCCGGCTGCGGAAAATCAACCATTCTTAATATCCTCGGCGGCTTCCTGTCGCAGACCTCGGGCGTCGCATGGGTCGGCGGCCAGCCGGTCTCCGGGCCCGACCCGCGGCGGATATTCATCTTCCAGGAGGGTGCGGTCTTCCCGTGGATGACCGTGTGGGACAATGTCAGCTTCGGCCTTCGGCAGCGGCGTGAGTCCGAGCGTGAGTCGGTCATACGACGATACATTGAGATGGTCGGGCTGACGGGTTTTGAGCATGCCTACTCTCGGGAACTGTCGGGCGGCATGCGGCAGCGCGTGGAGCTGGCCCGGGCACTGGCGGCGAACCCCGACATTCTCTACATGGATGAACCGTTCGGCTCGCTGGACTATCTCACCCGGCTCAAAATGCGGGCCGATCTGGTCGAGATATGGACCCGGGAGAAAAAGACCATCGTCTTCGTGACCCACGACATCGATGAAGCCGTACAGCTTGCCGACCGCGTGGTCGTATTGAGCGCCCGGCCGGCCCAGGTGCGCGAAGTGTTGTCGATCGACATCGACCGCCCGCGCGAGATCGGGTCGGCCGCGCATTCCGCATACCGGACTCGAATTTTGAAGATCATGGGATTGGAATAGGTGAGTTCGGGGATCAGGTGGCTTCCGGGTTAGAGCAAACGTGATGGGCATTACAGACAGAGCGGCGCGAGGCCGGCACCGGTCAGACACGGTTGAAAGAGCATGAAATCGTTCCCATCCACGTCGTTGTCGCCGTCGTCGAGGCGGGCGTCGTGGCATTCCTCCGCGTACTGCGGCACACCCGGGCCGGACAGACACAACTGAAAGTGCGCGAAATCGGACAGGTCCACATCGCCGTCGCGATCAAAATCACAACGTTCCTCCGGCGAGTTGTGGAACGGGATGGCCTGGTCGAGCGCGGCCGCGAAGTTGCTCGCGCCGGAGGTGGAGAAGTGGACACCGTCGCTCAGGTCGGTCAGTGAGGTGAGCGACAGTCCCTCCAGTACAAAAATGTGGCTATCCCCGCCGGTAACGCGTGCGGCGACCAGATCGCGCACCGCCTGACGGTAATTTTCTCGCGTATAACCGTTGTTGGGGCTGGGCGTCGTGCGTGTTGAGGCGATCAGCGTAATGAGGTACAGGGCCGTCGTCGGATGATGGGCACGAAAGTCGGTCACGAACTGCTCGCAGCGGCTGGTGAATAGAGGTAGATCGTTCTGCCAGTTCCAATCGTTCTGACCCCACAGGACGGTGGCAATATCGAAGGGAAAATCATCCACCATGGCTCCGAAGGCCGAAGTGGCGAACGAGCCGGCCACGCCGAAGTTGAACACCTGCCAGTTGCGGGTTTCCGCGAGCAGCCAGGGATACGACAGATCCGACCAGGCATCCTGGCCGATGCCGTGGGTGATCGAGTCGCCGAAGGCCGCATAGCGGTACCGGTTGAGCGGGGCCACGGGGAACAGAGCGGCCGTGTCCTCTATCTGGAGTCCCTGAAAGGCAACCGCCGAAACGCTGGGACAGACGATCTTGAAGGTGACCGGCTGGCCGGGGTTCACCGAGTTCAGCATGAGATTAAGCCCCACCAGCCGGCCGGCCGGGGCGCCGTTCTGGAAAATGCTGAAGTCGTCGCCTCGGTTGAGGCCGGGAATTTCGGTGAAGTTCGCGCGGACCCAACTGCTGTTCGTGCGGAAGCGAAGCGTGACACAGGCGGGTGTGTTGGCATCGTCCGGGTTGAAGACATCGCCGGGGTTGGCCATGACCGCCTGGCTGAAGCGGTCGAGGTAGAGCAGCCCGGGGGTCGGTCGGGCGAAGCAGAGTCCGCCAAGCTCGATCAGCGGGTTGTCGGGCGCAACCGTTTGATCGGCGAACAACGCGGGGGCAGCCGCGGTCATGGCGACCACGACGGCGGCAAACCACGAAGCACGATCCAGCATTCTCATTAAAACCTTTGTCAAACGTTTCTCTATTCAGCTTACTGGTTCGTCGCGCCCAATGGAACACAAATCTGGTCGCGCGTGCCGTTGTACGGCGCCGCAGGCCAGGCTAAACTAAACGTGTCCGATCCATCCCGACGGCCGCGTTTCGTATCAACCTTGGCGCGCCCGGAGCATCCGATCATGCGATACCTCGTCGCGGTTCCAGCCTTGCTGGCCTGGTCAGGAACAGCATTTGCCGATGGACCCGCTTCGCGGCCGTCCACGCAGCCGTCCGGCGTCAGTGCCACCATCGATCGCGGCCTCGCTTTTCTGGTCAAAGACGCGCTGGCCTGGAAGAAGGATCACGACTGCGCCTCGTGCCACCATGCGAGCCTTATGATCTGGTCGATGCGTGAAGCCAAGCAGCGCGGCTTTGCCGTGGACGAGCCGGTCCTGACGGAGTTGACCAAGTGGGTCGCCGAGTCGGGCGACGGCAAGGTGAGCCAGACGCGCCCCGCCAGCGCACCGAACGGGCTCAACACCAAGGCGCTGCATTTCGCGGTCGCGCTCGCCGCCGATCCCCACCCGGACGCAGTCTCGCAGGCGGGCATGAAGCTCCTCCTGGGCACGGTGAAAAGCGACCAGACGGAGCAAGGCTATTGGCAGGCCTGGCCCGACACCCGACCGCCGATCTTCCCCAGGTCCGATGAGAGCTTCACGACCCTCGCCATCCTCGCGCTCGTGCCCGCGGCCGCAGCCGGCGATGACGCCGCGAAAGCTGCCCGCGACAAAGCCCTCCGCTGGCTCGCCGCAACGAAGACCGACGACGACCCGCAGTCCATCGCCATGCGTCTGGTCGTCTGGCAGCGGATGAACCGCCCGGCCGAAGAGTGCCAGGCGCTCGTCCAGCGCATCAAGGCGAGGCAAAACGCCGACGGCGGCTGGAGCCAGACGAAGGACATGGCCAGCGACGCCTGGGCCACCGGCCAGGCGCTCTACGCGTTAGCTCACGCCGGAATTGAGTCGCACGATCCCGCAGTCGAGCGCGCACAAGCCTTTCTGATGAAGACACAGCGCGACGACGGCTCATGGCCGATGACCTCGCGGCCGGCCAGACCCGACGACAAAGGGGCGCACAATCTGATCCCCATCACCGGCGCCGGCAGCGCGTGGGCGGTCATGGGCCTGGCCCGGAGCCGCTGAGCGTTTGTTTTCGAGGGAAACCCATGAGAATTCCGAGAACCGCAAAGAGGACGTCACCCTGACCGCGATTCGAAGTATGCCCCTTCGCCGGCCGCATCGATGTGGAGTACAAGCCGGTTCAGAATGCCCGCGAACCCTAGTAGCGCGGCTACTTCGTCGGAATCGGCGAGATAAGCATGGATGCGCAGAGGACCGATGGCGACCGCGCCGTCGGAGATCAAGCAATCAACCTCAGCGAGCGTGGCGTCGATGAGACATTCCGGGCGTCGCGTCAGACCGCCGATCTTCGCGCGGCCGCGGGAGAAGAATGTGGCGTGCTCCCAAAGGCGTTTGGGCAGCAGCGTAATGGGAGCGCCCGTGTCGACCACGACCGCGCGGAACGGTGCCCATCCGGTATCCGTTCGCAGGCTGAGTTGCGCGAACAGCCGGCCCGCCGGAACGGGATGCCCCACTTCGACCGATGGAGGATGGGGATCCTGGAAGATCGGACAACTTACGCGCATCCATTTGTCGCTTAAAAGATCACCGAGCCGTCATCCACAAACTGATAGGCGATGTGCTCCGGCGGGGCGATCTTCTCCGCCTGGTCGGTGACGGCGCCCAGGCCGGGACCGGCCGCGAGCACTCGGCCGTCGTGCACCGCGACCCATCCAGTCGCGTATCTGGCTGCGAGTTCCGCGTAATGGTCGAAGATCCAGCGCCAGTTTTTCATGTACGTCGGCGTGGGGAGGGGAAGTGATGGCGATTCGTTCATGGCTGGGTTTCCGCGTTTCCCAAGAACATGATAGCAAAACGGCCCCGCGCCGCCCAGATCATTCAACTCATAGGCCTGTTGCTAACGTCTGGCGTCGTCGTCTAGGCTGCGGCTCGCTGGTTGCGTTCCCCGCCAGACGGCCTGCGTAGGCTAGATGAAGCATCCTTGTCAATGGATCGGCCTCCACAATCAGCATAGCATACCGGACACGAAAGTGAAGCGTCTGTTCACATACAGGCAGCCGTCCAGGCGAAACGGTTGTCAGCCGAGGACGGGGCTGAATCGGACTCATCCCCCTCTTCATCCTTTCGCACCCCTCTTTCGCATGGTCGTTGACCTCGCGGCCGGCCAGACCCGACGACAAAGGGGCGCATAATCTCATCCCCGTCTACCTGGCGTCGTGAAACCCAAGCGCCCCGGCCGCATTGAACCGCGATGTATCAAACGCCGACCGAAGGAGTATGATCGGATGAATCGACCACGGCACGAATTACGTAAACGCCTGAAAAAGCGACGAGATGCGGCTTAACTGAATGGCATTCAGTGATGTCCCCTTTTCGACCTCGGATGCGGAAACGGGGATGAGTCCAACTACGGCCCCGCCCTTCCCCAACCCGATTGCGGGGTCAAGGACCGGAAGAAACGGACCTGGTCCGTTGCGGCCCGGCTTCGCCCACGGGACTACGCCGTGGCAGGCCCACCTCGTGCCGTGGACCAGAGCGGGCAGTTCCCCGCTGAGCCGCATATAATTCCTTTGTGCCCTCACCTCGTCTCTGCTAGAATCCATCGAGAGGTCCAGACATGAAATCGTCGTCCACACTTCCGATGCCCTCCAAGCAATACATCCGTGATTTTCGCTGGATCGAATCCCACCTCGACCGGCTGTCGCGCGACTATCCGAACCAGTGGGTGGCGGCGCACAAGGGCAAGGTGATCGCCACCGGCGACGAACTCGGGAAGGTCAAGGCGGCCGCCCGCGAAAAGCTCGGCGAGAAAGAGATCCCCGTTTACTTCGTTGACGACGGAACGATCATCCTGAGCGTCTGACTCGCTACGGCCGCATCAATCTCCACCATGCCACGCATCAAGACAGAGCGACGTAACCCATTAGAATTGCAGGGAATAGGTTCGCGGACGTAATTCAGTGGTAGAATGCCAGCGTCTCCCTCTACCTCTCCGAACTACTTGTTTTTCAACAACTTGGCAAACTCTACCTGGCGGTTGATCGTGTTTCTCACGCGATACTTCAGCTGGACAGCTGATCACGCGTGTTCTTTGAGTTTCTCCACAAGCTTCTTCGCACGTTCTGACGCGGTCTGAACGACTTGGGGGTCTATCAGCGCGAGCAGGTCGAAAGCGTGATCGCCCTTCTTGTACTCTCCTTTCGGCTTACAGTGGCGCGTGGCGTTGCTCAATGCAGCATAGAGCTGGGTCTTGGCAACGTTTTCCACATCTGTTCGGGCAGGTAAAGCATTCGAATAAAAATGGCTGCCAAAAAACTCAGCAAGAGTTCCACGATCCGCCAGGAACCACGCCTCCATACACTGGACCATGAGATGAGCTTGCTCCTCTGCAACACCGGCGGGCTTGTCCCAATTGTCGCGAGTTTTCAAATGCGCCCAACCGATACTCCCCGCGGCCACGGGATCCTCGCTGTCTACGAGTAACACTGGAAACTCGCCCACTGCCACCCGAGTCGCCGCTGTGCAGAAGCTATGGTAAGCATCATCACGGCTCCCACACGCTACGATTCTCGGCATTCGACCCACAAAACCAGCCTTGCGGAAGAACTCACTGAAGCCCCGACGGCACTGGGTTCGGAGAGTCTGCGAATCACCACCACCTTCAACGTACACTTTGATGCTCACCAGCGGTTCCCTCCCAGTTCACCGCGTCGCCAAAGCTGTCCGAGGCTGTACTTGTTGAGCCAGGCGCTGAGTTCTGCCTTGTCGAGACGACGCATCGCAGTCATACCGTCGTGTTTCTCACAGACGACTACCGCTTCCGGAACCTTTGAGAGAGCGTCAACCAACAATTCGGAATGGGTCGTTACGAAGAGCTGCGTCCTATAGGACGCATCCAGCAATAACTCCGCGATTGTTGGCAGTACATCGGGGTGTAGCCCCAGTTCCGGTTCCTCAATACACATGAGGGGAGGAGGTGAAGGATGACACAGTAGCGCCAGAAGACAGAGATACCTAAGTGTGCCATCAGACAGTCTTGTAGCGGGAATCGCTTGTTTGAGGTCCTTCTCATGCAGGAATACCTGCACGGTCCCGCCGTGAATTTTTGTCGAGAAATCTTCGAACGAATCGTGAAAGGCTCTCAGCTTTTCCAGTAGTAAAGACCTAGTCCCTGGACGATGTTGGAGATCATTAAGCACTAAGCCCAAGTTGCTGGCGTCATCCAAAAGGAAATCTTCCGGGAGATCCGCCTTTTGTGGCAAGCGAGGCGGAGTATATCGCCCGAGATTCCATTCTCGGTAGAGCCTCATCTGCACATAATTATTTGCGAGATAAGTGATCTCGGGATACTGATCGGGATCCTTTCTCTGCGATAATACGGACTGGTTGGGTGCGAGGTCTTCTCGTTGAAGCTTTCGCTGAACACGTCCGCTATCCGTTCCTGCCGGGTCTGAAACTTGAGTACGGACACTTAGCACCGGATTGCCACGCTGATAGCGATAGAAGAAGCGCACATCCTGAGCAGTCTGAAACTCCGGGTGCTGGTTCTCGATGGCTTCATCTACAACCTCAAGTCGCTGCCCCGACATCGTGATCGACAGGCGATGTCGAAGCGGCATGATTCCTTCAGGATAGAAAACCGTCGCGTCTAGTTCGGCGACTGGAATCTTGTGGCTGCCTTTCCAGAGCCACTCGGCGACACCACCGCCTTCGCGGATAGGAGATGTTATGTCCTTGGGGGTGGCGGCCAGAATCCCCAACGCTTCTATCAGGTTTGACTTTCCTGAAGCATTGGGACCGATAAAAACATTCAGCGATTCCATTTCCATTTCAGGCGTCGTGTCACCGAATGATAGGAAGTTTCTGAGACGAATGCTCCTTATCAGTTTCTTGTCACCCAACATCTCGAAGCTCCCCGTAAGTGCGGACGCGATTCAGCCAGCGTACATTCAGCTTAGTTCTAATCTGTTGGACGAAGAAGCAAGTATTGATCGCCCAGGAGCAACCACGCCAGTCCAGTTTCATGCTGCGCAGTTGCTCCGCGACTCCGTAGCCCATCTGCTAAGCTCTTATGGCTCCGTGCCTTGTGTCGTGATCCGCAAACGCAAGATCATCGCCCACAAGAGGCCTCGCGTCAAGTCATAAAGAGGAGAGCGGGGACGCTCCGTGCCAGAGTTGTGCCCCGCGAAAGTCGAGGACGACGGCCTTGCCTTCGACAAAACCTCCGTCCGCGGGGAAGTCATTCGCGAAGTCCGGCTACTCTCGCGATGGTGCGGTGTACGTTGTCTGATGGCGCAGCGTCCATTGGCCCGCTGGAGATGCGCGCCTATCTGGCGGAACAGGACGACGTACCGACACTGATTGGAATGCTCGGGTTCATCGAGCGTGATACCCTTCACGGGGCGGAAACGGGGCTGAGTCCAACTACGGCCCTGCCCCTCCCCAACCCGATTGCGGGGTCAAGGCCAATTACATAGCCGAATAGAGCCAAAAAGCCGCTGGACAGAATCGGCTCTAATTGGCTATATTTACGGCTATGATCCGAACCGACTCGGTGGTCATCACCCCGGAGATGCTCTCACTTATCGCGGAGATCGACGAGTTCAAAGGCGCGTGGCGTGCGCTCGGCAGGCTCGCGCCGGAGCGTCTGCGTCAACTCCGCAAGATCGCCACCATCGAAAGCGTCGGCTCCTCCACGCGCATCGAAGGCGCTAAGCTTACCGACCGGCAGGTCGAGACGCTGCTGGGCCGCCTGAAAGCCAAATCCTTTTCCACCCGCGACGAACAGGAGGTCGCGGGATATGCGGTCGTGATGGATGCGGTCTTCTCCAACCATGACGCTATTCCCATCACCGAGAATTACCTGAAACAGTTGCATGCGATGCTACTGCAGTATTCAAAGAAGGATGCACGTCATCGTGGCGAGTACAAGAAACTGCCCAATCACGTGGAAGCCTTCGACCAAAACGGCAAATCCATCGGCGTGATATTTGAGACCTCGACACCCTTCGACACCCCGCGCGATATGGAGCAACTGGTCAAGTGGATCAACGAGGCGACAAAAGCTAAGAGCCTGCACCCGCTGATCATCATCGGCGTATTCACCGTGGTCTTTCTCGCGATCCATCCGTTTCAGGACGGTAACGGACGGCTGTCGCGCGTGCTGACCACCCTGCTGCTGCTCAAGTGCGGATATGCCCATGTCCCCTACAGTTCGCTTGAAAGCATCATCGAGCAGAACAAGGAAGGATATTATCTCGCGCTCAGGCGTACGCAGGGCACTCTCAAAAAAAAGACACCCGACTGGTCGCCGTGGCTGTCATTCTTCCTTCACGCGCTACAGAAACAGAAACGCAAGCTGGAAGCGAAAGTCGAGCGCGAGAAATTGATGCGTTCAACCCTGCCGGAGCTGGCCATCGCCATCCTCGAGCTTGCCTCTGAGCACGGGCAAATCAGCATCGCCGACATTATCCGTGTTACCGGCGCGCCACGCGCCACAATCAAGAAGCGCGTCACCGAACTGGCGAAATCCGGCCACCTGCGACGCGGTGGGAAAGGCCGCTCTACATGGTATTCGCTTTCCTGAACCCATTCGCGCTTTTCAGCACGCAGTTGTTCTCCGATACGGGCTTAGCCGTGCTGAGGTTGGGTCGCGGGGACGTAGATGATGCGGTTCGGCTGCGTGGGCGCGTAGGCGTTGCGCTGCGGGATCTTCAGCCGGTCGAAGGGTTTAAAGTTTTTGATGCCGGCGACGCGGGCCAGGCGCAGCGAGCCGCGTATGATGCCTTTCCTGTCCTTGGTGGAATCGGAGAAATGGCCTTCGCCATAGCCGACGCCCTTCGTGCCGCTCAGATTCGATGAGAAGTATTTGATTCCGACGATCCTGTTGTTGCCGTCGCGCAGCCAGTCGATGAACACGACCGAGTGCCCGCCCGGCCTGGTCGTGCTGTAGTCGCCGAAATCACCGGCGCGGGCCTCCTCGGTGTTGGGGATCGGCCGGCCGAGGCCGTAAGCGACGATGGCACGACGGACGCAGTCGTCCTTGCCCTCGATATACCAGAGCTGGAGCATGTTGAAGAGATCGGTGAAGGTCATGCCGTTGAAGTCGTCGGGGTCGAGGCCCCGCTGAACGTTGCGCAGTTTCATGGCCCGCAAAAAGACCTCAAACGTGAACCCGCAGCAATAGCTGCACCGTGAACCGTCCGGGTATGCCTTCGCGACCACCAGGCCCTTGTAAATCATGTCCTGCGTGACGCCGTTGTAGATGTCGTACTCGCGCGGCGTCCAACTACAGTGATACGGGTACGTCCCGTTGAGGGGATAGCCGTTGACGACTTTCATGACGTACGGATTCAGTGAGCCTTCCTCGTCGTCCTTGATGATCTCGTCACGGGCGAACGCGGATTCAAGCGCCTTGTCGACCGGCGAAAAGCCGCGTTCATCCACGGGGTAGGGCTTGGGCGTGTATTTGTAACGTTTGCCGTTGCCGCTGATGTCGGCGGGCTGGGTGTCGGCCGGGGTCGCGGCGGGTCGCGGGGCGGCGGGTGTCGCGTCGGCCTTCGGCGGCGGGACGGTTTTCGTCCCGGGCTTGTGGCAACCAACGGGAGCAAGTGTCAGGATAGCGAGGGTCAGCGCGGCGATGCGTACGGATCGATACATGGACAACTCCCCGGCCCGAAGCCGCTGAGCGGCGCTTAACCTTTCGCAAGAATCTTCTTCTGGTTGGTCAGCATTCTGTCCTGATTGGCCAGGATCTTGTCCAGCTTGTCCTGGTTCTTCAGGATGCGGGTTTGGTTGTCGATGATCGTCTCCTGGTTGACCAGCAGCTTGTCCAGCCTGGCCTGATTGGTCAGGATTTTCTCCTGGTTGCGGAGGATCTTTCGCTGATTGGCGATCATTTCTTTATTGTCAGCCATCGTCGGAACTCCTTAATCGAGGGGTTTCAGTCTATTCTCCTCACAGCGATCCCGGGGCCTGTGCCGCTGGGCTGTCGTTTGTCGGGCGGGCTGATGCCTGGCCCAACTTCATGGTATCATGACCGGCCAGATTGGGGAGTGGGTGTTACGATCGGCTGGCCTACGCGGGTGCGTGACACGTTAGGCGGCGACATCAGAGCCCCGAGCGTAAGCGAGTGGGTCCGCAGGCATCATCGCGTGACCCGTCGCTGGCGCTCCGGGCTCTGAAAGAGCAGATAACGCGGGGCCGCATGAAGTGTCACGCACCGGGCCTACGCCACGACGGAGCGGCTCTCGCCGCGCAGGCGGGTGAAGGAATATGGCACACGTCCTCAGGGCGCTGCTCATGCTGGTTTTTCTTTGGGGGGGCTATCGGTGGCTGGCCCCGAGGCAGGCCGTGGACATCGGCGGCGACGTGCATTTCGAGGAACGCGCCGCGGCCGCCGGCTGCCGCAATGTCCATACCATGGTGCGTCTGGCGGACGTTTTCGAGAACATCATGCCGTGGCTGTCGTCGGTCGGCGCCGCCGCCGCCGCCGCCGACTATGACGGCGATGGCGATGCGGACATCTACGTCACCAACTCCGGACGCAACGATCACAACCACCTGTTCCGCAACCGCGGCGACGGGACCTTCGAGGACGTGACCGACGCCGCCGGCGTCGGGTGCGGCAATCCCGAAGGCGGCTGCATGCACGCCATCTGGGGCGACATCGACAACGACGGCGATCTCGATTTGTACGTCGTCAAGTGGGGCGAGACCAACACGCTCTTCCTCAACAACGGCGACGGCACCTTCACCGACATCAGCCGCAAGGCCGGCGTCGATTACTGGGGCTATGCCAACGGCGCCACCTTCCTTGATTACGACCGCGACGGCCACTTGGACATCCTCGTCGGCAACTATTTCGCGGAGAAGGTGAAGGACCCCCGCACCGGCGAAATGGTCCGCAGCGATCTGTGGCATCCGGTCACCACGCGCGTCATGCACGAAACGTTCACCCACGCGCATAACGCCGGCCGCAACGTCTTCTATCGGAACCGCGGGGACGGCACTTTCGAGGATGTCACCGAAGTGCTTGGGCTCACCTCTACGCTATGGACGCTGTCCGTGGGCGCCGGCGACCTGAACAACGACGGCTGGCCCGATCTCTACCTGGCCAACGATTTCGGTCCCGACGAACTTTATCTCAACACCGGCGCCACCGAAAACCCGCCGCGCTTCCGGCTGGTCGTCGATCCCCGCGGGCACCCCGGCGTCGGCAACGACTGGTGGAAGGGCATGAACGTGGACATAGCCGACGTCAACAACGACGGCTACCTCGACATCTATGTGACCAATGTCCTGGAGAATCGCTACAAGACCGACGAAGGCAACATGCTCTGGCTGAACTGCGTCGATCTTCAGTGCCCCGGCGGGCGAGGATTCCGCAACATTGCCCGGACCAGCGGGACCATGGACGGCGGCTGGGGCTGGGGCGGCAAGTTCGTTGACTTCAACAACGACGGCCTGCTGGATATTTTCACCGTCAACGGTTTTGCCACCGGCGACCCCGATCACAACTACTGGTACCAGGTTCAGGAAATGGTCACGCAGACTAAAAACCAGACGGTGGACGCCGCCGATTGGCCGCCCATGGGCACGCGCGACCTGTCCGGCCATGAGCCGTCGCGGCTGTTCATGCAGGTGCATCCTTCGCGGGGAGGGATTGCCGCGGACAGAGGCAGCGAAGCATCGAAGGAGCCGCGGTTCAGGGAGATGGCGGAGCAGGCCGGCATTCGCGACCTGTACAACGGCCGCGGCATTGCCGTGGCGGATTTCAATCTGGACGGCGCGGAGGACATGTACATCGCCAACCAGGGCGCGCCGTCGTGTTACTACGTGAACACCTCCTTCGCCGGCAAGGCACGGCCGGGGTTCCTGCGTCTGACGCTGGTCGGCCGCCCGGATGCGGGCGTCAAGGTCCCCGATCGCGTGCTGGCTTCGACGCGCGATGCGGTGGGCGCCCGCGTGACGCTGCACACCAAAACCGGCACGCAGATGCGCGAGGTGCAGGGTGGAATGGGGTACGCATCGCAATCGGAGTACGCCGTTCACTTCGGCGTGCCCGATCCGGCCGGCGTGGAGCGGATCATCATTCAGTGGCCGAGCAGTAACGCACAGGAGTTCGCGGAGGAGAAAGCCCGCGCTCTCATCAACCATCATGTCCGGCTGGTCGAAGGCGGCGAGCCGGTCGTTCTTCCGGAAGGCTCTCGACGGGTGGTGTCGCGCCCATGACCGACGAACGGAACAACGCAGATTTGAGTTCTCAAATTTCAAATTCTGAAGGCGACACTCCACGTGCGGGGGCACTCACTCTGCCCATGCAGCACCAAAAATCTCGGAGATTATGGTGGACCGTTGCCCTGCTGTTGATCGTGGCCGCCGCGGGATTCGCGTGGTTTCGCGTGGGGATGCTCGATTTGCCGCGTGTCCCTGCCGGTCTGACCATGGAAGCATCGGGCCTTGCCGGTTTGGAGCAGATGAAGCGGCTGAACGGATGGATCTGGTCAGGGGAGCACCAACCGGCCTCTGCAAGCTCGGTCGAAAATGTACCGCCCCCTGCGGGTGTATCCGAGGGGGCGATGCTGGTGCGACATGGGGTCACGGCGTATTTGCAGAGCAAGGGGAAGAAGGACTTCCGCATAGTAGATATTGCTGGGGCCCTTGAGGATATCCGACGCGGGATCCGCCTTGACCCCAACAATCTCGTATTGGCGAACGTCTATCGCAGGATTATCTTTCGAGAACGGCGCGATTTTCTCCAGTCCGCCCGGCGGCAGGGGACGCTCACGCCGAAGTTTCCGCCCGAGCTGGATCGCCAGCCGATCGCGTTCCTCGAAGAGCTGGATCGGCGGCACAACTCGCGTGAAACCAAGGTGCATCTGGCCCTGGCGTGGGTGGATGAGATGCTGCTTTTTCCCGCGCTGGAGATCAAAGCGCCGTCGAGCGTCGAGTCGGTCGATCTCTTCACCGCGGTGATCGAGAACGGCAACCCCGGTTATATACCCGCGCTGATCGGGCGCGGGCTGAATTACCTGCACCGCCCCTCGCGGCTGGTGTGGCCCGAATCGAGCAAGACCAAGCGCGACGCGGCCGTGCAGGACATCGGGCGGGCCATGGCCATCGGGCGACGCTTCGGCGTGGGGTCTCCACGTTTGCAGGCCACACTGGCGATGATTCTGGGTGATTCCTATGTGATTGCCGGTCGATTGAATGTGGCGCGTTCCTGGTGGCAAATCACCCAGAATCTGTGCCGGGATGAAGACCTCCAGTCCGCCATCCGCCGGCGCTACGCCTGGGGCGACGAGGAGATTCTCGACCGGCTGGAGGAGGAACTGGATCGCAGCCGCAGTGAACTCGATCATCCGATGACTGATCTCTCGTGGGTGTGGGACTGAATGATGGCTAGAGACGAGAACAAAACACGAGAGGGGGAGAGCGGGCACGCTGCCATTGCGGATTGCGGATTGCGAATTGCGGATTCCTCGGATACCGCGATTAATTCGCAATCCGCAATTCGCAATCCGCAATCCGCCATCCGCCGCGGCTGGACGTTCATCGTGCCCAGCCTGAAAGACCCGCGCGTCACGGTCGCCGCCGCCCAGACGCTCTGGACCGTCCTGGGCCAGACCGCTTACTACTTCAACCGCAGCCCGCTGCAACTGGGCCTCACCATCGGCACGGCCTGCGTGCTGGACATGCTGCTCGCCGCCGTCCTGTTCCGGCAGATTATCGTGCCGCTGTCCGCCTATCTGACCGCCCTGAGCATCGGCATCCTGCTGGAGAGCTACGATTGGCGCGTGTTCGTCGTGGCCCCGGTGTGGGGCATCCTCTCAAAGTACCTGCTCCGCGACGGGACGCGCAATTTCTTCAATCCCTCCAATTTCGCCATCGTCATGATGCTGGTCTTGAGCCATGGCATCGCTTCGATCGCGCCCGGATCGCAATGGGGGGCCGACTATCGCGTGGCCTTCGTCATCATCGGCCTGGGGCTGCTGATGATGCGGCGGGTGAAGCGCCTGGACCTGACCCTGGCCTGGATGGGCGGATTTGTCATCATGGGCCTGTTGCGCATGGCGCTGGGGCAGGGCGGGCTGGTGTTCGCGTTGGGGCCGCTAACCGGCGCGGAGTTCGCCTTGTTCACCTTCGTCATGCTTCCCGATCCCAAGGCCTCGCCGCCCACTCCGCGCGGACGGATCGTCTTTGGAATCTCACTCGCCGTCATGGACGGCGTGCTGCGCTATCTGGAGATTCGCTACTCGATGTTCTACGCGCTGTTCATCCACTGCGCGATGTTGCCCATCATCCGCGCCTTAGCCGCCCGGGCCGGCGTGCAGGAAAAGGAGATGTGGCGAATCTTCGAGATCCCGTTCCGCACCCGCCCATCCGCCGCGACCACGACTTCCGGAAAAGAGCATCCGATCACGTAATTGTTTGCATTTTTGACTACATTGACGTATACTTATTTGTTGTCAAATCATAACCGAAGGACGGTGTTGCATGGGCGCCACAACGATCCGAATCAGGTCCACGTCGCATCAAGCCCTCAAGGAAATGGCCGCGATGACGGGGCAGTCCCTTCAAGACGAGCTCGATCAGGCTATTGAGGAACGCCGTCGCAGACTCTATCTCGAAGGGGCGAACACGGATTACGCGGCCTTGAACCGCGACCCCCAATCGCTGGCCGATTTCAAAAAGGAAATGCGCGCCTGGGATGCGACCAACCTTGACGGATTGGACAAACAATGACGCCATCGCCATCGCGTGGCGAAGTCTGGCGGGTCGACCTCGAACCTGTTCGAGGCCACGAGCAGGGGCGCGTTCGCCCGGCGCTGGTCATATCCAACGATGTCTTCAATCACGGGCCCGTCGGCCTGGTCACCATCGTTCCCATTACGACCAAGTCAAGACCGATCCGCACGTTTCTCCGTATCGATCCTCCCGAAGGCGGATTGCCGCAGGTCAGCTTCATTATCTGCGACCAGGTTCGAACGATCTCAAAGGAACGATTGCTCAAGCCATTCGGTGCCGTCTCAGATCCGATCCTGGCTGAAGTCGAGCAAAGATTGAGATTCCTGTTGGAGTTATGACCGCTCAGGTCGGCGAAGTCTCCGGTGTTGATGGTGGTGTGACCGGGATTGGCTTCGGCTGCCAGATGCCGAGGAGGGCCGGCAGCAGCAGCAGCGTGGCGGCCAGGCAGGTGATCAGGTTGAGCACGACCAGCCCGCCGAGCCGGGCGTTGGCCGGCACCAGCGAGAGGGTCATCACTCCAAAACCCAGTGAAACGGCCAGCGTGTCGATGAGCACCGGCGGCCCAGTGACCGTGACCGCCTCCACCAGGCAGGCCTCCACCGGCAGCCCCCGCCCGCGGGCCAGTTGGAACCGCTCCAGCAGGTGAATCGCGTAGTCCACGCCGATACCCAGCGTGACCGCAGCGAACATCGACGTGGCCACGCCCAGCGGCATGCCCACCCAGCCCATCACCGCGAAATTAAGCAGCACCCCCAGGCAACACGGCAGCATGCAATACAAACCCCACCCCACCGACCGGGCCAGCAGCGCGGTGACCAGGAAAATCCCCACCAGCGAGCCGAGCAGCGAGCGCACCTGCGTGCTCACGATCGCCTGAATCAGCGTCTGGCTGACGGCCACGTCCCCGGCGAAACCCAGCGAGATGCCGTGCGGCTTCAGCTCCGCTTGCTCATACGCACGGATGCGCTCCAGTAGCCGTCCGGTGTCTAAAAAATTGGCGTCGTTCATGTACACCGTGATCAGCCCGCGGGCGAAGTCCGCATCCACCACCTGTCGCAGCCGCTCTTCGCCGCGGATCCAGACGTACTGCTTCCAGAGGAAATCGATCTTCTCGGGGTCATCGGTGGGGATGCTCCTGAATGATTCCTTCCGGGCGTGAGCCATGAAGTTGGTGGTGGTCAGAAACGCCGCCGGCCCGATGACTCCGCCGACCTTCGCATCGCGTTGATCGGCAATGAACGATTCCAGTGCGGCCACGCGCTGCATCCCCGCCAGTGTCTTGAAGGGGTTGGCATCGAGCCGGTAACGCATCTGGTCCCCCGCCTCCAGGCGCAGGGCCGGGCCGGGCAGGCCGCGGTTCATCGACGTTTTCAGCACCAGGCGATCGCCCTTGCGTTCGGCCTCGATGATCCAGGAGAGCCAGTTGACGGGGAGTTGCTGGCCCGCGTTCGGGCCGGTGGTGACGACGATGGGCCGGAGGCGGGTCAACATGATCTGGTACCCGATCAGCGCCGCCGGGTCGGGCACGAGATCGGCGGGTAAACTGATGAATTGGCCATCCACGGCGGGAGGGAGCAAATCTCCGCTGTATCCGGGCCGGCCCGCATCCACGCACACTTGCAGAATGTGCGTGCCCAGGAATTGCTGGTTGAACAGCCGCGTCGCCTGTCGAAAAGGGCTGTTGGGCGAGAACCCGTCGATCCAACTGTCCTGCACGCGCAACTGACGCAGACCCAGCGGCGCGACCGCCACCAGCAGCCCGGCTACGACGAGGGCGAGATAGCGGCGGCGGAGCATAGTCCGACCGAGACGTTCGAAGATTGCGGATTGCGGATTGCGGATTGCGGATTGGGAAGAATGTTGCGGCGGTGTTGCATTTCCATTCCGCAATTCGCAATCCGCAATTCGCAATTTCTTCCGCCCCAGCAGCACCAGTTGCGCGGGAATCACGCTCATCGACCAAACCATGCAGAACAGCGAGCCGATGCACGCCCACAACCCGAACGCCTGGACCGGCTTGATCGGCGACATGGCGAACGACAGGAACCCCACCGCGGTGGTCACCGCGGTCTGTAGTATCGGCCGCCACATCTGGTCCATCGTGTCGCTAACCACGTCGGCATTGCGGATTGCGAATTGCGGACTGAGAACTGGAGCGGACGTTGCAGGGTCTTCTTCCAAATCCGCAATCCGCAATTCGCAATCCGCAATCTCCCTCCGGTACCGCCCGAACACGTGCACCTCGTCGGTCACGCTGGTCACGGTGAGGATCACCGGCAGGATCGCCAGCGTCAGATAGATGGGCACGTCGAACCATCCGATCAGCCCGAAGGTCACGATCAGGCAGCAGCCCACCTCCATGAGCGGCAGGGCCGCCGCCCATGGTGTTCGGAAGCTGATCAGGAAGACGCCGGCCATGACGACCAGCGTGATCGGCACAAGGCCGATGTGCCGGGCGATGAACAGTCGAAAATCGAAAATCGAAAATCGAGATGACGAATCGATGTCCCGTCCGGACTCGTCTTTCGACTTTCGACTATCGACCAACGACTGCTGAGCCGTGAGCGACGTGGCGTGCCGTCCCAACAGCCGGTCGGGCACGCCCAGGTCGTCGAGGATCTGCGTGCCCAGGAGCGATTCGGCGATCGGAGCGCCGATCACGTGCACGGTCTCGGGCGATGCGCCGTCGCTCGACCTGGAGGCTCTCGACAGGCGGGCGTCGATTCGGTCACGGATCTTCTGCGCAAGCTCGGTGCGGTTGGCGCCGTCGGGCACGCCGACGAAGATCGCCGTAGCGTTGCCGTCGCGGGATGCCACCGTCCCGGTGTACAGCCGGATCGCTTCCAGATCGCTGCGCAGCCGCTTCAGCTCGAACGCCGTGGTCGGGAAAGGGTCTAGAAGGTTTTGGAACTTCACGGTTCCCGGGATGACCCGGTCGCTCGACTCGGTGGCCAGGCTGGTCACGTTGACTTCCCGGATGCCCTCCATCTTCATCTTCTGAAACTCGGCGGTCAGATCACGGACCAGCTCCAGCGTGCGCACGTTGAAGATGCCGTCGGGGTGGTGGGCCTGGATCAGCACCACGATCGGGTCCCGCGTCCCGAACTGTTCGCGGATCGCCCTGTCATAGCGGATGGCCGGCGCATCCCGGGGGATCAGGGCATGACCGTCGGTGCGCAGCTTGAGGCGCCACATGCCGGGAGCGGCGGCCAGCGTGCAGGCGAGGCCGATCGCGATCGTCGTTCGCGGGTGCCGGATGGAATAGCGATAAAGCCAAGGCATTGAAGAACTTCGGCCAACCCAGTCGGGCCGCGGCCGTCCGCTGATATCAGGCGGCCTAAAATGACGCCTGTCGAGAGCCTCCGGGTCGATCGGCCATTCATGCGAATCGCAGCCCGGTGCCGGAGCATGCTATGGAACAGCCGACAAATGGTCAAACCCGCCTTCAACCCGACAGGGGGCCTGCGTGCCGGTAGACAGCAGGGGCCGAGGCGGGCGGTCAGTGCCTGGATTTTGGCGAAAAAAACACATGTCTCGAGGCTGATACGCGTTTCTTTCCCCGAATATCTCGACAGGAACCCAACGGGTAGTCGGGATACGGTCCATTTCAGGCGTGTGACGAAAAGCCGTCGAAATAGGTGAGAATCCCCATACCAGAGGGGTTCCTATAATACGCGGGCTTAGAGGCTCGATAATGCCTCCAACTCAAGTGAAATCCCACTTTTAGGGCCTTCAAAGGCATTTTTGCATTGCGAATGACCAACCGTTTGGTATGATGGAGGTTGAACGCACAAATGGTTGGGGACAGAAGGACCACTTTTTCAGTTCCGGGCATGTGTGAGAGTCGCCACACGTTGCCACTGCCCCACGAGTCGCATCTCGCCACGGTGAGTCGCCCGTGGCGACATCGTGAACAGAAGTATCTCATGCTGGGCGGACTGCGGAAGCTTGCGCTGGGAATCTCTGCGGACGAAGCCAGCTTTAACAAGCGAGGCTTTGTCGCCGCTGACCCGCGGACCTGCCTCCGATTGGAGCGCGTGGGCCGCAATTTCATTCAGGGTTATCTGACCGCGCTCGAGGCCGGCCGGCCCCACTCGATTGCGAAGCACCTCGAGCAAATCCAGCCGGAATTCCGCGGTTTTGCTTACGAAGGAGCGGCGATGGGCTTTGCCCTGCTCGATGGCCTGACCCCCTGGCGGACGAATCGAACCGCGGAATTCATCAACGGCCCCGCACGGGATCACGTTTACATGGCCCACGTGGGCGTCGGATGGGCACTGGCCCGCTTACCGCATCTGCGCCGGCGCCGCGCACGCTTCATGGCCCGCTTTGATCCGCTGCTGCGGTGGCTGATCCTGGACGGATATGGTTTTCACCAGGGATATTTTTATTGGCGCAACTACTTTTTGGAATACGAAACCCTTGAAACGCTCTCGACTTACGAACGCCGCGTTTTCGATCAGGGCCTGGGCCGCTGCCTGTGGTTTGTCGCCGGAGGCGACGCGGCCAGAGCCGTGTCGCTCATTGCCGCCTTCCCGCCGCCGCGCCACTGCGACCTGTGGAGCGGCTTGGGCCTGGCCTGCACTTACGCCGGCGGCGCCGATCCGGACGCGCTCGCCGGCCTGTGCGCGGCGGCCGGCGAATTCCTGCCGCACTTGCAGCAAGGCGCCGCATTCGCAGCCAAAGCCCGGGAGCGGGCCGGCAATCCATCGGCCGAAACAGATCAGGCCTGCCAGGTCCTTTGCGGCATGTCCGCTCCGGATGCCGCGGCGATCTCAGACGAATCACTGGAGGATTTGCCCCCCGATGGAGCGGAGCCTGCGTATGAGGCCTGGCGAGTGCGGATTCAGACGAGGTTCGCAGCGAGTGGGCGGCGTTCTGAGTCAGATGGCGAATTGCGGATGGCGAATTGCGGATTGAGCAGAGGGAACCAGCGGTTAAATCCGCAATCCGTAATTGAACTGAGAACTTAGACCCATGAACCGTCGGCCACCGTGGGGTGGCCGCCACAAACTGAAAGCAAATGATGCCATCGATCGCGATCGTAGGAATGGCGTGCCGTTTTCCAGACGCCCGGTCACCCGCCGAGCTCTGGCAGAATGTGATCGCCCAGCGGCGGGCGTTTCGCCGTATCCCCGCGGAAAGACTGAGCCTGGAGGATTACTATTCCGCCGATCCGGCGAGCGCCGATTCAACTTATCTCCAACAGGCCGCCTTGATCGAAGGATACGAGTTCGACCGTTTGCGCTTCCGCGTATCGGCGAGCACATTCCGCTCGGTGGACCTCGCACAATGGCTGGCCCTCGATATCGCGGCCCAGGCGCTGGCGGACGCCGGGTTCGCGGAAGGCGGCAATCTCCCGACGGATACGACCGGCGTGCTGGTCGGCAACAGCCTCACGGGCGAATTCTCCCGCGCCGGCCTGATGCGATTGCGCTGGCCGTTTGTCCGTCGCGCTGCGGAGCATGCGCTCACGGAGGAAGGTCTCTCCCACCGGCAACGCGACAGCATCCTTGAAAAACTACAGGAGACTTATCTCAAACCGTTCGCCCCAACCACGGAAGAAAGTCTCGCCGGCGGGCTGTCCAACGTCATCGCCGGGCGGATCTGCAATCACTTCAACCTCCGCGGGGGAGGGTACACGCTCGATGGTGCGTGCGCGTCTTCGCTGCTGGCGGTCATCTCCGCATCATCCGCGCTGATGTCGGGCGAGCTTGATGTCGCGCTGGCGGGCGGCGTGGACCTGAGCCTCGATCCATTCGAGCTGGTGGGGTTCTCCAGGGTCGGCGCGTTTTCGCAGGGCGAGATGCGCGTCTTCGACCGCCATTCCGATGGTTTTCTGCCGGGCGAGGGATGCGGTTTCGTCGTCCTACAGCGGGCCGAAGATGCGGTGCAGCAGGGACGGCGCATCTACGCCGTCGTCCGCGGCTGGGGCATCTCGTCCGACGGAGCGGGCGGCATCACGCGGCCGGAGGCCGAAGGACAGCTCCTCGCGCTTCAACGGGCATATCGTCAGGCCGGCTTCGGCATTGACACGGTCAGCTTCTTCGAAGGTCACGGCACCGGAACGAAGGTCGGCGATCTGGCGGAACTTCAAGCGCTCGCCGCAGCGCGGCGAGCGGATTGCGGATTGCGGATTGCGAATTGCGAATTGAAGACTCAATCGGGGCCGTCTTCAACTCCCAATCCGCAATCCGCAATCCGCAATTCGCAATCACCCTCCGCATGCATCGGTTCCGTAAAGGCCAACATCGGTCATACCAAGGCCGCCGCGGGCGTGGCCGGTCTGATCAAGGCGGTCATGGCCCTCGACCGTCAGGTCCTTCCTCCGACGACCGGGTGCCCGACGCCTCACGAGGAATTGGCCTCACCGAACGCCCCCGCGATTTTGCAGGAACCCGTCCTGTGGCCGGCCGACCGCCCGCTCCGTGCCGCCGTCAGCTCGATGGGCTTTGGCGGCATCAACACGCATATCGTGATTGAAGGGACGGCCACCGCCCGCCGGGCCGCGCTCGACGATGAGGAACGGCAACTCGCCGCCACGCACCAGGATGCGGAACTCTTTCTGTTGAGCGCGCCCAACCGAGATGATCTGCTCGAACAGGTCGAGCGCGTGCTGCGTATCGTCCCGCGAATCTCTCGTGCCGAGCTGACCGATCTGGCGGCCGAACTCGCCCGCACGGTGGTCCCCGGACAGGCCCGCGCGGCCATCGTGGCCGGCACGCCTGAGGAGTTAACCAATCGCCTCGAAATTGTCAGAAGCGCGCTCCGAAACGGAGAAGCCGACAAGATCGACGTGGGTAGCGGCGTCTTCATCGGTGAACAAGTTCGTTCGCGAATCACGTTCCTGTTCCCGGGGCAGGGCGGTGCTGTTCAAACTGGCGACGGCGCCCTGACGCGAAGGTTCGGCTTTCTGAAGAGCCTCCATGCCTCCTCTCCTCATAATGGCGAGCAATCATTTTCCGGCGCCGTGATCCAACCCGCTACAGCGCTGAACTGCCTGGCCGGCCTGCGCGTTCTCGCCCACCTCGGAGTCGAAGCGCGGTGGGCTGCCGGTCACAGTCTGGGCGAACTCGTGGCTCTGCACTGGGCCGGCGCAATCGACGAAGAAACGCTCCTGCGGATCGCCCACGGCCGGGGACAGGCCATGGATCGTCACGCACGCCAGGGCGCGATGGCGGTCATCGGGGCGGGCGCGGCACAGGTGCGCGAACTGCTCAATGGTTCTCCCGCTGTCGTGGCGTGCATGAACTCGCCGAGTCAGACGGTCGTATCCGGCGAGGCGCCGGCCGTGGACGAGTTAATGGTGCGGGCACGCGCCCGTGGGATGTCCGTCTCAACGCTCCAGACCACGCACGCTTTTCATTCGCCGCTGGTGTCCGATGTCGTCCCCGTATTGGGAGAGCAGCTCAGTACCCAGACCTTCGGCCCGCTGCAAAAGACGGTGGTATCGACAGTGACCGCGACGCCGCTGAACGCCGAAGCGGACCTGCGGGAGTTGCTCTGCAAGCAGGTGGTTTCTCCGGTGCGTTTCAGCGAAGCGGTCGAACGCCTTATCCCGCAGACGGATCTGTTCATCGAAGTCGGGGCGGGGCAGGTGCTCACTCGCCTTCTGTCGGAGGTTTCAAGCGCTCCGGCTGTGGCTTTGGAGGTGGGTGGTCCGTCACTACTCGGCCTCTTGCAGGCCGTCGGAGCCGCTTTTGCACTGGGCCTTCCGGTTCATGTGGATCGACTCTTCGCCGGCCGGTTCACCCGACCGTTTGACCTCGATCGGCCGCTGAAATTTTTCGCCAATCCCTGCGAGCTGGCGCCCCGCGCACAGGCGACGCAGAGCGAGCAGAACGAGACCGGGAGAGGAAACGGAAAGTTTTCAACGCGGAACGGGCAGCGCGGAACGCGGAACAGGAAGAACGGCAGAGCACTGGTTGCCGAATACAGAACAAGAACCGGTCAGCAGCGGGTGGCGAACAATCCGCGATCCGCAATCCGCGGCTCGACTGAGCTCGCCGAAGTCAATCCGCAATCGTCGTCCTCCCCTGTGGCCATCGAGGTCATGAAGCAGGTGCTCGAAGAGCGCCTGGAACTGCCCGCACACACGCTCAAGCCGGGCGATCATCTCCTGCGCGATCTGCACCTGAACTCGCTCAGCATCGGCCAGATCGTCGCCGAATCCGCCCGCCGGATGGGCCTGCCCCGGCCGGCCTCGCCGACCGAATACTCTCAGGCCACGCTCGGCGAGGTGGCCACGACACTGGACGAATTGCGACGTACCGGACAAACGGCAGGTGCCGATTCCGATGATACCTCGGGACGATTCCCCGCCGGCGTGGACTCCTGGGTGCGGTCGTTCACGGTGGAACTGAAGGAACGGCCGGCCGATATTGCGAATTGCGGATTGCGAATTGCGGATTTGACGAGCACGAATATCAATCAGCAACCAGGCACTTGGCGCGTCATCGGCCTCTCAGATGATCCGCTGACAGATTCGCTCAAGACGGCTTTCGCGCACGCGGGCATTGTGAATTGTGGATTTACCGACACTTTTGACAATCCGCAATTCTCGGGCGGAGTGATGGTTTGTCTGCCGCCGGAGCCTGACGAAAGCTCCATTTCCCTCCTGCTGGAGGGAGCGAAGGATGTCCTGAACCGATCGGGCTCGCCGACATTCGTCCTGGTGCAGCGCGGCGGGGGCGGAGCGGCTTTTGCCCGCAGCTTGTGTCTTGAAGCACCTCATGTCCGCACCTGCGTGGTGGACCTGCCGCCGGGTCACGCTGATGCCACCAAGTGGATCCTGGCGGAGGCGCTTTCAGCGCAGACCGCTCAAACCCGGCACTACTATCGCGAGGCCCACTACGACGCCGCCGGACGCAGATACGAACCGGTCCTCCGTTTGCTCCCGCAACAAGGCGAGCCGCGTGCGCTGCCCCTCGACAGGAGCGACGTCATGCTGGTCACCGGCGGAGGCAAGGGCATCGCCGCTGAGTGTTCGCTGTCCCTGGCGCGCGATTCGGGCATGTCCCTGGCCATCCTGGGCCGGTCCAGCCCGCAGACCGATGTGGAACTGGCGGCCAACCTGGATCGTTTGACCGCGGCCGGCATCCGCTTCACCTATGTGCAGGCCGATGTCACCGACGAACGAGCGCTCCGCGCCGCTATCGCCGCCGCGACGCAAAAGTTGGGGCCGATTACCGCCGTTCTGCACGGCGCCGGCGCCAATTCTCCTCAGCCCATTCGCAGTCTGGACGAGGATGCGGTCCGGCGCACGCTGGCGCCGAAGTTCCACGGGCTTCAAAATGTGCTGGCCGCGGTTGATGCCGGCCGGTTGCGCGTTCTGATCACCTTCGGCTCGTTGATCTCCCGCGCGGGCTTTCGCGGCGAAGCCGACTATGCGCTGGCCAACGAGTGGGTCTCGCGTCTGACGGAGCAGTTCCAGGTTCAGCATCCGCGCTGCCGATGCCTGTGCGTCGAGTGGTCGATCTGGTCGGGCGTGGGCATGGGTGAACGTCTCGGCCGCGTCGGCGCGCTCCTGGAGGAAGGCATCACGCCGATCACGCCGGACCAGGGCGTATCCATACTACGCCGTCTGCTATGCGAAAACGTGCCGCCTTCAGTCGTCGTGTCCGGCCGTTTCGGCGAACCGCCCACGCTCCGCCTCGAAGAGCCGCCGCTCCCGCGGCAGCGGTTCCTCGAAGAAAAGAAAGTGTATTACCCCGGCGTCGAGCTGGTGGTGGATTCGCACCTGTCGAGCCAGTCGGATTTGTACATCGACGATCACGTTTACGGCGCGGATCGCCTCTTCCCGGCGGTCATGGGGCTGGAGGCGATGGCGCAGGCCGCCGCCGCTCTCGTCGGATCGGATCCGGCTACGGCGCGCTTCGCCGGGACAAGCCGGCTGCCGGCGTTCGAGAAGGTCGAATTTCTCCAGCCGGTCACCGTGCCCGAAGGACAAACCACGACCCTGCGGCTCGCCGCCCTCGTACGCGAACCGGACCGGGTGGAGGTCGTTCTTCGCACCAGCCAGACCGAGTTCCAGGTGGACCATTTCCGCGCCACCTGCCGATTCTCAGAGCCAGGACCGCGGCAACTTGTTGCCGCACGTGCGGCAGCAAGCTGCCGCGGTCCTGGTGAACATCTTCCCCTGTCTCCCGCTCAAGACCTCTATGGCGAACATCTCTTCCAGACGGGTCGTTTCCAACGCATCGAAGGTTATCGCCGCCTGAGCGCGCGCGAATGTGCCGCCGACCTGGCCGGCGCGGACTCGGACAACTGGTTCGCACCCGATCTGCCGCGCGAGCGCCTGTTGGGCGACCCCGGCGTGCGCGACGCCGCGTTGCACGCGATTCAGGCCTGTATTCCGCACAAGGTCGTCTTGCCCGTATCCGTCGAACACATCAACATCTTCCAACCCGCGCGCGGTCCGTGCTCCATGTACGCGATCGAACGTGCGCGGCGCGGCGATACGTTTATTTATGACCTCGACCTGCTCGACGCGGATGGGCATATCGTCGAATCGTGGCAAGGCCTGCAACTCAAGGCCACGCAGCCCGTCAGAAAGAGCAAGCCCTGGCCGGTGCCGCTGTTGAGGCCGTTGCTCGAACGTGAGCTTTCGCGGATATTCGGTGACCGGGCAATCGACGTCGTGATCGGGCAAGTCTCCGGCAGAGAGTGCGAACGGGCTGTGGCTCTCAAGCAGGAACTGCATTCAGCAGCAGGGTCCGCTTCGCGGACCACGGCGTCTGAGCACGAAGGTCCGCAAAGCGGACCCTACGTGAAATCACATCGGCCGGATGGCAAACCCGAAGGCGCAAACGGCTCGCGGGCGGTTTCCTTCACCTACGGCGGCGGCCTGCTGCTCGGCGTTTCGGGAGAACGTGTTCTCGGCTGCGACCTTGAAGCCGTCGTGGCTCGGCCCGCGCGCGACTGGGCAGCGGTCCTGGGTCCTTCTGGTTGCTCGCTGGCCGAACAGGTCAGCGACCTGAACGACGAAGACTACGACACCGCGGCCACGCGGGTGTGGACGGTGCTCGAGTCGGTCAAGAAGGCCGGCCTTCCGCCGGATACGCCGCTGACGATCCGTGAACGCCCCACAGCACACACGGCTCCGCCGGGTTCGATCGAACCGCTGCTGCTCTCGGCCGGCGCCGCGCGGGCGGCCACGTATGCGCTGCCGGTGGAAGGTTGCGCAGACCCGCTCGTGGTGACGGTCCTGAGCGCCCCGCGCCTGTCCGGCCCGAAAGCGGCTCGCAAAGCGGGGCTGAACGGTCAAAAAGCCTACGAATACCGTCATGTGGTCACGTTCGAAGATACCAATCTGCTCGGCAACGTTTACTACGTGAACTACCTGAGTTGGCAGGGCCGCTGCCGCGAGCTGTTCCTCCGCGAGCACGCCCCCGACATCCTAACCCAACTCCGCAAGGATCTCCGGCTCGTCACCGTAGGCGTCTCGTGTCGTTTCACCGTGGAGGTGGCGGCGTTCGACGAACTGCTCATCCGCATGACGCTGAAGGCCAGGAAGGGCAACCGCCTCAAGCTCGGCTTCGAGTACCTGCGGCTTTCGGAAAATGGACAACTGATCCCCGTCGCCAAGGGAATCCAGGTGGTGGCCAGCATGCGTCGCGAGGGTGACCATCTGGTGCCCACCCCGATCCCCAAAACGCTTCTTGAAGCACTGGAGCCTTTCGCGGGCCCCGGTGTATGGAAGGACTAGAACCATGCAAACGTTACGAGAACCATCGACGCTAACGCACAAGCCGGCCACATCCGTCGCCCACCTGGAGGGTGTGAAACAAGCGATCCGCACGATGCACGAGCGGTTTTCCGAGCCGCTTTCGCTCGCCGACCTCGCCGGCACGGCGTGCATGAGTTCTTTCCACTTCAGCCGCGTCTTCAGCGAGGTCACCGGGATCTCACCCTCCCGTTTTCTCGCCGCCCTGCGGATGGCGGGCGCCAAACGGCTGCTCATCGCCACCGACCGGCGCATCACCGAGATCTGCATGGACGTCGGCTACAACAGCCTGGGCACTTTCACCACGCTCTTCAACGAGTTCGTCGGCATCGCCCCGATGCGCTTTCGCGAGCTCGCCCAGGCCGACCCCTCCGGGGCCGAATTACGCGGCTGCCTCGAATTCATCATGAGCCACACGTGCTGCGGAGATCAGGAACCCGCCCTCCACGGCTGGATTGATACGCCCGAAGAGTGCGGGCCGGTCTTCATCGGCCTGTTTCCAACGCCGATCCCACAGTCTTTCCCGCCGATCTGTGCCGTGCGCAAAGGGGCCGGTGAGTTCAAGATGGGACCGGTCTCCCCGGAACTGCCTTACGTCTGCGGGGTCGCGTTCCAAAGCGTGGAGAGCACGCTTTCGCTTCTGGCCCCGGATTTCGCCAGCCTCCGGGTGGGCCTGGCCCGCCTGGCCGAGACCCCGGAAGCACCGGGAGTCGCCACTTCCGTGCGCCTCCCGCTCCGCCCGCCGGCGCTGACCGATCCCCCGATCGTCGTGGCCCTGCCCCTTTTGGTGGCCGAAAGGGTGAAACTTCTGACCGCCGGAATTCCCTCAGCTTCGCCCGATTTTGCGTCCGCCGCGAGCTAATCGCACGTAAGTTGCTGCAAATAAATAGATTGCATCATCAAACATATTGCATCGGCGGCGCCGTGCCGGGTTGAAATCTTCGTCATCGCTCCCGATCTAGAAATCTCTTTGAAGATTAGCAAGTTAAGAGAAGTCGTAAGCGCGGCCGCGGGTTATATTTCCAGCAGGTTTATCGCTCTATTTTTGCAAAAAGCACTCCCGTTGCCCTCGGAGAAACGGCCATGATTAAGAGTTCAAGATGGATCGTCGCAGTCAGCGGTTTGTTATTGATCGCTTGCATGGCCAGCCCGGCCCACGGACTGACCATCGCGGCGGGCATTGACTTGTTCACCACGCCGCCCGGCGGCGCTACCAACGAGGACTTCAGCGGGAATCCGATCCCCGCTAATTTCTTCTACCCGGGTTCCCTACCCTTCGACGGGATCGTGTATTTCGAGGGCGTGCCGTTGAACACGACTCCCGCCGGCGCGATTTCGCCCGTGGACACGATTGTCAAGCGGAACGCCGCCGCGAACCTGCTGGCACCAGGCAGCAGCGCGACCGTGCCGATCGAGATCGTGGCTTTGTCATTGGTCAGCAGCACTCCGATCACGGTCACCGGCACAGGGGCTCCCCAACAGTGGAACGTGCGGGTGTGTCTGTCAACCTGCGCCGCGCAGCCGGTGGGGACGATGACCATCAAGCGCGATCCCTGTGCCGACGACGAGGGCGGCACATTCACCGCGACGCTGATGGTTCGGCCGAAACTGACCTTCACGCGGGTGGATGCACCGGCCGCGCCGCTGACGTTGGACACGGGGTGTCCATTGATGCCCGCGATATCGTTTGGGACGCTCAATGGGCACTGGATGGACCATAATCCCGGCGGATTCGGCCTGATCAGCGCCGCCGCGGGCCTGACGGTTGACCACGACTGCAACGGCAGCGTGACGGTTGGCCCGCTGCCGGCGAGCAGCCCCAACTTCTGGCCGGGGATGCGCGTGGATCGGACCGTCAAGAACGACTGCACTTCGGCGAAGCGCCCGCCCAAGAAGCGTTTAACTCCCGAGCAGGCCCAGTGGGCCGCCCACGGCATCAAGCCGCCGCAGCCGCGCTGCATCTGCTGCCCCACTCCAACCCCATGCCAGACCGGAACGTGCACGAGTTGCGACATGAGTATCTGCCAGACGAATCCCAGCGCTCCGCAGTGCGTGCAGCAGCGGCAGTGCCGGGAGCAACTGGCCCAGTGCGATCCGCAGGACCAGGACGGCGTCCCGGACGATGCGGACAACTGCCCGAACGTCAAAAACCCCAAGCAAAGGGACGCGGACGATGATGGTGTGGGCGACGCCTGCGACAACTGCCCGACCAAGTACAACCCGGATCAGGCGGATGCCAACGGCGACGGCATCGGTGATGCCTGTGAGGAAACCGGTGTGGTGCGACCTACCGACTGCCTGCCGCCGCAGGACAGCCAGTACGTCCAATCGCTCCTGCCGCTCCATCAGCAGTACGGCACGCAATATCTGTTGCGCATGCCGCAGCACTCGCGCTTCGCCGGCTGCACACCGCCGCCACCCCCCGGCAGTCCACCCGGTACGATGACCACCGACGAATTCAACTCCATCGTGGAGGCGGAATTCTCCGCCGACGGCGGAAACACCTGGATGCCGGTCGGCGCTTCCGGCCCGACCACGGTGAGCGTGATTGGGGCCGATGACGGCGGCGAAGCAAACCTTTTGTATATGTATCAGACGGAGATGCTGTCGTTGGATCTTTCCGGCAGTGGCGTGATGATCCGGGAAAGCCCGAGCAAGGCTTCGTCGGGTGCGACCGCGATCAAGGATCTAGGCGGCGGCCTCTATCATATCGACAGCTTCTTCGACGTATTTACCGAGTTGAGCCTGAACGGCCCGGGTGGTCCTTGGACGCCCGCGGACGACAGTGCGCACATGGAACTCGAAGAGGGCGTGCTCCCCTGCAACCCGCCGAACTGCGACGACGGCAACGCCTGTACCAACGATAGCTGCAATGCGGGCGTATGCACGCACACGGCGGTGGTCTGCGACGACGGCAACGATTGCACCGAGGATACGTGCGATCCCGTGCTCGGCTGCGTCCACACGCCGATCGGCTGCGATCCGGCTCACACCGTCGTGCGGCCAGACCCGTGCCTGCCGCCGCCGAACAGCCAGTACGTGGCGTCGCTCCAGCCGCTGCATCAGCAGTACGGCATCCTGTACCTGTTGCGCAATCCGATCCACAAGAAGTTCGCCAGTTGCACGCCACCGCCGCCGCCCGGCGGTTCGCAGATGGACAACTTCGACTCCGAGGTGGAGGCCGAATTCTCCTCCGACGGCGGGAACACCTGGACGCCGATTCACACCTCCGGACCGACCGCGGTCATGGTGCAATCATCGACGGAAGCCGGTAACACCCGATACTTCAACACCGAGATGCTGTCGTTGGACATCAGCGGCGGCGGTCTGCCCCCGACCGTCAGGATCCGCGAAAGCCCGACGCTGCCTTCCAGGGGCGCGACCCGGATCACGGACCAGGGAGACGGCACCTTACGGATCGGCAGCTTCTTCGATATATCCACGGAGCTGAGCCTGAACGGCCAGAATGGTCCTTGGATGCCGGCGAACGGCCCCGGTCACGTGGAGATCGAGGAAGAGCCGGTGGTGCAGGTTCCCTGCTGCATGCCGGATGGCACCTGCGTGATGGGATCGGCGGCTCAATGCTCCAGTAACGGCGGCGAGCCGGGTGCGGCCGGGACCGTCTGCGCGGGCGATAACAATGGCAACGGCATCGACGACACCTGCGAGGACCAGCCCTGCGACGATTGCGGGCCGGGTCCGCATTGGATCCACGCGCCCGCGCTCTGCCCGCCGGGCGTGAACCACATCCCCACCACCGCGGTGGTCGGGTTGGATCTCAACAACGACGGGATCGCGGATACGAATCTGAACTTGGCGGGTCCGACCACGGTCCACCACAACGTGGCTTCGGACGACTCCGGCAATCTGCCAGGTTTCAATGGGGCGAGTGTGGATGGCCACATTGACGTGATCGACTATGAGATGACCTACATGAACCTCACCGGCGGCGGCGCGACCATCATCGCCGGCGCCGGGCTCGGGGCGATCCCGCTGGCGGCCACGAAGGGCGCCATGCGTGAGCAGGTTGGCAACCCGGCCCTGGCCGACGGATTCTTCGACGTGTTCTTTGAGGTCGATCTGGGCGCGCCGCTGGGGAAGGTGTACAATCACACGCCCCTGCGCATCAACGCCCCGAATTTGACCTGCTTCCCGCCGGTGCTGCTCGGATTGAATCCGCCCGGCCTCATACCGCTGTTCACCTCCCCCACCGGCGGCTCGCCGGTGGCCAATCTGGTCACCGCCACGCACACCACGTTCCCGCAGCCGGTGGCCTGCTGCATGCCCGATGGCACCTGTGTTAACGCGCCCTCGGCTGCTCAATGCACGGGCAGCGGCGGTGATCCGGGTGCCGCGGGTTCCGTCTGTTCAGGTGACCTGAACGGCAACGGCATCGACGACACCTGCGAGACCCAGCCGTGCAGCCACGGCGGACCGGGTAATCATTGGGTGGATGCCGTCGCGGCGGGCACCGAGCACATCCCCACCGGCGCGGTCGTCGGTATCGACACGAACCTCGACCCCCTTTGTGTGCGGGATACGAACCTGGTCTTGTCTGGTCCGGCGACCATACAACACACCGGTTCGCAGGATGACTCGACCAATTATCCGGGCACGCGCCCGGGTGACGGGCATCTCGATGTCATCGATACGGAGATCGTGTCGATGTCGCTGTCCAGCGGCGGCGTGACGCTCACCGCCGGCGCCGGGCTCGGGGCCATCCCGCTGGCGGCCACCAAGGGCGCCATCGCCGAGCAGCCGGGCAATCCGTCTCTGGCGGACAGCTTCTTTGACGTGTTCTTCGAGGTCGATCTGGGCGGCGGGAACCCCAAGATGTACAACCAGACCGCGCTGCGCGTCACGGCGGTCATCAAATGTCTCCCGCCCAAGGCGGTCTACTTCCACCCGAACCAGTGCATCCCGCTGTACACCGCACCGGTCGGGGGCGGACACGTGGCCAACCTGACCACCGCCAAGCACTCGACGTATCCGGGCGTCAAGCGGCCCACGAAGTGTCTGCCGCCGGAGGACAGCCAGTATGTGCAGTCGCTCCAGTCGCTCCATCAGCAGTACGGCACGCAATATCTGATGAGCCAACCGATCCACAAGCGGTTCACCACCTGCACCCCGCCGACAGGTGGGCCAAGTACAGACCACTTCGACTCCATCGTGGAGGCGAACTTCTCCTGCGACGGCGGGCAAACCTGGACCAAGATCACCGCCGCCGGTACGACCACGGTTGCGCTGACGCCGACGGGCGGCGCCGGCACCTCCGAACACTATGACACCGAAATGTTGCAGTTGGATATCAGCGGAGGCAGCCTGCCTTCGGGCGTGATGATCCGGGAAAGCCCGACCCTGGCTTCAACGGGCAAGACCACCATCACGCAGGAACTGGATGGCAACTACAGGGTCGACAGCTTCTTCGACATCTTTACGGAGTTGAGCATTGACGGCGGTCTGTTCTGGCAACAGTCGGACGGCTCAGGGCACATGGAGATCGAGGATGAGCCCTGCGCGCCGCCGACGAATTGCGACGACGGGAATGCCTGTACCAAGGACTCGTGCGATCCGGCGACCGGCCTCTGCGTCCACGCGCAGATCCCCGGTTGCGATCCGAACCGCAAGGTGAATCGGACCAGCAAGTGCGTACCGCCGGCCAACAGCCAGTACACGGCGATCTTCCATCAGCAGTACAGTCCGCAGTACCTGATGCGCAATCCGATCCACAAGCGGTTTACGGTGTGCACGCCGCCGCCGCAGTGTGCGTCCGGCATCGACACCTTTAATTCCACCCTGACGGCGGAATTCTCCTCCGACGGCGGGAATACCTGGACGCCGATCAACACCACCGGCCAAGTTGCGGTCAGGGTGACGGCGGAGGACACTTCAGGCAGCACTGACTACTATGATACGGAGATGCTCCAGTTGGATCTCCAGGGCACTGGCCTGCCTCCGGGCGCGATGATCCGGGAAAGCCCGACCCGGCAGTCATTGGGCAAGACCATGATCACCGATCTGGGCAACGGCATGTTCCAGATCAACAGCTTCTTCGACGTGTTCACGGAGCTGAGCCTTGACGGCGGGCAGAACTGGATGGGGTTGACGAACACGGCCGGTCACATGGAGATCCAGGAGGCCTGCGCTCGCACCATTGCGAACGCGAATCGGCGACTGTTCTACAACACTTCGTTCTACGACTCGGCCGCATCGGCGTGCGGTACGCTGGTAGGCACGACGTGCAACGACAATACCGCCATCGCCACGGACAAGTCGGCGTTGAACACGGGCGGGACTGCGACCACCGCCAACTACGTCAGCTTCAACAAGAGCATCAATGGCTTGATGATTGATGTGACGCCGGGCGCCACTTGTACCCCGTTGCCGGCCGGGCCGATGGCGGCGTCGAACTTTGAGTTCAGGATTGCCAACAGCCAGAATCTGGGCTCGTACGTGCTGGCAGCGGCGCCGATCAGTATCGATGTCACGCCGGGCGGCGGGACGCTCGGTTCGGACCGGATCAAGATCATCTGGGCGAACAATGCCATTCCCAACACCCGGTGGCTGCGCGTGCTGGTCAAGTCGAACGCCAGCGGCGGCAGTATCGACCTGGCTGTCGATAACATCTTCTACTACGGCGTGGCCATCGGTGAGAGCCTGACGCCGAGTGGCACGCGGGCGATCGTCAGTTCGACCGATGAGA
>CAYLLT010000063.1:36001-36525 GCA_964384465.1 uncultured Planctomycetales bacterium | reverse complement strand
CGGCGATTGACACTGAACTGCCCGGATGGGACGCGATCCCATCCGGGCAGTTTTTCATTAAGAGACTGATCCACAACCCACTGTGGCGCCGGCGTCCCGCCCGTGCGGGATCTCCAAAGTCATAGCGTCTATGGGCGACGCGGGAACGTCCTGAAATCGTGTGTGCCTGCGAAATGAATACAGGAGTGACTCAGCGCCGCCAAATCCGGCGTAAATCAGGCTGGTGCGTTAATGGAGCCGATGGGAGTCGAACCCACGACCTCTTGCATGCCATGCAAGCGCTCTCCCAACTGAGCTACGGCCCCAAAGCAGTTAGTCCAAGCCCATGTATCGGGCATGGCTGAGAAACAATTATAGACAAGTTGCCCCCCGTGTAAATGACGACATCGTGGAGCTGCCGCCCGAGGTGAAGGGTGCCGTGAGTACTTCGATGCCCGGCCTTTTCTCAGAGTTTTTCACAAAATCTATTAAACGGTTTGAATACTCCGCGCATATAGCTTGATAGCAGACCTGAGGATCTCGCC
>CAYLLT010000063.1:35490-35991 GCA_964384465.1 uncultured Planctomycetales bacterium | reverse complement strand
GTCAACGGGCAGACGATTGGCTTATGCAGGAAGTTGCCCGGGGCCAGCGCGACCCGTTGGAGCCCCTGATTCGCAGATATGCCAGCCCGCTGCTGACGTTTATCCGGCGGCTGGTCGGCGACCCCCATCGCAGCGAGGAGCTCTTTCAGGAGGTGTTCCTGACCGTCTGGCGGAAGCGCGGTCAATATAAGCCCTGGCGACCGTTCAAACCCTGGCTCTTCGCCATCGCGGTGAATCATTGCCGGGCCGACTTCCGCTCGCGGGCGGGTCGGGTGGCCATCTCGTTGGACGATGAGTTTTCCCCCGTTCTGGCAACATCCCACTCTTCGCCCTTGGAGACGGCCATTGCTACGGAAACGGCGGCGATCATTTCCGCGGCCGTCGATCGACTGCCCATGAAGCAGCGCGTTGTGGTGGTGCTCCGGATCTGGGGCGGCTTGTCGTATGGCGAAATTGCGGAAGCCGTCGGCCGAACCGAGGAGACCGTTCGTTCCAATATGC
>CAYLLT010000063.1:0-35480 GCA_964384465.1 uncultured Planctomycetales bacterium | reverse complement strand
CATGATTGCGGTGGCCCCCGATCTGCGCGTCCTCCCGAACGACCGGCTGGTGGGGGACATCGAAGAGCTGATCGGCAAGGGCGCGGTGCTGCTACAATAAGGGACGCCATGCGGGAATATCTGGAACCTCGCCTGCGATGAAGAAACTTCACGCAGCGCGAGTTCGGGAGGTAGTCGATGTTCAAGAAAAGCACACACGTCATCGAAGCGGTTGACGACTTTCTGCACGGTTTGTTAACGCCGGCGGAAGCCGCTCACGTGCGGCAGCATTGTGAGGCCTGCCCGATCTGTGAAGTGGCGTTGGAGGAGGCGGACAAACGCTTTCGGGCCATGCAGGGGATGTCCACCAGCGAGCCTTCCGAGGAATTGATTCAGGCCAGTCTCAGTAGAATCGACCAGTACGAGCAGACGTCGGGCAAGAGGCGTCGCTGGGTCATTCGTGGCGGTTTCATCGCGGCGGCGGCGTCGATTGTCCTTGTCGGCAGTCTGCACCTTTACTATCTCTCCCTTTCCCCCACGCCGTACGATTTGCGAATTTTCGGCCAGAATGAATTGATGGCCGGCACGCACGGTTCCATTCGCGTGCAACTGACGGACCGGGAACATGCCAGTGCCATCAAAAATGTACCCGTGGACATCGAGCTGCTTCCCGGCGGCGGGGGCGATTTCGTGCGGCTGGCCAGTTTCACCACCGATGAACGGGGCACGGGGCAACCGCGGCTCAAGCTGCCCGATTGGAAGGATGGAAAATACGATCTGCGTATCACCGCCCGCACTCCGAGTCGGCCCGAAGTCATCACCCGCACAATCAAGCTCAAGCGATCGTGGCGGCTGATGCTCAGCACGGATAAGCCGGTCTATCAACCGGGCCAGACCATTCGCATACGCAGCCTTGCCTTGCGCAAGCCGGACCTCGTACCCGTCGCCGGCGAGGAGGCCACCTTCTCGATCACTGACCCCAAAGGCAATGTCATCTTCAAGCAGCGGGAGATCACCAGTAAGTATGGGATCGCCTCAGCCGACTGCCCATTGGCCGTTGAGATCATTCAAGGCGCCTACGCCGTCACCTGCAAGATTGGCGACACCGAGAGCAGGACAGCGGTGGAAGTGAAGAAATATGTCCTGCCGAAGTTCAAGATCGACGCGGAACTGGATCAACCTTTTTATCAGCCCGGTCAGAAGGTGAGCGGCAGGATTCACTCCGCGTATTTCTTCGGAAAACCGCTCGCCGACGCGGTAGTCGAAGTGAAAGTTGAGGCCACGGATATCGGCACCACTGTTGTGCGCCAGATCACGACCCGGACAGACGCCAAGGGTAAGGCGAGTTTTGAATTCCGACTTCCCGAGAAAATGATCGGCAAACCTCAGAACTCCGGTGAGGCTCGACTCGCCTTCACGGTCACGATCACCGACCCCGCGGGGCAGAAACAATCGAAGACAGTTTCGCGCGTGGTCACGGCCAGCCCGATCCGCATCGAGGTCATTCCTGAGCCGGGCGATCTGGTCAAAGGGATCTCCAATAGGATTTACCTGTTCACCAGCTATGCGGACGGACGCCCCGCACGGACACGGATCAGTGTGTCCGGCGTGCCGCAAGAAGTGGTCACCAGTCCTCTCGGCGTGGCCATGATCGAAGTGACTCCAAAAACTGATGAACAAGCGCTCGCGCTCCGGGCGACGGACGATCATGGCCTGGTCGAACGCCGACAGATCACCTTGAAGTGCGGGCAAGTGACTGACGACTTTCTGGTCCGCACGGACAAGGCCGTCTACAAGGGCGGCGAGACGATGCAGCTCACGGCGCTCGGCGGAGGAACGGAGCCGGTCTTCATCGATCTGCTCAAGGATGGCCAAACTCTGCTGACCGCGTCGATCGACATCCGCAACGGCCAGGGGCAGTATCAACTCGATCTGCCGCCGGAGCTGTTTGGGACGGTCGAGATCCAGGCATATCGGTTCGGCGCCGCGGGCTTGGCCGTCCGCAAGAGCCGTGTCATTTACATCGAGCAGGCTCGGCAACTTCAAATCAAGGCAACCCTCGATCAGGCCGAATACCGACCGGGCCATCAGGCGAAGCTGGCCATTGCCCTCCTCGACGATCATGGGAAACCGACACCCGGCGCGGTCAGTCTCGCGGCCGTGGATGAAGCGGTGTTCTCGGTGCTGGACCAGGCCCCGGGGATGGAACAGACCTTTTTCACGCTGGAGCAGGAGCTGCTCAAGCCGGTGTATGCGATCTATCCGTGGTCGCCGAACCTGGACACCAGCGCATCCTCCGATCAGCGCCGGCAATTCCATCAGGCCCTCTTTGCCCGCACCGCAAAAACCGTGATCGGAAAGAATGAAACTTTCCAGCGCTTCATCGATGAAGGGATGATCAGCCCCCGAACGTTGAACGTTCTCGAGGATGAAAACCTCGAAGCGGTAATGGAACGGTCTAACCTCTCCAATGAGTTGGTCAGTCTCATCAAAGGCGATCCGCAGCACACGCTTCGAGCCACCAGCTATCCCGCCAAGCAGCGGCAAATCCTGGCCGGGAAGAACGCAGGCTCGGGGCGCCTGAAAACATCGTGGATGCTGCTCGCAGCATGCATGGGTCTTGGAATCCTCATCTACTGTTTCGTTGTGTTCCCCAAACCCGTCGTCACTGTTCTGGTGCTCTTATGCCTACTGTTCCTGGCGGCATCGATATTACTGCCATCACTTAGCAGGGCACGAGAGCTGTCCAAGCGAACCGCAGCATCCGCCAATCTGAGGAGCTTAGACATGACTGTTGCGATGTCAGCGAGTGGTACGAGCGTCCTGTTGAACAACTTACGAGAAGACACAGTAGGCAAGGAGACTGAAAGGAAAACTCTATTTTCCCCACGTGTCCGCGAATGGTTCCCCGAGACGTTGCTCTGGCGGCCGGAGCTGATTACCGATGATCAGGGGCGGGCGAGTCTGGATATCGATCTGGCCGACTCGATCACCACCTGGCGGCTGACCGGCAGCGCGGTCACCGGCGACGGCCGGCTGGGGGCGATTTCTTCCGGCATTCGCGTGTTCCAGCCGTTCTTCGTGGATCCGAATCTGCCCATCGCGTTGACTCGTGGTGACGAGGTGGCCGTACCGATCGTCGTCTACAACTATCTGGAACAGCCGCAAACAGTGGAGTTGAACGTGGAAAACGCTCCCTGGTTCGAAGCTTTGGGTGAAGCCGGACAACACATTGAACTGCAACCGGGTGAAGTGCGTTCCACCAGCTTTCGCCTGCGTGTACTTAAAGTCGGTCATCACCAGCTCCAAGTGACAGCTCGCGGCAAAGGCGTGGCCGATGCGATCAAACGTGAGATTGAGGTCATCCCGGATGGTACACCTGTGGAGCAGACCTTCAGCGGGACGTTGCAGCAACCCGCCGAAATCTCGCTCAACGTTCCTCCCGAGGCCATCGAAGGCAGCGTCAAGGCTATCCTCAAGATCTATCCATCCAGCTTCAGCCAGCTCGTCGAGGGGCTCGACGCTGTCTTCCAGCAACCCTATGGCTGCTTCGAGCAGACCTCATCAACCACCTACCCGAATGTCCTGGCTCTGGATTATCTCCGCCGCACGAACAAGACCGTGCCGCAGGTCGAAGCCAAGGCCCGGCAGTACATTCATCTCGGCTACCAGCGGCTGCTCGGATTCGAGATTGCCGGCGGCGGATTCGATTGGTTCGGCCGTCCCCCGGCCAATCGCACGCTCACCGCTTACGGGCTGATGGAGTTCCAGGACATGGCCCGCGTACATGACGTGGACCCCGAACTCATCAAACGCACGCGGCAATGGCTGCTGACGCAGCGCAATTCGGATGGATCGTGGTCCCCCGAAGCGCACGGGATGCATGAAGACCCGACACATGGCCAATATGACGACAAAGGTATCGCATTGAGTACCACGGCGTATGTCGCCTGGGCCATCTTCCAGGACCCCACAACCCGGGCCCAGGCAAGCCCCACGCTGAATTACCTGCTCGCCCACCGGCCGGACTCCATCCAAGACCCGTACGTGCTGGCCCTGGTCTGCAATGCGCTTAAAGTAATCGATCCAAGCGGTACCGAAGTCGGCAACTACCTCGAAGCACTCGATTCGCTGAAACAGGTCTCCGCGGACGGCAAGCAGGTCTGGTGGCAGCAAGCACAGAATGCGCGGACGGCGTTCTATGGCTCCGGCGCTGGAGGCGGCATCGAGACTACCGCCCTGGCGGCGCTGGCCATGATCGGCGCCGGCAACCACGCATCGGACGTCCGCGGTGCACTTTCCTGGCTGGTTACGCAAAAAGACGCCCAGGGCACCTGGCACTCAACGCAGGCCACCGTACTCGCTCTCAAGGCATTGCTCGCCGGGACCGGACAACCCCTGGGCGGGCAGGCCGATCGTCAGATCGAACTCGCCATCGCCAATACGCCGGCACAGTCCATCGCGATCCCGGCCGATCAGTCCGACGTGATGAAGCAACTGGATCTCAGCGACCAGATTGGTGTCGGCAATCACCGATTGACGCTGGCCGACCGGAGCAATGCCGACTCGATTTATCAGTTGGTGTTTCAGTACCACGTGCCGGCAACTGAGGCCAAGCCTTCGAACCGGGAGCCGCTGAGTATCGAGCTTGCCTACGATCGAACGGAGCTGATGGTCAACGACCGCGTCAGCGTGACCGCCACCGTGGTGAACCAGTTGCCGACGACAGCGCCGATGATCATCCTGGACCTGCCGATCCCCGCCGGCTTTGCCATCGAATCGACCGACTTCGACGTATTGGTGAGTGCTGGCACGATCGCACGATATCAGATGAATGCACGCAGCGTCGTGGTCTACCTGCTCGGTCTGAAACCGACGACTCCTTTGGTTCTCCAGTATCGTCTGATTGCGAACATGCCGGTCCGCGTGACCTCGCCACGGGCGCGAGTGTACGAATACTACGATCCGAGCAAGCAGGGCTTCAGCCGCCCACAGGCAATCATCGTCAACCCAGACAATAGAAGCTGACCGCAAGTTGCGGTCGATCCAGACATGCTCATTGTTTGCGTAATTCTTTGCAAGTACCGGATTTGCGAGAAAAATCGAATGGGCGATACTGGACTCGAACCAGTGGCCTCTTGCATGTCGAGCAAGCGCTCTAACCAACTGAGCTAATCGCCCCAAATGTCAACTCTGCCAAGCCCATGTATCGGGCATGGCTGAGAACTAATTATAGACAAGTCGCCCCGCGTGTAAATGACGCCGTCGCGGAGCCAGCCGTTGGACGGGTTTGGCGTGGCTGGTCTGCTGTCGTTGCGTGCGGCCGGGCGATGGTCGGCTGTTTCACATATCAGGCGAAACGCAATATATACGCGAAGTGACCAAAGGTACTTCTTCGGTCCCGTCACGCGAGGAGATGGCTGTCGTCCTTGAGGCCGACCCCGCTGAGCCGATGGTGGCGAGACTGCGTGAGCAGGTAGTGCAGGGTGCGCGCGGCCTGTTCGTGGGGCAGACCTTCGGGGCGGATATTGGAGATACAGCGCGAGTCTGAATAAACCGCTATACTTGACGCATCCGGCACGCAAGAACGGAACACGGATCATGTTCTCATCCAAATGGATACGTGGGGGCACATTGGCGATATCACTTGCGTCCATTATCGCGACACTCGCAGCAGCAGTCACGGCACGCGCCGCGGCCGACGGCCCGCTGAGCCCGCAACAGGCGCTGGATTCCTTCAAGCTCGAGCCCGGCCTGCGTATCGAGCTGGTCGCCGCCGAACCGGACGTGATCGACCCGGTCGCAATCGCGTTTGACATACGCGGCCGCATCTTCGTCGCCGAGATGCGCGACTATCCCACCGGTCCGCCCGAAGGCCGGCCGCACACCAGCCGCATCGTCCTGCTCGATGACCCCGACGGCGACGGCCGCTTCACCCGGCGATCCGACTTCGCCGATGAATTGCCGTTCGTGAACAGTGTCATGATCTGGCAGCGCGGCATCATCGTCACCGCCGCACCCGATGTGATTTACCTCGAGGACCTGGACGGCGACGGCCGCGCCGACACCCGCCGCGTCCTGTTCACCGGCTTCTCGCTCGGCGGCTCCACCCAGCTTCGCGTCAATCACCCGACATTCGCCATCGATAACTGGATCTACCTGGCCAGCGGCCTGAGCGGCGGCGCCATCATCTCGCCGGACTATCCGTCTCACGAACCGGTCAACCTCGAGCATAACGACTTCCGCTTCCGCCCCGGCACGGCGGACTTCGAAACCGCCGGTGGGTTCGGCCAGTTCGGCCTCACCTTCGACGACTATGGCCGCCGCTTCGTGTGCAGCAATCGCAATCACATCCAGCACGTCGTCTTTCACCCGTCCGAGCTGCGCCGAAACCCGCACCTCGCCTTCACCGAGACCATGCACGACATCCCCGATCACGGCGCCGCCTGCAAGCTCTATCCGATCAGCGCGAACACCACCACCGCGATCTCGCACTCCGGCACATTCACCGCCGCGTGCGGGATCATGATCTATCGCGACACGGCTCTCCCCGCCTCTTTCCGCGGCAGCGCCCTCGTGTGCGATCCGACCGGAAATCTAATCCACCGCGACGTGCTCGTCCCCTCCGGCGTCACTTTCATCGCCAAACGCGCACAGGAGCGCGCCGAGTTCCTCGTCAGCGCCGATAACTGGTTCCGCCCGGTGAACCTCGCCAACGGCCCCGATGGCGCCCTCTACGTTTGCGACATGTACCGCAAGTCCATCGAGCATCCGGTATACCTGCCGGACGCCATCCGCAAGATCACCGATTTCGACAGCGGCAAGCAGCACGGCCGCATCTATCGCATCGTCGCCGCCGACGCCCCCGCATCTCAACCCGCGCGAGTCGGGTCGTCCTCGACCCGGTCCTCGCCATTCGAGACATCGAATCTGCCCAAACTCCTGACCAGCGAAGATTCCTGGTGGCGCGACACCGCCCAGCGCCTGCTCATCGAACGCAAGGACAAAACCACCTTCGACGCGCTGCGCGAACTCGCAACCAACGGCCCGACGCCGCAATCGCGGGTGCATGCTTTGCATACGCTGGACGGCCTGGGCCTGCTGGGCGGACCTGTTTCAATGTTATCGTGCGCCTTCGCGCCGGGAGCGCCCGCCGGAGAGAAACTCCTGCTGGCCGCGTTGAAGGACGCCGACGCGCCGGTCCGCGAGCACGCATGCCGGCTCGCCGCTCCTCGGCTGGCCGGCTCCCCGGCTCTTGTGACTGCTGTTATGGCTTTGGCCGATGATCCCGATGCGCGGGTCCGATTCTGTGCCGCCCTCGCGCTCGGAGACGTCGGCCACGAGCGCGTGATCGCGCCACTGGTGAAGATCGTCGGCCAGGATGCAGCCGACCGCTGGACACGAACGGCCGTACTCAGCTCCATCGGCCGCTGGCCCGGCCAGTTCTGGACCGCCGTGCTGGACACACCTCCAAAAGACTCTGAAGCCACCGCCTCCCTGCTCGGCGAACTGGGCCGCATCATCGGCGCGGGCCAGCCGCGCGACACGCTGCTCCTCTCGCTGGCCATGATCCTCGATTCGCACGATGCCGCTCACCTGCCCCGGCAGATTTCCGGCGTTCGCGGGCTGATGGACGGCCTTCGGCAGGCCGGCAAGATGCCTGCGGATCGATCAGTCATGATGCAACTGTCGGCCGGCGAGTCTCCGGAGTTCGCACGCTTCCGCGCGGGCGTCTCCTACCTGCTCGATAAGGCAAAGGCTGTTGCCGGCGACGACGATGCCCCGCTGAAACGGCGAGCCGACGCCATCGCCCTCCTCGGATACGCCGACTACGCCGAGACCGGCGAATACCTTCAGAAGCTGATGACGCCGCAGTATCCGCCGCAGATCCAGACAGCGGCCGTCAAGGCGCTCGGCATGATGCCGGAGCCGAAGGTTCCCGACATCCTGCTGGCACGCGATCAGTGGCACGGCTACACGCCCGCGGTGCGCGATGCCGTGCTCTCGGTCGTGCTCTCCAACCGCAAATACCTGCCCCGCGTGCTCACCGCCGTCGAAACCGGCGACATGCAGCCGTCGGCCATCGATCCCGCCCGGCGCAAGCAACTCATGGACCACACCGACGAAGCCATCCGCAAACGCGCCGTCGCCGCTTTCAAAGACCTCCAGCCCGGCAGCCGCGAAAAAGTGTTCGAGGAATATCGACCCGTGCTCACGCTCAAAGGCATCGCCCCGAAAGGCCTGGAGATTTTCAAAGCCAACTGCGCCCAGTGCCATCAGCTCAAAGGCCAGGGCGCCGCCGTCGGACCGGACCTGAGCGGCATCCGCAACCAGTCGCCGGAAACGCTCCTGCTCCACATCCTCGTGCCCAACCACGAGATTTCGCCGGGTTTCACCAATTACGTCGTCGAGACCGGCGACGGCCGCACGCTCACCGGCCTCATCGCCTCCGAGACCGCCACCAGCATCACCATCCGCCGCGCCCAAGGCGAGCAGGACACCGTCCTCCGCGGCAACGTCACCAGCATGTACTCGACCAACCTCTCGCTCATGCCCGAGGAGATCGAAAAGAACATCACCCGCCAGGACCTCGCCGACCTGATCGCCTACCTGAAGGAGGAATGATGAAACCAGGACCGCGTCAACAATCAGGACCGCGTCAACTTGTTGACGCAAAACGCACGGTTCGGGTGGCACGGGTAAGCGGAGCTGTACTCAGCGGAGCTTACCCGTGGCGAACAACCGAAGCGCGCCCGAATCGAGTGATGCTGCTGATGATGACCGCCGCCCTCTGCACCCTCCTCCCCGCCTGCTCGCGGCCGGCGATGACCGATGAGGCGGGCGCCATCCATCTCTTCAACGGCCGCAATCTCGACGGCTTCTACACCTTCCTCCGCGGCCGCGGCCGCAACAGCGACCCGAAAAACGTCTTCACCGTGCAGGACGGCATGATCCGCATCTCCGGCGAGGAGTGGGGCTGCCTCACCACGGACGACGAATACGAAAATTACAGCCTCATCGCCGAGTACAAGTGGGGCGAGCGGGCCTGGCCGCCGCGCGAGGACAACGCCCGCGACAGCGGCATCTGCCTGCACTCCAACGGGCAGGACGGCGCGTACGGCGGGACGTGGATGCTCTCGATCGAGTGTCAGATCATCGAAGGCGGCACCGGCGATTTCATCGTCGTCGGCAACGGCAAGAAGGAGTTCGCGGTGACCTGCCCGGTCGCCGGGGAAAAATGCAACAACTGTTACGTCTTCAAGCCGGACGGCGAATTAAAGACCGTCACCGGCGGCGGCCGCGTCAACTGGTGGGGCCGCGACCCGGATTGGAAAGACGTGAATGGCTTCCGCGGCAAACAGGACGTGGAAAAACCGCCCGGAGAGTGGAACCGCTACGAGTGTATCGCCGACGGCTCAGAGTTGAGGGTCATTCTCAACGGCGTGATGGTCAACCGCGCCACGAACGTCCACCCCGCCCGCGGCCGCATCCAGCTCCAATCCGAAAGCGCGGAAATCTTCTTTCGCCGCGTGGACCTGATCCCGCTCCGGAAAGCGGACGTCCAGGTAATGAAATCAGGACCTACGCAAAACCATCAATCGTCCGCGGCGTTGTAGTAGCCGATCGGCTCCATGTTCGTGATCCGCGCCGGCAGATCGTTGCTGTAGAAGCAGCGCGTCCGATCGACGGTCACCTGCGTCCGCAGCCACACCTCCGGCTGCGTGGTCGTGCCGATGGTACTGTAGACGGTAAAGACGTGCGTCTTGACGGTCGCCCAGTCCTCCAGCCGAACCACCGGCGCCACCGCCTGAAGGAACCCGAGATAGCTGTAGGGCTTACTGGCGGTACTGGTGTCCTCGGTCTTCCGCAACTGGTCCATCGTCGGGTTGGTCAGTGAGTTGTACGTCCCCGTAATTGTCACGTAGGGCAAGACATCGATGATGGAGCCGACGGTGACGAAGCCCGGTTCGAGCGACGCAGCGTTGAAAGCGTTAACGGTGACTCCGTTAACATCGATCGGCCGCTTTTCCCGATATGAAATCATGTACTTCGCAAGCTTCGTCGAGACATTCGGCAGTCCCAGCGGCGGCGGCTGCGGATCGGTTGGATCATCAGCCAGTTCATTCATGAACTGTAAGCCGGCTCTCTCGTTGGCTGGATAGCTGAAGGGATCGAGCCGGCCGGGAAGAAGCTCCTGCACAGGCACTCCGCTCAGGGGGTTCGAGCCGGTAGCAACGACATCGCCCGGCAGCATCGGCAGGCCATCCAGCACCCACCACGGGGCGAAGTTGATATTGATGCGACCGCGGACCTTAGGCCCGAACGGCGACTGACTGGCCGAGACCCGCTCCAGCAATGGATAACCTTGTACAGAACTCGAAGTCACTTGAGGGCAGTAAAGACCTGCATAGGCCCCCAGATAGTCCGCATCGCTCAGGTCAACCATCCGAGTTGGATTCGGCGTGATACCCAGAGCAGTCAAATTGAGCTGCCGAATCAGCTCGTCCAACGGCAGCGCGGTGAAGTAATCGAACACCAAGTGGCCCCAGGGACCTTTCAGCCGACCGTCTCCTGGGTAATCCTTACAAATCTGTCCGGCATCGAAGATCGGCATATGACCGTTGTCCACCCACTGCATCTGTGCAAGCACCGGGTGAATCACTTTGACAGTGGCGGGCGAGGTCGAGGAATCCAAATCATAAATGGGCATCGCCGCCGACACCGTCACCGGCGTGAAATCAACTTTAATAGGAGGCGTCGCGGTAGAATCCGGAACCCATCGCTGACCGTGTCCGTAACGGCTGACCAGCAGCAGCGAGCCGGTGGTCGGAAAGGCGATGCAGCCGCCGGTCGTGGAATCGATACCGCGGTTCGAGACCAGGATTGGGAATCCGGCGATCGGATCGACAAGCGGTGACACTGTCCCGATCCAGTCCGCATCCGTCTCCGCGACATGTCGAACCACAGGACCAGGCGGACTTGGATTGATGCGACCGTTGCCGAGCAAGTCGTGAACCGGGCCCTGACCGGGAGTAACGATGGTCGGCGTCGGAGTGTCGACGCCAACCTGAATATCCGACTCGAACGCTTTGTGGTAAGCCATCGTAAAATGCCAGTACACGGGAGTGGCTGGGTCCGGCTCTTTGTGCCGCTGAAGGCTGGTATGCCGCCAATAGGTCGTATTGATTACCGGCGAAGCAAGACCCAATCCCTCCGGTGGTGCCGACGTCGGATCAGCTCGTCGAGCCCAATGTGCGATGGCCATGGTCCCGGCGGCTTCCGCAGATGCTAAACGACCATCCGAACCATCTGTAATGTCCATGCGATCGACCACGATTGGCGGGTCTGAGGCCGCATTGCCCAACACGTTTGCGGGAAGGGTCAGGTTCAGTGCATGATTAGCTGTCCGCAGCAGTTCGATTTTGTATCCTCCGGCAGGAGGAGTGCCGGTGATCGGATCTTCATTCGGTCCTGGCGTGGGATCGCCGGTTTTATCCCGACCGAACTTCAGAGTCGAGATCGCCACGACGCTCGTATTCGTGCCATCAAAGGGTAGATTGACGTTTACCGGTCCTGGATAGTAAATGTCCGTGTTGACATTCGCGAAGACAACCCGCCCGCCCGCCGCCAGCAAGGTTGTGCCTGCGGCTGTGTTCATAGCCGCACCCAGATCCGTGTTTGCCGGCGCGCCTGTCGGCTGTGAATCCGAATCCGCGTTGAACTTGTAGCCGGTCAAGTCGATCGAAGTCGTGTAGGGGTTGTAGAGTTCAACCGCCCAGATCGAGCTGTCGTCCACCCATCCAGCAGCCGTGTATTTTGCGGAAACCTTTGCGTAGGTTTCGGTAATGAACGGCTGTTTCTCGACGCCGTACACCTTGACGATCGGCGCTGTCACCGGCCACGCAAAATAGGAGAGCGTGCTATCGGCATCTGCGTAATCGATGGTATTGACCGCCAACTGTGCGGCCGTACGCAGTTGCTCCACTTGCTGCTCCTGCGACGGAGTGGCCGGAGGAGGATGGGCGCCGGCGACCGTGGTATGCTGGATCATGGCCAGGTAGTAAGCCGTGAGTTGCATCGCGCGACCATAAGAACCTGTCCCTGTTGTCGGATCCAGCACGTCGCGCAAGCTGAACGCAGATCGCACGCCCGGCCCGTTGAACCGAACGTTTCCGGCGGCATCGCGCCCATACTGAATGTTGCCTCCCTCCGCTACCGGGATATCGGTGGTGGTATCCGTCGTATTGTAATTGATCACGTTGTAGAACGTTGAGACGTCGAACTCATCGCCAGTCGCTGGTGTCCCATCCGGACCGGGATCTTTCTCCACGAATGGCCGAAGGCGCGCTTCTTCACGTCGCGGCCGGAGGATGTCGTCGGAGCTGATGGTGGTGATCAGGTGGCGGCGGCTGTAGAGGTCGTTGGCGGCGTTGTAGCCGCTCTCGGTCAGGGCTTTGCCGGAGACGCCGAGGGACGGCGGATTGGAGCCGGGCGTCAGGCGGGTTTTCCACCAATCATCGTCACCTGAGATATTACCATCCACGGGCCACCAGTGCGGGGTCGAGTTTTTAATGGCGATGGGCGCGCCGGTGGGGGCGATGAAACCGAGTGTCACGGGCAGCTTATAGTCCAGCGTGTTGGGATCGGTGCGCGGCGTCGCGCGCGGCAACATGAACCGCCGGCGCAGCGCACTCTCATCGGTGGGCACGTCGATTATCAGCGGATTACCGGCCGCCCAAAGCTGAGAGGGATCGTTGAAATATGTGCTGTCGCCCGGATGGATCACCTGCGCGAGCAGCGAAGGATGCGTGTACCGGTCGATGAGCACCATCCCGCCGTGCGGGACGACGCGCAGGAACATTTCGTACGAGCCGCCGAACATGCCGGAGAGGCCGACGCTGATGGCGTTGGTCGAATCGAGCAGGCCGTCGCCGTCGGCATCGCCGAACTTGGTCCCAGTCAGCGGTGGGATGACAATGAAAGGCCCGCCGGTCATGACGGTCTGGAGCAACATGGTGTTGGGATTGGGACTACCCGTGGGCCATGCGTCCAACGCCCACGAAACCGCATAGCGTTGCCAGTCCGTACCGTTATAGAACGGTTCGATGCTGCTGAGCAGCAGGTCGCCGTTGCCGGCCGCTCCCGCGGCGGTATACCCGGCGAAATCGCCGTAATCCTCGAACAGCGAATCATCGCCGCCGTTCGCTTTCCAGCCGCGGTTGTACGCCTGCCCATCCGAGCCGGTGATGTCCTGGCGGAGCTGCTCGAGGATGGGGTCGATCACCGTGCTGCTGACCGCCTTGAAGGTCTTGGTGGTCTGCTTGGTGTCGGCGGTCTGGCGCTCGAACCGGGCGATGATGAGCAGCGTCGAGCCCATCACGAACAACATGGCCAGCACGGCGATCACCATGACCAGCACGGTGGCTCGTTTGCGTGTTCGAGATGGACGGTTTTGCGACATCGTTTCCGTTCTCGTCTGTCAGTGCCTCCGAGCCGCGCCCGTCAGGAAGCGGTCACTTGACCCCCCACTCCCTCACGGTCGCGGCTCGGAGAATTTCGTCCCGCCCCCGCTCCCCCGTCCGCTACCAGGCGTGGATGATCGTCTGCGTGATCGGACCTGCGTGCGAGTCGCCCTTCCCGTAGGCTCGCAGCGTGATCCGCAGGGCCCGTGGCCAGCGGTGCGGGTCGGTGCTGTTCCGCAGGTCCCCGGCGCCCGTGTAAGTATTCGGGTTAACCGACAGTCCAGACCAGATCCATTGCTGCTTATCGGGCACGGACTGCCAGTGGATGGGTTTGGGTGCCAGGGGCTCACCGCCTTGGTACGTCCCGTCGTTATTCAGATCAACCCAATCGGCGGTGCGGTTTGTGCCATTGACCGTCAACTCGATTTCACGAGGGTCGTCATAAGTGAACTCGACCTTGAACTCGCTGCACGCCGGCAGGAAGTAGCTGGCCAGGCGGTCGGTCCGGCCGACGGCAAGTGAGGTGTCCAGCCGCGTGCGGCGATCCAACTGGCTCGCGTCGTAGAACCAGATTTGTGGGAACAGGCCGAGGCTATCCGAAGCGGCCGTTAATGTAACCAGCGTATCCACTGTCGTGACTTGTTGAGGGCCGACGGGGGTTGTGCGGGACCAGACGGAACCCGGGGCACCCGCGCCCGAATACACGTACCAGTAGCCGTCCGCGGCAAAATGATACCAAGTGTTGTTCTCCAGCCGGTACCACGAGCCGTTGTACTGGAAGTAGCAAAACACACTTGCGGTTCCGAGTCTTAGCAGCCAGGGGGTAAAGAGCGGAAGCGGATCTCTGAAGAGATCAGCGGTCCCCTGAAGAATCGGCGGATCGGTGAGGTAAGCGGTGCCCGTGCCGATCTGTGGATAAATACCGGGCTGATTCTGCTGCGCTGCGGTCAAAGCCTGTGCAGGAAATCCGACGGCCCGCCGCGCGAGGTGCCACTCGGCGGCGGACATATCTGAAGTACCCGCTATTGCTGTCCCCTCGATACGTTGCACCGTGGGCATCCAATTCCCGGCTGAATTCAGTCTGCCGAAATCGGCGTGGCCGTAGACGACCTGCATGGATGCACTCGGCTCGACGTAGTTGCCGGTCGATGGATCGGGATTCTTGAAGATGTACGGATCGAACGTCCGCTTGGTGAGCAGCATCAGCACGTCGGCGCGATGGGGCGTGGGCGCGGCGCCTTCTGTCTCGGCAGCACTCACCACTACGCTGGCAATCCCCAGCACCGCACCGGTGTTGGGGCCGTCCTGCATCGCCGCCAGATCGTGCCTGATCGTATCGGTGACGGCCAGCATTTGCCGGTGGAGTACGGCCGAGGACTGGGCCTGTCCGCTGGACTTGCCGGCGCTGTGGAAAATCATGCCGACCATGGTCATGAGGGCCAGCAGGATGCCGACGGCGACGGTGAGTTCGATGAGCGTGAAGGCCGGCCGGAGGCCGCCTAGTGATGAGCGATGAATGATGAGTGATGAGTCCGGCTGATAGCTGATAGCTGATAGCTGATAGCTTCTCATGGCGCCTCCACTGATCTGAGCGCGACGCCGACCACCGGCGAGCGAGCGCCGAAGCGGGCCGGGTTATTCCTGTCTTCGATCGGCGGCGGAAAAATCCACACCGGGACATTCACTTCCACGCCGGCGCCGTCCCGCGCGAGTTGCAGCGTCGCGGACGGTTTGCTGGGGTCGTCGGGCGTCGAAGGGATCGTCTCGTCCCACCTGGAATTCAGCACCTTATGGGCTGTACCGGCCACGAGATTGTTCTGTGTTCTGGCGATGATAAAAAAGGAGCCGGTCGGAAGCAGTTTGGCCACCTCTTTCGTGCACTGCACCTCGCCGGTCAGGATATTGATGGAATTGATTATGACCAGCCAGGGCTGGGGGAAGAGCGTGTCCGTATCCACAACGCCGTTGACGGGTGTATCGGTGTCATCCGGCAGCGGGAGCATGAGCGATTCGGCCGGGTTGCGGTCCTGGTTAGTAGTCGGATTGGCGATATCCAGACTGCTCAGGTCGAACCGGAGCAGACCGGGTGGAGTGGTGGGTAACGGCGTGCGCCGATCTTTCTGCCGCGCATAGCGCGCCGCCGGATCGGCCCGGTGCGTCACCACGATCGAGAGCAGCAAATCGCGAACGCTGGGGCTGGATGAAATCCGATGATGGATGACCGTCCAGGAGTAACGCCGGTCAGCGAGTTCCTGAAAAAGCTGGGGTGTGGGATTGCCATTCACATCCACAAGTTTGGGATCACGATTGCCGTTTGCATCGAGCAGATCGATCGGCGGATACACGCTGTCCAGCAAACTGACACGCACCATGTCTGAGCGGTTCGCCGTAGACGGCGTCGACCCTGCCGGAAGCCCCGTGCTGTAACCGAAGATTGGCACGGTCGGCGAGAGCAGTTTGGACATATTATTCATGCTCGCATACCCGCCTGGTGTATCCGCGGGAAAATTCTGCGACGACAGGACGAAGGCTTCGGCGAATCCGACACTGCTCAATTCGGCATCCCAGCCGGTCAACTCGGTGAAAACACGGCAACGGTCAATGAAATTCTCAGGCGGTTGCGTCAACGGTGGTACCAACGGTGGTACGGGAGAGCCCCAACCGTTCCAGCCCGGAAAAGAAACGGGCGAACGACTCAGAACCTCCTGCTCCTGCGTGTCGATCGTGGTATCCGGCAACGTGTTCGGCTGGCCGTTGGTCGTCAGTTCGATATTGACCACGTTGGGCACCAGGATGCGATTAAATTGGGGCAGCGTACCGGTAGGCGAAGTGAGGTTCTGAAGCGCAGGCACCTTCACTCGCACGGTGGCCATCGCCGCATCGGTCGCGGCCTGTGAAATCTGCATCTGGAGCGTGTCGCGGGTCATGTCCAGACCGACCGGGAACACCGTCGCCGCCATAGTCAAGCCCAGACCCAGGATCATGATGGCGATCAAGAGCTCGATCATGGAAAAGGCGGGAGCGAGCCGCTTTCGACTTTCGACTTTCGACTTTCCACTTTGACGTGTTCTCATTGCGGCTTCTCCTCCACAATGGAGCCGGTGATGCGATTGATGAAGACGGGCCGGGAGCGCTGGAGGAAAGCGAGCCGGCCGGCGCCGTCGGTCGGGGAGATCTGATCGTATGCCGTCCGATCGTAAACCAGCAGCCCCCGTGCGGATTCGTCGGGGTGATCGACGATCGAGTCGCGGGTGATCGCGTTGTTGCTGGGTCCGTCCCCGTCGTAGGCCTGCGTCTGGTCGGCGTAAACGTTGTTCTCCTTTGGGATGCGGGTGATTTCGCCGAGCGAATTGAACGCCACATAGAAGTTCTCGAACCGGTTATAGTCGGCGGGGTTGGGGTCTGTGACATTCGCCGGCGGCTTCGGAGTGTAGTTGAGGTTCGTCTCCGTCAGCGCGGCGGCCGAAAACTGCAGGCTGTAGTCCGGCGCCAGCCAGACGCCCTTGGGCAGGGCGACAACTTTCGAGCCGTCAATCTGGCGGAAAATCTGATTCTTATACGAGGTGTTAAGCTGGTAGCGCCGCGAGGCGAAGATCACGAAGCGGGCCTGCTGATGGTCGAGCCAGTTCGGTACGTTAAAGGCGTTCTTGACCATCAGTTCGTAAGGCCGGTTATTGATGGTTGCGTTGGAGTCCGTCTGGAAGGCCCGCTCGATGCGGACGGCGACGGGCGTGCCGTTGGCTTCGGCCGCGGTCTGGGCCGTGGTCAGCAGGCCGTTGAGCGTGTTGACGGCTTCGGCCATCTGGTTCGACGCCAGCAGCGGCCCCACCGCCGGCACGGCCACCACCACCAGAATCCCCACGATCGCGATGACCACCATCAGCTCGATCAGCGTGAAGGCGGGGGCGAGCCGATTGCGGATTGCGGATTGCGGATTGCGGATTGACCATCCCTCGCGCCGCAATTCGCAACCGTTTTGACGTTTCGGCGTTTTCATCGTCCCCTCAGCGGCACATCATCGCTCTGTTCTTGTGGCGTAAACGGAAACGAAAACTTCCCGTCCGGCCCGGCGGATCGCAGCTCCCATTCATGCTCGCTCGCCAGCGGCCGGACTTTGTAACGAAGCGGCCGGCCCCATGCGTCGTTGACCTCGACAAGTTCAATCCGCTTGCCGTTCGGATCGAACGGGGGAGGTGTCGCGGTCGACGCCTTGTCGATACCCAGGATGACGATATCCGGGCAGGTGGCACCGCCGCACTGATCTTTGTTCTGCACGATGCTCTGCGGCAGCGTGTTCAGGATCTGCCTTCCCTGCGGGCTGAGTTGACTCATGTAAAAGTACAGCGACTCGATCGAGCGGTAATCACGCTCAGCGAAGTTCGGCTGGGCGGGCACCCAAGCGTTATTGATTCGGCGCTGAACACCATCCTTCAGTGACACCTGCGGAAAATGAGCCGTCAGGATTGTCCTGTTCCACCAGCCGCGGCCCTCGTCTTCAGGCTGCGTCTGATCGTCATTGACGACCTCGCCGTAATCCCAGCGTCCGTTGCTGTTGGCGTCGTCGGTGGCAGGATTCCAGTACTCATAGATGGGCGGCGGGGTGTCAGGTTCCCAAAGGAAGTAATCCGGCGGAAGCGTACCAGCGTCCACAATCCCCCCCAGCGGTCGCTCGCTTTTGTAACGCTCGATCGCATTCTCCAGCACCTTCATGGTACTCAATGTGGTCTTGGACCGATTACTTTCCAGCAAAGCGTTCACCGCCGGCACCAGGATCGTCAGCAGCAGGCCGATGATGCCGATCACCACCACCAGCTCGATCATGGTGAAGGCCGCGGCGAGAGGATTTCGAATTGCGGATTGCGAATTGCGGATTGCCGGTACCGGCGCTGATACGATCTCAAATCCGAAGTTCGCAATTCGCTCGCCGCGGCGAAGCCGCTGGGCGTAGCCGGGCAATTCGCAATTCCCCGCGGGCGTTTCGACTCGCCGCGGCGAAGCCGCTGGGCGTAGCCGGGCGTTTTGACGTTTTAACGTTTTCATTTGAAGTTCCGGCACTCTCACCACGCGCTGCTATGATGTGCTCCCCCAAGTGTCAGAACCAACGGGGTTCACAAGTTGTTTAAGGACAGTTATTTACGGAGGTGATTTTTCGGGTCGGAAGAGGTTCGGCGGGCCAGGAGAATTCAGATCGCTGCCGGACCGCGCGCTCACTTCTCCGCGAAGAGGTCGGCATTGGCCACGTCATCCGAGGTGCCGAACTCGCCATCCGCCCCGGCCGACAGCAGCAGGTACGAATCGTCGTGGTACGGCCGGGGGACTGCGGTCACGTTCGGGTTCCAAATTGTGTACGCGAAAGAACCTTTATCGGCCGGTGTCAGCGCGGGTAATGCGGTAGCCGCGATTGGATCGGAATCAGCGGCATTCAAGTGCGCGAGGGGATGAAACGTGGTCGCGCCGGGAATCGGGCCGGCGCCGAAGTCGAGCCCGGTGTAGACCACCGAGCCGCCGGAATAAGCGCCGGTGATGTAGGCGTTGTCGTTGAGATTGTAGATGCCCACGTTGTTGGGATTCGACGGATTGACCGGCTCGTAATCGGCGATATCACGCTTTCCGGCATTGGCTTTGTAGTACAGAATCGGCTGGTGGAACGTGTCGAGAAAACAGATGGAGTCGAGTTGGGGTTTCGTATCCAACTTATCGACGATAAATTTGTTGGTGGAGTCACGTTTCGGCAGGCTCATCTTGCTGAGATCGGCGAATTGCCCTGCTCGTTGATAGAGTGGCTTTCCTGCCGAATCGAGGGCATAGAGGCCGGCAGGGACGTTGCCCGCGGCCGGGTTCGTGCCCATGTCGGTGGTCCAGCCGCCGTAATTCACTCCCGGATCTGGCAGGCCGTCCGCGTTGCGAAATCCAGGCGTGCCCAAAAGGTCGGCACCGACCAGGGCCCAGGCGATCAGATTCGCTCCGTCCACGCGCGGGAGCTTGGCGGCATTGCTATTGTTTTGATGCGGGCTGACGACCCCATCCGTGCCGTTATTTACAATTCCGTACGACGGCGGATACGCCCCGCCGATTTGTGAATCCGTCCGGTACGATTCGATCCCGATGCTCAGCGTATTGATCGTGGCAGCGGTCGAGGTCCGCTTGGACTGCTTGATGACGGTCGTGAACGCCGGCACCGCGATGGTGATCAGCAGCGCGATGATGCCGATGACCACCATCAGCTCGATCATTGTAAACGCTGAGACGAGCGAACGCGGAACGTGGAACGCGGAACGCGGAATCAGATTTCGACTTTCGACTTTCGACTTTCGACTTTGATCCGTCGTTCTCACGGTCCGCTCCCCGTGTTAGAGGCCGGATTTGAAGTTGCTGACATCGTCATCGGTGCCAAAAACGCCGTCGTTGCCGGCGGACATCAGCAGGAACGTTTCCGGGTTCAGGGGCTTGATCACGTTTCCGGTCTCCAGCGTGTTTTCGCTGTGCAGGAAATTGACGAAGGTCTTGCCTTTGTAAGGATTGCCGGCCGCCGGTGTCGGCGGAGGACTGGTTATGTTTGTGGTGGTGACCGGCGTCGCTGCGGCATACGCTCCAACCCCATGCCGCGAGTTGGTGAACACGAAGTCCCAACTGGGGTGATCGGCGATGGTCGCCCCGGTGGTGACCTGTCCGCCGGTGATCTCCGCGTTGTCTTCATGGTTATAGATGCCGCCGTCCGCGTAGACATCGCCGAAGGGTACGCGCGAGCGGCTGTTGGCGCGATAATACAGCATGGGCGAACTGAATACGTCTATGATCACCGCCCGATCAGTGTACGGGCCGGTTGCCGCGTTCCCGAACTTCTGATCGGTGTCGCGGGCAAATACTTCTCCTTCCAGGTATGTCCCCTTCCTCTCGCTGTAGATACCCGGCGGTGAAGTGCTGGGATTGAGATTGGCTATGTTCAACTGGTTCGGGGCTGGGAACAAACCGGGACCGGGCGGGGGCGTTCCGGCATCGGCGTCCTTCAAGACCAGGCCTTTAATGTCGATCCCCAGGAAGTCATGGCCAACGAGCGCCCTGGCCAGCCAGTGCGCGCCGCTCAGATAGTCGTCGGCGGGAATGGGAGCAGGGGCACCCGTCCAGTCGATCGGATCCCGCCGCAGCTTTGAATCCGGGTAATTCCCATAGTCGTTGCGAAACATTTCGAGGCCTTTGCCGGTCGCATCGATCTGCAACTTGACCTTCGTTGTCTTGGCCTGTAGCCGCGCCCGGCTGAGCGACGGCAGCAGGATGCTGATCAGCAGCGAGATGATGCCGATGACGGTCAGCAACTCGACCAGCGTGAAACCGCCTCGGCCGCGTGGGGTTCGACGAAGAGTCATTGCCATGCTCCTTATGAAGATTCGGGGGATGAAGGCTGGCCGCACCGGCGGCAGGAGTGAAACACAGGGAACAGCCCGAAGGCCATCGAAGTTCCCATTCCCATCCCTATCTTACCATCGCCGGGCGGTAAAAGTCCAGCGTCAATGGAGCGAATCTGCCTGTCCGAGCCGCGACCTGCCGATCCGAGCCGCGACCGTAAGGGAGCGGTCCGCTCAGCATCCCGCCGTGCCCACTTCCTTACGGGCGCGGCTCGGATATGACTTCTCCAACTGGACTTACACCTGCCCGCCGGACACGGCGTTAATCAGGTGCACCAGCGGGAGGAACAGGGCCAGGACGATGAAACCGACGATGCCGCCGAGCACTACGACCATCACCGGCTCCAACAGGCTGACCAGCCCATCGACCAGCACTTCAACCTCTTCATCGTAATTGTCGGCGATCTTCATCAGCATCTTGTCGAGGTCGCCGGTCTCTTCGCCGACGTCGATCATGTTGACGACGATCGCATCGCAGATCTTGGCCGCCCGGAGCGGGTTGGCGAACGATTCGCCCTCCCGAATCTCGTCGTGGACGGACGACAGGGCGCGGGCATAGACCTCGTTGCCGGAGGTGTCGCGCGTGATGTTGATGGCTTCGAGGATGGGCACGCCCGCGGCCAGCAGCGTGCCGAGCGTCCGGGTGAAGCGCGCGACCGCGGTCTTGGAGAGAATGGCGCCCAGAATGGGAATCTTCAGTTTCACCACGTCAACGCCGTAGCGGCCGGCCTCCGACTGTTTTATCAATTTGAGCGCCAAAACGATGGTGATGGGCGAGGTCACGACAAACACCCAGCCGGGCACCGGCACCATCGTCGACCCATGGACGAACCAGTCCGAGATGGCCATCAGCATCAGCGTCATCGACGGCAGGTCGGTGCCGAAATCCTTGAAGATGTCTTTGAACTTGGGGACGACGGCGATCATGATGCCCGAGACGATCAGCACGGCGAAGCTGATGACCACCACGGGATAGATCATCGCGCCGATGACCTTGCGTTTGAGCCGCTGGGCCTTCTCCATGAAGTCGGCCAGACGCTGGAGGATGACATCGAGCACGCCGCCGGTTTCGCCGGCCGCGACCATGTTGCAGTACAGCCGGTCGAACGCCTTGGGCTGGTGGGACATGGCTTCCGACAGTGTGGTGCCGCCCTCGATGTCGTCGGCGACGTTCCGCAGGATGACCCGCATCATGCCCGGCTTCTGCTGCTGTTCGAGAATGCGCAGGCTGCGAAGGATCGGCAGGCCGGCGTCCTGGAGTGTGGAGAGCTGGCGGGTGAACTGCGTGATTTCCTTGACCTTGACCCGGCCAAACCCGCCGACGGATTTCTTCTTCTTGCCCGCGCCACTGGCCGCCGCCGCGGCCGCTTTCGCTGCCCGCTTGCCGCCTTTTTGCCGGAGCTTGGTCGGGTAGTACCCCAGGCTGCGGATCTTGGCCAGCGCGTCTTCCGTGGACTGCGCCTCGATCTCGTCCTTGACCTCCTGCCCGGACTGGTTCATCGCTTCATATTGAAACGTCGCCATAGCAGCTTCTCATCTCGTAGGGTGGGTCTTGACCCACCAGAACGTTCAAACATGCGCACAGGCGGGGTGGGTCAAGACCCACCCTACCACTCGCTACTCGTCAATGCTCTTCCACGATCGTCTCGCGCACGACTTCTTCGATGGTCGTGTTGCCTTCGTAGATGCCCATCTGGCCGTTTTCGCGCAACGTCCGCATGCCCCGCTTGCGGGCGGCCGCTCGCAGGATGTTCGTCGAAGCGTGCTTCATGATCAGGTCGCGCAGGTCGTCGGACATGATCATCAACTCGAACAGCCCCATCCGGCCCTTGTAACCGGTGTTGTTGCAGTAGTCGCAGCCCCGGCCGTACATGAAGACTTTGCCATGCACGTCCTCCGGCCGCAACTCCAGCTCCATCAGCATTTCTTCGGTCGGATGGAACTCGTCTTTACAGTTTTCACAGATTCGGCGGACCAGCCGCTGGGCCACCACCGCCTCCAGCGTTGCCGTCAGCAGGAACGGCTCGAGGCCCAGGTCCACCAGCCGGGCGATCGCCGATGGGGCGTCGTTCGTATGGAGCGTCGTAAAAACCAGGTGTCCGGTCAAGGAAGCCTGCACCGAGATCTGTGCCGTCTCCAAGTCGCGAACCTCGCCGACGAGGATCACGTCCGGATCCTGGCGCAGGAAGCTGCGCAGGCAGCGGGCGAAGGTGAGGCCGATTTCAGAGTTGATCTGGCACTGCACCAGCCCGTCGATGTCGTATTCGACGGGGTCTTCGGCCGTCAGGATCTTGGTGTCGATGGTGTTCAATTCGTTGAGTGCGGAATAGAGCGTGGTCGTCTTGCCGGAGCCGGTGGGTCCGGTATTGATGATGATGCCGTTCGGCTTGTGAATCAGTTGCCGGAAGATGCTCAGCTCGTCGTCGCGCATCCCGACGCGGTCCAGACTGAGCGAGATGTTGCTGCGGTCGAGTACGCGCATGACCACGCTCTCGCCGAACATGGTGGGCAGCACGCTGATACGCAGATCCACCGGGTTACCGCTGACCACCAGCTCGATGCGGCCGTCCTGCGGCATGCGCCGTTCGGCGATGTCGAGATTGGCCATGACCTTGATGCGGCTGGCGATGGCCATGGCGATGTGCCGCGGCGGCGGCACCATCTCGTAAAGCACGCCGTCGATGCGATAGCGCATCTTGTACTCGTCCTCGAACGGCTCGAAGTGGATGTCGCTGGCCTTGTCCTTGATCGCCTGAAGCAGAACGAGGTTGAGCAGCTTCTTGACCGGGTTGGAGTCGGCCAGCTCTTTGAGTTCGTCGAGGTCAATGCTCTCGCCGCGGCCCTCGAAGCGCGAGAGGTCGTCGTCGCCGGCGATCTCGTTGATCAGATCGCCGATCGATTCGATGGCGTTCTCCGGGTAGTAGCGCGCCATCGCCGCCGCCACATCGTCCGGCGTCGAGATGCACGCCTTGATCTGAAATCCCATCAGCGTTTTCAGGTCGTCTGTCGCCTGAAAGTTGTTGGGGTTGTCGAGCACGATGGTGAGCAATTTGTTCGTCGGCTCCCAGTCGATGGGAATGATCTTGTACGTTTGCGCCACCTGGGCCGGCACCAGCGAAATGATCTCTTTGGGGATGTCGAACCTTGAGAGTTCGATCGGCTCCATGCCCACCTTGGCGGCCAGCGCGAGCTGGACTTCCGCTTCGGTGACATAACCGAGCTGGACGAGGATTTTGCCGATGGGGGCGGGCTCTTTCTTCTGGACCTCGAGGGCTTCGCCGACCTGGGTACGCGTCAGCTTGCCCATCTTGATGAGGATGCGGCCCAGCGGCCGGCCGCGAAGCTGACTGACCGGCGGCATCCTGCTGTCGCCGCGGCCGACGGGCCCGGCGGCTGGTGGGGCGGGCGGTTTCGCGGGTGGTTTGGCGGTGCCGGCATCGAGCTTGAGTTCCGGTTTCCGCGAGGCGCCCGCGTCCAAATTGAGCGTTTGCGTCTTCCTGGCCGCGCCGGCGTCCAGGTTGACGGATGGCTTCTTGGCCGCGCCCGCGTCCAGGTCGAGCGGCTCGAGCCTGCGCTTCTTCGGCTCGTCGCCAGCGCCGTCAGCTATTTTGGTGGGTGTATGCGCCATGTTTGCATCATTTAGCCCCGGCATGCCGGGGGTTATCTATCACGTCTTGCCACGCGGTACGTCCTGACCTTCATCCTCCGGGCCTTTCGGCTTGTCACTCGACAGACCCGTCGGCGGCGGCCCGCCTCTTTCGTGGGCCTCGATCTTATCCTGCATGTCGCCGGGGTTGCGGGCCTTGTCCATCGCCTCTTCCGCGGCAATCACCTTGGTCTTGTAGAGTTCGAACAGGTGCTCATCAAGCAACTGCATGCCATATTTCTTTCCGGTCTGGATGCTCGAATCAATACGGAAGGTCTTGTTTTCGCGGATGAGATTGGCGATGGCAGGTGTGACCACCATGAACTCATAGGCCGCCACCATACCCTTGTCGATGCGCGGGCACAGGGCCTGCGACAGCACCGCGATCAGGTTCGTCGAAAGCTGGACGCGGATCTGCTCCTGCTGCTCGTGGGGGAAGGCATCGATGATGCGGTTGACGGTGCCCTGACAGCCGGTGGTGTGGACGGTGGAGAAGACGAGGTGGCCGGTCTCCGCCGCGCGGACAGCCGACTCCATTGTCTCCAGGTCGCGAAGCTCGCCGACCAGGATCACGTCCGGGTCCTGACGCAGCACGCGGCGCAGCGCCTCGGCAAAACTGGGCACGTCGTTGCCGACCTCACGCTGGTTCAAGACGGATTTCTTGTGCGTGTGATAATATTCGATCGGCTCCTCGACGGTCACGATGTGACGGTCGAAGTTCTCGTTGATGTAGTTGAGCATGGAGGCGAGCGTGGTGGTCTTGCCGGACCCGGTCGGGCCGGTGACCAAAAACAGCCCGCGAGGCCGGCGGCACAGCGCCTGGCAGATGGTCGGCAGCCCGATCTCCTTGAACGACAGCAGCCGGGACGGAATGAGCCGCAGGACGATGGCCAGATTCCCCTTCTGCCGAAACACGCTCACGCGGAACCGGCCGGCGTCGCCGAACGCGAACCCATAGTCGGTACCGCCTTCCTCCTGAATCTCCTGCTGATTGCGGTCGGGGGTGATCGCTTTCATCAGCGCGACCGTGTCCTCCGGTTCGAGCACCTTGGTCTCCAGCGATCGCAGGTGCCCATGCAGGCGCAGCACCGGCGGCCGCCCCACGGTCAGATGAATATCCGACGCGTTGCGCTTGATGCACGTCTCGAGAATACGATCTATATGTAAGGCGCCCATCAAAGACCTCTGGTGATTCCGATCACTCGTCCATGGTTATGCCTTCCGCCTGCGCGTGCCGGGCCACTTCCTGCAACGTGGTGACGCCGCGGAGGACCTTGATTTTGCCGTCATCCATGAGCGAGCGCATGCCGGCGTTACGCGCTGCCCGCCGAATCTGGCTGGTCGGGGACCGATTGAACGCCAGCTCGCGCAGTTCGTTCGTCAACTGGAGCATCTCGAAGATGCCGTATCGCCCGCGGAAGCCGGTCCCGTTGCATCGCTTGCAGCCCTTGCCGCGCTTCAGCGTCTTGCCCTGCATGTCCGCATCCGTCAGCTTCAGCATGCGCATCATGTGCCGGTCGGGCGAGGGATCGTCCTGTTTGCATTCCTCGCAGATGATGCGGATCAACCGCTGAGCCATGATCGCCTGCACGGAACTCGCCACCAGGAACGGTTTGATGCCCATGTCGATCAAGCGCGTGATCGCGCTCGGCGCATCGTTGGTGTGCAGGGTGCTGAACACCAGGTGCCCGGTGAGCGCCGCCTGGATCGCCACTTCACCCACCTCCAGGTCGCGAATCTCGCCGACGAGGATAATGTTGGGCGCCTGACGCAACATGGCCCGCAAAATCTTGCTGAACGAAAGCCCGATGTCCTCGCGCACGGCACACTGATTCATGCCGGGGAAGTTGTACTCGACGGGATCTTCCGCGGTGATGATCTTCTTATCCGGGCGATTCAACTCCTGAAGCGCGGCATACAGCGTCGTTGTCTTTCCCGAACCGGTCGGCCCGGTCACCAGGAATATGCCATTCGGCCGCTTGATGATCTTAATGAACGTGTTGTAGTCGTCTTCCTCGAAACCCAGCGCCTGGATGCCAACCCGCACCGATTCCGGCCGCAAAATACGCATCACGATGCTCTCGCCGTGATACGCCGGACAGGAGCTGACACGGAAGTCGATGTCCTTGCCGCTGAATTTCATCTTGATGCGGCCGTCCTGCGGCAAACGCTTTTCGGCAATGTCGATGCCCGCCATCAGCTTCATCCTGGCCAGCACCGCGCCCTTCAGCTTGAGCGGCACCTGCTCGCGCTCGATGCACACGCCGTCAATGCGGTAACGAATCCGCACGCGGTCGCTCAGCGGCTCGACGTGAATATCGCTGGCCCGCTGCCGGACCGCTTCGCCGATAAGTTGGTTGATCAGCCGGATGATCGGAGCGTCATCGTCTTCACCCGCCAGCCGGTCCAGATCGTCTTCCTCGTCCGGCATATCCTGATCGATGCTGGCCATGGTGTCTTTGATTTCGCTGCCGACACCGGAGAGGAACGTATCGATGAAGCGTTTGATCTTCGACGGCGGGGCCAGCGACGTCTCGATGCTGGGGTTCAGGCGGAACCGCAGCGTGTCCAGCGTCTCCAGGTCCAGCGGATCGCTGATGATGACTTTGAGCTTGCCGTTCTCCTCACCCAGCGGCAGCACCTGGTGATCCTTGATGATCTTGGTGGGAATGAGGTGCAGGTTGGCCATCACGCTGCTGTTCTTGTCCAGATCGACGTAGGCCATGTCGAACTGGGCGGCCAGGGCCTTGGTGACGTCCTCTTCCTTGCAGAGTTCGAGCTCGACGAGGGCCTCGCCGATTCGCTTGTTATGGTCGGCCGCGTACTTGAGCGCGTCATCGAGCGCCTTTTGGCCGATGATTTTCCAACTGACCAGGAGTTCACCGAGTTTTTTTCGTTGTCGGGCCATAGGTCGGAGAAAAAAGGACCGCGGCAACTTGTTGCCGCAACGGGTTGCCGAGAGTCTGCGCCCACGAAGGAAAACGCCGGTTCAAGGGGCGGGTAACTGCATACCTTTATCTTAAAACGCCCCTCCCCGCCGGGCAAGCTGGTAGGCCATCCAGATTCGACCTCCCGTGTGGTACCGGCGTCCCGCCGGTGGTTGTGGCACGGGCGTCTCGCCCGTGCGCTCCCTCCAGTTATTAGCCCAACGAACCGGTTAAGTCCATCGAAAAGCGTCCGCTGACAACCTTCCTGATCCGCAGGCCCCCCGCCGGCTCCCAATCCACTTCCACCAGGTTCGCCTCCTGCCCCTCCGCAAACGGAGCCTGCACCGGCAGCCCGAGCACTTGGGCCGGGTTGGATGACGCCATCGTGATCGCTTCGGTAAACGAGACGCCGCCGTCCACGACCGCCGTGGCGATGACGGTCGGCATGTCCGCCGCCGAGCCCGCCAAATACGGTGTACCCCGCAGGACGACCTTGCCCTCCGGCGTGCGCTCGACCTCCTGCTGCCCGAGCGGGTACCAGCCGGCGGGCATACCCGCGGCCGCCATTGCGTCGGTGACCAGAATCGAGCGTTGCGGCGTCTTGGCCCGCAGCATGCACTTCAGCGTCGCCGCCGGCAGATGATGGCCGTCGGCGATAAAGCTGGCCCACAACCGGTCCTCGCCGAGCTGCCGCCAGATCGGGTTATCCAGCCGCGGCAGCACCGCGTCGCAGCCGTTGCCCAGGTGCGTGCACATCCTGGCCCCGGCCGCGACCGCCGTTTCGATGGCCGCCGCATCACCCCGGTGATGGCCGATCGCGACGAGCACGCCCTGCTGCGCTGCGTGGGCGATGACCGCCGATGCGCCCGGCTGGTCCGGGGCGATCGTGAGCAGTGCGATCTTGCCGCTGGCCGCGTCGCGCAGCCGTTCATAATCCTCGATGTTCGGCGGACGCACGTGCTCGCGCGGATGCGCCCCGCGCGGGCCGTCCTCCGGATGGATGAACGGTCCTTCGACGTGAATCCCCGGGCACATCCGCGCGACCAGCGGTACCGTCTCGATCGCCCGCGCGATCACCGCCAGCCGCCGGCACATGTCGTCCAGCGCCGCCGTGATCATCGTCGGCAGAAACCGCGTCGTCCCCGTCGCCAGCACCGCCCGGGCAATGAACTCGACATCCTCAATACTCAGGTCGGGCTTGAGAAAGTCCCGCCCGCCAAACCCGTTCACCTGGAGATCGAAAAAACCGGGAACGATCCACCGCTCGGAGCCATGAGAGTCTGACGTCGCAGCCGGTTCGACTCTTTCAATTCGTCCCTGACGAATCTGAATGCTCGCACCGCCGCCGGGGTAGAGCCTTCCGGCCAAACTCACTGCCGCGTTCTCGGCCACGGTTGCCATATCACTTCCCGTCGAACAGGTTGCGCAGATAAGCCTCTTTCGCCGCGATCCGCTCCCGGTCGGCCGCTGATAATGCCGGATCCACCTTCATCGCCGCGTATTCGGCCGCCCCGAAATCGCACGCCTGCTTGAAAGCAGTCGACCCGCTGGCAGTGAACTGAAAGAGTTCCTCCGCACTCATCGCCACCGGCGGGTCATCGCTCGGCTGCGTGGAGGCGATGCCCGCCACGTCCGGGCCGAACATCGTGTCGATGGCCTGCTCGCGCTCCAGCGGCGTGGTGGCCGCCGTCCACGGCAGAGAACCACCCTGATAGGAATTGTTGAGCCGCAGCGCCCGCGAACCCCGCCGATACAGTCGAACCTCCATGCCCTCACCCACATTGTTATTGTGCGTCAGGTCGAACATGTAGTGGTATAACCCTCTCTCCAGACCCACCCGCGACTGCTCCGGAATCTCCGAATGCTCCGGATCGATCGGCAACAGCGCGATCTCATAATGCGACGCCCGCCGCTCCCACCGTGCGCTGCCCGCCGCCGTAAAATCCACCCGTAGCGCGGTCACCCCCTTCGCCGATTCGCCCAGATCGATCCGCTGCGTCTTGTCGATCTTCGGGTAAGCGTAAGGCACGGCACAGCCGGCCATCATGCAAGTGAAAACGCAGTGGACCGCGAGAAGCCGATTCGATTTTGCCGGTTTCATCGCGCGATTCATGTCCGGCTCTCCGAGGATGGTTGAATAATCTGGATTTGTTCGCCGTCAAATCGCGCTGTCACCGGCGCACCCCGGCCCGCGGTGAGCTGCGCGTGATTGGCGGCGGCGACCTGGGCGGCGGCTTCGATTATCGCGACAAGACTGACGGCGGATTCCGCATCCGGGTAGGTTCCGACGAGGGACGCGCGGTCACTCAATCCCAGTGCCACACGCGATGCAGCGTTCAACCCCGCGATCAGCGAGTCTTTGCAATACCCCACGCACGCCCGGTCCTGCGCCACCTCGTTTAGCCGCGGTTTGAAAAACCGCGCGTCCGTAACCCGCGGCACCTCCGCCTGAAAGTGCGGATTATGCGTCCGCGTCCCCGCCCAGGTAATGGTACTCCGCAACCCGCGGTCCTGCTGATCCACAAACACGCGGCCTTTCGTGCCCACGATCTCCATCTCCTGATTGACGTTGCCCTCGAAGTCCGGCGGGTTGATCCACGCATTCACGTACTGCACGCTCATCCCGTTGTCGTACTGTACCGTCACCTGCATCGAATCGAATGTGTCGATGCCGTGCGGGTGCTCGGCGTCGCGCCAGTTCACCAGCAATTTCTTCTGGCCGACCGCATGCAACGAAACCGGCTTCACGCCCAGGTAATACGCGAACAGATCCGTCCAGTGCACGCCCACGTAGCTGAACGGGTTGCTGTCCGCCGCCCACTTGAAGATCTGCGTCGAGACCTCCAGCGGCTCCTCCAGCACCGCCCGCGCATACAGCAGCTCCCCCAGCCGCGGCACAATGTCGAGGAATGCGCTGCGAAGAAACGAGTCGTACCGCTTGTGCATATCGACGGCCACAACCACACCCGCCGCCCGGCTCTTTTCGACGATCGTCTTCGCTTCGGACAGGCGAAGCGCCAGCGGCTTTTCCGCCACCACGTGAACGCCGCGCTCGATCGCCGCCAGGATCGGCGCCGTATGCAGGTGATCCGGCGTAGCCACAAAAAGCACGTCCGGCTTGTGCTGATCGAGTATGTCTAGCCAGGGTGTTTCACCGGAGTATCGCGCCGGGCCACCGCCGGCCGCGTCGGGCACCCATTGGCGATACGCTTCGGCCAGTGCGTCCGCGCTCTTCTGCGTCCGCGTCCCCACCGCCACCACGTTGTATTCCACGTCGACCAGTTCGCGGGCTCGGTGGTCGAGCCCCACCGTCCCGAGATAAGGTGTGATCCCGCATCGCTCCACGTCGGCCAGACAGCGCAGCACCACGTCCCTGCCGAACATCCCGCCGCCTACGAGAGCCAGTTTCAAAACTCTTTTCATGGATTGCGGATACCCTGGCGCACAATCTATCCTCAGAACACTTCAAGAATCAATCGAAGCTTCTCCAGAATGGGCCTGAGAACTTTAGCGGCAACGCGACCCCTCGTTGGTTGTAGCTCATCCTTGGGAATCGGGGTAATCATTGAAACAAGAATACTGCTGTTGTGATCGAGGGTATTATGCGGCGTCGCCTCGACCTCCAGATCAATACCCGTCGGGCGATAGCTGGTAATCGGGCACGCAAGAACGTAACGATTGTTTTGATTGAACGGGTCTCGTGAGACGATCACCCAGCGCCGGCCGGCCTTCTTGCCGATCGGGTGTCGTTCTGGCGAGGACGGCCAGTAATGGATGGTCCCTTGCGCCGGAAATGTCATCGCCGGATCGCCTTGAGGACGCGCAAGGCCGATTGCGACGACTGCTTCGCAATCTCATCTTCCTCGCGAATGCGTTCGGGCGATCTGCTGCGCAACGCCGCGACGACTATCTCGTCCTCCCGCCGCCTTTTCTCCCGGCGAATCCAACGAGCCAACGCGCGGTTTACGACTTCGGTGAAGCTCCGTTCTCCACGCAGGCTCTCCACCTCCTTGGCCACCACTTTTTTGAGACGCACGGACCGAATGACCGTTGACATAAAAACACCTCCTGTAATACAATATATTATACAACCTGTATTACGAATCTGCAAACGTTCTCCCATAAATCCGAAGGTGACCGTTTTCATTCAGACGGGCGTTCGTTTTTCGCGAGGACCCGCTCGATCGCATTCTTGCCCTTGCGGCAGGCATCGTACACGTCGCGGATCATCCATTCGTCGATCATGATCCAGCCTCGATAACCGCCGTCATGCAGCATCCGCAGCGAGGCGTCGATGTTGCAATGCCCGTCCCCGCAGGCCAGATGCCGGGACGTGCCCTCGAACAACGTGCCGTCGGTATCGGTCAGATGGACATGCCCGATGCGTTGCACGCCCAGCGCTTCGAGCATCAACTCCGGCCGGCACTTGCTGCCGGACATCAGATCGAAATGGCTCGGATCGTAGTTCGTCCTGCACGCCGGATGATCGGCCTGATCGAGAATCCGCTGAATATGTTCGAGCGAATGAAACACGAACGGCGGCTCGACCTCGAACGACATCCACAGCCCCTGGTCCGCGCAGATTTTTGCCGCTTCGCGATAGCTGGCCGCACAACGATCGATGGCCTCGTCGATGGTCTGCTTGCCGAGCGACCCGCCCGGCCAGGTGCCGACGAAGTCGCAGCCCAGCGCCCTGGCCAGCTTGACCTGCTCGCCGAACGTCCGCACCCATTGCCGCCGCTCCTCCGCCGATTCCGCAAACGGTCGTCCCTCCGGCGCCGTCTGGAGCGTGTAGATCTTCAGGTGATATCGCTCGTAGAGCCGCCGCAGCGCATCCACTCGCCGGGCATCGTCGACCGACGGATAGTTTCCCATCGGCCAGCCCTGCACGAGTTCCACGCCGTCAAAGCCCTCCTGGCTGCAAAACTCCAGCACCTCCCAGATCGGATAATGCTGCTTGTGGATTTTCTCGGAGGACATGAACCCGTTCAGTCCCGCCCCGATCCGCCAGCCGCGTCGCCCGCCCGCGTCGGCCATCGCCGCCTTTACGGATGCCGCATCCTTCAATCGGCGATCGGGCTGCGTCGTCGTCGCATCATCCGCCCGCGCGGCCCGCGCCCACTGCCCGACCAGCCCGGCTGCCCCGAGCCCGCTCAGCGTGTGACAGAATTCCCGTCGATTCAACATCGTTTCGTCAGCCGACTTGTGTGGCAGCGGCGTCTGTGGCACGGGCATCTTGCCCGTGTGTAGCACCGGCGTCTCGCTGTTACGTGTTCAGCGTTTCGTGGTGTCCCGGAGGGACATCCGACAATAGCCCAGCACTTCAGTGCTGGGACTTGTACGCGACAGAGATTCCGAAGTCCCGGAGGGACGGTTGATCGCGCCCTGCTAACTCCGGTTGAGCTGCTGAACCATCCACGCCGCGATCGGCGCCGCCCGATCGAACGCCGCGTCCACCTGCCGGCCGGTCAGCGCCGCCGCCAGCGCCTCACTGCGCCGCCGTCGCGGCAACTGCACGCATCTCGGCACGCCGCAGATGTGCGCGTTATGCACAAACATCCGCAGTTCGTCCCGGCACCGCCGTGCCTCAAAGGTGTTTTTCCCGCTGCCAATCGTCACCGCCACAATCCCATCGCCCTGCGTCTGCAAGATCGAAACCCGAATCATCCGGCCTTGCGCGTGGAGCATGAATTCCAATGGTTTGAGATTTGAAATATCAGATTTCAAATCGTGAGCCTTCGGTGCTACATCACAATCCGCAATCCGCAATCCGCAATCCGCAATCCACCCAAGCTGCCCGCCCATAAACGCCGCGATCCAGATCGCATTGCCGAGCAGTTCCGGCGAAGTGTCAGCGATCTCGATCGTCAGCCGGTCCAGATGCGTGAGCACGTCCGGGCTGTATTCGTCGAACATGCCTGCCAGCAGTTCCCGCCACCGCTGCACGCGATACCAGCCCAGCTCGCGCACGGCGCAGTAGCGGCCGGGCTCCGTACCGGCCGTCAACCGAGCCGGCTCGTTGCCGCCGTACTCCGGCGATTCCAACCCGCCAAAGCCGCAATCAAAAATGATCCGCCTGGCCCAGCCGCGCAGCGCTTTCAGGAACGCCGAACACTGCCCCGGCTTCAGCGTCCACCACACCATCACCGGCACATCCGATTCCAGCAGCGGCAGCAGCGTCCGATCGAGGTCCGCCGCCGCCTCGGTCCGGCTGCGCAGCACAATCTGATCGCAGCACACCTGCGGGCGATCCGGTTGCGGGACGTGGCACAGCGCGGTCACCGAAGCCCGCACCCCTCGCTCCGCCGGCGAATCCCCCGATTCATCCAGCAGCACCACGATCGTCCGTGTCGGATAAACCGGCGAAAGCTCGCCAAGAACTTCGAGCAACCCGTCCCACTCCTTTTCCCGTCCGACGACGATCAAGTTGGCCATGCAGACGCGCGTCGCTGCCTGCTTCTCTCTGCCTTTCACCGCCTCATCTGCCGACTGTTTCCACATCGCCGCCAGCGCGCGCTCCACCTGCCCGGGCTCGGTCAAAATTGCTCCCTCTGGCAACAATAGACTTTCGGAGGCTGCGTGAGACATCGGGAAGCGGTTCCTGTTCAGGTGATGCCATTCAAGACGGTTGCAGCGAATCCACCCAACAGCAGAATCATGTCCGTCACGATTCGTTCGAAACCCCATTCACGAAAGCGTGGACGTCTCTCGAAGAACAACCGGAACACCCCCATGAGAACACTTATGGCACCGAGCATCCCACCGAATACTCTAGCGTCATAATTCGGTGTATTCGGATGATTCACTTTATGAAGGTGATTGAGTAGGGCCCAAATGAAACTCAGTATGAGCGGGAGAAAAATGATAAAGCGCCAGGATGACATTCTCGCATTGGTCATATGGTCATCCTCCTATAATCGCCGCCAGCCGCTCCCCGTTCCCGCAAACAGCGCATCCGCCTCCGCAGGCCCCCAGGTACCCGCCTCGTAGTTGGGAAACTTCGGCGCCGGCCCCGCCTGCCACTCCTCCAGCAGCGGCGAAATCAACCGCCACGAATACTCCACTTCGTCCGCCCGGATGAACAGCGTCGAATCGCCCAGCATCGCGTCCAGCAGCAGCCGCTCGTAAGCCTCCGGCGATTCGTTCCCGAACGTGCTCCCGTAGCGGAAATCCATCTTCACCTGCCCCAGCCGCATGCGCATCCCCGGCACCTTCGCATCGAACGACAGCGACACGCCCTCATCCGGCTGCACCCGCAGCACCAGCATGTTCTGCGCATCCGGCACCTGCTCGGCCTCGCGGAACATCGCCATCGGCGGCGAGCGGAACTGGATCGCGATCTCGGTCACGCGCTTCGGCAGCCGCTTGCCGTGCCGCAGATAAAACGGCACACCCGACCACCGCCACGTATCGATGAACAATCGCAGCGCCACGAACGTCTCCGTAGTCGAATCGGCCGCCACGCCCTCTTCCTGCCGGTAACCTTTCATCGCATTGCCGGCGAACGACCCCGGCCCATACTGCCCGCGAACGCAGCTCTCCTGTAACGCCGGCCCCCCGTGGCCGGCGTCCACCAGCGGCCGGATCGCCCGCAGCACCTTCACCTTCTCATCGCGGATCGTCCGGGCTTCCATCGCCGCCGGCGGCTCCATCGCCACCAGCGAGAGCAGTTGCATCATGTGGTTCTGCACCATGTCGCGGGTCGCGCCGGCGGTGTCGTAATATTGCCCGCGGCGGCCCTCCATGCCCACGCGCTCCGCCACCGTGATCTGAACGTGATCGACGTAGCGCCGGTTCCACAGCGGCTCGAAAATCGCGTTCGCGAACCGCAGGGCCAAGATGTTCTGCACCGTCTCTTTGCCGAGATAGTGATCGATGCGGAAGATCTGCGACTCGTCAAACGCTTCCTGCAAACGGGCATTCAACTCGCACGCGCTGCTCAGGTCGTGCCCGAACGGTTTCTCCACCACGATGCGCGTGAACGCCCTGTCTCCCCCGCTCCCCCCTCCCCCTCCCCCCCCCCCCCCACAGCCCCCCCCCCCCCCGCCCCCCCCAAGTTCCC